>JAKPKV010000037.1 GCA_029553475.1 Armatimonadota bacterium
CCGCGCGTAAGTCTACCTATCGTCGGAACTGTCACACGCCCGCGATAATCGCCCACATACCCAACGATAACGCACCCACGCCCCGCCACTATCCCCCGGCGGGGCGTTTCTTTTCCACCCGCACCGCCGCCTTCACCGCCAGCAGCAGCCACGTCACCCACAGCACACCGCCCGCCGCATCCAGCATCCGAATCGGCCACGCCACCGCCGCGCGTGCTACATGCCCGCCGGGTGCCGCCGTCGCCGCAATCAGAAAGAATGACGTGCCCAAACAGAGCATCCCCGCGCCCAACAGCAAAATGCGCCGCGGGTAGACGCCGCGCAGCACCGTAAGTACCGTCATGGCAGTGGTGCCCAGCGCGGCCACTGAGCAAATGTAATATGGCAGCGCCAACCATAAAGTTTCCATGTTTCCCCGATGTCCCGCGTGGGCGGGTTGAATCACCCGAAACGCCCGTTGAGCATCAACACCAAAATCAGCAGCGCGCCCAGCACCGCCATGATCACGGCGCTGGAGATATACACCGCCCGTTCGGTGACGACGATGGGCTTGGGCCGCTCCAGCACGTCAAGCCGGCGTTCGGTGCGTTCGCGCCACTCCCGCTGCTCATCGCGCCACTGCCGCTGCTCCGTCGCCATCGCCTGCACTGCCTGCTGCAGATCCGCCACCCGCGGCAAAAGCCCCGGTGCCCCGGTGCGCCCGTCCCCCTGTACCGCCTGCATCAGGAGGCGTAGATCCTCCCGAATCCCTGCGCTCTCATCCATCGCCATCCGCCCGCCCCTGATGCCTCCCGCGGCGGCATCCGCGGCCGCCGGGATAAAACGGTATGCCAGGCTCCCCGCCCCCGATGCCCACTGCACGGAGGACCGCAAATCCTCCGTGACGGCGTAGGCCCTGGCCAGGTGTACGCCCACCTGCCACGCCAGCGCATCGTCCACCCCCGCGGGATTGATCGTACACGCCACGCCGACGCTATCCGCTGCCCGCTGGATGGCGTCGACGTGCTCGATACTGTAGCAGCTGTTGAGGACGCAATCGCACGCATTGACGTTGCG
>JAKPKV010000050.1 GCA_029553475.1 Armatimonadota bacterium
GCTCGATGGCCAGCGTCATGTCGGCGGCGAGGGGGGCGCGGAGCTTGGGGGCGAGGACGGGCGGCTCGTCGAGCTCGAGGCCGACGCCGTGGCCGACGAATCGCACCTGCTCGCGGCCCTGGCCCATGAAGACGTCCCCGTAGCCGAGCTCCGCGGCGCGGTCGGCGGCGCGGGTATAGACGTCCTCCCACGGCGTGCCGGGGCGGAGGGCGTCGAAGACGTGTTCCTGCACGTCGAGCATGGCGGCGTAGGCATCCGTCACCGTCCGCGACGGCTGCCCCAGGCAGGCCATGCGCGTCTGGTCGAGGTGGTAGCCCTCCAGCACGAAGGCGATGTCAATGAGGATCGGCTCGCCGGGGGCGATGACGGTGCGTGTGGCGCCGTAGGGCACCGCGGGCGAGAGGCCGACGCCGCCGGCGATGCCCTCGAATTTCGAGCCGGCCAGCGTGCGCGTGCCCGCCACGCAGATGCCGCAGGCGGACATCTCCACCCCTTCGCGCCGCGAGCGGATGAGCAGGTCATGCCCCGCGGTGCGGAAGAAAAATTCCAGCGCGGCGCTCAATTCCAGCTCGGTGACGCGGCGTGTCACATGCGCGCGCACCAGCGCCGGCAGGCCGGACAGAATGTTCCCCGCGCGGGCGAGGGTGGCGATCTCCTCCTCATCCTTCACCATGCGTAGCGCGCGCACGTCCGCGGCGATATCCACCGTCTCCGCCTCCGCGAAGCAGGGCCGCAGGCGCTGGAAGGTGGCGGCGGAGAGGGTATCCAGCGTCAGCCCCACCCGCGCGGCGGGGTACTGCGCGAAGACGGCGGCCAGCTCTTTCGAGCCGGCGAACGGGTGCAGCGGCAGCGCCGGCGCTTCCTCGGCGATGCGCGCCAGCGCCTTCCGCGCCAGCAGGCACGCCTGCCCCGCGCGCGGCACCAGCAGGTACAGCGGCTGGGTGGAGCCGGTGTAATAGTACAGATCGGTGGCGTAGTGCAGCACGGCGAGATCAAGGCCGCGCTCGGTGAGCAGGGCTTGCAGTGTCGCGAGACGCTGAGCGTGACGGTCGGTAGTCATAGCGGCTCTACGATACCCGATTTTTCGGGGAATGGCCATCGGCGAAGCGTATTCAGTGCTAATATTGATCTGGAGGTGTTGCCATGTCGCGTGGGCTACAGGTGCTGATGTTCATCGTCTTCGTGGGCGCCAGCTTCGCGGCGGGGGCGATTGGCGCGCGCTTCACCGCGCCGGCGACCGCGCCCGGCGGCTGGTACGCGGCGCTCCCCAAGCCATCATGGACGCCGCCGGCCTGGGTTTTCGCGCCGGTGTGGTCCACGCTGTACCTGCTGATGGGCATCGCCGCCTGGCTGGTCTGGCGGCGGGCGGGCGGATTCCGCGCGGCGGCGGCGCCGCTGGCGCTCTTCACCATGCAGCTCATCCTCAACGCCGGCTGGTCCATCCTCTTCTTCGGCCTGCGGCAGGTGGGCTTCGCGCTGGTCGAGATCCTCTGGCTCTGGCTCGCCATCCTCGCGGCGCTCCTTGCCTTCTGGCGCGTCTCGCCCTCCGCCGGCGCGCTGCTGCTGCCGTACCTGCTGTGGGTCACCTACGCCGCCACGCTGAACTGGGGATTCTGGCGCATTGTACGCGCGGAGTGAGCTCCGGAAGGCGAGAACCGCGAGAACCACCCGTGACAATATGGACCGGCGCCCCCACGGCGTCACCGTGCCGACGCGCGACGATTTTTTCGTCACGTTGTCAAAGAAACCAGCCGCTCCGCGGCACCCCCTGGGCCGGTACGCGTGATCTCGCCTCACCGTTCGTTGACGGGCGGGGGGTCGTCTGTTATACTCGGAACGGGTCGGCAGTTCGGCAAAGGGCAATCCGTCTTAGCACTTATCGGAGGGCAGGGAAATGCCGAAGAAAATTCTCGCAGTTGATGATGAGCGTCATATCGTGCGGCTCATCCAGGTCAACCTCGAACGTGCGGGGTACACGGTCATCACCGCGTACGATGGCCGGGAAGCGTTGCAGAAGATCGAGGCGGAAAATCCGGACCTGGTGGTGCTCGACGTGATGATGCCGTACATGGATGGCCTGGAGACCTTGAAGCGCATCCGCGCCAACCCGGCGACCCGCGCGCTGCCGGTGATTATGCTCACCGCGAAGGCGCAGGATCAGGACGTGTTTCAGGGCTACTCCCACGGGGTAGATATTTACCTCACCAAACCGTTCAATCCCATTGAGCTGCTGACATTCATCAAACGAATCTTCAGTGAACAGGAATCGGATGACGACGATGATGTCTACGTCTTGTAAAGGCGCGGGCCAGGTGGCCCTGGTGCTCGGCGGCATCGTGCTGGCGGCGGGCGTGGCGGCGGCCGTGTGGACGCTGCTCGCGAAGCGCGACGGCGCCGGCGACCCCTTCGCAGTGGCCGATCGCCGCATTGACGAGCTCGAAGAACAGCTCCATCGCCTGCGGGAAGTCATCGCACACTCCTCGTAAGGCGCCCGGAGCCGATCCCTTCACACCCGGCAGGAACGCCGCGCGCGGCGTTCCTGCCGGGTGTGCCGTCTTCCCCCGCCCGCGGCGGGCGTTACACGCCGGCCATTCCTGGGAACAAGAGCCTCTGACGGCGCGTTCCCCCTCACTTGCCCCCGGTATCGTGCTTGCGCGTGTAATTGGGTCACAGTGTAACCGGACCGGCGTAAAAACGTCTGGTAGGAAATATCCCTACGCGCATATGTAACGGCGAGGAAGCGCTTGCAGGGCTTTTCCGCGTCCGGGCGAAGAATACTCCCCAAAACATGCTCACTGTCCGAGGTTGGTGATGGAGAAACATCCGCAGGTGACTCTGGAGCGCATCGGGCGCGTGGTGGACGAGCTGGCGCGCTCGCTGTGGATGGACCGGCGGCCGCTGCGCGTCGCGGTCTACCAGTGCGCCGAGCCGATTCCGTACGCGGACGCCGTGCGGCAGGCGTATCAGCCCGTCGAAGTGGGGTTTCCGTGGGGGCCGGCATGGTCCACGGCGTGGTTCCACCTGGAGGGCGACGTGCCCGCGGCATGGGCGGGGCGGACGGTCGCGGCGCTCATTGACACCGGCTCGGAGGCGTTGGTGTGGGCGGAGGGCGCGCCCGCGCAGGGCCTGGATGACAACCGCCGCGACTTCACCCTCGACGGTCCGCAGGTCAACCTCTACGTGGAAGCCGCCGGCAATGGCGCGTTCGGCTTCGGGGGCGCGGATGCGCCCGCGAACCCGACCCCCTTCACGCTGAAACAGGCGGAGATCGCCTGGCTGCACCGCCCGGCGTGGGACCTGTACCACGACCTGCGCGTGCTGCATGGCCTCATCGCGCAGCTCCCGGCGGAGTCCCCGCGCCGCGCCAGGCTGCTCTATACCGTCAACGCGGCGGTGAACGCGTATTATCGCGGCGGCGAAGCGCGCTATGCCAACGCCCGCGCCATCCTCGCCGCGGCCTTCGCCGATCCTGCCCCCGCCTCCGCCAGCGACGTCACCGCGCTGGGGCACTCGCATATTGACACCGCGTGGCTGTGGCCGCTGCGCGAGACGGTGCGCAAGTGCAGCCGCACCTTCGCCACGGTGCTGTGCTACATGGAGACGTACCCGGAGTATCGCTACGTGCAGAGTCAGCCGCAGCTCTACGCCTTCATGAAGGAGCACTTCCCCTCGCTCTACGCCCGCATCAAACAGGCGGTGGCGGAGGGGCGCTGGGAGCCGGAAGGCGGCATGTGGGTGGAGGCGGACTGCAACGTGCCCTCCGGCGAGGCGCTGGTGCGCCAGTTCCTTTACGGCATGCAGTTTTTCCGCGAGGAGTTCGGCGTGGAGTGCACAATCCTCTGGCTGCCGGACGTCTTCGGCTACTCCGCCGCGCTGCCGCAGATCCTGCACGGGTGCGGCATCCGCTACTTCCTCACGCAAAAACTTTCCTGGAATCAGTTCAACCCCATCCCGCATCACACCTTCTGGTGGGAGGGCATTGACGGCTCGCGCGTGCTGGCGCACTTCCCGCCCGCCGATACCTACAATGGCATGATGACCCCGCAGGAACTCCTTCATGGCGAGCGCAACTTCCGCGACAAGGACCGCTCCGACACCTGGCTCTACCTGTTCGGCTTCGGCGACGGCGGCGGCGGGGTGACGACGGAGATGCTGGAGGCGGCGCGGCGCATGCGCGACGTGGAGGGCCTGCCGCGGGTGACGCAGGGCCTGGCGCGCGAGTGGTTCCCGCGCATGGAGGCGGAAGCGCGCGACCTGCGCACCTGGGTGGGCGAGCTGTATTTTGAGCGCCATCGCGGCACCTACACCACGCAGGCGAAGAACAAGTGGGAGAACCGCCGGTGTGAGCTGCTGCTGCGCGACGCCGAATTCCTCGCCGCGCTGCACCCCGCCGGGCCGACGGCCTATCCGGCGGACGCGCTGGCGCGCGCCTGGAAGCTCGTCCTCCTCAACCAGTTCCACGATATCCTGCCCGGCTCGTCCATCGGCTGGGTGTATGCGGATTCCCAGCGCCAGTATGCCGAGGTGCATGACGCGGCCGATGCCGTCATCGCCGACGCCACCGACGCCTTCGCCCGGCAGATTCACACCGACGGCATGGCCCACCCGGCGCTCATCTGGAACACCCTCTCCTTCGCGCGCAGCGGCATGGTGAGCATCCCCTGGAAAGGCTCGGCGAAAGTGGTGGCGCGGGCGCCGAAGGGCGAGCTGTACCGCACGCAGCTCAGCGAGGAGGACGGGGGGCGCCGGCTGCTCATCGAGGTGGCGGACGCCCCCGCCATGGGCTACACGGTCTACGACATCCGCCGCGGGCGCTTCGCCGAGGACATCGGCGACGTGGCGGCCGCCACGCCGACGACGCTGGAAAACGGCCTGGTGCGCGTGACGCTGGACGCGCGCGGCGGCGTGGCATCGTTGTACGACAAGCAGGCGGAGCGCGAGCTCATCGCCCCCGGCGCGGTCGGCAACCTCTTCCAACTGCTGGACGACCATCCCATCAATTGGGATGCCTGGGACATTGATCCCTTCGCCGAGGAAGTGACCACCGACCTGCTGGGCGAGGCGACGGTGACGGTGACGGAGAACGGCCCGCTGCGCGCCAGCGTGCGGGTGGCGCGCGCCCTCACCCCGCGCGCGACGCTGACGCAATACATCCGGCTGGAAGCCAACAGCCGCCGCCTCGATTTCGAGACCGTCATTGACTGGCGCGAGGCACACGCGCTGCTGAAGGTGGCCTTCCCGGTGGCGGTGCACAGCGCCCGCGCCACCTTCGAGATTCAGTACGGGCACGTGGAGCGCCCCACCCACCGCAACACCTCGTGGGACATGGCGCGCTTCGAAGTGCCCGCGCACAAGTGGGCGGACCTCTCCGAAAGCGATTACGGGGTGGCGCTGCTCAACGACGGCAAGTACGGCTATGACGTGCGGGGGTCCGTGCTGCGCCTCACCCTGCTGCGCGCGCCGAAATCGCCCGATCCGGAGGCGGACATGGGCGTGCACACCTTCACCTACAGCCTGCTGCCGCATCGCGGCGACGTGGTGAACAGCGGGGTGCCGCTGGCGGGGTATGACCTGAACGTGCCGCTGCGCGTCTCGACGCTGCCGGTGCGGGAAGGCGTGCTGGCACAGGCGCACAGCTATTTCCGGCTGGACAAGCACAACCTGCTCATCGAGTCGGTGAAGCGCGCCGAGGACGGGGACGGCCTTATCGTGCGCCTCTACGAAGCCTATCGCCGCCGCGGCGTCGCCCGCCTCATCACCAACGGCCTCTGCGCGCGCGTCACCCGCACCGACCTGCTGGAGCGCGACCAGGAAGAGCTGCCCGTGCGGGGCGGCGCGGTGGAATTCTCCTTCCGCCCGTTCGAGATCATCACGCTGCGGCTGCGCTAGCGAATAGGCGGCGCGTAGCGCCAAATATCCCCCAATCCATCCCGTTCGTCGTCAGGCACGCGGCGGAGCGGCGTGCCTGACGACGAACGAGTTCTGGTGTAACCGCTTAAATACATGGTAGACACTCGCCCGTCCGGAGGATTCATAACACCTGCCTCCAAACCCTCCCTCGGTGTCTCTCGCGTTTGTGCGCGGAACAATAGCGGACTGCCGCAGTCTAATAGCATAACTCGTATTCAAAAGGATATGCCATGCGCTACGGAGTATTGTTTGGCCTGCTGTGTCTCTACGGAGTGGCTGCCTTTGCCGAAATCGCCATCGGCAGCAGCCTGGAGTGGATGGCCGCCAGCGCGCCAACCATTCTGCGCGCCACCTGTGTGGAAAGCCAGAATGATCTGAATAGGCAGGGAGAAGAGATTCGCGTCATTTCGCTGCGTGTCGAAGAAGTGCTGAAAGGCACATTTGATCAGCCGGCGATCCGATTACGCTGCCGGCTGTTGCCTGGCGATCGAAAGCAGCTTCCGGAAAGCATGAAGACGCATACCTTCCTCGCCTTCATCCCGGCGCATTCGCCTGATGATACGGAAGTCACCTTCGGTGGAAAAGTCGGCATCCCGGCGGTCATTGATCTCCAGGCCCCCCTCTATGTCTACTCGGTGGAAGCGCTGCTGACCGCAACACCGGTCAAGCCCACCCCCACCGACGCGTTGATGATCCTGGATAACAGCGGCCTGCTCACGGATGCCAAAACTATTCAGGATATCGTGAAGCGCTGGGCAACCTGGAACGTCGCCGATCAGGTGCCTGTACGGCGCGCTTTCAAAAACGAACCAGGCTCTGCATTTATCGAGGCGTTCGGTGGTATCTATCATGATCTTTGGTCCGGCAGCGTCTGCTACCTTATTTTTCCGGCCGCAAAGGCTGTACGCGATCAAGCGATTGTGCTGACGCATACGAAGAACGGCTGGGATCGTGAACGCGCGGTGCGCATACTGGCGGCGTTCACGGGTGCGGAATCGTTCCAAGCACTGCGCCCCTTACTGCAGGACCCTTATGCAGTCGTTTTCTGGTCGGATCTCGTGATGCCGTCAGTCTACTTTTATCCTGTGCGGTATGCTGCCAGTAGCGCTCTGCAAGCGCTCGGTGAGCATCCTGGTGATGTCGTCCTTCGGCATACGCAATCACGTGAGGAGAAGCTGCAGCAGCTTCAGGCTGATTGGCAGCAGGCTGTTCCAACCCATATCGGGAAGGACTTGACGCTGAAATCCGTCGCGTATACCGCCGCCCCCACCGAATGGGAGCGCACCGACGGCGATGACGGTATCGCCATTACCGCCGAAGATCCCAAAAACACCCTCAATGACGGCCGTGGCGCCCGTTACCACCCGACGTTCGTCCTGTTCATCATGCCGCACGGCTGGAAAGGCCGCTGCCGCCTGCAAGCAGACGGCATAGTTGCCATGCAGGCAAAAGCGGCCACCGATCTCGGCACCGACCCATCCGGCCACCGCTTCTTTTATCTGTCTGACGGCGCTGATAAATTGGTGAATCTCGATAACCTTCGCCAGCACTTTCACATCCAGAAAGCCCCATCCCCCTAAATCGTCATCGTCATCGTCGTCGTTCTCTCTCCCTCCCCGGCGCGCGAAGCTCCGTCGAGCCAAAACCAACCCCCACCCCATCCCGTTCGTCCCTCCCCCTCTCCCGCTGGGAGAGGGGGAGGGGGGGTGAGGGCCGCGTTGCCCCCCGGCCGCTCCGTGTGCAGGGACCAGCACGGCGCCCCTTGACAAACAGACGTTTTCATACTATACTGCCGCCCGTACCGTTATAATCGCATACCGCTAAAAACTTGCGCCTTGGCGCTTTGGCGTGAGACCCTTCCGCACACGACTACCCCCCGTTTGGCGAGAATGCACAAATTCGGGGGGTAACGGGGGGTAATAACCCTACCGCCCCCACTTATGCTACAATACCGCCAACCCACAACCCGAAACGGAGCCGTCATGCCTGCCTTTCCCGAATGGTACGACACCCTGCGCCAGATTCACCTGGATTTTCACACCCCCGATTTCGTCGCGGTCGGCGCGCAGTTCGACGCGGTCGAATTCTTCGACACGCTGGAAGCGGCGGGGGTGAACAGCCTCGTCGTCTTCGCGCTGTGCCATCACGGCAACTCGTACTTCGACACGGCGACGGGCCGGCGGCACCCCGGGCTGTCGTTCGACCTCTTCGGCGCCATCGCTGACGAGTGCGCGAAGCGGCCGGTGCAGTTGCTGGCCTACTTCAGCCAGAACGTGAACGAAGTGCAGGCGCGGCTCCACCCCGAGTGGGCGGCGCTGCATCCGGACGGCAGCCCGGTGGACAGTCAGACGCTGCAGGACGGCTCCGAGCTCTTCTGGACGTGGCTCTGCCCCAACCGCGGCGGGCTGATTGACGCGTTCTTCCTGCCCCACGTGCGGGAGGTATTGGAAACCTACCCGGTGGATGGCGTCTTCGTGGATATGCCCGGCTACCTGCCGGAGAGCTGCTTCTGCGCTGCCTGCCTGGCGAAGATGGCGGCTGCCGGCCTCGATCCGCGCAGCCACGCCGAGCACGGCCGGTTCAACGCCGAGACGAATCAGCAGGTGGCCCGCGACCTGCGCGCGCTGATGGACCGCGTCCGGCCCGGCCTGCGGCTGGAGATGGGGCCGTTCAACGCGTTCGGCGAGGCGGAAAAGGCGCACGGCGTGCTGAGCGAATTTTATCTGGAATCGCTCGCGTTCCAGACCGGCTGGCAGTATTTTCCCATGGCCGCGCGCTACTTCCGCAAGTACGGCCTGCCCTGCGTGGGCATCACCGGCCGCTTCCTGAAGAACTGGGGCGATTTCGGCACGGTGGCCTCTCCGGCGCAGCTCAAAGTGACGCTGGGCATGCACCTGCTGGCCGGGTTGGCGAGCTGCATCGGCGACCACCTGCCGCATAGCGGCACACTCGACCCCGCGCTGTATGCCGCCATCGGCGACGCCTTCCGCTTCATCGAGCCGCGCCAGCCGTATTGCGTGGGCATGGCGCCGCGCGTGGATGCCGCCGTGCTGGTGCCGCAGGGCGAAGAAGCGAACGCGGCGACGAACGACACCAGCAGCCCCTATTCGCTAGCCAACGACGCCTACAAGGGCGCCTGCAAGATGCTCATCGAGGAGCATTATCAGTACGCGCTGGTGTCGCCGGGTGATCCGCTGGACGCGTATAACCTGCTCGTCGTCACCAACGGCTTCTTCGGGATGGCGTTCGTGGAGCAGGTGCGCGCCTTCCTGGAGCGCGGCGGCACGCTGGTCGCCTCCGCGCATGGCCTGGCGCCCACCGATGACGCCGCCCGCGCCGCCTGGCAGGCGATGCTGGGCGTGACGGCCTGCGCGCCGTCGGCGGACCAGGGCGAGTTCATCGAGGCCACCGACGCCCGCGCGCGGAGCGAGGACCTGCCCGCCTTTCCCCACTACCTGCACGTGCCGGCGGTGGATGTCGCCTTCACCCCGGCGGTCGAGCCGCTGGCCGTCTCCTGGCGTTCCGCCTGCGTCCGCGCCCGCGCGCACCACTACGGCCACTTCCACGGCCCGGCCGACCACGTGGCCGGCCCGGCGGTGGGCGTGACGCGGGTGGGAGCGGGCGCGGCCATCCTCATCGCCCCGCAGCTCTTCGCCGCCTATCTGCACACCGGCTACTTCGCGCATCGCGCGCTGCTGCGCAACCTGCTGGCGTCGTTCCAGCCCGCCGACGCCCGCGCGCTGCGCACCAATGCCCCGGGCATCGTGGAGCTGTCGCTGGGCGACAAAGACGGTCGCCTCATCCTGCAGGCCCAGCCGTTCATCGCCGCCCGCCGCGACCGCTACTCCTTCGAGTCCATCTGCGACGACCCCATCCCGCTGCGCGACATCTGGGTGGAAATCCCCGGCGACGGCTGCCGCGACCGCGCCTGGAACCCCGTCACCGGCGATCCGGTCGCCATAGACCGCGCCGCTGGCAGCCTCTGCGTCTACCTGCCGGAGTTCACCGAGCACCTGCTGGTGGTGATTGAGTAGGGGGCGCGGCACTGCCGGGGAGGGGGGATCGGCACGCGATTACGCACTCGGCCGTTGGTAGTGCGCCACGCAGCGGAGCGGAGTGGCGCTAAAGGGTGGAGATATTGGCCGGGGCGGCGCCACTCCGCTCCGCTGCGTGGCGCACTACCAACGGCCGGAGCTTTTTTTCAACGGGGACATCGCCCCGCGGCGCGCCCCCACCACGCCCTGAGCCACGCCGCCGCCTTCCGAAAAGCCTTCCCGCGGTGGCTGAGGGCGTTCTTCTCGGCGAGCGTCATCTCGGCGGCGGTGCGCGTCGCGCCCCGCGGCCGGAATATGGGGTCGTAGCCGAAGCCGTGCTCGCCGCGGGGGGCCTGGGTGATGATGCCTTCCACCGTTTCCTCGATCTCCGCCAGCACGCCGTCGGCGCCGGCGATGACCACCGCGCAGTGGAAGCGGGCGGTGCGGCGGTCGTCGGGCACATCGTGCAGCTCTGCGAGGAGTCGCGCGTTGCGCGCGGCGTCGGTGGGGGCGTAGCGTTTCGAGTAGACGCCCGGCCGGCCATCCAGCGCGTCCACCGCCAGGCCGGAATCATCCGCCAGCGCGATGAGGCCGGCGGCGCGGGCGGCGGCGACGGCCTTCAGCCGCGCGTTCTCCAGGAACGTGGCGCCCGTCTCCGCGATATCCAACTCCGGCGCCACGTCCGCCAGCGTCACCACCCGCACCGGCAGGTCGCCCAGCACCGCCGCGATTTCCCGCGCCTTGTCGCGATTCCGCGTCGCCACCAGCAGTGTTTCCGTCATAGGCTGTATTGTGCCACCGGGACCGCGGATTGGCAATCCGCGGTCGCCGGGGCGGTAGCGTACTCCGCCGAAACACGCGGGAGGGACGAGTGCCATGATCACGCTGCAGGAGATCAACACCATCATCACGCGGGCCATCTACCCCGCGAGGAAAGACGAGCTGATCGCCTTCGTGCGCCGCGAGGGGTATCCGGAGGAGGTTGCCCGCCGGCTGGAGACGCTGCCCGAGCATTACTATGGTTCCGCCGACAGCGTGATGGATGCGCTGCGGGCGTTAGATTAAGGAATTTTAATGATAAGACCACCGAAATTGGGGAATAACCTGAATACCAACCCCGGCCATTGCCGGCCGGGCCGGCCGACCTCCGGCAACAGCGGGGTCTGATCATGGAACGCGACCTTTCGCGGGAAAGGAGGTGAGGAGGATGGATGAAGATCGCCGTCCCTTCTGGGACCTAGCGATGTGGGCCGACGAGGACGAGCATGAAGCGGAACGCCGGCAGCAGGAACAGCGTGAACTTATCATTCGATTAACTTGCGCGCTGCCGCCCCAGCGATTTCCCGGCCCCACGCCGACCATCATGCCGCACTGATCCGTGCCGCGCCGCCCTCCCGAAGCTACCGGGAGGGCGGCGCGCCGTTCCCCCCCCCATCGTCATCGTCGTCGTCACCGTCATCATCGTCATCGCTCCTCCCCAACATATCCGGCGGGTGAGACCGCACAAATTCTCGCCTCCGGCGTCCTCCATCTCACCCGGTCCCTCCATACGCGCCATCACAGCGTCAGCGTTCGTGCTCGTACTCGTAGTCGTACTCGAAACGGTTCTGCTGAAGCCGAGCGCGGTGTTGCCGCGCGTCGGGCAGTCCGGGACGTGGCGATCCGACACGCGGTGAAGAAGCGAAGCCCGTATTCGAGTACGACTACGAGTACGAGTATGAGTCGTGCCCACCGGAGCGCCCATTGGAGCGCGGACATCCTGTCCGCCCGTAGCTGAATACGAGGACGACTACGATGACGAAAGATACGCGAACCCTAGCGTGACGCATATGCCCTGTCCCTCCCTGCTCTCGCCATTTCGCATTCCCCCGGATTCGTGCTACAATAGCTGCACGTCAGGAACATACGCTATGGCTTACGTCACCATTAATGCCGAGGGCTGCAAGGGCTGTCTGCTGTGCATCGAATATTGTCCCCACGAGTCGCTGGGATGCGCGGAGGAGATGAACCGCCGGGGCGTGCATCCGGCGGAACAGGTGGACCCCGGCCGCTGCACCGGCTGCCGCATCTGCGCCCTCGTCTGTCCCGACGTCTGCATCGAAGTCTACCGGGACGCGCGGCCCGTTCCGTCGGAAGAGAAGTAACCCATGACCACTTCGCGCCAGTTGATGAAGGGGAATGAGGCCATCTGCCGCGCGGCCATTGACGCCGGCTGCGCCTGCTTCTTCGGCTATCCCATCACCCCGCAGAACCAGATTCCCGAATACCTGTCCGTACTGATGCCGCAGCACGGCCGCGTCTTCGTGCAGGCGGAGAGCGAGCTGGCGGCCATCAATATGGTCTACGGCGCCGCCGCCACCGGCGTGCGGGTGATGACCTCTTCCAGCAGCCCGGGGGTCAGCCTCAAGCAGGAAGGCATCTCGTATATCGCCGGGGCCGATTTGCCGGCGGTGATCGTGAACGTGCAGCGCGGCGGGCCGGGCCTGGGCAATATCGCCCCCGCGCAATCCGACTACTTTCAGTCCACCCGCGGCGGCGGCCACGGCGATTACCGCACGCTGGTGCTGGCGCCCGCCACCGTGCAGGAGCTTTACGACCTCACCCGCGACGCCTTCGACCTGGCGGAGAAATATCGCAATCCGGTGCTCATCCTCGCCGACGCCGTGCTCGGGCAGATGATGGAGCCGGTGAGCCTGGCCCGCGCGCCGCTGCCCCTGCCCGCGCCGCTGCCCTGGGGCGCCCGCGGCACGCGCAAGGGGTCGCGCACCGTCATCAACTCGCTTTACATCATCCCGGAAGAGCTGGAGGCGGTGAACCGCCGCCTGGCTGAGAAATATGCGCAAATGGCGCGCGAAGACGTGCGCTATACCGAGGACGTGCCGGAGGACGCGGACGCGGCCTTCGTCGCCTACGGCAGCGCCGCGCGCGTTTGCATGACGGCGATGGAGCAGCTCAAAGCGCGGGGCATCAGCACCGGCCTCGCCCGCCCCATCACGCTGTACCCGTATCCCTCCGCGCAGATCAGCGCCCTCGCCGCGCGCGTACAACACCTGCTGGTGGTGGAGATGAGCCTGGGGCAGATGGTGGAAGACGTCCGCCTCGCCGTCGAGGGCCGCGCGCCCGTGCACTTCTACGGCCGCACCGGCGGCGTGGTGCCCACGCCGGACGAGGTGGCGGCGGCGATGGAAAAGGTGCTGCGGGGGTGAACCTCTCCCCCAGCCCCTCCCCTGGCAAGGGAGGGGAGCGAAAACAGGAAAACAGATCCGGCATATCCCCCCTTTCTCCCCCTCCCCACGTAGGGGAGAGGGGCGGGGGGAGAGGTGAGCCCCGGATAGAGGACCGACACATGATCGGCGTGATTTTCGATCTCGACGGCGTGCTGGTGGATACTGCGGAATACCATTACCGGGCGTGGCAGGCGCTGGCGGACCGCATCGGCGTGCCCTTTGACCGCCGGGCGAACGAGGCGCTGCGCGGGGTGGACCGCGAGCATTCGCTGCTCCTGCTGCTCGGCGCGCACGCGGACCGCTTCTCCGAGGAGGAGAAGGCGGCCTTCCGCGCGTCGAAGAACGCCGCATACGTGCGGGCCATCGAGACCATCACCCCCGCCGACCTGCTGCCCGGCGCGCGCGAGCTGCTGCGGGCGCTGCGCGCGGCGCGCATCCCGGCGGCGGTGGCGTCCTCCAGCAAGAACGCCCGCCGCGTGGTGGAGCGGCTGGAGATCGGCGACCTGCTCGACGGCCTGGTGGACGGTTCGCGGGTGGACAAGGCCAAACCCGATCCCGAGCTCTTCCTCATCGCCGCCGCGCGCCTGGGCGTGATGCCCGCGCACTGCGTGGCCGTGGAAGACGCGGAGGCCGGCGTGCGGGCGGCCCTGGCCGGCGGCATGCGCGCCATCGGCATCGGCGACCCCGCCCGCGTCGGCGCCGCCCACCGCGTCTGCCCCTCGGTGGCGGCGATCACGGTGGAGATGATCCGCGAGCTGATGGCGGCGCCGGTGGCGGCGTGAAAGTGCAGGTCGGCGATGGTCGAACGACGGCAGATAGACGAGGCAATCAAAATCCTGGCCGATACCGCGCGTCCGCTGCGCATCATCCTTTTCGGCTCCTACGCGCGCGGCGAGGAGACCGAGGACTCGGACGTTGACCTGCTGGTCGTCGAACGTGAGGTCGCCGACCGCCGCCAGGAGATGACTCGTCTTCGCCGCGCGCTGGCTCCACTGGCTATGCCGGTTGATATGCTGGTCGTCAGCGAGGCGTATTTTCAAAAATGGAGCGAGGCGCCCAGCACGACCCTCTACTGGGCAAAACGCGAAGGGCAGGTCATGTATGACGCAGCCTGACCTTCATAAAGAGCATGCTGGCCTACTCATGAAGAAAGCAGCGGATGATGAAGCCCTGCTTGATGAAGTGATAGCCTCATCGCGTATTAGTGATGAGGTATACTGCCTTTGCTGTCGAATACCGATATGATGTGTGGCCAGACAAAGCGCAGCGTCTGGACCGTGAAGCAGCACGTGATCAAATTCGCCGATTGCGTGAGTGGGCAGAATATGCGATTCATCGTTTTCCTGAATGGTGATGGATCGTTCTGTTTGATAAAGCCAGGTATACGCCGATGATAGCAACAACCGATACCCCGAAGAAGACCTTCGCCCGCACGGCGGGCCTGTGCGACACGCCGATGCACTACTGCGCGGGGTGCTCGCACGGCATCGCCCACCGGCTGGTGGCGGAGGTGCTGGAGGAGCTGGAGGTGCTGGACCGCACGGTGGGCATCTGCCCGGTGGGGTGCGCGGTCTTCGCCTACGACTACTTCAACGTGGACATGCTGGAGGCGGCGCACGGGCGCGCGCCGGCGGTGGCCACCGGCGTGAAGCGCGCCTGCCCGGACGCCGTGGTCTTCACCTACCAGGGCGACGGCGACCTCGCCTCCATCGGCATCGCCGAGATCATCCACGCCGCCGCGCGGGGCGAGAAGATCACCGTCATCTTCATCAACAACGCCGTCTACGGCATGACCGGCGGGCAGATGGCGCCCACCACGCTGACGGGCATGAAAACCTCCACCTCGCCGCTGGGCCGCGAGCCCGGTTTGGCCGGCTACCCCATCCGCGTCAGCGAGATGCTCGCCACCCTCGACGGCGCCGCCTACATCGCCCGGCACTCGCTTCACTCCCCGAAGGCGATCATGGCGGCAAAGAAAGCCATCACCAGAGCCTTCCAGGTGCAGCTCGACGGCCGCGGCTTCAGCCTGGTCGAGCTGCTTTGCACCTGCCCGACCTGGTGGGGCAAGTCGCCGAAGGAGGCGATGGACTGGGTGGAGGAGGGGATGTGCCCGACTTACCCGGTGGGGGTGGTGCTGGACCGCACGACCTGAACCATACGCGTGCTCGTACTCGTACTCGAAACGCTGCCGCATTCCGGACGCGCATGCGCGGGCACCGCGCGCACGCGGATGTAGACGTGCGGCAGCGATGCTTAAGCCCCCCCCCCGGCCCCCTCTCCCCCCCGGGAGATGGGGCTGCGCAGGAGTAGGGAAGATCTCTTTGTTCGGAAGCGAGTTTCAAAATCATGTCACCCTACTGGCAGCCCGATCTGATGATCGCCCGCGTTGACCTGCTGGCGCCCGGCACGCTGGCCGCGCGCGGCATCCGCGGCCTGCTGCTCGATCTCGACAATACCCTCACTCCCTGGAAGAGCCTGGAGGTCGCCCCGGAGACCGCCGCGTGGGTGGCGTCGCTGGGCGCGGCGGGCGTGGGCGCGTGCATCATCAGCAACGCCGCCACCGCCCGCCGCGTGCGCCCGGTGGCGGACGCCCTCGGCCTGCCGTGGATCACCCGCGCGCTGAAACCGCTGCCCCACGGCTTCCGCCGCGCGATGGCGATGCTGGAGACAACCCCCGACACCACCGCCATCATCGGCGACCAGCTCTTCACCGACATCTGGGGCGGCAAGCGCCTGGGTCTCTATACCATCCTCGTATCCCCCCTCTCCCCGCGCGAATCCCTCTTCACCCGCGCCCTGCAGCGCCCGCTGGAACGCGCCGTCGGGCGGAAGACGCTGTAGTTTCACCGCAGGTAAATCGGTGACAGACAACGCATTACTGAGAGTATGCGAGAACGACCAGATAGGAGGTGCCGGTATCGAGAGCGCTGCCGGCGCATCCGCATGGAGGGTAATGCGCAGTCAGTCACCGCTTTTCTGAGTATCTCCAAAGGAAAAATGATCCCTCTGCGCCCTCTGCGCGCTCCGCGGTGAATAATAATCCCATATCGTGTATAATACACCTGGAGTCGGCCAGGTGGTTGCCCCGAGTGATCGGGGAGGAAAGTCCGGACTCTTCAGGGCAGCGTGCTCGCTAACGGCGAGGCGGGGTGACCCGACGGACAGTGCAACAGAAAAATACCGCCTCGATGGGAAGTTCCCGTTGGGAATTCCCATCGGGGTAAGGGTGAAATGGTGCGGTAAGAGCGCACCGGCGGCGCGGTGACGCGCCGGCCTGGCAAACCCCACGTGGAGCAAGGGACAGTAGGGGTGCCCCCGTACCCAATCGGGGAATGGTGGCCCGCCATAGACATCCGGGTGTCCCGCTGGAGGCGGCCGGCAACGGCCGTCCAAGACAGATAACCACCCACGACAAAATCCGGCTTATCGGCCGACTCCGCTGCATTTTAAATTTGGGATTTTTGATTTTGGATTGGGGTGGTGCCCGGGAGCGATTCCGGGTGCCGCGTCTTTGGTGGCAATCCTCTTATACCTCCCTGCCGTCCTGGCGGAGGCACCCTCCTGGCGTGCATATCCGAGGGGGGACAGTCAACGCCTGGCAAGGTACAGTTGTCCGCACATCATGTCGCCGGTCGACATCACATTCCAGGAACTGACCAGGCGTCAACTGTCCCCCTTTACCAGGATTTTCATAAGAGGGATTCCGCTCCTTTCGCCGAAAGGCAAAAATACTTCTCTGCGCGCTCCGCGTTCTCTGCGGTGAATACATATCAAGGAGCACTCCATGCGACGTAACCCCACCCCCTGGAACGCCAACGAACCGGGACGGAACTGGCATCTCGACGTGTTTTTCGGCCTGCACTACGATCTGCACGCCGGGGCGAAGGATACCGAGCTGGGCGCGGCGCTGACCGACGAGCACCTGCGCGCCGAGCTGGAAAAGGTGCGGCCGGACTGGGTGCAGTGCGACTGCAAGGGGCATGCGGGCTGGACGAGCTGGCCGACGGCGGTGGGCAGCACCTCGCCGGGGATGGTGCGGGATGCCCTGCGCATCCATCGCGACGTCACCCGCGACCTGGGCCTGCCGCTGGTGATGCACTACTCCGGCGTGTGGGACAACCGCGCCATCGAGCTGCACCCCGACTGGGCGCGCGTCGGCCCGCCGGGCGAGCCGGCCGGCAAAGAGGGCTTCGTCACCGGCGGCACCTGCAACCTGAGCGGCTACACCGACGAGCTGATGATCCCGCAGCTGCTGGAGTTGATCGAGAAATACGACGTGGACGGTTTTTGGGTGGACGGCGAGAACTGGGCGGTGCGCGCCTGCTACTGCGGCCGCTGCACGGCGGCCTTCACCGCGGAGACGGGCATCGCCGAGATTCCCGCCGCGCCGGACGCGCCGCACTGGGCGGAGTGGGCGGCCTTCCACCGCCGGCTCTTTGCAGCGCACGTGCGGAAATATACCGACGCCGTGCACGCGGCGAAACCCTCCTGCCTGGTGTGCAGCAACTGGATGTATACCGTCGGCCAGCCGGACGCCATCACGGTGCCGGTGGACTACCTCAGCGGCGATTTCTCCTGGTCGTGGGGGCTGAACAGCTCGCTCATCGAGGGGCGCTTCATGGACGGCCGCGGCCTGAGCTGGAACCTGATGGCCTGGGGCTTCACCACCACCGAGGGCGGCATGGGCGGCTGGACCTTCAAGCCCGTCGCGCATCTCTGCCAGGAGGCCGCCTCCGTCATCGCGCTGGGCGGCGCCTTCCAGATTTACGACAACCCGCAGCGCAGCGGTCACCTCACTAACTGGCACCAGGATACCCTCGCCGAGGTGGCGCGCTTCTGCCGCGCCCGCCAGCCGTGGTGCCAGGGCACGGAAAGCGTGCCGCAGGCCGCCGTGCTGCACAGTGCGTCGCACTTTTACGCCCATGCCGGCGAGGTGCTGATGGCGAACTGGCAGGGCGCCCAGGCGCCGGTGAACGGCGCCCTCCACGCGCTGCTGGAGAACGGCTGCCAGGTGGACGTGCGCGCGGAAGACGATCTCATGGCGCACATCGGGGAGTATAAACTCGTCCTCATCCCCGAGCAGACCAACCCGCCGGACGCGCTGAAAGCCGCCGTGCGCGCCTACGTGGAGGCGGGCGGCATCGTCATCCTCTCCGGCGCGAACGTCGCCGCCGATTGGGGCGATCTCGCCGGCGTCACGCCCGATGGCGAGGCCAAAGACGGCTACTTTTACGTGCAGGTTGGGCGCGAGGCGACCACGCTGAAGGGCCCGCGCCAGCCCGTCGCCCTCGCCGGCGCGGGGGCCGTGCGCGTGGCGATGCGGCAGCAGGAGCCGGGCTACAACGACACCGATCAACCGGTCATCACCCTCAATCGCGTCGGCGCCGGCGCCGTGCTCGCGCTCCACAGCGCCTTCTTCAGCCACTTCGCCGCCACCCATTACCCGCGCACCCGCGCGCTGGTCGGCGAGTTGCTGGACCTGCTCGCCCCCGACTTCCAGGTGGCGATGGACGCCCCGGCCCGCCTGCACCTCATGCTGCGCCGCAAGGGGAACCTGCTCATCGCCCACCTCTTCAACACCGGCAGCGCCCACCCCACCGGCCCGCAGCAGAGCATCGTCGAAGCGGTGCCGCCCGTTGGCCCGGTGACGCTGCGCATCACGCTGGCGCACCGGCCGAAAACCGTCTACCTCGCCCCGCGCATGGAGGGCCTGACGTGGGAGTGGCGCGACGGCGTGCTGGCGGCCACGGTCGCCGCGGTGGGGATCCTCGACAGCGTGGTGGTGGAAGCGTGACGGATGCCGGCGTATTGCGCGGAGAACCGGTCCGCATCTTGTGGGAGTGAAAGAGGGAACCATGTTCAAGGAATTCAAAGAGTTCGCCATGCGCGGCAATGTGCTCGATCTGGCGATCGGCATCATCATCGGCGGCGCGTTCGGCAAAATCGTCAGCTCGTTCGTGGGCGATCTCCTCATGCCGCCGCTGGGGCTGCTGATGGGGAAGGTGGATTTTTCCAGCCTGTTCATCAGCCTGAACGGCCAGGCCTACGCCAGCCTGCAGGCGGCCAAAGCCGCCGGCGCGCCCACGCTCAACGTCGGCATCTTCATCAACACGGTGATTGACTTCATCCTGGTGGCCTTTGCCGTCTTCCTGCTGGTGCGCGCGGTGAACCGGCTGAAAAAGCAGGAGGAAGCGCCGGCGGCGCCCGCCACGAAGGACTGTCCGTATTGCCTGTCGACGATCCCGCTCGCGGCCACGCGCTGCCCGCGCTGCACCTCGCAGCTCGCCGACGCCCCCGCGGAAGCCGCCTCCTGATGTGGGGATCACGCCCACGCGCCATCTCTTCATCAATCTCGCCGCTTGCCATGTCTGCCGAGGCGCGGGAGCAATGGGGAGCTTGGTGATAGCCTAACAGGGATGCATCGCGAAAGGAGGCCGTCGCGTGAAAAGGATGACCTGCTGGCTGATCTGCCTGCTGTGCCTGGCAGGCCCGGCGCTGGCGCAACCGTCGCCATGGGAAAACACCATGCAGATGGCGAAGGCGGCGGAGACACGCGGCAAGTATGACGAAGCGGCCAGGCTCTATGCGCGGGCCGTGGAAGAAGCCGATACGGACGATCGCCGTATTGACAGCCACCTTGGCCTGGGGCAAGCCTATCGGTACACGGCGAAACCGGCGGAGAGCGCCCGGGCATACCGCACGGCGCTGGCGCTGCAGGAACAGCGTGACGGGCAGGAGCATCCGCGGCTGATCGAAACGCTGCGGGCACTGGCATGGGTGTCAGCGGCGGTGACGAAGGATCACGGCGCGGTGGAGATCATGAGCCGCGCGCTTGCCATCGCGGAGCGCGCGCATGGTCCGAAGAGCATGCAGGCATCCGGTGTCCGGCTTGATCTCGGCGGCGTGCACCTGCTTTGTGGGCAGCCCGCGAAAGCCGAAGAGGCCTTCCTGCGCGCGATCGCCGATTATGAAACAGCGCAGGGCGCGGCTTCGCCGTATACGCGCTCGGCGGCGAAAATTGCCGCGCGGTCGTTCTGCAACGCGGGCGAATACGCGCGAGCCGAGCCGATGTACCGGAAATGGCTCGCGGTGACCGAGAAAGCCAACGGGCCGTTTGGGGATGAGATCGGCGAGATCAATGGCGATATTGCCTACATGTATGCCCTGCAGGGGCGCGATAAGGATGCCGAGCCGTATGCGGTGCGCATGTCTACCGTGTATAAAAAGACGATGGGGAGGGTCAGCCTGTCATTGACGCTCCCGCTGCTCGAATGTTATGCCGCGCAGGGGCGCGCCGCGGAGGCGGAAACCCTCCTGCGCGACATGGTCGGTGATGAGACGCGCCTGTCGCCACACGACCGGCCACCATACCTTACCGCCAGGGCATTGATGCAGGTCCAGCAGTACCAGGAACTGCTGCGCGGCGACGGACCGCTGCTGCGCCCAGGACTCTCGTTAGCGCATCTTGAACTGACACTACCTCTTCCCGGACATCCTTCCGCGGTGAATGACGCGCAACGAGCGACGGCACAGAACACACTGGCGAAGGCCGCAGAAGCTTTGCGCCAGGTTGTTTCCCTGCGCGAAGAAGCATTAGCAAACGACAAAGGGAATAACGCATGGCGCACGGCACTGATGACCTATGACATCGCGTTAGCGGAAAATAACCTGGCGGCATGCCTGATACTCCAGGGGAACGGCGCGGACGCGGAGGCCTGGCTGCGCAAAGCGATAGACCATTGCGCGGCGGCGCGGGAGCAGATGCCCGGGAAACCGGACGGGGCAGCACATCCGCGGAACGGCGCGGCGGATGCCTCCCCCATCCTGGTGAATCTGGCGATGCTGCGCTATCAGCACGGGTATGCGTCAACGACGCCGGAGGGGCGCAACGCTGTGCAGGACAGCCTGCGACTGTATGGTGAGGCGCAGCAGGAACGGGGGAAGATGCGCCAGCGCGACGTACCCGCGGACGCGCGGCTGTGGCTGTCACTGGCCGTGGCACGTTCCGCCGCCGGTGATGCCGCCGGCGCCACCGCGGCGCGGAATGAGGCGATCAGGCTGTTTGCCACTGTCCTCGGCGCCGATGCCCCGCCTCTCGCGGCGCTTCGCGCACTGGGGACCCCATAATCAGCGCTGCCGTCACACATGGAGAGAAAATGATGCTCCACCTGTTCATCAATCCCACCGCCGCTCCCGGCCAGGGCGATGGGTCGCGACAGAGCCCCTTCGCCACGCTTGGTGAGGCGCGGGATGCGCGGCGCGCGTACCGCGCCGCGCGGGGCGGGTCCCCGCTTGTCGGGGCGACGCTGTGGCTGGCGGCGGGCGCGTATCCGCTCTCTGACACCGTCACCTTCACCGGGGAGGACAGCGGCACGGCCGCCGCGCCGGTGGTGATCCGCGCGGAGGAGGGCGCCGTCGCGCGCCTCCTCGGCGGCGTGCCGATCACCGACTTTCAGCCGGTGACGGACCCGGCGGCCCTCGCGCGGCTGGAGCCGGCGGCGCGGGCGCACGTGCGGGTGGCCGATCTGCGCGCGGCGGGGGTGGCGGATTGCGGTCATTTCAGCCGGCGCGGCTTCGGCTGCCGGATCACCCCGGCGCACCTGGAGCTTTTCTACGCCGGCCGGCCGATGACGGTGGCGCAGTGGCCGAAGGCGGGGGCATTCACCCGCATCGCCGGCGTGGTGGCGGCGAAAGCCGGCGAGTGGAGCGAGCACGTGGGCGATCTCGCCGGCGGCTTCCTGTACGATGGCGACCGCCCGCGCCGCTGGGCGCCGAACGACAACCTGTGGGTGCACGGCTATTGGTGCTACGACTGGGCGAACAGCTACGAGCGCGTGACGCGCCTCGACCCGGAGACGCGCACCATCGAAACCGCCCCCCCGCACGGCCTCTACGCCTTCAAGCCCGACCAGCGCTTCTACTTCCTCAATATCCTGGAAGAACTCACCGCGCCGGGGGAGTGTTACGTGGACGCGGAGCGGGGAGTGCTCTATTTCTGGCCGCCGGAGGATGGCAAAGAGGCGCTCGTCTCCGTGCTGGAGCAGCCGCTGCTCCATCTGGACGGCGCGTCACACGTCACGCTAGCCGGATTGACGTTGGAAGCGGGGCGGGGCAGCGGCATCGTGGTGGATGGCGGCGAGGGGGTGCGCATCGAGCGCTGCACGCTGCGCAACCTGGGCAATCTGGGCATCGTCATCCGCGGCGGGACGGCGCATACCGTCTATGGCTGCGAGATTTACGGCACCGGCGACGGCGCCATAGACGTGAAAGGCGGCAAGCGCGAAACGCTGACCCCGGCGGGGCATGTGGTCGAGCAGTGCCACCTGCACCATTACGCCCGCTGGTCGCGCACCTACCAGGCGGGGGTGCATGCCAATGGCGTCGGCATGCGCATCGCCAACAATCTCATCCACGATGCCCCGCACAAAGGCATCCTCTACTGGGGCAACGATGTCACCATCGAGGCGAATGAGATCTACCGCGTCTGCCTGGAGACCGGCGACGCCGGCGCCATCTATACCGGGCGCGACTACACCTTCCGCGGCAACGTCATCCGCGGCAATTTCATCCACCACATGGGCGGCCTGGGGCTGGGTACCAGCGCCATCTACATGGATGACTGCGTGAGCGGCCACGACATCGCCGGCAACGTGGTGTGGGGCGGCGACGCCATCTGGCTGGGCGGCGGGCGCGATTTCCATATCCACGACAACGTCTTCATCGGCTGCAAGGGCGCCGTCTGCTTCGACGCCCGCGGCGTCAGCCCGCACCCCATCTGGCAGAAGATGGTCAACGTCACCATGCGCCAGCGCATCGAGGCGATGCCCTGGGCGCTGGAGATGCCGGAGATCGCCGCCATCCTGCCCTATTACGCGGTGGGCAGCGGCGTGCCGCCCGAGGGCAACATCGTCGCGCGCAACCGCTGCGTCGGCTGCGAGCCGGTGCGCTACGGCTGGCCGGAAGACGCGGTGAACAAACCCTGGCTGGCGTTGAGCGAGAACGTGGTGACGGACGACTCCGTCTTCCTCGATCCCGCCTGGGGCGATTTCCGTCCCGCCCCCGGAGCGGCGTTTCAGCTCCAGCCCGTCGGCATCACCGATGCCCCGCCGCCGCTGGTGCGCGGCCGCCTGGAGATCATCGCGCGCACCAAAACGCGCGTCACCCTCCGCCTCGCCCTGCGCAACGACGGCGCCACCCGCGCCGAGGGCTGCATGGCGCTGCCCGATGGCGCGCGGTGGCCGTACGCGCTGGAGCCCGGCGAGATCATCGAACGGGAATGTACCCTGCCGCTCCCGGAAGAGACGGCGGACGTGGAAGCCTACGATACGGAAGGCACCGCGCGACCGGCGCGAGTGACGATCGTCGCGCCCTGACTCTCCGCGCATCACGCTCCCCTCCCAGGGGAGGGGAGCATCGGAGCGCGGACATCCTGTCCGCCCGTCCCCTCCCCACCGAGGGGTGGGGCCGGGGGAAGCCTGCCCCGATGACAGCGGGGAGGTCGCGCACGGCGAAAGCGCTGGGGCCGGGAACGCGCCTCAATTATAGCGGAACCACCGCACCTTCGAGATGGTCGCCAGCGGGCGCGGCCAGGTGGCGTTGCCGGTGGTCCACCACAGGCGCACCTTCGTGTTGGACAGCAGGCTGCCGCAATCGCCGTCCACGCTGACGGTGAATTTGCCGGGGACGTTGCCGGTGTTGAGCGCGGTGAGGGTGGCTTCGCGGCCGCGGACGATCTTCAGCGCGATCTTCTGCGCGGCGGTGCTCTGGATATCGTTCATGTACTCCGCCGCGGTGGCGCGCTGCGGGGAGACGCGCACTTCCTTGTAGACGCCGTTGGCGCGGATGAAGTAGTACTGCGGGCCGCTGTGGCTGCCGACGCCGCACTGGATGGACGCGTCCGGCGGATCAGTCGGCGTGCCGGCGCCGCTGTCGAAGAACGCGGCGCAGGACCAGCCGTTATTCCAGGTATCCTCCGATTTGTAGTCGCAGGTGACGCGTACGATGTTGGGCACGCTGCCGCCGGCGAAGACGGCGGCGGGGATATCGGTGGCGGGGCCGGCGGTGAGGCGGCTGGCTGACGACGCCGCGTCCGCCATGCTCGCCACGTAGTCGCCCTGGTCGTGCGCCAGCCAGTAGCCGGCGAAGATGAGGGTGTCCGAGTAGATGTTCGCCGCGTCCTTCGGCGCGTAGCCCACGTGCCCGTCGGCGCAGCCGAGGATGGCGCCGGTATTATGCCGCAGGTCCACCTCGGTATCGAAGTCGGCGAGACAGTAGGTGGCGTTCGTCGCGCTTTTTTTCAGGTCGGTCAGCATGATCGTCGCCGCCGGATTCCAGAGGTCGCCGATGGCTAGTGCCAGCAGGTCCATGTTGTACCCGTACTCCGGCGCCTGGTTGGTGCCTTTGCCGGTCTTCGTCGGGCAGTCGTAGATGCTCGGGCCGTTATAGGCCGTCAGCAGCGATGCCCAGGCCACCCCCGGCGGGTTGGGCAGCAGCATCTCGTCATGGTCCTGCCCGTACATCTGGATCGCCACCAGGATCTGCCGCGCGTTGTTCAGACACTGCGTCTGCCGCGCCTTCTCCCGCGCTTTGGCGAAGACGGGGAAGAGAATGGCGGCCAGGATCGCGATGATCGCGATCACCACCAGCAGCTCGATGAGCGTAAAACCATCTCTGCGCATGATATCCCTCCGATGCCATCCCCCGGTAACCCGGAAAGTAATAATACAGTATAGCATACTTTTCGGGCGGGCGGTTTACCAGCTCCGTCGCTCTGCATTGCCGAGATACGCTTCCGCCGCAATCGCCGCCGGGACGACGATCACGTCGAAGGTTTGCACCTGGTCGGGCTGCCAGAGGATTTCGCGGCGGAGGGTGAGCGTCCAGCGCATGCGGAGGTGGCGGCCGTCGTAGCTGAGCGGCGCGTCGCCGGGGATGGGGAGTTTTTCGGTGAAGGAGCCGGGGCCGGCGCCCCAGCCGTCGGGAAAGCCGGTGACGGCGACGGCGCGGCCTTCATCATCGCCGGCGCCGGTGATATGGTAGCCCAGCTCGATACGCAGGCGCTGGTTGGCCGTCGCTTCCAGCGGGTCTATGGTCAGCGTGAAGGGGATGTCGCTGCCCGCCTGCAGCACCGGCCATCCCTCCGACGTGGCGCAGGTGAGCTGCAGTTGCGCGCGCAGATCGCCCAGCATCGGCAGGGGGAAGGTGCGCGGCGCAACGGCCAACGGCGGCACGCCGGCCACCAGCGGACGCACGGTGAGCGGCAACGTGTGGCGGATATCCGGATACCAGCCGGGGATGCCCACCCACAGCGTCGCCGTCCACTCGATGAAATTGTGCTTGCCGGCAAAGGACGCGGGGAGATCGGCGGGGATGACCAGCGGCGCGGTGAAGTGCACCGCCTGCCCGCCGTTCCACGTCCCCCCGGCGTCCACCCGCACGGTCTGCGTGAAAAGTTCCTCCTGGAAGGTGGTCTCATGCTTGCCGCCCCGGTTCACCGCGCGCTCGCGGGCGGTGAGGGTCACCTCGACGTCGGTGACGGGGATGCTCTGCAGCACGGCGATGGCGACCTTCACCGGCAGCGGCGCGCCGAGCACCGGCTGATAGGGCGGCGCCATCTCCACGGCCTCAATGGCGCTGTAGTAGATCGCTTTGCGGATGAAGACGATCACCCCGATCACCAGCCCGGTGAGCAGCGCCAGCGTGAAGAAGCCGAACTCGCCGGGCGCGGTGCCAAACAGCGTGCCCAGCGCGATGGCGCCGCAGAGGATGGCGAGGAAGACGAAGCCGCCGGCGCGCGCGCGCGCCGCGGCCATGGCGCCGTCGTCCAGCAGGTGCGTCGTCACCGGCGCGGGTTCGGCGGCCGCACTGCTCCAGTCGCGCGCGCCGGACGGCGCGGCGGGCGCCTCGCGCCGCAGCGGCGGGGGCGTCGGATTGGCGGGCGGCAGCTCGAAGGCGGCGGGCGCGGGCGGCAGTCGGAGCTCCTCCGGCCCCGTCGCCGGCGGCGGTGTCACCACGGGCGGCACGACGACGGGCGGGGGTTCCGGCAGCGGCGCCGCCGTGGGCGGCGGCTCTGGCGCGCGGGGGGCGGTGGCGGCCAGCTCGGCGGCGACGAGGTCCTCCAGCGCGAGCGGCGGTTCGGCCGCCGGCGGGGGCGCGGGGGCTTCCATCGGCGGCGGCGCCTCCATCGCGGGCGGGGCTTCCATCGGCGGCGCATCCGCCGGCGCGGGCACTGCGATCTCCGGCAGCACGGGCGGCGGGGCTTCCGGCAGGCCGATGCCGGGAATCGTGGGCGGCGGGGGCGCCGACAGCGTCATCTCCGGCAGGCCGATCGGCCCGGCGGCGGGCGTGATGATGGGCCCGAGCGAGATCGGCCCCGGTCGTGCCATCTCCGCCAGCGCGCCGGCGTCGTCAGCCGTCTCCAGGCCCACCAGGCACGCGCTGCACATGGTGCGCAGGTCGTCATCGCCGTAGGCTGCCCCGCATTGTGGACATTTGCGCATCGCTCAGGCCTCCGTGCGTCAGGCCGCACGAGAGAGGTATTCGGCGCGGCGGCGGGAAAACCCTTTCCGGCGTGCGGGGTGTTCTCCGTGCGCGCCGGACAGGCGGACAGCGCCCCGCTCCGCGTTTTGTGCCGCGCTCACGGTGCCGGGGGGACGTGTTCCGCATAGCGGTCGGCGAGTTTGGGGTTGTGGCAGCGCGTGACCGCGGCCTCGATGCGTTCGCGGGCGCGAGGGTCGGCGGCGTAAGGGACGAGGGCATCGCAGGCGAGGAGCGCGAGGGTGCCGCCCTCGGCAAGCTGGGCGAGGAGGAAGTCGAATGCCTCCCCGGTGCGGGTGAGGGCGAGCGCGAGCAGGAGGGGCTGGCGCAGGGCGAAATCGGTATTCGCGTCCCAGCGCGCCCGCAGCCGCGGATAGGCCGCCGGGGCGCGTGACGCGCCCAGCGCCAGCGCCGCCTGCTCGCGGCGCGCGGCGTCATCGCCCCACAGGTCACGTTCCACGAAGGGCAGGCTGCGCTCGGGCGCGATGGTGAGGAGGGCGGCGAAGGCTTCGCGCAGCAGGTCGGGTTCGTCGTCGCCGGCGAGGATTTTCCCGCGCAGCAGCAGCTCGCTCTCCTCGCCACCCAGGTAGGCGAAGGCGCGCACGGCGGCCTGGCGCGGGGCAGGCGCGGGGTCGTAGAGCAGGGGCTGGATATCGAAGCGCACCTCCGCCGGGTGCAGGCGCGCCAGCGCGGTGACGCAGGCGGCGCGCAGGAAGACGGCGGTATCCACCCGCCCGCCCCACACCGGCTCCAGCTGCACGTGGCACAGTCCCGCGCGGTAGGGCGCGGGGTCGCCGTTGCGCAGGGCATCCAGCGCGGAGATGATCGCCTCCTTCGCCCGGCAGCCTTTGTCCATCTCCGGATGGCGCAGGAAGCGCGGAAAGGCGCTGACGAGCGCGGGGATGGCATCCTCTCTCCCGCGCCGGCCGATCGCCTCCGCCGCGCGCGCCGCCACCGGCCCGGCGTCGGCCAGCCAGCGCGCCAGCGCCGCGTCGTCGCCGGCGTGCTCCGCCGCGGCCACCCGCGCCAGCTTCTCCTCGGTGGTGTCTTTGCGTGCCATGGGGTTATTATAACGGATATTGGGCGGGGGCGTGAGGCGACGCGCGGAAGGGCCGGTGATGCCTCGCCCCACCCCTCCCGCGCGTCACCTCACCCTTGTCCCCCCACCTTCCCGTCTTCCTGACTTCGTGGTGCAACCGCACCGCTCCGTCCCCGCGCATGCCCGCCAGCGCACCCGGTAACTGCGGAGTACAACTCCGCGGCCCCAGGTGCGGCGGCGCGACGGCGTCTCGCCCGCCGGGGGGAGCGGGGAGTTATTGGGGAGTCCCTTCGAGTACGAGCACGAGTATGAGTACGAGCACGAGTATGGTTGGGATCAGGGCAGGTAGGTGACAATCTCCGCCAGGGGCTTGCGGTGTTTGGGACGGGGGGTATCCAGGCTGTAGCCGAGGGGGGTGGCGGCGACGGGTTCCATGTCGGGGGGCAGGGTGAGGACCTGGCGGAAGACGGCGGGGTCGAAGGCGCAGATCCAGCAGGTGCCCAGACCGGCCTCGGTGGCGGCGAGGACGAGGTGTTCCATGGCGATGGCCAGGTCCACGTCGGCGTGGTTTTTCCCGTCATAGGCGCGTTTCCACGCGTGTGCCGGGTAGCTGCACGCCACCAGCACCACCGGGGCGGCGCTGATCCACGCCTGGCGTTCGTGCGGGAAGAGGGCGGCGCGGGCGGCGGCGTTCGTCACCACGAAGAAGCGCCACGGCTGAGTGTTGCACGCCGACGGCGCGAGCCGCGCCGCTTCCAGGATGCGCGCCAGCACCTCGGCGGGCACGGGGCGGCAGTCATATTTCCGCACGCTGTAGCGGTTCGTCACCAGCTCGAGAAAGGACATGGCAGCCTCCTGTGCGGGATTGGTTCGGCGGGCAGCGGCGGCAGTCCTGCCACTGTGCCTCACTCCCGCGACAGGCGGCCCTCGCCGCGGGGCTGAGCGGACAACAACGGGATCGCGACGATGATCAGGGGTCGTCGCCGGTTACCGTCACGGTGAGCTGGGCGGAGGTGAGGACGGTGTCGTCGTCGGCGAGCGCGAGCTGGACGCGGTAGGTGCCGGGGTCGCGGAAGATCACGCCCGCCAGGGGGGCCAGGGGCTGGGCGCGGACGCCGGTGAGGGTGATCTCCTGGTTGATGAGCCCGCAGGCGCCGTCGGGCAGGCAATATAGGCCGAAGAGGCGGTAGTCGCCGGTGAGGGACAGGTCATTGATGAGCATGGCGTCCAGCGCCAGGCCCGCTGGCGCCTTCACGGCGCGCAGTACGATGATGCACGGCTGATTATAGGAGGCGGCGGCGATGAACTGGCGGGTGGGGGCGCCGTCCTTGTCCCCAAGGCCGGTGAGCGCCGCGCCCGCCGGCGTGCGCACGAAGTAGCCCAGCGGCCGCTCCGCCCGGCGCACGGTCTCCACGGCGGCGCGCAGCCGTTCCAGCGCGCCCGCGTCCGTTCCGCCGTCCAGCCCGCTGGCGAGCAGCGGCGAATGTGCCTCCGCGCGCGCGAGGTCGTTGCCCTCGATCTCCACGAACGGCTTGCCCAGCGCCGAGACCGGGCCATAGGCCTGCGATTGCGCCCCGGCGCGGATGAGGGCGTAGCGCACGCGGTCATGCAGGCGCAGGGCGACGAGCTCCTGCGGCAGCGCGGCCGAATTCGCCCAGCTCCAGGCGGCCAGGCTGGGATGATGCCCGCACTGCTCGATCATCGCCGCCAGGTCCAGGGAGGGCGCCGCGTCCGCGCCGGCGGGGGCGGTCGCCGGGGGCACGTCGGCGATGACCAACAGGCCCAGCGTATCCGCCAGCGCGAGCAGCGCCTCCGGCGGGGCGGCGCCTTCCGTCATCAGCGCATTGAATCCCGCCTGCCGCGCCAACCGCAGCTCGCGCTCCAGCGTGTCCGCCAGCGGCGGCAAGCCGCCGGGCAGGCGCAGACCTTTGAGCGTCAGGGGTTTGCCGTTGACGCGGGCGCCGGTGTCGTTCAGCGCGAAGTCGCACCGCCCGCAAGGCAGCACCCAGTGGTCGAGCGTGCGGCCGCCGCGGGTGAGGGTGGCTTCCAGCCGGTACAGCGCGGGCGCGTCGGGTGACCAGAGGGTGAAGCGGCGCAGGGAGACCGTGCGGTCCCCGGTGAGCGTGCCGGCGGGAATCGCCACCGAGAGATTCTGCTCGTAGACCGGGCGCCGCTCATTCGGCGCGGTGACGCGCAGGCGCAGGATGGCGTTTTCCGGCGCTGCGGAGACCAGCCGATAGCTGATGGTGAGGGTCTGCAGCGCGGGATTGAATTCCGGGCGCAGCGACTCGATGCGGGTGGCCGGCGCCAGCTCCAGGCTGACGGACCCGAGACCGCCGGCGGCGGCGGCCAGCGGCGGCGGCATCCCGGCGCGGTCCAGCCGCAACTCGAGCCGGTGCGCCGCCTGCGCCGCGCCGCGCAGGCGAATCCGGCGCGTCAGCCCGTTGCCGAGAACACGGCCCACCCGCTGCCCATCGAGCCACACCTCCAGCACGCCTACCGGCTGCTCGATCACCAGCCAGCGGCCGGCGTCCTCCATTTTGTCGGGGAAGACGATCTCGCGGGTGTAGCGGGCGCGCCGCGCCTCCGTCGGCCAGCGATGCGGCAGCGTCACCGCCGCGACGGGGCCGTCGTCCGTGACGCAGCTCCAGCCGGCATCCAGCGGCGTCACGGCACGGCCCGGACGCTCGGGAGACGCCGCGAAGCCGAAAGTCGCCAGCGCGCAGAGCGCCAGCATTATGCCGATCGTTCTCGATACGGTCGCACGCATGGGCAGGGAATGCGTATATACCCGGCCAGCGGGAGTTTCATGCGCCGGGAGATCGCCCGCTCGGATGACGATTACGATGACGATGACGATGGCGATGACGATGGTGATGGCGGGTGCAGCGGCAGCGTGACGGTGACGGCGGTGCCGCGGTCGTGGGCGCTGCGAATGCTGAGGCGGCCGCCGTGGAGGGTGATGAGCTTTTCCACCAGCGGGAGGCCGATGCCGAGACCGGCATACTGGCGCGTGAGGCCGGTGTCGCCCTGCGCGAAGGGGATGAAGGCGCCGCGCATCACCTCGGCGGACATGCCGATGCCCTGATCGCGCACCGTCACGCGCACGGCGGCGCCGCGGCGGGCGACGGAGAGCCGCACGCTCTGGCCGGGGGCGCTGAATTTCACCGCGTTGTCCAGCAGGTGTTCAAAGGCGCGCTCGAGCCGCTGGCGGTCGCCGATGACCACCCCCAATGCCGCCGGCAGCCGATGCCGCACCGGCACGCGGCGCGCCGCCGCCTGCCGGCTGACGCGCCGCACCGCGCCGGCCAAGGTCTCCGCGAGCTCCAGCGGCTCCTGATCCAGCGCCAGCGCGTCGCGCGCGAGGGAGGCGTAATCGAGCAGATCGGTCATGAGCTGGTGCAGCCGATCGGCGTTCGCCAGCGCCACCTGCACGGCGGCGACCTGCTCAGCCGTGAGCGCGCCCAGCTCACCCCGCGCGAGCAGCGACAGATAGCCCTGCATGGCGGTGAGGGGCGTCAGCAGCTCGTGAGACACCGCGGCGAGGATGCCGTGCTGCATGCCATGCAGCGCGCATCCCTCGCCGCTCCCGGCGCGCCCGCACGCGCGCGCCGGCCGGCCCCCCCGCATCGCGGCGCATTCGTCATCACCCGGTTCGTACATCCGGCGCATCTCTTTCCGTTACGGCATATCCCGCCCATGCCGGCGGCAAACGCCGGAACAGGGCCGGCGGACGCCAGGTGTGGCGCGCCGTGACCAATGTCGGCGGTGCGGCGTCACGAGACACCATCATCGCCGTCCGGCGACACCCCCGCGTTCCCTCCTCATCCGCGCCGTTCTCTGGTACAATGACGGCGCTATGACTGACACACCGGTACGCGTACGCATCGCGCCGTCGCCGACGGGCGATCCGCATGTGGGCACGGCCTACATGGGGCTGTTCAACTACGCCTTTGCCCGGCATCACGGCGGGCAGTTCATCCTGCGGCTGGATGACACCGACCGCGAGCGGTTCAACGCGACCTCGGCGCACGCCATCCTGGAGGCGCTGCGCTGGCTGGGACTCCAGCCGGACGAGGGACCGGAAATCGGCGGGCCGTATGGCCCGTACGTGCAGAGCGAGCGGCTGGCGCTCTACACGCACTACGCCGACCAGTTGGTGGCCGCCGGGCACGCCTACTACTGCTTCTGCACGAAGGAGCGGCTGGCGGAGATGCGCGCGGCGCAGGAGGCGGCGGGCGACGCCACCATGTATGACCGCCGCTGCCTCACCACCCTGACCCGCGAAGAGGCCGCCCGGCGCGTCCGCGACGGCGCGCCGCACGTGATCCGCATGCGGATGCCGCGCGAGGGCGTGACCACTTTCCACGACCTCATCCGCGGCGCGGTGAGTTTTGAGAACGCGCTCATTGACGACCAGGTGTTGATCAAAGCGGACGGTTTTCCGACCTACCACCTGGCGACGGTGGTGGACGATCACCTGATGCGGATCACCCACATCACCCGCGCCGAGGAGTGGATTTCCAGCACGCCCAAGCACCTCACCCTCTTCCGCATGTTCGGCTGGGAGGCGCCGCAATTTGCCCACTTCCCGCTGCTGCGCAACGCCGACCGCAGCAAGATCAGCAAGCGCCAGGGGCACACTTCCCTCCACTGGTACCAGGCGGAGGGGATTCTGCCGGAGGCGCTGCTCAATTTCCTCGCGCTGCTCGGCTGGTCGCACCCGGAGGAGAAGGAGATCTTCGATCTCAACGAGCTCATCGCCAACTTCACCTTCGAGCGGTTCAATACCTCCGGCCCGGTGTTCGACCTGGAAAAGCTGCGCTGGCTCAACGGCGTCTACATCCGCGCGCTGGCGATTGACGACCTCTACCCGCGGGTAGAGCCGTTCCTCATCAAAGCGGGCATCCTGCAGGCGCAGCCGGTGCCGGAGGAGCAGGCCTTCGCGAAACAGTGCATCGCGCTGGAGCAGGAGAAGGCGCGCGCGCTGACGGAGTTCCCCGATCTCGTGTCGTTCCTGTTCAACCCGAATTTCCCCTATGACGACGAGGTGGTGGCGCAGTGGCTGCGCCCGGCGCCCGCGCACGTGCGCCCCGCCCTCTCCACGCTGTTGGAGCAGGTGGAGGCGCTGCCGGACGCCGACATCACCGCCGAGCGCCTGGAGGAGATCGTCCGTCGCATCGCCGAGGAGCTGGGCGTGGGCGCCGGCAAGGTCATCCATCCCACCCGCGCCGCCCTCAGCGGCCGCGCCAAAGGCCCGTCGCTTTTCCACATGATGGCCGTGCTGGGCAAAGCGGAGATCCGCTACCGGCTGAAGCGGACGCTGGAGATGATGAAGGGGGGGTAATGCGGGAATTCACAGGATGGGGAGGAGATTTCTGACCGGAATCGGGCACTTTTCCTGTCTGCCCCATCCAGGCCTGCAACTGCTGGAGGGAGCCGGACGCCAGGGAAGCGGCCTCACACTATCATACACGATTCTGCTGGCGGGCGCGACGCCGTCGCGCCGCCGCACCCGGGGCCGCGGAGTTGTACTCCGCAGCTACCGGGCTTTCCTGAAGGGCGAGACGCCCACTACCATTCCCCTACGCCGGCTCCGTGGGATGGATCCGTCTCTCCATGTCGCCCTCTGTCCGCATCACGCTCCCCTCCCCACCTAGGGGGGCTGGGGGAGCCTGCCCCGATGCCATCGCGGGTGGCGCGCCTGTTCCGCTGTCGCGCACGCCCGCTGGTCCGGACCGTGTTGCCGCGCCCCTGTCTGCGAACGAGCTTTTTCGGGGACGGATGCTGTACTCAGGATGATGTGCTATAATGGTGCACACGTCCATATGGGGGAATTTCGGGTACGCCGCGGAGGATTGCGGCGTGCCCTGAGTGTGTTTGCAGGACCGAATGATGCTCTACGATATCACACAGATTGTCGCCGAATCCGCGGCGCTGGCGCCGGTGCGCGAGGGGTTTGCGCGCGGGGCGCGGCGGCAGTGGGTGAGCGGCGTGCGCGGCACGGGCAAGAGCCTGGCGGCGGCGGCGTTGACGCGGGCGCGCGGGGCGCGGGTGCAGCTCATCCTCACCCCCAGCCCGGAGCGCGCGGAAACGCTGCTCGCCGACCTCGCCGCCATGCTCTCCGACGCGCCGCTGGCGCTCTTCCCCTCGCTGGAGGGCCTGCTGTACGAGGAAACCTCGCCCGATTATCAGCTCGTGCGCGACCGCATCACCGTGCTGGCGCGGCTGGCGATGGGGGAGCCGCTGGTGCTCATCGTCACCCCGGACGCCATGCTGCACCGCACGCTGCCGCCGGACGCCATGCGCGCGGCGGTGCGCGCGCTCGCCGTCGGCGAGCGTATTGATCCCGCGCAGCTCGCCGCCTGGCTGGTGGGCGCCGGCTACGCGCGCGAGGCGCTGGTGGAGCAGCCGGGGCAGTTCAGCCTGCGCGGCGGGGTGCTCGACATCTATCCCTCCACCGCGAGCGAGCCGGTGCGCCTGGAGTTCTTCGGCGACGACATCGAATCCCTCCGCGCCTTCGCGCCCGAGACCCAGCGCTCCACGCGCGCGCTGGAGAGGATCACGCTCTTCCCGGCGCGCGAGCTGCTGCTGGCGCCGGAGCGGGCCGAGGCGGCGCTGCCCGCCATCCGCGCCGCGCTCGACGCCCGCCTGACGACGATCTCTCACGCGCCCATCCGCCTGCCCGGCGAGGACGGCGGGGACGAGCTGCTCTCCCCCGCCGAGCGGCTATCGGCGAAGGTGGAGCACGAGTTGGAGCTGCTGCGCCAGGGGTCGTACTTCACCGGGGTGGAATACTATCTACCCTACCTGTATCCCGAAGGCGCCACGCTGCTCGACTACCTGCCCGAGGAGACCGCGGTCATCCTCGACGAGCTGGAGCATATCGCCCACGCCTTCCATCGCTTCCGCGAGGGCATCGCGCAGCTCGAAGAGAGCCGCCTGGCACGCGGCGCGCTGCTGCCGGCGCCGGCGCCGCTCTACCTGCCGCTGCCCGATGGGCTGACGCGGCTGGCCCGCTTCCCCGCCGTCGCTTTCAGCCTGTTGCCGCCCGGCGTGGACGCGAGTTTTACCCACCCGGCGGTGAAAAGCGTCATCGAGGAAGACCTAACCCCCCTTCCCCCTTCCCTGGAGGGAAGGGGGAGTGAGATTGATGGCGCCGCACGCCCCTCTCCCGCTGGGCGAGGGGGTGAGGAGGGGTTACTCGACGGCGCGTATCTCGATCTGCCCTGCTATGCGCCGACGAATTACTCGCTCGCGCCGTCGCAGCTCGCGCCGGACCTGGCGCGCTGGTCGCGCGAGGCCTACGCGATGGTGGTGGCGACCCATCAGGAGCACCGGTTGGCGGAGACGCTGGCGGGGGCGGGCGCCGCGGTCATTTCCGGCGACGCCGCGCTGCCCGCGCCCGACCGGCCGCTGCTGCCCAGGGCGGTCGTGGTGCGCCGCGCGGCGCTGACGGAGGGGGTGCTGCTGCCCACCGTGGGCATCGCCCTGCTCACCGACAGCGAATTGCTCGGCTGGCAGAAGCAGCGCCGCGGCCTGCATCGCAAACAGCCGGCCGGGCAGAAGATCCACAGCCTCAGCCAGCTCACGCCGGGCGATTACGTGGTGCATATCAGCCACGGCATCGGCCGCTACGTCGGGCTGGTGCGTCGCGACGTGCTGGGGGTGGAGCGCGAGTTCCTGCAGATTGACTACGCCGGCGCCGACAAGCTGTTCGTGCCCATTGACCAGCTCGACCGCGTGCAGAAATATCTGAGCCTCGACGACAATCCCCCGGAGGTCCACCGCCTGGGGGGAGGGGAATGGGAGCGCATCCGCAAACGCACGAAGAAGGCGACGGAAGAGCTGGCCACACAACTGCTGCGGCTCCAGGCGATGCGCGCCCGTCAACGCGGCCATGCGTTCGCGCCGGATAGCCCCTGGCAGCGCGAGATGGAGGAAGGCTTTCCCTGGCAGGAAACCCCTGACCAGCTCACCGCCATCGCCGACGTGAAGCTGGACATGGAGATGGAGCACCCCACCGACCGCCTCATCTGCGGCGACGTGGGGTACGGCAAGACGGAGGTCGCCATCCGCGCGGCCTTCAAGGCGGTGATGGACGGCCGGCAGGTGGCGGTATTGGCGCCCACCACTGTGCTCGCCGCCCAGCACTACCGCACCTTCCGCGAGCGCGTGGCCGCCTTCCCGGTGCGGGTGGCGCTGCTCTCGCGCGGGGTACCGCGGCAGGAGCAGCATCGCCTCGTGCATGAGATCGTCGGCGGCGCGGTGGATATCGTCATCGGCACCCATCGCATCCTCTCGCAGGACGTCGTGTACAAAAACCTCGGCCTGGTCATCATTGACGAAGAGCAGCGCTTCGGCGTGAAGCAGAAGGAGCATTTCAAAAAGCTGGCGCCGGGGGTGGATCTCCTCACCATGTCGGCGACGCCCATCCCGCGCACGCTGCACATGGCGCTCGCCGGCCTGCGCGAGATGTCGCTCATCACCACCCCGCCGGAAGGCCGCATGCCGGTGCGCACGCTGGCGATGGAGGCGGACGACGAGGTGCTGCGCGAGGCGATTCTGCGCGAGCTGGATCGCGACGGCCAGGTCTTCGTGCTGCACAACCGCGTCTCCTCCATCGAGCACGTCGCCCAGCACATCCGCCGCCTCGTGCCGCAGGCGCGGGTGGCGGTGGGCCACGGCCAGATGGCCGAGGGCGAGCTCGACCGGCTGATGATGGATTTTTACGAGCGCAAGTTCGATGTCTTCGTCTGCACCACCATCATCGAGAATGGCGTGGATTTTCCGAACGCCAACACCCTCATCGTCAACGAGGCGGACTGTTTTGGTCTCGCCCAGCTCTACCAGCTGCGCGGGCGGGTGGGACGCAGCGACCGGCAGGCCTACGCGTATCTCACCTGGCGGCCGCGCAAAAAGCTCACCGAGACCGCGCAGCAGCGCATCGCCGCGCTGAAGGAGTTCGCGGCGCTCGGCTCCGGCTACAAAGTGGCGCTGCGCGATCTGGAGATACGCGGCGCGGGCAACCTGCTGGGCGCCGAGCAGAGCGGCGTGCTGGAAGCGGTGGGCTACGACCTGTACTGCCAGATGCTGGAGGAAGCGGTGCGCCTGGTGCGCGGCGAGGTGGTGGAGCCGGAGGTGGACGTGCAGATGGACCTGCCGCTGGACGCCTTCCTGCCGGAGGCCTACGTGCCCGATCTCAACCAGCGCATTGATCTCTACCGGCGGCTGGCGGCGGTGCGCCACCCGAAATTCGCCGACGAGCTGCGCGCGGAAATCCTCGACCGTTTCGGCAAGCCGCTGCCCGCGCCGGCCGAGCACCTCTTCCGCGTGGTGGGGGTGAAGCTGCGCTGCCGCGACGCCGGGGTGACGTACATCGGCACCGAGCGCGGTGCGGTCGTGCTGCGCCTGCGCGACGACCGCGCGCTGTCCCCCCAGGCGGTGCGCCAGTTGACGCGCGAGGCGCAGTCCTGGCGCGACCGCGGCCTGCCCGCCCCCGGCTTCACCGTCGGCCGCGCGACCATCTACACGCAGAATCTCGACGTGCCCACCACCCTCGACATCCTCGACGAAGTCCTCGACCGCCTGCGCATCATCGAGGAGGAAGTGGCGAAAGCGCCGCGCCCGAAGCTGCGGGCGGCGTGGTGAGCGGTCGCGTGCCCTGGTGCATGATTTCGCCTCGGCGCGTTGCTCGTGCGCCACGCAACGGAGCGGCTTGTCCCCCATAGCTTGAGCGAAGGGGGGAGTGCCGTCACCAGGGGGACTGTCCCCCTGCACGTCGTGACCGGATGATCCACAGGCCGTTCACCGGGACTGTCCCCCTGGTGCGCAACCGGCGGTAGATGCGCACGGCACTCCGCGCCGCTGCATGCCTCACGACGAACGGGATGGATTGGTGACCTGGCCTGCATCCGCGCCCTGGGCGGGCGAGCGTCCCCGCGAGCCGGCATGGATTGCATCCGCTGGCGGGACTACCTGGTGAATGGGTTACCGGCCTGATGACTCCCCGGCCTTCCACACCATCGCCGCCCCCACCGCGGCCAGGCTCCAGAAGAAGCCGCCGCCTTCGATGCGCCAGAAGTGGGCCTCGGGGAGGTTGGTGAGGAGGAAAGTGGCGCTGGCGCCGGCCAGCGCCAGCGCGAGGATGGCGGTGAGGGTCCGCTCGCGGCGCAGGCGCAGGCCGCGCCGCCACAGCCAGCCGGTGACGCCGAGGACGAGCAGCGAGAGCGCCAGCGCGGCGGGTATCCCCTGCGCGGCCGCCCACTGCAGCGGCTGATTATGGAAATTGCGCTGAGTGTGCGGCAGGTCAATGGGGCGGGGATATGGCGTGCGGATCACCTGAGCGGCGGCTTCCGTGTCGCCCACCCCCCACAGCGGCGCGGCGGCAATGACGGTGAGCGCGTGGCGGTAGATGCGCAGCCGCGCCCTGTCCGCCATGCCGTGCTCGGCCACGCGCCAGCCCAGCGGCAGGTCCAGGACGTAGACATCCACCGCCTGCACCCCGCCGACCAGCGCCAGCGCGAGGATGAGCGGGGTCACGTGGCGCAGCCGCCAGGCGCGCGCGGCGACGGTGAGCAGCGCCGCCATGCCCAACGCCCCCAGCGCCCAGAGCCCCTTGCCCGGCCAGGCGGCGGTGAGCGCCAGCCCCAGCGCCGCCACCGCGCTGAGGCCCCACGGCCATGAATACCACGCCAGCAGCAGGCAGGCGACGGCCCCCACCGCCAGCAGCGGCCCGCGCGCCCCGGTATACCAGAGCGCGGCGGCCACTAGCAGCCCGCCGGCGAACACCGCCGCCCGCGCCCAGCGAGACGATAGGCGCCCGCGGGCGGCGGGCAGCAGCCAGACCGGCAGCGCCGCCGCCAGCAGCGCCGCGGTGAGGTTGATGTAGGAGGTGAGCCCTTGCGCGCGCGGGGTGGTCCACGCCCCGCTATCGGGTACCGGACGGAACCCGCTCGCCCAGCCGGCGTCGAGGTCGGGATACCAGCGCGTCACCCCCGTGACGTGCTGCACGATCACCGCCGCCGCCAGCACCCCGATGCCCGCCAGCAGCGCCCCCCACGCCAGCCGGTCGCCGCGCGGCTGTCCCGCCAGCGCCAGGAAGATGAGCGCGCCGCGCAGCATCGGCTCGCCGAGGATCCACAGGGAGAGCCATTCAAAGGGCACATCCCGCGCCCACGTCCGCGCCAGCGTCGCCAGCAGCACCACCCCCAGCGCCGCCAGACACGGCCACAGGAAGGGATAGTCGCGCGGCCGGCGCCCGCCGGGCAGCAGCAGCAGCACGAGCAGCGCCGCTTCCGCCAGCAGCATGCCGTTCGGATAGCGCAGCGTGGCGCCGATGCACGGCCCCGACCACATGCCGGTGAAGAGCAGCCAGCCGACGAGGAGGCCGCGCAGCACGGCAATCGCGCGCTGCGCGGTGGATGGCAGGGGCCGCGGGAAGGGTCGGATTCTCACGGCGGCTATTATGCCACGTCCGGCGCGATGGCGCCAGCGCCGCGACTAGGCAATCCGTCGCGAATCGCGCTACAATATGGCTGGGGGTGCGGCGATGGACGAGGAGATGAGAGCGGAGATCGCACGTCTGCGCGCGGAGCGCAAGGCGATCATCTTGGCGCATAATTATCAGCGCCCGGAGGTGCAGGAGATCGCCGATTACGTGGGCGATTCGCTGGAGCTGAGCATCAAGGCGTCGCAGCTCGCGGATGTCGAGGTGGTGGTGTTTTGCAGCGTGGATTTCATGGCGGAGACGGCAAAACTGCTGGCGCCGGACAAACTGGTGCTGCACCCCGACCCGCGCGCCGGCTGCCCGATGGCGGAGATGGTCACCCCGGAGCGCCTGCGCGAGATGAAGGCGCAGTACCCCGGCGTGCCGGTGGTCTGCTACGTGAACACTTCGGCGGCGGTGAAGGCGGAGTGCGACATCGCCGTCACCTCGGCGAACGCGGTGAAGATCGTCAACGGCCTCGACGCCGACACCATCCTCTTCGTGCCTGACCGCTGCCTGGGCGCGTGGGTGCAGCAGCACACCGAGAAAACCCTCATCCTCTGGCCGGGCTACTGCCCCACGCACAACCGCATCCTGCCCGCGCACGTCCTCGCCGCCCGCGGGGCGCACCCCGGCGCGAAGGTGATGGCCCACCCCGAATGTCCCATGCCCGTGCTCGACCTTGCCGATATCGTCGCCAGCACCAGCGGCATGCTGCGCCTCGCCCGTGAGGACCCGGCGGCGGAGTTCATTGTCGCCACCGAGGAGGGCCTGCTGCACCGTCTGCGCACGGAGAACCCGGAGAAGCGCTTCCACCACGTCGCCGGCGTCGCCCTCTGCCCGAATATGAAAAAGATCACCCCGGAGAAAGTCCTCTGGGCGCTGCAGGACCTGCAATACCCGGTGGACATCCCCGCCGACGTCGCCGACCGCGCCCGCCGCTGCATCGCGCGCATGCTGGAGGCGTCGAAGTAGGGGGGAGGGATTAGGGGTTAGGGGTAGCGGGCCGTCACGTTGCGCCTCGCTTCGCCATCTTGACCGGGGGCGCCCCACGGGAATCGGACGGCGCCGACGCGGGCGGCTTCGATCCCTTCGGGATGACATCATATCCTCTACCTCTTACTCCTATCCTAATCCCTAATCCCTCACCCCTAACCCCTACCTCGGCGCCTCCAGGTCGTCCGCGCCACCTGCGCCCCCCCCCCCGTTGGACGCTTCTCCCCCCTCTCTGCTACAATAGCCACATGGCAGCCCGGTTGCGCGCGGCGCTGGTGGGGGATGTCGTCGGCATGCAGCGGATCATTAACCGCTTCGCCGAGCGCGGCGAGATGCTCCCCCGCGCGCTGCATGAACTGTACGAATATCTGCGCGACTTTTTCGTCATCGAAGAGGACGGCGAGATCGCCGCCTGCGCCGCCCTACACGTGAACTGGGCCAATCTGGCCGAGGTGAAAAGCGTGGCGGTGGCCGAGCAGTGCCAGGGCAAAGGCTACGGCCGCCGGGTGGTGGAGGCGTGCATCGAGGACGCGCGCCGGCTGGGCGTCGCCGAGCTCTTCTGCCTCACCTATCAGCCGGAGTTCTTCCGCAAGCTCGGCTTCAGCGAGGTAGACCGCAATACCCTCCCGCGCAAGGTGTGGAGCGAGTGCGTGCGCTGCCCGAAATTCTCCAACTGCACGGAAATCGCCATGACGCTGCGCGTGCTCGAGGACGAGGCGCCCGCGCCCGCCGATCCGCTCACCGCGCTGGTCGCCATGCCGCAGCGTCATGGATAAGCGCATCCTCATTTTCGGCCCCGCGTACCTGGACGTGGTGGTGGAAATCTCCGGCCCGCTGGCCGCCGTGCCCCTCGACCAGAGCCTGCCGGCGGCCGCCCGCGCGCCGCGCGCAGATGGCCGCATCACCCTTGACGGGCCGACGGGCGACCACCTCGTTTTCCCCTTGCCGCCCGACGCGGCAAGCGAAGCGGCGCATTTCACGCTGGCGGAGCCGGTGCTGTCGCGGGTGGGACGGGAGGACCCCGCCGTCGGCGAGCATGCGGTCGCGCGCGTGCGCGTGCAGCCCGGCGGCATGGGCGCCGGCTACGCGCTGGCGCTGGGCGCCGCGCTGTCCGCGCCGTTCGGGGAGGACGCGGTCGGCGCGCGGGTGCGGGCGGCGCTGGGCGAGATGGGCGTGCACGTCGTCCCCGCCCTGCTGCCGGACTGCCCCAGCGATACCAGCCTGGTGATCCTCTCCGCGCGGGGCGACAAGCTGGCGGTGGGCGTGCGCCGGGCGCTGGTGCGCTGGATGCCGACCGCGGAGGATCACGAGTTGGCGAAGGCGGCGGACGCCCTCGTCTTCTGCGGCGCGCCGAACGTCTTCATGGCGGCGGTGCTGGCCCGGCAGCCCAGAGCGGCGGTGCTGTGCGCCCCCGCCCTGCGCAACGTGCGCGATGCCACCGTGCCGCTGGCGTCGCTGGCCCCGCGTATCCACTATCTCACGCTGAACGCCCTCGAGTGGGCGCACCTCGACGGCGGGGATGCCATGCGCGCCCACGTGCCCGTCATCACCGTCACCGACGGCGCCCGCGGCAGCCGCCTGCTCCTCGGCGCGCGCGAATACGCCATCCCCGCGCACCCCGTCGAAGGCCCGGTGAACGCCAACCGCGCCGGCGAAACCTACGGGGCCACGGTCTTTTCCACGCTGCTCGCGGCGTGCCCCGACTTCCCCGCCGGCGTCACCCCCGGCCTGGCGGAGCGCGCCGCCCGCCGCGGCGCGGACCAAGCCGCGCGGCAGCTGCGCCTGGCGGGGTTCGAGTTCCCGGAGTGACGGCGCGTGTGGCCTGAGCACGCACCGGGCGCGCGAAGGCACACGGTATTACACCCCGGCGTAACTGCGAAACAGCCGGTACGCCTGCCCATCCGTGACGCGATAGACGGCAAATCCGCGGCCTTCGTAGAATTGCTGGCCGGTGACGATCTCCAGCGCGCCGTCGCCATCCACGTCCAATACGCCGGCGATGCGCGGGAGCAGGATTTCGCCTTCGCCGCGCCAGGTGGGGCAGAAGGCGCCTTCCAGCAGCAGCACGCGCCAGCCCTGCCGGGTCGGGGTGCGCACGGCGGTGAAGCCGTAATCGCCGGCTTCACCCCAGTCACGCCGGCGGATGGACGCGGGGTAGCCGGCGCTGACGATGGTGGTGTAGCGCCCGTCGCCCCACAGGTCAACCTGCAGCGCCTAGGTCACGCGCACCGGCGCATTGGGCAGGCCATGCGCGCGCAGCACCGCCCGCGCGATCATCCGGGGCATCGGTCCGTCCGGGTTCAGGATGACCGGCAAGCGCGGCATGGCGTTCCACCCGGCGTGCAGGCCCAGGGTATCCCCCACGGCCGGCGCGGGGCGCGACAGCGATAACGTGATGCCGTAGGTCTCCTCCGTCGCGTGGGTGCGCCCCCCGACCACCGCGCCGATTTCGCCGGTCAGGCGATAGCGGCGGTAATGGGTCTCGTAGACCTGATGGGAGGCCATCGGATCGTCGTTCCACCAGCGCCCGCCCGCGCAGCCGCCGATGAGCCAGCCCTCTTGCGCGTCAATCAACGCGTGAATGCCGGGGGAGGCCGGTTTCGGGAACGGCACCACGCGCGGGCGCAATGTCAGCCGGTGATCGCCGGACCAGACGGTCATCGTCATCGTCCGCGCGTCCAGCGCCAGGTTGAAGGCGAACATCGCCTGCAGCGCGCGCAGCGGGTAAATCATCGTGCCGCGCGGCTGGCGCAGCAGGGTCCGCGTCACCTCGTCCGTGGGCATCGTCAGGTCATGCCGGACCCTCCCCAGCGTGATGGCGGCGGTGGCGGTCGCCGGATGGTAGTCCACCGCGCCGCCCAGGCCTTCCATCAGCGGCCGTACGGCCACCAGGGTCCGGTCATGCACCAGCCAGGCCGGCACCTCCGCGGCGGCGAGAACGGTCAATGCCAGCCCAATGAAGCACAGGTATCGCATGATTCCAGTATACAGCCCGCGCGATGAACGCGCGATAACGATGGCATATATTTTTCGTGAACTCCCGGTCCTGCCGGGACTGACTGCGCACTGGGACTGACTCCGCATGGCCAAATCTGCACACGTTCCCGAAAAAATCGCACACGCCCCGTCATCGGTTCCGTTCTGCCAGGCGGAGTGCTCCCTGCCTCGCTTGCCTTGCTTTTACTACCGTGCGCGGACTCGGCCATGCGCAGTCAGTCCCAGTGGAAGGGCAGCACCGCTCCCACCGGTGAATAATACTGGAGTCTACGGCGCGCAGGTGAAATGCGGGCCGGCGGGGAACACCTCTTATGGGCGCACCCATGACCGAGCAATACCCCACCACCGATGACGGCCGCGAAGAGAAAGCGCGGGTGAACCGGGCGATGTTCGACCGCATCGCCCGGCGCTATGACCGGCTCAACCGCCTCATCAGCCTGGGGATGGACGCGCGCTGGCGGCGGGCGCTGGTGGAGCGCTGCGCCCTGGCGCCCGGCCTGCGCGCGCTGGACCTGTGCACCGGCACCGGCGACGTGGCGCGCGCGCTGGCGCGCACGGGCGCGGAAGTGATCGGCCTGGACGCCAGCGGCGAGATGCTGGCGGCCGCGCGCGCCCGCGCGGACGGCCTCACCTACGTGCGGGGCGACGCGCTGGCGCTGCCCTTCCCCGACGGCACGTTTGACGCCGTCACCATCGCCTTCGGCAACCGCAACGTCGCCAGCCTGGAGCGCCTTTACGCGGAGATGCGCCGGGTGGCGAAACCGGGCGGGCGCGTGGTGTCGCTGGAGATCAACCGGCCCCCCTCGCCCCTCCTCGCCGGCTCCTTCTTCCTCTACTTCACCCGCGTGCCCCAACTCCTCGCCCGCCTTTGCGGCGCCGATCCCGCCGCCTACGCCTACCTCGCCGAATCGGTGCGCCAGTACCCCGACCCGGAGGCCGTGGCGCACATCATGAGCGGCGCCGGCCTGCGCGACATCACCATTGATCGGATGCTCTTCGGCATCGCCGTCATCCACTGTGGTATGGCGTAATTGCTTACCTGTAACGGCCCCTTTTGGAGTGAGTGCGGCGAGCATCGCCGCTTTCTTTCTACGCGCGGTCACGACGCCAATATCCCTTCCCATTCATACAAGGAAAGCGGCGATGCTCGCCGCACTCCAAAGGCCGGCGTATCACCCCGCACAAAACGTTATTTTTCAAAATGCGGGGTGATACGTCTTTTCCACCTGAACGGGAAGCATGGCCAAACGATCTTGTGTTACCACAGTACAGGCGGCAGTATAGCATACTTTTGTTTGGTTGTCAAGACGTCTGAACCTTGATTTATGGGATTTAGCGAGTGAGACGGTCCCCCTCACCCCCCCCTCTCCCGCTGGGAGAGGGGGGGGTGAGGGCCGCATTGCCCACCAGCACGGCGTCCCCATTTGCAAACAAACGTTTTTATACTATCCTCCCGCCGTTCCCTGACAACCGCACACCGCCCGTCCGCACCACATACGACCGCCGCGGCGCGACGCGGGCGTCGCACCACGAGACCGACAAGAGAGACACCCAGCGGGTTGGTGCAGTGTGATGGAAAAAATCGCACGCGAAACCCGGCTGACGAACACTGATCCGGGAGGGAGCGAGGATTCAGGTTGACATGCTGATATTGCGGTAGTACAATGGCTTATCAATACGTTTTAATTGATGATTGGAGGAGCAAAGATGTCTACCGGCACCACTATTGCCGCGCGACGCGGCGTTCATCCCGGCGGGTTCACCCTCATCGAACTGCTGGTCGTCATCGCCATTATCGCGGTGCTGGCGGCGATCCTGTTTCCCGTTTTCGCCAGGGCGCGGGAAAAAGCGCGGCAGACAGCCTGTTTGAACAATCAGCGGCAGATCGCGGTGGCGATCAGCATGTACGTACAGGATCACGATGAGACCTTTTTCCCCGATTCGGGGAGTCGGGCCTGGTCGGGGGTGCTCGCCGCCTATAACGAACCCAGCATTTACGATTGTCCCACCCAGAGCGGGCGCGCGGGCACCGATCAGCCGGAGTACGGGTTCAACCGGTGGCTGTTCGGCGTCGCCCTCGGCGACATCACGACGCCCGCCAACACCGTGTTGGTGACGGATCTGGAGCCGACGACGCGTCGGGCGAATGCGGCGCTCAACCGGCTCACGCAGGATATCTCCGCGCGGCATCAGGGCGGGGTGGTGCTGGCGTGCGCCGATGGGCATGCGGCGTATGTGCCGGCGGGCGATGTCGCCGTCCCCGTGGTGGCGCTGTTGCGGCAGGGGTACCAGTTCTTCCGCACGGAAGCGTTCGCGGAATTGCCCGGCGAGCAGTGTTACCCCTGGAACATCACTATCATTCCCGCTGACTTACGGGTGCCGCCGAGCGCTTTCCCCAATAATGATGGCTTACGAGATCCGCGCGAAAGGTGGGTGCGCGCGGCGCTGCTGGACATGCCGGAGGGCGCGTATCGCCAGCAGCCCACCGATCCGCTCCCCGACCTGGTGGTGGATTTCACCTTGACCTGGGCAGCCAATCCGGGAAGTACTTCTCTCCCAACCTCCGCCACGGCGAACCTCTTTGTTCGGGGCACCTGGTTCGTCTCCTTTTTCGAGACGGGCAGCGTGGACCTCACCGGCAGTAGCTATGGCAGTGCCACCCCTGACGCGCCCGCCCATGCGCCGTCGCTGATGGTCAGCGGTATGTTTAACCAGTATCTGCGCGAAGCCTGGTGGGAGCTCTCCGCACAAGTGGATGCCACCCGCACCCGGATCGGGCCCAAGGCCCCCGTCCGGTTCCAGACGCTGCTGGCGACCAATTTTCAGCCCATACAGACCTATCCCGCGCAACGCGTGCGCCTGGCGGTGCTGCGCGGCGAGGAAATGTTGCTGACGGCGACCGGGGCGGGCGACGTCGGCACGGCGGGCATGCTGAATATTGCCAGCCTCATGGGTCAGAGTAAAATCGCCATCTATACCGCCGCCTATCGCAACACTGCCGCCCGCGTGTCGGCGACGGATTTCGTCTTTTCGCGCGCGCAGTGACGGAGGGGCGTGCTATAATGGCCCGGAGATGAAGAAAGCGCGTATGGGAGGTTCAGTCACCCAACGGGATGTCGCCGAACATTGTGGAGTCACCGTGGGCACGGTCTCGCTGGCATTGCGCGAAGACCCGCGCATCAGCCGGGCCACCACGCAGCGCATCCAGGCGGCCGCCAAGGAGCTGGGGTATGACCCGGCGCGGCATGATGTCGCCCGCCGGTTGATTTCCCTGCGCTACGGCACGCGCGCGTCAACGCGCATCGTCGCGCTGATCCTACCGCCGAAATTCGCGCGCTCCGCGTATTTCACCGCCATCTTCGAAGGGGTGCTGGAGGAATTGACCGCGCAGCAATATACGCTGGTCACCGCCTATGCCGATGCCGTGGACGGTACCATTGTCCGCCTGCCCCCCGTCTTCAGCCACGGCGACGTGGACGGATTGATCCTCACCGAACTCCCCGAGGAGCTTCCGCCGCTGCTCGACCACCTGCGGGCGAACACTCACTTCGGCGACCGGCCCATCGTCAACCTCATCCACCGCGTCTCGGCGTGTTCCACCGTGATCAGCGACGACGAAACGGGCGCGTATCACGCCGCCTCGCACCTGCTGGACCTCGGCCACCGCCATCTGCTGCAATTCGTGGGCAATCCGCTGCGCGATCTGGAGGCCCGCCGCCTGGCGGGCCTCCGCCGGGCGCTGGAGGCGCGGGGCCTCGACCCGGCGGCGCATCTCGCGACGTATCCCCTGCGCCTGGGGTGGACGCGGCCCGAGACGGCGGTGAAAAGTCTGGCGGAATTGGCGGCGGCCTATCCCGCCGCCACGGTGGATCACGACTTCATCGCCTACCTGCGCGCGCACCCGGAGATCACCGCGCTGCTGGCCTCCAACGATGCCAACGCGCTGCACGCCTGGTATACGCTGAGCCGCGCCGGTTGGCGGGTGCCCGACGATTACAGCCTGATCGGGCACGACGATACCGAGCCGATGCTCGACACGTACGGGGAGAACCTGCTGACGACGGTCCGGATGCCGCTGGTCGAGCTGGGCCGCGAGGGCGCCCGCCTCATCCTGCGGCGCATCGCCGCCGACGGCGACCGCGACGAGCATCGCGTGGTGCCGACGGAGCTGGTGGTCCGCCGCTCCACCGGGATTCCCCGCGCCGCGGCGCCATAGCGTCCGTTTCATTCGGCGCTATTTCAGAGAGGGGGAGGACGGCCCACGCCGCCAGGATGGCACGTCCGCCTGTGCACCCGGCGCCACCAAACCCCGTTCGTCGTGCGGCACGCAGCGGCGCGGCGTGCGACGCTTCCGGAACACGACTACCCCCCGTTTGGCGAAAATGCATCATTTTGGGGGGTAGTCACCGGGACACCCCCGCTGGCGGAATGCCGCACAACCTTTTCAGGCACCGGATCTTCATCTCACGGCAGGAAAGCCTTTCCCCGGCGTGTAATAGGGGAAAGGGATTCTGGGTATACCGCTGATGCTTCCCGCGTTCACGATTCAGTCCTCGCTTGAAAGGATAACGGCATGCGTTTCACGATGGTAGTGGTCTGGTGCGCGCTCGCGCTCGGCGGCCTGCTGGCCGGCGCGGCGGCGCCGATGACGGTGGTGCCGGAGGCGCCGCCGGTGTTAGTCTTCGCGAAGGCCGGCATGGTGTCGGCGCGCGCGCTGGCCGAGCTGTGCGGCGCCACCGTCACCTCCGCCAAGGGGATCATCACCCTCACCCGCGGCGAGAAGACGTTCACCTTCTCCCTGGGGAAAATCGAGGCGAAGCAGGACGGCAAGCCCATCACCCTGCCGATGGCGCCCTTCCTCTACGCCACGCTGGGCTTCGTGCCCGCCGAAGCCTGCGTCACCGCGCTGGGCGGCACGGCGACAATCAGCGACGACATGCTGACGATGGCGGTGACCTTCGACGGCGTGACCGTCACCCTGCCCATGGAGCCGCAGATGGGCACCCCGGACGATGTGCGCAAGATGAGCCTGGACATCTTCCTGGTGTCGCTGGCGGACGGCAGCGCGAAGCAGCTCACCTATGACATGATGAACCGCACGCTGATGAACCTGCGCACCGCGCGCTTCACGGCGGATGGCGCCTCGCTGCTGTATGAGCGCGGCTTCGACGTCTACACCCGCAAGTTCGACAGCCCCAACGGCAGCAACCTCACCGCCGCCGCCGGCAAGGACGGCCTCATCAGCGCCGCCCCCGTGCCCTGCCCCGACGGCGCGGTGCTCATCATGCAGTTGAACCCGAACGCCGACCCCGCCGCGCCCCCGCTGCCCGGCCTCTGCCGCATTGACGCGCAAGGCGAGATCACCACGCTGGCCACCGGCGCCCGCCCGCAGGTGAGCCAGGACGGCAAGCTCATCGCCTATACCGCCATTGATACGGACCAGCAGCTCACCGCGCACGTGATGAACGCCGACGGCACCGGCGACAAAGCGCTGGGCGAGGGTCTGCTGAGCGCGTTCAGCCCCGACGGCGCCACCGCGCTGGTGCTGGTGCCCACCTTCACCGAAGAGAAGATGCTGGAGTCGGTGTCGCTGCGCCAGGTGCAGGTGGCGGACGGCGCCGCGCTGCACGCCGACGATCCGCTGCCGGCGGTGATGGAAGGCCCGGCCTACGCCTTCAGCCCGGACGGCACGACGCTGGCGCTGGCGCTGCCGCAGATGGGGCTGATGCTGGTGAAGACGGACCGCTCGGAGAAGACCCCGCTCACCGTGGGGCCGGACATGGCGCCGCAATTCACCCCGGACGGCCAGACGGTCCTCTTCCTGCGCGACCGCAAGCTCTACGCCGTGCCCGTCGCCGGCGGCGAGCCGAAGGCCATCGCCCCGCACCTGATGGTGCTCGACTACAGCATCTCCCCCGACGGCACCCAGGTGCTGGCGGTGGGCGCCACCGAGGCGACCATCGAGGCCCTCACCCCCAAGCCGCCCCCGTCGAAAGTGCCCGCCGGCAAGTACACGGCGCCCACGCAGCAGGAGATTGACGCCGCGAAGAAGGCCGGCACCCGGGCCGCCGTCATCAAGACCGCCAGGGGCGATATCACCGTGGAGCTCTACGGGAAAGACGCCCCGCTCACCGTGGCGAACTTCGTCAAGCTCGCGCAGGCGAAATTTTACGATGGCCTGAATTTCCACCGCGTGGAGCCCGGCTTCGTGGTACAGGGCGGCGATCCGAACGGCGACGGCACCGGCGGCCCCGGCTACACCATCAACCGGGAGATTTCCCCCACGCTGCGCCACGTCAAAGGCGCCCTCGCCATGGCCCGCGCGCAGGACCCGAACTCCGCCGGCTGCCAGTTCTACATCACCCTCGACAAGACGGAGTTCCTCGATGACGAATACGCCGTCTTCGGCAAAGTCATCAAAGGCATGGACGTGGTGGAAAAAATCGCCGTCGGCGATGCCATCGTCAGCATCACGGTGAAATAACCCGCGATACGGTGACCCATCAACGCCCCTCGCCCCTCACCACCGGGCGGGGGGCGTTTTCGCGGGCGGGCGCGCGTCTTCTTTATTGGGCGGGCGCGCGTCCTCGCGAGCCGACTCCGGATGGAAGTGATGGCATGTCGTGTTCATGAGATAGGCTATCTCGTGATGACGACGAATAAGACTTCCCTCCGGAGTCGGCTCGCGAGGACGCTCGCCCGCCCATTTGTTGACATCTTCTGCTACAATAGGCCGTCATGCTCGACGCGCTCCTTGCGGCCCCGGCGCTGGTCAAAGTCCTCGGCTCGCTGGCCATCATCCTGATGGCGAATCTGCTGCGCACGCCGCTGCTCTTCGCCATCCTCATCGGCGCGGTGGCGCTGGCGGGGTGGACGGGCCGCGCGCCGCTGGAAGCGGCCGCCATCGCCGGCGCCGCGCTCGCCGCGCCGGGCAGCCTGCTGCTGCTCGCGGCCCTCTATCTGGTCATCGGCCTCGGCAACCAGATGGACGCCGCCGGCGCCATGCGCGACCTGGTGGGCGCCGTGCGGCGGCGCTTCACCCATCGTACCGCCCTCGCCGCGCTGCCGGCGCTCATTGGCTTTTTGCCCATGCCCGGCGGCGCGGTCTTTTCCGCCCCGCTGGTGGCCGGCTGCGATCCCGACGGCGCCCTCCTCCCCGACCTGAAGTCGCAGATCAATTACTGGTTCCGCCATGTCTGGGAATGCTGGTGGCCCATGTATCCCGGCGTCCTCCTCGCCATGCAGCTCAGCGGGCTCGCCGTCTGGCAGGTGATGCTCTACGGCCTGCCGCTCACCGTCGCCTGCCTGGGCGCGGGCTATCTCTTCCTGCTGCGGCGGGTGCAGCCGGCGGAGGCCATCGGCGACGCGGCGGACGCGGCGCCGCGCGCCTCCCTGCCGCGCCTCCTCACCCCCATCATCGTGGTGGTCGCCGTCTACACGCTGGCGCGGGTGGGCTACGCCGCGCTGAGCCGCATCTGGGCGCTGCCCCCCATGAGCGACTTCATCCCCATGGGCCTGGGGGTGCTGGCGGCCATGCTCGCGCTGCAGCGCCAGCGCCCGCTGCCGCGCGCCGCGTGGCGCACCATCCTCCTCTCCCCGAAAACCGCCACCATGGCCGGCATCATCGCCGCCATGCAGATTTACAGCGCCTTCATCAACGCCAAACTGCCCGGCGGCACGCTGATGGGCGTGATGGACGCCGAGCTGCACGCCTGGGGCATCCCGCTGTGGGCGGTCACCATCCTCATCCCCTTCATCAGCGGCCTCACCATGGGCGTCGCCTTCGGCTTCGTCGGCGCCAGTTTCCCCATCGTCATCAGCCTCCTCGGCCCCGACCCCGCCTTCGGCGCCCTGCTCAGCACCGCCGCCCTCGCCTACGGCTTCGGCTACCTGGGCATGATGCTCTCGCCCGTCCACGTCTGCCTGCTCGTCACCAACGAACACTTCAACACCCGCCTCCACCGCACCCTGCCGCCGCTCCTCGGCCCGGCAGCCGTCGTCGCCGCCGCGGTGGTGGCCGTGCATCTGGCGCTGAAAGTGCTGGTGCACCCGTAGCGCGCCTGGGCGATGCATCACGGCGGCAGGAACACCCTCCTCCACAGCGAATTCCCTCCCCCGGAGGAATCTATATGTCCGGCTTCATCCAGTGGCGCGTCGCGACCCTCACTTTCACCCCCGCGGCGGCGCATGAGCACCCCCTCGATGTCGCCATGACCGCCGAATTCACCGGCCCCGGCGGCGCTGTGCTGCGCGTCCCGGCGTTTTACGACGGCGCGGGCTGGCAGGCGCGCGTCACGCCGACGCTGCCCGGCGAATGGCGCTACCGCACCGTCTGCGCGGAGGACGCCGGGCTGGACGGACAGCGCGGGTCGTTCACTGTCCGCCCCGCGGAGGGGGACAACCCGCTGTACCGTCACGGCGGGTTTTTGCGTGTGAGCGAGAACCGCCGCCACCTCGCCTACGCCGACGGCGCGCCGTTTTTCTGGCTGGGCGATACCTGGTGGTTCTGCCCGTCGCACCTGATGCCCTTCGACGGCGCGAACCGGCCGGAGATCCCCTCCATGTACCGCGCGCTCATTGACCGGCGGGCGGCGCAGGGCTTTTCCGTGGTGCAGTGGGCCTTCCTCGGCAGCAGCGGCGTGGGCGGGAGATATGCGGACCTTTACACGGGCACCTTCAACGCCGCCTACTGGGCGGAGGTGGACCGCTACGTCGCCTACGCCAACGACGCCGGCATCATCCCCGTCATCGGCCTGGGCTTTCACCACGGGCTGGATATCCCCACGCTGGACGAGCTGTGGCGCGCCTGGCGCTACGTGGTGGCGCGCTACGGCGCGTATGCGGTGGGCTGGCTCATCTGCGGCGAGTATAATCTGGCCTCCAACGAGGGGGACTATACCGAGACCGACCTCGCCCGCATCGAGCGCGTGCTGGCGCTGGGGCAGCGCATCAAGGACCACGACCCCTACCGGCGGGCGATGACCGTCCATCCCTGGTGGCACGGCGGCGACCGGCGCCAGGCGTGGACGCAGCCCTGGTACGACTTCATCATGCTGCAGGGCGGCCACGGGAAAAGCGGCCCGGCGGCGGAGTTCTACCGCGCGATTTACGCCGACGACCCGGCCCTGCCGCTGCTGGAAGCGGAAACCACCTACGAGGGCATCTTCGGCTTCGATGACGCCGTGGTGCGCCGCAACGCCTACAAGGCGGTACAGAGCGGCTCCTTCGGCTTCACCTACGGCGCCCACGGCCTCTGGTATCCCACCCAGAGTGAACAGGATGACAAGTTCAAGGAATGGGGCGACCCCATCCCCTGGTGGAAGGCGATGGACCTCCCCGGCGCCGCGCAGTTGCAGCACCTGCGCCGGTGCTACGAGATGGTGGATTGGTGGACCCTTGAACCCCGCGACGCCGCCGAGTTCGTAGATACTCCGCGCGAATGCTTCGCCAAAGCCAACGCCCGCGCCGCCGTGCTCTACCTCGGCGCGGGCGACGGCGCCGTCACGCTCACCGGCGCGTATCATGTCACGCTCTGCAACCCCCGCACCGGAGAGATGCGTGCCAGCGAAGGCACAACGCCGGCGCTGGATGAGCAGGACTGGGTGATCGTGCTACGGAACTAGTACCAGATATAGCACTGTCTGGGCGGGCGAGTGTCCTCACGAGCCGACTCCGGGAGGAGATAACATCAGTCGTATTCGACCTGTAAGGTAGTCCGCGCCCTCCGCGGCGCGTGGTTTTCGCATCTCTACACCGTGTGGTGAAACGGCAAAGGGCCGATGGTGGTGGTGCCGGGCACGGTTTCGTATTCCGACAACACGCGCCGCGGAGGGCGCGGACTACATATGGTTTGGTCGCGACAGACCATCACCTCCACCCGGAGTCGGCTCGTGCGGACACTCGCCCGCCCGGGAAGTTATCCATTTGAGGGAATGCCATGGCATTGCCATTTCGGTTAAGCGAAGGTATTTTCCTGGAGGATATCCAGGTGTTGCTCCCATGGGGAACCCCACGGGAGCAATTGCGTGAGATCGCGTCACCGGAAGTGCATGCCTCATCACCGGGAAGAGTAGCGTATACCTGGAGGGATCATCGCTGCCTCGGTGGTCAGACCAGTATCCTGTATGCAGAATTTTTCGACCGCAGTGTGCATGGTATAGAACTGTTTCAGGATCGCTACTTTAAATATATGACCCTGTACCTGTGCGCTTTCCTTGATGTCTATAATCCCCGAAAAACTTACGACGAGACCAGAGCGTACCTGATCGATGTACTGGGAGTTCCCGCCGAGTCAGTCGATTACCGTGCCTCTCACGGCTACCCATCAACCAGATGGGAATGCGATACCATCAAGGTCGAACTCTATATTTACGACAAGAACGGCGATGTCTTTCATCTGGGAATTTCAAAGCATTACAATGAGGAGCCAGGGTAAGCTTGTCATGGATGGCTGTTCGAGTACGATACGAGGGCAAGGAGAAGGAATCATGCATATCACCGTCAACCCATCCGTCATCACCGATTTCCCGCATTTCTGGGAGCCGGTCCTCGGCTCGGAGGGCGCGCATTATCCCGCCCGGCCGGATGTGCAGGCGCATTACCGGCGGGCGCGTGAGGCGTTCGGCACCACGTTCATCCGCCATCACGGGGTGCTGTGCGACACCAACCTCGTCTACTTTGAGGACGATCTCGCCAACGCCTATTACCGCTTCGACGGCGTGGACCGCTGCTACGACCCGCTCATCAGCATGGGCATGCGCCCCTTCGTGGAATTGAGCTTCATGCCGGAGGCGCTGGCGCGGGCGGGCACCTACATCTTCCACTGGCAGGGCTGCACCGCGCCCCCGCGCGACTACCGCCGCTGGGAAGCGCTCATCCGCGCCTTCACCCGCCACTGCGTGGACCGCTACGGGCTGGCGGAGGTGCGCCGGTGGTATTTTGAGGTGTGGAACGAGGCGAATATCGGCTTCTGGAGCGGCACGCAGCAGGAGTACTGGGCGCTGTATGATGCGGCGGCGGCGGCCATCAAGTCGGTGGACGCCGCGCTGAAGGTGGGCGGCCCGGCCAGCGCCGGCGCGGAGTGGGTGCGGGAGATCCTCGACCACTGCGCGGAGACGGACACGCCCATTGATTTCGTCAGCTACCACGGCTACCCCACCGACGAAGGCTACGTGGTGGGCGGCGCGCCGATGACCTTCAAAGGGCCCGGCTTCTGGCGCGAGGCGGCGGGCCGCAACTACGCGCTGGTGCGGGAGTCCGCCTTCCCCGACGTGGAGATTCACGTCACCGAGTGGAACTCCTCGCCGAGCTGCCGCGACGCCACCCACGACAGCCCCCACGGCGCCGCCTACGTCTGCCAGGGCATCAGCGAGGTGGCGGGCTGCCTAGACACCTTCTCCTATTGGACCGTCTCCGACATTTTCCAGGAAAGCGGCTACCCGTTCAGCGAGTTCCACGGCGGTTTTGGGCTGCTCACCGTGCACGGCGTGAGGAAACCGAGCTGGCACGCCTTCAGCCTGCTGCGCCGCCTGGGCACGGAGCGCCTGGAGGCGACGGCGGTGAACGCCCCCGCCGGCGCCGGCGCCCTCGCCACCCGCACGGACGGCGGCGTGCAGCTGCTGCTCTGGCACTTCGCGCAGCCGCCGGTGGAGGCGTCCGCGGAACCCGTCACCGCCACCATCCCGCTGCCCAACGGCGACTACCGCCTCACCGAGCGCGCCATTGACGCCGACCACGGCAACCCGCTGGCGCTCTGGGAGGAGATGGGCAAACCCGACCGCCCCACCGCCGACCAGCTCGCCGCCCTCCACGCCGTCGAACCCGGCCGCGCCGGCCGCGCCGTCACCGTCGCCGGCGGCCAGTTCGACTACACCATGACCCTGCAGCCGGGCATGGTCCGTATGATCGAGCTGGATGCGCTGTAACCATCGGCAGGACATCGCGCCGTGTGTCGCGAACAATGCCGCACAACCTGATGACGCAAGGAGTCTGCCGTGATCCCCATCACCCTCGGTCGGGCGGCGTTTCGCGATAAGGTGTATGCCTGCTGGCTGGGCAAGAATATCGGCGGCACGCTGGGCGCGCCGTATGAGTGCAAGACGTTCGTCAATAACCTGACCTTCTACGACCCCGTGCCGCACGCGCCGCTGCCGAACGATGACCTGGATTTGCAGCTCGTCTGGCTGGCGATGCTGGAGGAGCGCGGGCCGGCGGTGAGCGTGGCCGATTTCGCGGTATACTGGAAGGCGCTGCTCTGCGCCTACCCGTGGAACGAATACGGCTTCTGCATGCGCAACCTGGAGCGCGGGCTGATGCCGCCGATGAGCGGGTGGTTCGAGAATTATTACGTGGATGAGATGGGCTCGCCCATCCGCTCGGAGATCTGGGCGTGCGTGGCGCCGGCGGATCCCGGGCGGGCGGCGGCGCTGGCGTGGATGGACTCGGCGATGGACCACGCCGGCGGCGAGGGGATGTGGGGCGAGATGTTCTGGGCGGCGGTGGAGAGCGCGGCCTTCGTGGAGTCGGATCCGCTCACCCTCATCACCATCGGGCTGGCGATGATCCCGCCCGCCTGCAACATCGCCCGCGTCATCCGCGAGGTGCTCTGGTGTCACGCCCACGGCGTCCGCTGGGCGGAGGCGCGCGACCGCGTGGTGCGGATTTACGGCAACGCCCAGCCCTGCAACGCCATCCAGAACCACGGCTTCACCATCATCGGCTGGCTGTACGGCGAGGATTTCGGCGACCGCCTGTGCAAGGCGGTGAACTGCGCCTATGACACCGACTGTACCGGCGCCACGCTGGGCTCGGTGCTCGGCATCCTCGGCGGCACCGCGGGCATCCCGCGGCGCTGGAGCGACCCGGTGGGCACCGGCATCGTGCTGCACAAATTCACTGGCCTCTTCGACGCGCCGGCGACGGTGGATGAACTCACCGACCGCACGATAGCGGTGGCCGAGCGCTTCGTGCCCGCGGAGGGCGCGCGGGTGGTCTTCGGCGAGCGGACCGCGCTGCCGGCGGATACGCGCACCCGCCTCTTCCGCGCCGAGGAGGCCGCCGCGGCCAGCAGGCGGGACCTGAAAGCCGCCACTGTGCGCGCCGGCGAGGTGGAGATCACCCTGCACTACGGCGGCGACCCCGTGCTGCTGCCCGGCGTGGGCCGCGCGGTGTCCGTCAGTTGCCGCAAAGGCGGCACGCCCGTCACCGCGGAAACGGCCATCGCCGCGCCCGCCGGCTGGCAGCTCGACGACGGCATTCTCACCGCTCCCGACTTCACCGGCGCGGCGACGCTGACGGTGACGGCGGTCGTGGACGGCCATCCCCACACCGCCAGCTTCACGGTGTTCAGCCCCACCGCCACCGACGGCTTCCCCAGCGCGCGCAATATCGAGTGCTGCGACGCCTGCCACGGGCGCAAGGGGACGTGTGCCTGCGCGCGGCAGGTGGGGTGAGGGGGGCGCCACCAAAGGCATCAACCGGCGCATCGTCCCTGCCGTACCCGTGGCTCGGCGCGCGGCCCATCGCGGGTCGCACGCCGGGAATGCGGCGTGCAACTTCGCGGTCCTGGTGGTACCGGCTTCCTCTCGAAACTAAAGACGCGCGCACGTGACTTCCCTCACCACCGCTCGCGCCTTGGCGTCTTTGCGCCCTGGCGTGAGATCTTTTCGATGACGATGACGGCGCGGGGGTGACAGGTATCGGGGATGGGGCGGCGAATTAGGGAATGCACTGTGACACCTGCCTTGAAGGAGCACCCATGCACGACTGGGAGAACCCCCACCTGCTGCAAATCAATCGCGAGCCGGCGCACGCCGCGCTGCTGCCGTGCGGGGACGCCGCCTCCGCGCTGACGGGCGAGCGGGCGGCGTCGGACCGTTTTCGCCTGCTGAATGGCCGCTGGGCGTTTTATTATTGCGAATCGCCCCATGACGTGCCGGAGGGATTCACCGAACCCGACTATCCCTGCGACGATTGGGACAGCATCCCGGTGCCGAGCAACTGGCAGATGCTGGGCTACGGCGCGCCCAATTACACGAACGTCGCCTACCCCTACCCGGTGGATCCGCCGCGCGTGCCGCAGATGAACCCCGTCGGGCTCTACCGGCGCGTCTTCACGCTGCCCGCCGCCTGGCAAGATCAGCAGGTGTTCCTCACCTTCCAGGGGGTGGATTCCGCCTTCTACGTGTGGGTGAACGGCGAGCGCGTCGGCTACAGCCAGGTCGCGCACATGCCGTCCGAGTTCAACATCACCCCCTATCTCGTCGAGGGGGAGAACCTGCTGGCGGTGCAGGTGTTCCAGTGGTCGGATGGCAGCTATCTGGAAGACCAGGACATGTGGCGGCTGAGCGGCATCTTCCGCGACGTGATGCTCACCGCGCGGCCGGCGGCGTTCATGCGGGACGCCCGCGTGCGCACGACTTTTGACGCGAGCTATACCGACGCCACCCTGGACCTGCAGGTGGCGGTGTCAGGCGGCGCCGACTGCGCGGTGACCGCGCGCCTGCTGGACGACGCCGGCACCGTCGTCTTCGCGCGCGCCCTTGACGGCGGTGCGGACGGCCTGTTGTCGCTGACGGAGCCGGTCGCGGCGCCGAAACCGTGGTCCGCCGAAGACCCGAATCTCTATACGCTGCTGCTCACCCTCGCCGGGCCGGAGGGCGCCGTGCTGGAGGCGGCGCGCGTCATGGTCGGCTTCCGCCAGGTGGAGGTGAAGGACCAGCAGCTCCTCGTCAACGGCCGCCCGGTGAAGCTGCGCGGGGTGAACCGACACGACACGCACCCCGACCTGGGCCATACCACGCCGCTGGAGGCGATGATCCAGGATATCGTGCAGATGAAGCGGCACAACATCAACGCCGTGCGCACCTCGCATTACCCGAACGACCCGCGCTGGTATGACCTGTGCGATCTCTACGGCCTCTACGTCATTGACGAGGCCGACCTGGAGACGCACGGCTTCTGCTACGCCGGCGATGTCAGCCAGCTTTCCCATGATCCGGAATGGCGCGAGGCGTACCTGGACCGCGCGGTCCGCATGGTGGAGCGCGATAAGAATCACCCGTGCATCATCATGTGGTCGCTGGGCAACGAATCCGGCTACGGCGCCAACCACGTGGCGATGGCCGCGTGGATGCACGCTGCCGATCCCACCCGCCTGGTGCATTACGAGGGCGCCACCGGCTGGGGCCGCTCCGACACGCTGTCCAGCGAGGGCGTGGTGGACGTGGTGAGCGCGATGTATACCGACGTGGCCGGCGTCATCGCGCAGGGGCAGGATGCCGATGACCCGCGCCCCTTCTTCCTCTGCGAATACGCCCACGCCATGGGCAACGGCCCTGGCAACCTGAAGGAATATTGGGAGGCCTTCCGCCAGTATCCGCGGCTCATCGGCGGCTGCATCTGGGAATGGGTGGACCACGGCATCCGCCAGTTCACCGAAGCGGGCGAGGAGTGGTTCGCCTACGGCGGCGATTTCGGCGACCGGCCGAACGACGGCAATTTCTGCATTGACGGGCTGAACTTCCCCGACCGCATCGCGCACAGCGGCCTCATCGAGTATAAAAAAATCCTCGAGCCGGTGCACGCGGAGGCGGTGGACCTGGCGGTGGGGCGCGTGCGGCTGGAGAATCGCTACGATATCGTCGCGCTGGCCGGCCTGCAGGGGTGCTGGTGGATCGAGCGTGACGGCGTGACGCTGCAGCGCGGCCCGGTGCCGATGCCGGAGATCGCCGCCGGGCAGTCCGCCGAGGTGACGCTGCCCTACACGCTGCCCGTCGCCGAGCCGGGGGCGGAATACTGGCTGAACATGCGCTTCGCCCTCGCCGGGGCGACCCGGTGGGCGCCGGCGGGGTATGAGGTCGCGTGGGCGCAGCTCAAGCTGCCGGTGGCGGCGCCGGCGCCGGTCCTCGCCCCGGCGGCGATGCCCGCGCTGGAAATGGAGGAATCGCCGGAAGGGCTGGCGATCTTCGCCGAGGAGTCGCGCCTGCTCATTGACACGTTCACCGGCGACCTGCTCGCCTGGGAGTATCACGGCGTGCCGCTGCTGCTGGAAGGCCCGCGGCTGCAGCTCTGGCGCGCGCCGACGGACAACGACGTGCATCTCGCGAAGGAGTGGCGCGCCGCGGCGTATGACCGGCTCATCCCGCGCACCGACCGCGTGGCCGTCACGCGGGTGAGCGAGCGCGTCATCCGCCTGGAGGTGGAGCAGACGCTGGGCGGCTATACCCTCAAGCCGGACTTCACCTGCGCGCACCGCTACACCTTTTACGGGTCCGGCGACATCGTCATCGAGACGACGCTGGCCCCGCTGCGCGCGCTGCCGGTGCTGCCGCGCGTCGGCCTGCGCCTGCGGCTGCCGGCGGCGCTGGACCGTTTCGCCTGGTACGGCCGCGGCCCGCACGAGAGCTACTGCGATCGCCGGGAGAGCGCGCGCATGGGCGTCTACCGCGGCACCGTGCAGGAGCAATACGTGCCCTACGTCTATCCGCAGGAGAACGGCAACAAGACGGACGTGCGCTGGGCGGCGGTGACGGACCTCCGCGGCATGGGCCTCCTCGCCGTGGGCCTGCCGACGCTGGAGGTGAGCGCCCACCACTACACCGCCGAGGACTTCACCGAAGCCAGGCACACCTATGAACTCACCCGCCGCCCGGAGACGATCCTCAACCTGGATTATCGCCAGGCGCCGCTGGGCAGCAATAGCTGCGGCCCCGGCCCGCTGGACACCTATCTCATCACCGCCGAGCCGATGACCTTCAGCGTCCGCCTCCGCCCGCTGGCGCTGGACGCCGCCTCGCCCGCGTGGCTGAGCCGGCAGGTGATAGGATAACGGAGCAGGATGTATGGTTAATCGTTCGTAGTCGCGCCGCAGCCGCAGCAAGGCGCGTCCGGATAGGGCAATCTGGTGTAGAAATACGACGCGCCTTGCTGCGGCTGCGGCGCTACTACGAACGAATGGTGAACGATAACACTGATGAAAGAGCGTACCATGCAAAAACTCTACTACGGCGCCGCCTACTACCCCGAGCTGTGGCCGGAGGCGGTCATCGCCGAGGACATGCGCTACATGCAGAAGGCGGGCATCAACTGCGTGCGCATGGGGGAGTTCGCCTGGGCGGCGATGGAGCCGCACGAGGGGGAGATCAGCCTCGATTTCTTCGTGGCGATCATCAATCGGCTGCACGCGGCGGGCATCGGCACCGTCTTCTGCACGCCCACGCCCACCCCGCCCATCTGGCTGTCGCACGGGCACCCGGAGCGGATGTATACCGATAACCGGGGCTACCCGATGGCGCACGGGGCGCGGCAGCACGTCTGCACGAACAACCCGTACCTGCGCGAGCGCGGCCGCCTCATCGTGGAAGCGTGCGCCCGCGCGGTGGGCCGGCTGCCGGGGGTGATCGGCTGGCAGACGGACAACGAGTTCAAGTGCCACGTGGGCGAATGCTGCTGCGCCGAATGCGTGCGGCAGTGGCACGAATGGCTGGAAGCGCGCTACGGCACGGTCGCGCGGCTGAACGACGCCTGGGGGACGGCGGTGTGGAGCGAAGCCTACGAGCGCTTCGACCAGGTGCCGGCGCCGATGGCCACCACCATGGGGCATAACGCCGCGCTGCAAACGATGTACCGGCTCTTCCATCGGGAGAAAATCGCCGAGTTCCAGCGCGAGCAGGTGGCGATCATCCGCCGCCATTCCGACGCGCCCATCACCCACAATTCCAACCGCAACTTCCTGCTCGACAACGAGCTGCTGCTGCGCGATCTGGACTTCGCGTCGTTTGACAACTACCCGGATTGCGACCACTGGCAGGAGATGCTGCTCGACTACGACCTCTGGCGCAACGGCAAGGCGGGCCGGCCCTTCTGGGTGATGGAGACCAGCCCCGCGCACAACGGCGGGCTGTGGGGCTATCACAAGCCGCATCGCACCGGCTACCTGGTGGCGGAGGCGGTGGCGGCCTATGCCTCCGGCGCCGAGGGCTTCAGCCACTGGCTGTGGCGGCAGCAGCGCGCCGGCGTGGAGCAAAATCACGGCGCCGTGCTCTCCGCCTGGGGCACGCCCACCGTCGGCTACGCCGGCGTGCTGGGGGTGAGCGCCGCCCGCGCGCTGCTGGAGCCGGTGCTGCTGAACTCCGCGCCCGCGCAACGCGAGGTGGCGATGACGTATTCCGACCGCGCGCGCGCCTACTTCATCACCGAGCCGTATGACGTGGGGCAGTATATCCCGCTGGCGCGCCGCTGGTTCGACGTGCTCCTCGCCGCCGGGCTGCCGCGCGATCTGCTTTTCGAGGGGGCGGCGCTGGACGGCTACAAGCTGCTCACCACCCCCTTCGTGCCGTATCTCTCGCCGGAATACCTGGCGCGGGCGCGGGCGTTCGTGGAGGCGGGGGGCCTCTGGATCGCCGGGCCGCTCACCGGCGGGCGTACCGGCGAGCACACCGTGCCCACCGACGCCGCCCTCGGCGCGCTGGAAGGGCTGGCCGGGGTGGAGACGCTCTACACCTACCCGCTCACCAATACCGGCGCCCTCGGCGTCGCCTTCGGCCAGGCCGCGCCCCTGACCGGCTGGGCGGCGACCTTCCTGCCGACCGGCGCGGCGGCGATGGGCGTGCTGGAAGGCGGCGTCACCCCCGGCCTCGCCTTCATCACCGAGCATCAGGTCGGCAAGGGCAAACTCGTCCTCCTCGGCGCGCTGCCGGAGGGGGAGGACGGCGCGGCGCTGCTGGCGGCGATGTTCCGCCACTACGCCGCCGAAGCGGGCGTCGCGCCGGCTTTGGAGACGTCCTCCGGCACCATCGCCCTCCCGCGCACCGATGACACCGGCCTTTTCTGGGTCGTCGTCAACATGGACGGCTGGGGCGGCACGGCGGCGCTGCCCGCCCCGGCGGTGGACCTGCTGAACCGGGAGCAGTTCCCCGCTGGCACGCTGGAGCTGGCGGCGTATGGGTGGCGGGCCATCCGTATGGTATAATTCACCGCGGAGAACGCGGAGCGCGCAGAGGTAGCGATGATGGTCGGCCCCGACGGCCCGCGGGGCGTGCCACTGCCAAACCGTGCGGTGAATGAAGGGGACGCACATGCCGGAACTCACCATTGCCGCCATCGCCGTCGCCACCGTCGAGGGGATGGTGGCGGAGAATTATCGCCGGGGTATCCGGCTGGCGGAGATCGCGCTCGATGCCCGGCCGGATATTCTCCTGCTGCCGGAGACCTTCGCGGCGGGCTATTGCGCGCATGATCTGCGCCCGTATGGCGAGGAGCGCGAGACCAGCCCCTACTTGGCGGAGTTCCGGCGCATCTCCGGGGAAGGTGACTGTCTGGTGGCGGTCGGCTACCTGGAGAGCGTGCCCGGCGGCGTGAAGAACGCCGTGGCGCTCTACGACCGCGGCGCGTTCATCGGCCAGCACGTGAAGAGCTCGCTGTGGCCGGACGACGCGCGCCCCTACCGCGACGAGCGCGTCCTGCTCGTCCCCGGCGACGGCGTGGAGGTCTTCGACAGCCGTTTCGGGCGTTTCGCCGTGCTCATCTGTTACGAAAACATGCTGGCGGCGAGCTGGGATGCCGTCGCCGGGCGCGTGGATTTCGCCTTGAGCCCGTATAACTGCCAGGGCGACCCCGCGCAGAACAACGTCCGCGCGGCGCAGCGGCTGGGCCTGCCCTCCGCCTGGGCGGACCGCACCGGCACCGTCTACGCCGGCGATCGCTGGAATCCCAACCCCGGCACCGCCGGGCTGGTGGACGGCCGGGGGCACGTCATCGCGAAATCGGCGCCGGGGGTGGAGACGATCGTGGTCGGTCATTTGCCGATTTAGCCTCTCCTCTCTCCATGCACCCCACGTTCCGCGCAGGAACGGTGCCGCATACCGTTGAAACTGCTCACCATATGCCAACTCGTCCGAGAAACTGTTTCTGGAAGGAGTTCCTCATGTCGCGCTGCTGTCTCCTGGTTATGGCGTTGATGATGCTGGCGCTGGCGCTGCCCGCTTCCGCGCAGGTGAAGGCGCCCAGCGTGCTGGTGATGCTCGGCTACGGCGGCACGCACGAGTTCGCGCTGGATGCCGAGGTGGGCAAAGACCTGGCGGCGCAGGGGTTTTTGGTGCGCGCGGTGGATGACCGCGAACCGCTCACCGCCGACTACCTGCGCCAGTTCAACGCCGTCATCGTGGTCGGTCTGCGCGATTACAACGGCGGCGGCTACTACGGCGTGGGCGGCACTAGCCTGCTGAACACCGCGAAGAACGTCGCGCTGCTGCAGCAGTATGTGCTGGATGGCGGCGGGCTGCTCTTCGTGCCGGTGATGGCCGGCGCGGGCAGCGAGGTGGCGGAGACGTGCAACGCCGCGCTGGCGCCCTTCAAAGTGCGCATCGGCTGGGAGGCGGTGGTGGATGAGGCCAACCGCTTCGCTGACAAAGATTTGGCCAATTACGCCTGGACGCGGCAGATCAGCGCGCACCCCATCACCGCCGGGGTGAAGGCGCTGGCCTATCCCACGCAGGTGATGCGCTGGGACGACGCCTACCCGCTGAACCCGGTGATGCCCGCCGACCCGGCCTGGCAGGTGCTGGCGCGCGGGGAGGCCACCAGCGTGGGCGCGCGCTACGTGAACCGCGTGCCCACCCCGGCGGAAGCGGGCAAAGCGCCGGCGCTGGCGGCGGTGCGGCAGACGGGCAAGGGCCGCGTGGCGGTGTTCGGCCTCGGCGGCTTCTACCTGCTCACCCACGCCTTCGCCCCGCGGACGGATGCCCAGGGCAAGCCGCTGCAGAACCAGGGGGAAGCCACCACCGGCTATATTGACGGCGTCGCCTACCGCACGGGCGACGGGCGGACGCCCAGCGACTGGGGCGCCCTCTTCACCAATACCCTGCGCTGGCTGGCGGAGGGCAGCGCCGCGGCGGGGATGGGCGGGACGCCGGCGGAGTGGGAGACGCAACTGGGACGGGTGGGCTTGCCCGATGATCCGGTGCCCGATTTCGCGGTGGTGGACTGGACACGGCAAACACCGCCCCCCACCTGGGCGCACCACCTGCCGAATTTCCGCTGGTGGCGTGGATCGCCCTTCTACGACGAGGAGCCGGACCCGCTGATACAGCGCCCGCAGCAGCTCTGCAAGGTGCTCATCGGCGCGCACAGCGCCTACTCCGACGGCAAAGGCTCCGTCGCCGACTGGGCGAAAGCGGCGAAGGCGGCCGGGTATCGGGCCGTCATCTTCACCGAGCGCTTTGAGGCGCTGAAGGTGACGGACTGGTCAAAGGTCATCGAGGAGTGCAAGGCGAACAGCACGCCGGCCTTCGCCTGCCTGCACGGCATTGACATCGGCGACGCCTACGGCAACCGCTTCCTGCTGCTCGGCAACAACAATCTGCCCGCCGGCGGCATGCTCACCAAAGACGGCAAGGGGCTGGAGATGACCGCCCGTCTCTCGCTGGGCTTCTCCGGCCACATCGCGGTGGTGCACCGGCTGGGGAGCAACCCCTCGCTGCCCAAGGAGCTCATCCGCCACTTCCAGGGAATCTCCATTTACACCTACGCGCCCGGCAGGGGCGGCAAATACGGGCTGGTGGACGATGCCTTCGCGGCCTACCGGTGGCATCTCGACAACGCCAGCAATCCGGTGCCCTTCGTGGTGCATGAGCTCTTTGACCCGCGCCAGGTGCAGCGCGACGCGCCCGTCGGCTTCCAGCAGATCGTGCCCGCGCAGGACGCGCTGGACGCCGTGCGCTATCTCCGCTACGGCATGCAGCACTTCTTCGAAAACCCGCAGCGCTACTTCATCACCGAGGGGCCGATCATTGACGGCTTCTCCATCTTCAACAAGGACATCGGCTACTGCGAGCTCAACCGCGACCATTTCCGCGCGGTCATCGGCGCGGCCTCGCCCGACCCGAAGGCGCCCATCACCGAGGCGGTGCTGTATGACCGCGGCCAGGTGGCGCGCCGCTGGACGCCGAACGCGCCGCGCTTCACGGAGACCATCGAAGGCGAGCACGGGTACCAGCGCTACTACCTGCTGGTGGTGACGGACGGCAAGGGCCGCCGCGCCATCAGTCCGCACCTGCGCACCGTCACCCGCGGCTACTACACCCGCTGCGCCGACCGGCAGAACTGGTTCGGCGCCGCCGGCTCCTATACCGGCATCTGGCCCAGCGGCACCCACGGCATCTGGTACATCAATCCCCACGTGCCCGCCGGCGACGAGACGGAGACCTTCTCCAGCGGCACGGGGAACCCGCTGGCGACGAAGATGAGCCTGCCGTTCGCCAGCAACGCCCTCACCTTCACCGACTATACCATTGATTGCAAATATCTCAGCCCCACGCACTACGGGATGGACGCCTGGCGCATCGAGAACGCGATGCCCACCACCACCTACACCGCCGACGCCCGCGTGGGCAAGTGGCACGACGTGGAGACGGGGCTGACCGCCGCCAACGGCAACCTCAAGACGCTCACCCAGGTGGAGGCGACGCTGACGCTGAAGAAGGCGCTCACCGCGCCCGCGGGCGTCTTCCCGGCGATTCAGCGCCTGCATTGGCCGACGACGACGTACCGGTATCCGCGGGACGGGCAGCAGGCCGAAGGCAAGCTGGACGGCAAGGCGGATACCCTCCTTGACCTCCCCGCCGGGGCGCACGTCGGCGACTTCTTCCTGCTGGCGCCGATGACGGTCAGCGGCGACGGCCTGCTCGGTTGGCGCGCCGAGGTCGGCACAGCGGCGCCGGCCGGCACAACCTTCCAGACCGCCTACGTCTACCTGCCGCGCGCGTGGCGGGCGGAGCTGGGCGCCGAGGGGCCGACGCCCTGGCGCCTGCAACTGGCGCGGGGCACGTCAACCGGCGCCCTGGGCGTGGTGAACCTGACCGCGAAGGACGGCGGCGTGGCCGGGGCGCTGAAGGCCGGCGGCGCGCTGACAAACCTGCCGCTGAAGGTGACCGGCCTGAACGGCAACTGGCCGGCGGCGCTGTGGACGGAACAGGGCATCGCCTACCAGGCGTGGAGCGGATTGATGCGTCCGCAGCCGCTGGGGCCGATCACCACCTCCGGCCCGCCCTTCCTGGCGCATATCGGCGTCTGCGACGGCGTCGGGTATGCCGCGCTGCCCAACGTGGATGGCGACTTCTACGTGGGCAACACGCTGATGGCCTCTGACCCGGCGCTTGTGCTGAACTACGCGGCGTGGACGTCGAATCAGGCCATCATCGAGGTGAATAACCCCACCGATACGCCGATCACCGCGAAGCTGACCAGCGCCCCCATCCCGGGGAAATGCCCCGTGGACCTGACCGTGACCGTGCCGGCCGGGAGCACGGTTCAGGTGAGTGCGGCCCCGCCGCAGTTCTGAAAAGGAGATGCCGGGGGGCATACGCGTCATCAGCGCGTCAGCGCTCGTCCCGTGCTCGTACTCGTAGTCGAAATCCCCTGGAGGGCGAGACTCTGTCGAGCCGCGCGCGTAAGGGCCGGGATCGGATATGTTGACACGCATGCCCGTGGCACCCGGTCAAAGATATGGAAAAGGACGAGGACGAGGACGAGCACGAGTACGACGGGCCGGGGGAGAGGTGAACCCGGGCCAGAAGGATGTGCCCTATCGTGATCGAATCAGGTAATGACAGCGCTTTCCATCGCGAAACGAGGTGCCAATGACCAGCAAAATCGTTCCCGCCCCCCGCACGGGGATCGCCCCCGTGGGGGTGTGGATTCACGGCCTGGAGTGCTTTGCCGATCGCGACGCCCTGCGCGGCTTCGCCGAGCGGCTGGTGACGCACGGGGTGGATATCCTCTTCCCCTGCGTGAAGCAGACCAGCGGTTACGTGGATTATCCCAGCAGCATCGCCACGCAGTCCGCGTGGAGCGTGGGCCGCGACCCGCTGCAGGAGCTGCTGGACGCGGCGTCGGAGTTCGGCTTGACGGTGCACGCCTGGCTGTGCAACTTCATTGAAGGCAAAGGCTCCGCGCTGCTGAACGCCCACCCGGAGCTGCAGGCGATGCAGAATCACCCCGCCAAGGGCCTGCAAAGCGAGCGGCCGGAGATGTGGGCGGAGAGCAACCGCTGGGCGTGCAGCAACCACCCGATGGTGCTGGCGTACGAAACCGCGCTGATGCGGGAAGTGGCCGACCGCTATCCGGTAGCGGGCGTGCATTTCGATTACGTGCGCAGCGGCTTCCATCAGTGTTACTGCGGGTATTGCCGGGCGAAGTGCCAGGAGCTGACCGGCGCCGACCTGCTGACGCAGATGGGCAATTTTCACCCGCAGGCGCGCGTGTGGTACGACTGGCGGGCGGACAATATCTCCAGCTTCGTGCGCCACGTGGGCGAGCACGTGCACGCGCGCGGCCAGGAAACCTCCGCCGCCGTCTTCTGCGTGCTGCCGCTGTCCTACAACGAGCAGGCGCAGGACTGGCCGCTGTGGCTCCGCGAGGGCTGGCTCGACCTCGCCATCCCGATGACCTACAGCACCATCCCGCGGGAGACCCGCCTCTACACCCTCAACCACGCCGCCTGCGCCGCCGACGCCGGCCGCGGCGAGATGTGGGAAGGTCTCTACGTGGATCCCTGCGACGACGCGCTGTTCGAGGAAATCGCCGCCGAGGCGATGTCCTGCGGCGCCCAGGGGCTGACCGTCTTCCAGTACCACGCGCTCACCGATGAAAAATTCGCCCGCCTGCACGCCGGGATGGCGGCGGGGACGGCGGCTGGGGCGGCGAGCTCCGGCCGGTTACAGAAAAAGTAGCAGGGTTTGCCGGTGGTTGGGCGGGCGAGTATCCTCACGAGCCGACGCCGGGGGGAAGTCTTATCCGTCGTGCTCATGAGAGAGCCTTGCTATCGAACACGACAGACCATCATTTCCCCCCGGAGTCGTCTCGATGGCATCGGGAGCGCCCGCCCATGATTATCGGTTGCGGATGGGATCGGGCGGAAAGGGGGGCATCCGTAGGCGTAGACCGCGGCCTCGTGTTGACAGCCCCCCGCTCCCGGTGCGACACTAGCGGTGTCGGAGGGACACATGGGGTTCAAGGCCTATTCGCAGAAGCTGGTGGAGGAAGTGGGGGACGTGCTGCGCCGGGTGGAGCCGGCGGAGGTGGAGCAACTGGTGTGGGCGATCATCAATACCCGGCGGCTTTTTCTCGTCGGGCGCGGGCGGTCGGGGCACATGATGAACGCCTTCGCCATCCGCCTCACGCACCTGGACATCCACTGCCACGTGGTGGGCGAGTCCACCACGCCCGGCCTGCAGCCCGCTGACTTGCTGCTGGTCGGCTCCGGCTCCGGCGAGACGGTCACCGCCGTGCTCACCGCCCATGCCGCGCACGCCGCCGGCGGGCGGGTGGCGGTGCTCACCAGCCGCCGCGAATCCACCCTGGGCAAACTCGCCGACCTGCGCGTCGTCATCCCCGCGCCCGTGCGCGAGCAGAGCGTAGAGGAGCCCGTCATCACCATCCAGCCGATGGGTTCTCTCTTCGAGCAATCCCTCCTCCTCCTCCTCGATACCATCGTCCTCATGCTCAAGGACCGCCTGCGCCAGGACGACGCGACGATGATGGCGCGGCACTCGAATCTGGAGTAGACAATTCACCGCAAAGGATATTTTTTCAGCAAACGCGCACGACCAACGGGCGGAGAGCATTTTCGAGGGGGAGATCAGCCCTTGACCCTTGCCAATCCCTACTCCACATCCTTCCCCGTGATGCCCCCCACCGTCCAGTTCGGGTCTCTGTCGCCGAGGGCGGAGAGGTTGAGCTTCTCCTGGCGCACCAGCGCGACGTGACCGTCCACGAAGGCGGCGAGGTGGGCGCCGGTGGGCTGCCACATCGTGCGGGCGGGGGCGTCGTGATTGGAGGTCCACTCGTAGAGGAGGATCTTCTTGTCCGGGTGCGCCACCTCGCCCAGCGCCTGCGGCGTCGGCGTGGCGCCGCAGGTGTGGTACGCTTGCAGGGTGGGGGTGGGCATGCCGGCGGCGCCGGCGCTGATGTCCTCCGAGCGCTGGTAAAAGCTCTGCAGGTAGGCGTAGGAGGTGGAGTCGAACTTCACCCGCGCGCTGCCGTCCGCCGGGCACCAGTAGGTGTTGCGACTCTGCACGTAGGGGTCAATCACCGGCCGCCAACTGCGCCCCATCCACAGCATGGCGTCGCCGGTGCAGGGGAACTGCTCCTCGTGGTCATTCACATACATCATGAACGCCAGATTGAGCTGGCGCAGGTTGTTGATGCAGGTGGCGCGCACCCCCGCCTTCCGCGCCTGCATGAGCACGGGGAAGAGGATCGCCGCCAACACCAGCATGATCCCGATCACCACCAGCAATTCGATCACGGTAAATCCACGACGCATACGGCGCTCCTTTCGCAAGCGGCTCATTGTACCGGAGGGGAACTTATCGGTCAATAAGGAGCGTATTCGTCGGAATTGGGCACCGCCCCGCCGGCCGGACTCCCGCCGTTGCCAGACGGCGGCGGGCGCCGGATGCCTCACCTGCTGGAGGCTTCCTGCCACCACGCGGGCAGCCACCCCACCTTCTCCAGCCAGCCACGATACCGCGCGAACTCGAACGGCGGCAGGCCGGCGAGATAATGGTTGCGGCCGGGACCGAGGGGGCTGTGCCAGTCAATGAGGTAGAAGCGGTGGGCATCGTCGGCGGGGAAGGCGGCCAGTGGGAGGAGGCTGTCGGCGGGGATCGTCGCGGTGCCGGCGATGAGCGCGGCGCCGGTATCGAGGTCGGAGACCCGATAGGTCACGGGCAGGTCGCGGCGGGTGTCATTGGCGGCGACGAGCTGCCGCATGCCCGCCTCCGGCTCGCGGAGGAGGAGGGCAAGGGGCTGCTGCGCGCGGGTGATGTAGTCGAAGGCCAGCTTCCGCGCGAAATAGTAATCCACCACGGCGTCGGAGCACTGCGGCCAGCCGTCCAACAGGTTCCACCAGAGCAGGCCGGTGCGCCGCCCCTTCTCCGCGCGAAAACGCTCGATGAAGAATTTCTTCGCCTCCGCCTGCACGATCTGGCTGGCCAGGGCGTAGGGGTACAGCGCCTCCGGCGCCTCTCCGAAGAGCGCGCGAATCTGCCGCGCCATCAGCTCCACTCGGTCGGCGAATGTCCCATCCATCACCGGATCGGTGCCGTGAAGCTGCCACTCCGCGTTGCCCTGATACGGCCACACCTTCTCCGGCGAGAGGAAGCGCCGCAGCGACGGCGGCGCGGGGCAGCCGTGATAGCCGATCTCGCTGATGAAGCGCGCCCGCGTGGTGAGGTAGAAGGGACTTTTATAGTAGTCGCGCGGCCCCCAGCGGTGATTCTCCACCAGCGCGTCCTCGCCCACCTCCCGGATGGTCGGGTTCAGATACGGCGAGCTGGGCAGGTAGGGCCGGCGGGGGTCCTCGTCCGCCAACACGGCGGGCAGCGTTTCGCGGGTGAGGACGTTGCGGTTCGGATCCCCCTGGCTGAACCAGTCATAGGCCCAATCGCCCTCATTATCGCCCACCCAGACCGCCAGGCACGGGTGCTGGCGCAGCCGCCGTACGACCGCCCGCGCCTCCGCCGCCAGCCGCGCCTGGAAGGCGGCATCCTGCGGGTAGGTGGCGCAGGCCATGGCAAAATCCTGCCAGACGAGAATGCCGTGGGCATCGCAGTAGTCGTAGAAGCGGTCGTGCTCATACACGTTGCCGCCCCAGCAGCGGATCATGTTGCAGTGGCACGCGGAGGCCAGCGCCAGCGCGGCATCCAGCCGGGAAAGATCGCGGGAATGGTAGGCGTCCAGCGGGACCCAGTTCGTGCCGCGGGCGTAAATGCGCACGCCGTTGACGACGAAGCAGAAGTCGCCCTCGCCGTCCACAAGCGCCTCGCTGCGCGCCAGCTCCACCGTGCGGATGCCGAAGGCGAAGCGCCGCGTATCCAGCACCGCCTCCCCGCGCCGCAGCGTCGCCGTCACCTGGTAGAGGTTCGGCTCCCCATAGCCGTATGGCCACCAGCGTTGCGGGTCGGCGATGGCGAAGGTGCCCGCGGCGTCAGCGGCAGGAAATTCCGCGGCAAAAGCGTGCGCCGCGCAGCGGCCTTCCACGCGCAGCGTGCAGCCCTCCCCCGCCGCCGCGCGCCAGCGCAGCGCGGCGACGGCGCCGTCGGCGTCCAGGCGCTCGGTGGTCAGGTAGAGGTCCTCGATGCGCTCCGCCGGGCGCACCCGCAGCGAGACCGGCCGCCAGAGCCCGGCGGAGACGGCGCGCGGCATGATGTCCCAGCCGAAGCTGTGCGCCGCCTTGCGCGCGTACGGCATCTCCCCGTTGAACGCCCAGCAGCCCACGTCCGGCGATGCCGGCATCGCCGCCACCGCCTCCGCCACCGGGCGGATGTGCACCAGCAGCTCGTTTTCCGCGCGCAGTTTGCCGGTCACGTCGAACACGTGCGGGATGAGCGCGTTGTCGGCGCCGCCGAGCAGCTCACCGTTGAGGAAAATCTCCGCGAAGGTATCAATCCCCGCGAAGACCAGCTCCACGCGCGCCCCCTCCACGCCGGCAAAGGTGCGCGCATACCAGATATGGCAGCGCTCGGCCCACCGCACGTCCAGCATATTGAGGCCGAAAAACGGATCGGGAATGATGCCGTGCGCCTGCAAATCCAGTTCAAAATTCCCCGGCACCGTGCAGGGGAGGAAGGTCAGCCCGGCGGCCGCCAACTCCGCGCGCGTGCGCGCGGCGGGCGCGGCCTCGGCGTAGGCGAAGGCCCAGGGACCGGAAAGATCAATGGTAGACATCTCCTCTTCGCGCCTTCCTGTCGTCGTGGTGAGCAAGCTCGGTTCCATTACAGAGCCGGACGTCATGGTTTCATCGCCGGCCGGCCCGCGGAGCGCCGTGTGCGAAAGAAGATCCGGATGTCCGCGTCGTTACAGAGCCGACGTCACGGCTTCATCGCCGGCCGGCCCGCGGAGCGCCGTGTGCGAAAGAAGATCCGGATATCCGCGTCGTTAAAACTCCCGCAGCAATTCGAGGTATGCCCGGTCCAGCGCGTGCCCGTGCCAGTCCTCGTAGGCGACGTCGGCGCGGTTGGAGTCGAGGATGCCGAAGGCGCCGCGGAAATTCCACAGCGCCCAGCCGATGTTGTGGCCGGTGAGGATTTCCAGCACGTCGCGGAACCAGCGCAGCAGCACGTCGTGCGGGGTATGGAGGTAGGCGCCGCCTTCCCCGCAGTGCACGCCGACGCCACGGGCGGCGAGCTCGGCCCACGGCGCGTAATGCGCCTCCAGCCGGGCGCGATCCCAGGGGGCGTCGTCAAAATTCCAGCCGCCGGGCCAGGCGGGCGGCGGAAAGCGCTCCCCGTTCGCCCACGACGCCTTGTAGTGGCTGATGCCGAAGGGCGCGTAGGCGCGGCAGCTCCGCGCGGCGGGTAGGTCGGCGAGCTCCGGCGCCGGATCGTTGCCCCAGGACAGGCCGTCGAGGATGATGAGCCGGTCGGGGTCAACGGCGCGGATGGCGGCCACCGTCGCGCGCATCACCCGCTCGTGCTCCGCGCGGGTCATCGTCTCGTTCGGCGCCGGCGGCTCGTTCACCAGGTCAAAACTCACCTGACTGGAGGGGATGCCCCTGTACCGCCGGGCGAAGGCTTCCCACTGGTAGATGAAGGCGGCCAGCGCGTCCGCGTCCCGCCACAGGCTGCGCGGCTCGGCGGGCGGATTCACGCAGTAGCCGGGCGCGCGGTGCAGGTTGATGCAGACGTGCACCCCGTGCCGCCGGCCGAGCTCCACCGCGTCGTCGAGCTGCGCCAGCACCGGCTCGTCCATCTCCCGCCAGCGCTCGGGGCCGGACCAGCAGTGGTAGGACAACGGCAGCCGCACGAAGTCGAACCCCCAGTCGGCGATCCAGCGGAAATCCTCCGCGCGGAAGGGGAGATTCCGGTTGCTGTTCGGCGCGCTCTTCGACGGCGCGCCCGCCGAAAATTTTTCCAGTAGGTTGAACCCCCGCCAGCGCGGGAGCACGGTTTGCGCGCGTTGCGACATGAGCACCTCCAATTCGGTTCACCGTGCCGGCTCGCCTTCGTCATCCATCTCCGGCGGCCCGGCGATCATCTCGTGGATGACGGCGAAGCGGGCTGTGCCGTCCTCGCCATTCCACATGGGGAAGTTGCTGCCCCAGACGTTGTTGTACAGGCAAAAGTGCCAGCCGTGCTTCAGGTTCGGTATCCGCTGGTCGAAGTCGAGCAGCCCCGGCTCGCCGGGGGCGACGAGGGGCGCGTCCCGCGTCTCCAGCAGCAGGCGGTCATACGCGTCCTGGTAGCAGACGCCGTTGCCCACGGCGTGCAGGCGGCGGTTGCCGTATTTCACCACGTCCAGCGGGGAGAGCATGCTGCCCAGCTTCTCCATCAGCCAGCCCTCGGGCGCGGCGCCGCGCGGCACGAAGGAGCACCAGAGGGCTTCCGGCAGCCGGCTGGCGGCTTTGTTGAACCACTGCACGGTGAGGTAGACGGCCTGGTGGCCGGCGGGGAAGGCGTATTCCATCTCCACCTCGGCCGGCGCGCCGTAGCGGGTCACCGCCTCCTCGGGCAGCGCCAGCCGCGCCAGGAAGTAGTGGTCGTTGGCGTCGCGGAACTCGCGGAGCTCGGTGAGGCTGGGCAGCCACAGACGGCTTTCCGCCCCCGCCGCCGCCATGCCCGGCTTGGAGAAGTCGGGCACCGCCCAGTCGGAGCACCAGCTCTGCTCCAGGTTGACGCCGTATTGCCCCAGGTAGCGGTCGTACTCCGCCTGCGAGAAGGTTTGGTAGCGCACCAGTCCAAAGGGGTTGCGCGCCGTCGCCCACCGGCGGCCGGACGCCGTGTGCTCCAGCGCGACGAGCGCCCCGGTGGCGGGATCGAAGCGGATGTAAAAATTATTGGTGACGCGCGGCTCCCCCGGTTTCGTCATGGGGACAAATTCGTCGCGCGGCGCGCGCCGCGGCTCCACCTCCGCCACCGCCGCCTTCGCCTGACGGGCGTAATCCGGATGTACCGCTTCCACCGCCTGCGTCACATAGCCGCGCTGCTCCTCCCAGGAGGCGGCGAAGGTGCTGTAGCGCGGCGGGCGCGCGGTGGAGCGGAACTTCGCGTACGGCGCGCCGGCGGGGATAGCGTCTTCCGGCACGCTGTCGCGCGCGCGCGCCGCCGCGAAATCCGCGCGGGCATAGTTGCGATAATCGGCCAGGTGCGTCTTCTCATCCAGCCCCCAGGTATGTTCCGGGATGAGCAGCAGCCGCTCGCTGAACCGCTGGAACCACGGGATCATCGCCAGCAGCGGGTCTTCCATCAGCCAGCGCGCGCGCAGGCGGCAGAGCGAGCGGTAGGCGGCCACCTTCCACGGATCGCTGCCGACGCCGTGAATCCAGGTGTCGCCTATCTCGGCGGCCACCACCGGCAGCATCCCGGCGTGGGGCAGCAGCGCGCGCGCATAGGCGTCCAGCGTGGAGGCCACCACCTCGGCGCCGGGGAAGCGGTCGCGCAGGCGGGCGAACACCGCACGGATGGCCGCGGCGGATTGCGGCCCGCAGTTGTCGCCGGTGTGGGCGAACGCGAGGGCTTCGGTCATCCCCGGCACCAGCGAGACATCGCCGTACGCGCCCTCCTCATACATCACCACCAGCTCGGCGCCGGAGGGGTGGCGCCAGACGAACGCCGGGGGCACGGCCGGCGCGCGGCTGACCGGGTTGACGCCGATATGCAGGAACCGCAGCCCCGCCTCCGCCATCCACGGCACCATGCCGATGGTGTGGCCGGGCACGTCCGTCAGCTTCGCGGCGATGGTCTGGCGATGGAACTGCTCGTCCAGCGCCAGCGACAGCGATAGCCCGTGGGCAAAAAGCGCGGGATCCATCAATTCGGTGTGCGTGGTGAACGGCAAGCCGTGCCAGGCGATGTCGCCGGCGAGGATGGCCCGCTCCAGCGCCGTGCGCTCCCGCGCGGCTGCCTGCTGCCAGTACGTGTGGATGAGCCACGAGCCGGTGGTCCAGATGAAGCGGTCGCCCCCCGCCTCGCGCATCTCCCGCGCCAGCCGCACCGCCGCCGGGATATACTGCCGCAGATACCGCTCTACCACCACCCCGGCGTCATCGGTGAAGCCGATATCCAGATGCGTCTTGAAGATGACGTGCACTTTGGTGACGGTCTGTCTCGGCATGAGGGCCTCCTCGCGCGGCACTGTGCCTGGAGGGTTCGCCTCGCCGGGGGGATTTCCTTTTCCGCCCGCATTTGACAGCCGCTCCCCCGCGTGGCAAGATACGGATCATGACTTCGCACGCCGCCACATCACGGGCCGTGACGCTGCAGGATATCGCCGACCGCTGCGGGCTGTCGCTCTTCACCGTGTCGCTGGCGCTGCGCGGCGACCCCCGGGTGAAGCCGGCCACCGCCGAGCGCGTGCGCGCCGCCGCCGCCGAGCTGGGCTATGACCCCGCACGCAATCAGGCGGCGCGGCGCATGGCCATGCTGCGGCACGGCCGGCAGGTGATTAACCGCGTGGTGGCCCTCTTCGTGCCGGAGAACGTCGAGGAAGTGGCGTATTATAACCGCCTCTTCTGGGGCGTGCTGCACGGGCTCGTGGCTGAAGGGTACGCGATGCTGGTGAACAAGCTGCCCTGCGCCAAAGGCCAGCCCGGCCCTGACCTGACGCCGCTGGTGCGGCAAGGGGATATTGACGGCATCATCGTGCCGGAGAACCCCGCCGCCGACGCGCAGGTGGCGGCGCTTCGCCAGCGCGCCGGCCGGGCGCTGCCGCTGGTCTCGCTCATCTGGCCGGGCGAGGACTGCTCCTCCGTGGTGGCGGATGACGAAGCGGGCATGTACGCGGCGACGCGCCACCTGCTCGACCTCGGCCACCGCGAGCTGCTGTACCTCGCGCAGGCGTATTCGAACGCGTTGAGCCGCTGGCGGATGGCGGGCATCGGCCGCGCCCTGGCTGAGGCCGGCCTCTCCCCCGACCGCTGCCTGCACACCATGCCGGTCTTTCCCTACTGGTACAGCCCCCCGAGCGACGCGCGCGCCCACCGCGCCGAGGACGGCGGCGAGCACCCCCTCGTCCGCTGGCTGCGCGCCCATCCGGCGGTGACCGCGGTGCTGGGGTGGAACGACAGCGCGGCCCTGCATGCCTGGTATACGCTGGAAGGCGCGGGCTGGCGCATTCCCGCGGATATCAGCATCATCGGCTTTGACGATACCACGCCCATGCCCGGCCCGGCCGGCGAAAACCTGCTCACCAGCGTCCGCGTGCCGTTGCGCGACATCGGCGCCGAAGCCGCCCGCCTCATCGTCCGCCGCATCCACGGCGATCTCACCGACGACGAATGCCGCACCCTCCCCACCACGCTGGAAGTGCGCGCCTCTACCGCGCCCGCGCGGGCGCGGTGAACGCGCGCCGCGCGGCGTGCGGGAGAGGCCGCGACGGGGCACCGGCATAGCACGGCGGACATGCACGGTATCGCTTACCGCCCCGCCAGCAACCACGCCAGCGTCCGCGCCATCGCCGTCGTCCAGGCGGGAGCGTCCCAGTAGGCGGTCTCGCCGGCGGGCGCCTCGCCGAAGGGCAGCGCCAGGCAGGCGACCACGCGGCCCTTGCCATACTGCCGGGCCACCAGCAGCGGATGGCCGCCGGCGGAGACCAGCACCCGGGCGTCGGGCGCCGCCGCGTAGCGGTGCTGGTAATAGACCGCCGTCTTCCCGTCAAACTGGAGGTCGCCGAGGATGGGCGCGGCGTCTTTTTCCACCTGTAACCGCAACCCGCCGCCGTTATTCACCCACGGCGCGTGCTCGCCGAGGGCCACCGGCAGCATGTCGCGGAAGCGTGCGTTGCTGATCTTCGCCTGGCTGTAGGACAGGTCGCCGGCCAGGTAGAGCAGCGAGCCGCCGGCTTTCACAAAGTCCACCAGCATCTCCTCGGAGGAGTCGCCGCCCATCGCCCGGCTGTCCACGTTGTGCAGGATGACCAGGTCGTTCGCCAGTAGCTCGCCGTAGTCCGCCGGAAAGCCGGTGAGGCTGTTGGAGACGTCGCTGGCCTTGTACCAGCCATCCTTCACCGCCGCGTCCGGCGCGGCGAGTTTCAGCGCCTCATCCACGCGGGTGAAGTCATGCCAGACGCCGCGCCCGAAGAAGACGCGCGGCGTCTCCGCGCGGGTCAGCGCGATCACGTCGGGCTTCAGGTAGCGCTTCTTCTTCGCCGGCTGCGGGAAGGCGTAACGCGGCGCCATGGTGACCATGTCCAGGTTCTCCTCGCCGTTCGTGAAAAATTCGCCGTACTCCGCGGTGACGACCTGCCCGTCCGTCGTCGTCCCGGTGAGGGTCACCTGCACCGTCACCGGCAGCGCCTTCACGTTGGAGATGGTGATGGTCGCCGCTGTCACCCCTTCATCCACCGCGGCAACGGTCACCTCCGGCCCCGTCGCTTCCCAGGTGCGCTCCGGCGGGAAGGCGCGGGTGGTCAGCTTCACGTCCGTCAGCGGCGCCAGCCCCTGGGTGAGGCGGTGGGTGACCGTGAGTGCGTTCGCCGCCGGGATGATCGCCATGTCGGCGATGACCTCCCGGCCGCCGTGGGTGTAGCTGTTCATGCCGGGCGTCGGAATGAGGTAGACGTCGGTGGTCCAGGTTTTGCCGGGTGGGATGGCCACCTGGTCATACATCCATTCGGTAGAGGCGGCGCCGACGTTATCGTAGAACTTCCACAGGTCGTTGTAGTCCATCAGCAGCATGATGCCGCGGTTCGTCTTTGTCGCGCCCACGCCCGTCCAGCCGGCGATGGGATGCTCGGCGAAGTACCAGTTCCAGCGCGAGGCGCGCTTCGTCTCGTGGATGCTGTCCACGCCCACGGTGGTGGGGCGGAACCAGACGTTGCCGGTGCGCGTCTCGCCGTCGAAGGCGAAATTCACCTGCTGCCAGTAGGTGGGGCGCTTGCCGATGGTGTCGGCGTTGGTGATCGCCACCTGGCAGTGCACCACGCGCGAATTCGCCCGCAGGGTGAGGGTGCGCTGCATGAGAAGGTTGGAGACGCTGGCGTTCACCTGGCCGTCGTGCTTGCCGGTGGAGCGCCGCCAGAGCCGCACCACCCCCGCCTCCGGCCCGGCCTGCACGATCTCCGCCTCGTACGGGACGAAGAGATACTCGCCGGGCCAGGGCTGCTCGGCCACGTGATCGAGGAAGAGGCCGCCGTTCGTCGTGCCTTTGTAGGAGAAGACGAGCTCGGCGTTGTCGAACTGCGTATAGCGGAAGGACGACACCCGTCCCCCCGTCGCCAGGTCAATGGCGAGGGCGATCTCGCCATTCGTCATGGTGATGGTATTCCCGTCGCGTTTGACTGCCACCGGACCGGCGACGACGGCCACTGCACCCATCAGACAGGAGATGATTATCAGCGTGCGCATATGATGCCCCTTTGAAAGATCAGCTCAGCACCCATTGCTCTGTGCGCGGGTTATCGGTTTGCTGGCGGGCGTCTCGCCCGCCAATCTCCGCGCCTCAGCGCGCCAGGTCCACCACCAGCACGGCCCACCCCCGCACGCTCGGCACGGTCACGGTGCGCGCCTGACCGCCCGCCTGTACCAGCGGCAGCGTTTGCGCCCGCACGGTGTTCGGGTCCAGCACCACCGCGCGGGCGATCGTCCAGTCACCGTGCAGCCCGGCGGGCGTGAGGGTGATCCGGGTGTTCAGCACCGGCGGCGGCAGCGTTTTATCGTTGTCGTTCACCGTCTCGGACGGCGGCGGCACGATGAGGTGGACGATGAGCTGCTGGCGGCGGCGGTCCACCGGGCGCAGATAGGTCCACGACTGCCAGCGCAGAGTGTCGGGCGCCTGCACGAGCGCGTCCGGCCGCGCGACGCGGGTGAGCGCGCGGTCCCAAAAATACTGATTGTAGCGATGAACGAAGGGACGGAACTCGCTGCCGTAATAGGGGTGCGCGCCGGCGGCCATGATGAAGATCGAGCGGTAGGGGCTCCTGCCCTCGTGATTCACCGCGCAGTAGTAGCCGCCGTAGCGTCTGGCGATATCCACGTCCTGCACCAGCAGCCCGGCAAAGACGTCCCAGCGGTGTAGCGGGTGGGCGGGGCCGGCGCCGGCGGAGACGATATACTCGTTCATCACCAGCCCGCCGCCGTTCAGCAGCGCCTTCGTCTCCAACGGCTGCCGTTCCAGCAGCGTCTTCAGGCCGCTCTGTCCGGTGCCGGCGTAGTTGTAGCCGAAGGTGTAGTCGGGGAACTCCTTGCGCAGCAGCGTTTTCAACCGGCGATCAATCTCCGCGGTCTCCGCGTCCGTCTTCGCGGTGAAGTGCCCGTCAAAACGCACGCCGTCCCAGCCGAACATGCGGGTGGATTCCAGGATTTCGTTCATGCCGTGCGCCAGCACCCGCGGGTCAGAGAGATTGGGATAGAAGCGCAGGTTCGGCGAGAAGGCGTCGTTGGTATGCCAGCGCGTCAGCTCCCACGCGCCATGCATAAAGGACAACTGCTCGCCGAAGCCGCCGGCGTTCTCCGGGCGCTTGCGGAAATATTCCAGGATCGCCGGCCCGTAGCCGACGCATTTGCCGTACGTGATGAGCGCCAGACCGTTGGCGTGCCCGAGATCAATGGCGGCTTTGAGATTGGTGCGCGTATTTTTGTACCGCCCCTGTCCCGAGCGCCAGTATTCCGCCTCCGGCGTCATGTCGGCGAAGTCATCCGGCGCCCAGAAGAAGAACTCGAACCCGTTGTAGTTGTTGTGGCGCACCTCGGCGATCTCGCTGGGCCCTTTGTCGGCGGTGAAGTAGGGAAACGTCTTCAGCAGCGCCACGTCCCAGTAGCACCGCGCCACCGCGAAGTAGTTCTCGCCCTCGGCCACGACGCGATTCCCGTGCAGTACGCGGGCGCGCAGCGCGTGCCCGTACAGCCCGGCGTCGCGGGGCGACCAGCGGAAGGCGGCCGTACCCTCCGACTTCGCCGCCACCCGCAGCGCTTGCCGCTGCATCCCCCGCACGGTGTCCAGGTCGTGCACCAGGCAGGCTTCCACGGTCAGTTCCACCGTCTCCGCCCCGGCGTTCTTCACCGTCACCGTGCCGCTGATCGGCTGGCCGGGTTTCACCCAGATCTTCTCCGGCCACACCCGCACCAGGCTCACCTGCGCCAGGCAGGCCCGCGCCAGCAGCAGCAGCAATCCGCCGAGCACCATCACGCGCATGGTCGCCTCCCTTTCGGACGTATTATAAGCGGTTAGACACCATTCGGACAATAAGTTGCGTGACGAGCGCGATGGGCGTAAAAAATTATCGCGGCCAGCACCGCACCACCGCCGTGATGCCGTGGATGAGCACCACCAGCGTGGGCAGGATGGACACCGCCACCGCCATGAGCAGATTGCCGCCGCGCAGGCGGCCGTCGTCGGTCAGCGCCGCGGTGTAGGGGAGTGCGCTGGCCGGCACCGCGCGCGCCGGTCGGCGGGGATCGTAAAAGATGAGTTCGGCGCCGGACGCACAGAGCCCGCGGACTTTCGCGGCGGCGAAATCGCGAGCGCCGGTGAGCAGACCATGCGCCATTTGCCCCGCCCAGTGATCGGCGGGGAGCCCGGCGGTCAAGCGGGCGTGGGTGGCGTCCAGCAGCGCGCCGGCCTGTTCGCCGATGATGGCGGACGGCGCGCCCTGCTCGCTCAGCGCCACCGCATTTTCCGCGATCGCCTGCCCGCGCGTCGAGCGGCTCGCCGCTTCGGCGGCGACGGCGACGGCGGCGCGGGCCGCGTAGGACGCCAGCACGGCCTCCCAACCTTCGCTGATGATGCGGCGCAGCAGCGCCATCGGCTCCAGTTGCGTGATCTCCCGCAGCACCGGGTGGGGGGACGGATCGCCGGGATTGGCCCCCTCGCGCAGTGCCGCCTGCTCATGGAGGCGTGCCGCCAGGTAGGCCGCCAGCGCATCAATGGCCTGCATCGCCAGCCGCGCGGAGACCGGCACCCGCGCGGTGACGCGCGCGTCGCCGCCGTCGTGCTGAAAGGCGTAGGTCACCTCCACCAGCGGGATGCCGCTGGCCCGCGGGCCGATGGGCTTGATGCCGACAATCGTGCCGGCGGCGATGGCGCCGGCCGCCAGCAGGCGGTTGCGCCTCCCGCCCACCACCAACCCCCGCAGCGCGAGGAGACCGCCCACGGCGGCCAGGCCGCCGGCGACCCACCCCGCCGGCGACGGCGCGGGGAACGCGCACCACCAGACGCCGGGCATCCCGAAGAAGAGCAGCCACCACCCCACCTGCGTCAGGCCGGCGCCGTGCAGATTCTGCGCGCGCATGGACCAGGTGAGCCTGCGCCGTATTTGCGGACCAGCGTTGGCAGACATCGGCTCCCCTCCCGCGTGAACGCGTCGCCGAGCGACGGATACCATCTTAAGTATTACTACCGTCCTCCGTCCCCTGCACCCCTGAAGGAGGGTGCGAACGATGGCAAGGACGCTGAAGCGCCCTGAGTGCTGTGGAACACGAGCGCGCTTCAGCGTGCGTGTCGTGGGTCGCCACCGCCTTATGCTCTTTGACAATTGGATATCGCTATGGTGGGGGACGCGGGCACTGAAGTACCCCCTGCGCGGCCATCCCCCTTCGCCAACGCTACGGGGGACAAGTAACGGCCAGGCGTCCCTCTCCAGGGACGCGGCGGAGCGAACAGACCAACCGGAGGCTGGAGATCGCAATATGCATGTATCAAAGAGCATCAGGGGGTGGGCGGAGTCGTCGTGGGATTTCCTGGCATCCCGATACTATCGGGACTCTCGGAACTCCGCCTCGCCGGCCACGACCCATCCTGAAGCGATCTGGCGCCGATCACGTTCAAGACCGTTTCTTACCCCTGCACCGCCGAGTGATACACCCGCCCCTCGCCGCGGTGGCCGCCCGCTGCCCACGGCAGGTTCCACTGGAGGTGCTGATCCACGTAGACGTCTTCGCGCCCGTTGACGGCAATCGCCAGCGCGGTCGCCTCACAGGGGTCGAGGACGCGGCCATCGGCGGCCACCTCGAGCTGGCGCACGGCCACCTCGGGCATCTCCCCGGCGAAGGGCACCAGCAGCGTGATGAACGTCCAGTTTCCGGCGGTCTCCGCCGTGTAGGTGAGCCAGTCGGGATTCTCGTAGCCGGGGGTCGGCCAGGGATTCGGTCGGATGATCGGCGTCCCCGCCGCGCCGGGCACCGGCACGATGAGCAGGTTGCCCCCCGCGCCCTCCGTCACCACCCGCGCCTCCGGCAGCCGGCGCGACGGCGCGTTGAGGTGGAAGTGCAGTTGATACGCGTGCGCGTGTTCCGGTGACGCGGCGGTGAAGCGGTCAATCATGATCCAGTACTGCCCGCGCAGGTAGAAGATCTTCCGCCGCACGCCGGTGACGGGCCGCTCCAGCCGCAGATAGCCCTCGTGCACGCCGCTGAAGTAGCAGTAGTCCGCCGCCGAACGCCAGTCGTCAATGGTCGGCACCACCGTCGCCCCCAGCAGGAACTCGCGCAGAATCGGCACCTGGTCTTCCCCGTCCACCGTGCAGGTGTTGTGCGCCTCGCTTGTGACCCGCCACATGCGCATCTCGTCGTTGTCCCGCTCTTCGGCCACCATGCCGTACCAGTTGTCCACCAGCAGGCGGCGCCCCTTCGCGTAGAGCTCGAAGGAGAGCAGGTCAACATGCTTGTGGCTGCTCACCCGCGGGCCGAGGGTGCCGGCGATGACCCCCAGGTAGTCGGCGGTCGGCGTCCAGTTCTCGCGCATGACGTACAGGCCGCTCTGCGGGAGACAGGTATCCGGCAGCGCCGGCGGGCGGCTGGGCACGCGGCGGTACGCCGGCAGCACGTCCTCGCCGTGGTCGGGCAGCAGGCCGCTGTACGGGGGCTGCCAGGCGGGCTGCAGGCTCTCCGCGACGAATTTCGCCTCCGGCAGCCAAAAGCGCGCCGCCAGCCGCCGCAGCGCGACGCACGGATGAAATTCCGGCCGGTCCTGCCCGTGAAAGCCCTGATAGGCGGTCATGCGCACCGAGTCGGCGAACACCGGGTAGTCGCCATCCGGGCAGAGCAGCTTCCACCCGGCGTCGGCGATGACGCGCAGCTTCCGCCGGGCCGGCTCCGCGATGATGACGCCGTTCTGCTCGGCCAGGTGCGCGAAATGGAACAGGCTGTTGGCGGCGAAGCCGTGATACCCCGCCGAGCCTTCCTTCGTCCAGCCGTCCTCCTCGAAGAGGATCCGCAGCTCGCGCTCAAGATACGCCGGCGCCAGCGCCTGAAACTGCGCCGCGCCGAGAAATTCCGGGAAGAAGGCGCCGTACATCCAGAAGCCGGGGAAGGTGTGCGCGTACCAGTTGTGCCCGGAGGTGCCGAGGGTGGTCTCGCTCCAGCGCCGCGCGTCCGCCCACTCGACGTCCAGCTTGGCGAACAGCCAGCAGAAGACGGGGAGCAGATCGGCGTCGGCGCATTCCTCCAGCGGAAACAGCGCGCGGATGACGTCCATGATGCTATGCACCACGCCGAAGAAGCCCTCGCTCCAGCGATCGCGGTATGCCACCACCCGCGCGGCCAGCCGCCGGCAGCGCTCCGGCGTGGCGGCGAGAAAAAACGTCTCCCCGGCCAGCGCACCGTAGGCGTTCCCGTGGTACGGCATCAGCAGATCGCGCGCCTCCGCCGCCTCCCAGAGGGCGTCCGCGGCGCGACGCTGCTCGCGGCTGGCCCCGTCGCGGATCGCCCGAATATACGCCCGCGTATACCCCATCCGCGGCAACTCGCGCCCGCGCAGGTGGCGGATGAGCGCCAGCGCGGAGGCCAGCGGGTCACCGGGTTGGTGCAGCGGCGCCAGCTCCGGGCGCATCCAATCGGTACGGCCGCAGATGATGTGCGCGAGGTCGTGCATGGTATCCTTCTGTCGTCAGGTTTCTGTCCGAACTGCAGATACTTCACCGCACCGCGCGCCATTCCTCTACCATCGCGAGGAAATTTTCCCAGGGGGTAATGGGGTGGACGGAGGGGCAGGCGGCGAGGAGCAGGCCGGTCTTTCCGAAGGCGGCGGCGGTATCGCGCACCGCCTGGCGCACCGTTGCCGGGTCATCCGCCCACATGTGGAAGGTGTTGCTCGGTCCCGCCCAGAAGCTCTTGCGGTCGCCCAGCTTCGCCTGCATGGCATGAAGATCGTTGCCGCGGAACGCGATATCAGGATACGTCAGGCAGTCGAACTCCAGCGCCGCCAGATAGTCGAGCATCGGTGTGATGCCGGTATGCACGAGATAACAGGCGGCGGCGCCCCCCTGCCGCGCCAGCGCGAACTCCGCGCGCAACCGCGCGCCGAGAAACGCTTCCAGCATCGCCGGACTATACAGGTCGCAGCTCTCGTAGAAGCCGTTGCGCAGGATGATGTCGGCGCCTGCTGCCACCGCCACCTCGATCCAGGCCATGCTGAGCCGGTGCTCGATGTCGAGAAAGGCGTGCACCAGCTCCGGCGTATCGGCCACGGCGTAACACAGCGGCTCCGGCGTCCAGAGCTGCTGGGCATGGGTGAGCCCCATGCCCAGCCAGGCGCGCGTCGCCAGGCCGAGTTCCTCCGCGATGCGCTTCGTGGCGGTGACATTGTAGCGGATGGCCGCGAGCTGGTCCTCGGTACGGGGTGGCAGATAGAGGTAGGCAAGGCAGGCAACATCCTGCTCGGAGGTGATCCAGGGCTCGACGTAATGGCCAAGGAAGTCGTGGTGGAAGGGGATATCCAATCCGAAGGGCCAGCGGCCGTCGTCGCGCACCGCGGCGCGCAGCACGCCGGCGGGCGTGTCATACGCTTTATGGATGATATCGCCGTCGGTCCAGACGCGCGCGCAGACGCGCGGGTCGGGATAATATCCGCCGAGGGGCAGCGTCACCACGGGATCGAGTCCGAGCTCGTGCTTCAGGTATGCCATTTCCTCGCGCTGCGACGGCCCCCAGGGGAACACCCAGCGGTACCCCCGGCGCTGTACCTCGGTAAGGGGGTTGAAATTGGGCGCGCAGGGGAGATAATCCACCGGCTGCCGGCGCAGGGCAAACAGCACGCGCTCGCGAGAACTCAGGGGAAAGCTGGACATGGCGCCTCCTTTACGGGATGCCGGCGCGGCGCAGTGCCGCGAGACCGGCGTCAAGCACGTCTTCGATGCCGGAAGCCAGCGGCGCGGGACAGCCATATTCGTAATAGCTCTCCACCTCATAGCCGCCTTCCGGCAGCATGCGCGAGGTTGGCAGATACAGCCCCATGCCGTTACTGTACCCCAGCGGGTAGGTAACGCCGGCGGGGAATTGCGCCAGCAGGTGCAAGCCCAGTTCGCCGACGGGTTCGCCTTCCATCGCGATCAGGCGCAGATTCTCGCCCAGCGCCATGCCCTGCAGCAGAATGGGCGCCGCGCCGGGCAGCGGCAGGCCGCGGTCGAGCAATTGAAGCTGGCGTTCGCCCCAGAGGCGGCGGAGAAGCTGATCGGATGCGCGCGCCCCTTCATACACGGCGCGCGGCGGGAGGGGTTCCAGCGGGTAATATTGTTCAATGAGCGCCGTCCTCAGCGCCGGGGCCACCGCGGTCAGACCGGAATTCAGCCCGGCGAGCACTTCGCGGGCAACCTGCTCGCCCGCCGCGGCCACGTCGGCATGCGTCCCACCGCGCCAGGCGGGGCGCGCGTCATCGCCGCCATCGGCGATGACTGATGCCTTGGTATCGCCGCCGAACCCCTGGAGGAACAGCGCCGCGGGTGCGCCCAGGGCGGCATCCAGCCGGTCGCAAGCCGGACCGGGAAAGTCCGCGCTGAACTCCCACCCGTACACGGTGGAGGGATGACAGGAGATGGAGAAGAGCAGGCACACCGGCGCGCCGGCATCGTCGCGCAGCAGGCAGAGCGGCAGGTGGCGGCAGGCCGCGCCGTCCGGATACGGCGCCCACTCCACCCCGCCGTTGCCGTCCGGCCGACGACGGCTGACGGGCAGCGTGGTCTGACCGGCGCCGGCGTGGATACTGACCGGGCGGGCCGTCGCGCGGGCTTCGGCGGCCGCGGCGCGGGTCTCCCGCTCGACCAGTTCCAGGTATGGCCAATCCGGCGCCAGGCCGTGATGATGGCCGAAGGTGGCCACCGACGGCCCGGCATGCGTGTGCGAACAGTTGATGAGGATCTGCCGGGGCAGCAGGTCGAGTTCGCGTCCCACCGCCGCCTTCAACCGGTCGGCATGCTCGCGGGAGAAAAAGACGACATCATAGGCGAGGATGAGCGCCGCTTCGTCGCCGTGACGCAGGTAGAGCGCGCGAACGCAGAGATCGTCATGCGTGCCGGTTCCGTCACCCTTGCAGTCGCGGTCGGTCCAACCAAGCATGCGCGTGCCCGGCGGCGGATTGATGGATCGTTTCGCGAAACCGGCACGCATAGCGCCCCCTATCCGAATTCCGGTCCGGCAATGGCGAAGTAGTACTCAGGCCGGCCGGCCACGTTCTCGCCGCGATACTGGCGGATGAAATGGCGCTCTTCGAAGAACGCCAGCGCCCCCAGCCAGTCGAGGAGGTCGCCGTGCCTCTCCGGCACGTCGAGCACCACCGGGCGGCCGGCCAGCGCGCGCAACACGGGGGTGATGACGGTACGGGCGTCAGCAAACGAGCGTGCGAGCACCGGGCCCACCTGGTGGAAGTTCGCGCCGGGCCGGCCCAGGCAGGCGGCGGCGAGGGCGCCGTCGCGCTCGGCCTTCCACCCCAGGCCGGGATACGCCCGCAGCAGCGCCGCCAGTACTTTCCGCCGGTCGGCGCCGAAGATCTCCGCATCCAGCGCCGCCAGCGCGTCCAGGTCATCGAGGGTCAGCGGCGTCGCGTCGCTGGTTTCCGTCACCCGCGGCAGCACCGTACAGGTCATGCGGCGCACCAGATATTCGTCCACAAAGCCCAGGTTGTCATAGACCGTTTTGCCGGCGGGGGTGGCGTCCAGCTTGATGCAGCGGCAGTGCGCCAGACTCTCCACGCACGCCGCCATCAGCCGGGTGGCGATGCCCAGGCGGCGAAACGCCGGGTCCACCAGCACCATGCCGATCCACGAGGTCACGCCGGCGTAATCCATGCCCAGCGTCGTCGCCACCACCCGGCCGTTGTGCACGCAGGCGAAGCAGCGCGCCGGGTCTGCCAGGAAGATGCGCCAGTCGGGTTCAAGCTGGTTCCACCCGGCGAGGGTCTTCAGCCGCATGGCGTCCGGCAGGTCGTCCGCCGTCATGGTGCGCACCGCGAGGCCGCCGCCGCCCGCGTAGCGCGGCTGCGCATCCAGGCGGGCCAGCCGGTCGCGCACGAAGGCGAGCATCCCCGCCTTGATGGAGGCCAGCAGGCGTTCCCCCGCTTCCTTCGACGCCCGCGACGGGAAGCCGCCGGTGCCGCCCGGCGACAGCGTGCCCACCCCGAAGGTGGTGAGATCGCCCTGCCGCAGCGGCAGCGGCTCGTCACGGTCGGCGATATCCGGCGCGCTGGGGCGCAGCAGCGCCGGCGCCATCGCCTGGAAGAGGGAGATCTCAAAGGCGTCCGCGTGGCACACCGGCGCGCCGCCGCAGAGCGCGCGCATCGTCTCCGGGTCGGCGAACTCCCAGAAATGCACCAGCAGGATTTTCAGCGCGCGGTCCCGGCGGTTGATATCGCGCGCGACGGGCACCAGGCAGTGGTTGCCGCCGTGCGCGTTCAGCAGCACCAGCCGGGTGAAGCCCTGCCGCTCCACCTCGTCCGCCACGTCGCGCACGATGGCCATCAGCGTCTCCGGGCGCAGGGTGAGCGTGCCGCGAAAGCCCGTCTGCTCCAGGCTGGTGCCGAAACGCTGGGTGGGCAGCAGCGCCGCCCCCAGCTCCTCCGCCAGATATTGCCCGAACAGGTCGCCGAGGATGGCGTCGGTGTCCAGCGGCAGGTGCGCGCTGTGCTGCTCAAACGCCCCCACCGCCCAGACGACGGTGTTCCCGGCGTGCAGCTGCCAGTCAACGGTGGTATCGTTTGGTCCGACCATGTGTTGATCCTTCTTCGCAAAGCTGATCTGTCACCGGACCCCTCCCCCGGCCCCTCCCCGAACCGGGCGAAGGGGGCACCGGAACCACAGATCGCTCCCCTTCCCTGGTAGGGAAGGGGTCGGGGGTTAGGTCCGCGCGACCGAGCCGACAACGCATATCCGAGCCGGTGTCTACGTCGGCCCCCCGTTGGGGGTATACGCGCCATGATAAAGTAATCGTTCCCTTCGTACTCGTACTCATACTCGTACTCGTCATCGTGCTCGTCATCGTACTCGTACTCGTGCTCGTACTCGAAAAAGCGCCATCGTCAACCTGCACCGTCACCGATTTTTCTGGCGGGCGAGCCGCGATTTTTCGATTACGATGACGACTACGATGACGACTACGAGCACGCAACGCGCGCCGGCGATATCCTGACGCAGCTGGGATTGGGGAGCGGGGGTCGCTCACGCATCCCGCTCAATCGCCCCAATGAACTCCGGCGTCTCGAACACGAACCCAAAGCCCACCGACACCCGCCACAGGCTGATCGCCTTGCCGAGGTGGGCGCGGATGGTTTCGGCGTTCTCCACGGCGGTGACGGCATCGCGAAAGGCGGAGCAGATGATGCCGTAATGCGACATCTCCACCATGCCGCCGGGCGACATCAGCAGGCACCAGTCAATGTTGAAGCCGGCGTAGATGAGGTGATTCACCCCCGCCTCTTTGCAGAGCGCGTAGAGCTGGCGGCCGTCCTTGGCGATGCCTTCGTCGCCGCGCGGTTCGGCTTCCCGGGGAAAAGACACCCGCTTCCAGGCGTCCGCGCAATCGTCCACGTTGTGCGCGCCGGGGAAGACGCACGCCGCGCGAAACCTGTTCAGCGCCTCGTAGGTGGGGTCGGGGTCCACCCGCGGCTGCTCCGGCTCCGGCCCGGCCAGCGCCTTCGCGCGCCGGTAGCCGGGGTAGTCCTGCGCGTAACTCTCCCCCGCCACCACGTGGAAGAGGTGGAACGGCGACCGCCGCACCGCCGCCAGCAGGCCGGGAAAGACCGTGCGGCACACCGCGTACGTGGACATCACCTCGTAGCAGCAGCGGAACTGCCCCGGATGCTCCGCGATGGTGCCCAGGTCCCAGGCGTGCATCACCACCACCGCGGTATGGGCGGGATCAAGCTCCAGCTCCGTCGTCTTCCATCCTTCATACCCCTCGGCGGGATACTCCAGCGAAAAGTCGGCGTCGAATTGCTGATAGTAGTGAGCGGGCATACGCATTGTCACGCTCCTCAGAAACAGTTTCTCAGTCAATCCCACACGCCTTCAGTTCGTCCAGCGCCTCCAGCATCGTCTCCTCCATCCCTGCCGCCAGCGGCGCGGGGACGTGGTATTCCCAATAGCTGTCCACCTCGTAGCTGCCTTCCTCGCGCATATGCGAGACGGTGAGGTAAATTTGCGCGCCGTCCGTATACCCCATGGGGAAGGTGACGCCGGTCTGATAGTAATCGAGCAGCAGGGCGCCGATCTCCGCCACCGCCTCGCCTTCCATCCCCACCAGCCGCAGCCCCGCGCCGAGCTTCACGCCGTGGATGCCCACCGGCAGCGTCTGCGGCAGGCTGCCGAACCGGGCCAGGCGGGCCAGCATCTCCTCCGCCCAGCTTTTCCGCTCCGGGCGCTCGTCCGGGTCGGCGAGAACCCCCTGGAACCAATCTTTCGGCGGGATCGGCTCAAGCCGCCACGGCATGTCGAACCTGCAGGCGGCGAGGTCGGGCTGCACCGGCGTCAGGCCCTGCGCCACGCGGGCGATCACCGCGTCGGCCACGTCTTTGCCCGCCTGCTCCACGTCCGCCCAGGCGCCGCGCCGCCAGTGGTCCTCACCCACGGCGATGGTATACGCTTTGGTGTCGCCGCCGCACCCCTGCAGGAAGAGCGCGCCGTCGGTGTCGAAGTGGGCGTTGAGCAGGCGCGTCGCCACGCCGGGGTAGTCGGCGCTCACGTCCAGCTCGTACCAGGTGGAAGGGTGGCAGGAGACGGAAAAGAGCAGGCAGACCACCCGGCCGTCCGCGTCTGTGACGAGGGTGATGGGCAGCGCGTCGCAGACCGGGCCGGCCCGGTACGGCGCCCAGCTCGCCTTCCCCGCGGCATCCACCTTGCGGCGGCTCACCGGCACATCGGTGCGCGCCATGCCCGCCTCCAACGTCACCGCCGTCGGCGTGGCTTTGGCCGCCGCCGCCGCCTGCGTAAGCGCCGCCTCCACCTGCGCGAAATACAGCGGCTCGACCTCGCCGGTATACGACCACGGCGTCAGCCGCGGCCCGGCATGCGTGTGCGAGCAGTTGAGGAAAATCTGCCGCGGCGTCAGGTCCACCGCTCGCCCGATGGCCCCCTTCAGCCGGTCCACCTGCGCGCGGGTGAAAAACAGCAGGTCGCAGCCGATGATGAGCACCTGCTCGCCGCCGTGCGCCAGGTACAACGCGCGCACGTAGAGGTCGTCATGGATCGCCTGAATCCCCCCCTGCTGGCCCAAGCCCTCCATCGGCATCCCCAACGGAGGATTCACACACGCCTTCGCGAAACCTGCTTGCATCGTCAGCTCCATTCTCACCCGACCGCCTGGTGTACCGGCCGGGTATCGGTCGCCCTGTCATACCACGCCCGTCTCCGTCTCGTCAAATCCCCGGTCCCGCCGGACTGACCGCGCACTGGGACTGGCTCCGCATGGCCAAATCTGCACACGTTCCCGAAAGAATCGCACACGCCCCGTCATCGGTTCCGTTCTGCCAGGCGGAGTCTGTCCCGTCCGGTCCGCTCTCGAGCGAAAAAGAGACGCAAGGGACAGACTCCGCCTGGCGGCGCGGAGTGCTCCCCGCCTCGCTGGCCTTGCTTTTACTCTCGTGTGCGGACTCGGCCATGCGGGGTCAGTCCCAGTGGAAGCATCTGGTCCCTTCCGGTCCCGCGGGTAGCCGCGCCCGCGCGTTTCCGTGTATCATACCGACAGCTTCATCGAGGGGAGACATCATGATTACCGCTGCCGACCGCGCCCTTCTGCGCGACCTCGCCCGCCGGGTGGCGGACATTGCCGATCAGCCGATGCAGGCCGCGCGCCGCGCGCGCTGGACGGCGCACAACAGCCTGCGCAGCACCGAGCCGATGATTTTGGTGTTCCCAGAGGGGGCCTGGCAGGAATTGCTCCCCCCATCGGCGCTGACCTGCACGGATGATCGCACCCGCGGGATGGAGTGGCAGCTGCGCGCGCGCCTCTACGCGTTTGCGCATTTTCAGGACGACGCGGTCATCACCAAGGAATGGACCGTCGGCAAGACGGTGCGCACCACCGGCTGGGGGCTGGAGGTGAAGCGGAAACCCAGCACCGAGGCCCGCGGCGCCTTTCACTTCGACCCGGTGATCCTCGAGCCGGGCGACTTACAAAAGCTGCGCTTCCCGGAGGTGATCTACGATGAGGCGGCGTCGGAGCAATCGCTGCGCGAGATGCAGGAGCTGTTCGGCGACATCCTGGAGGTGAGACAGACGGGCATCGCCCACATCTCCTTCCACCTGATGAGCCTCTACACCGGCCTGCGCGGGCTGGAAGAGGTGATGGTAGACATGTATGCCGAGCCGACGATGCTGCACGACGCCATGGCCTTCCTGGAGGAGGGCCACCATCGGCTGGTGCGGCAGTACATTGACCTCAACCTGCTCTCGCTGAACAACGACAATACCTACCACAGCTCCGGCGGCAACGGGTATACCGATGAGCTGCCCGCCCCCGGCTACGATGGCGCGCACGTGCGCCCGTGCGACATGTGGGCGAGCGCCGAGGCGCAGGAGCTGGCGCAAGTGAGCCCGGAGCAGCACGCCGAGTTCGTGCTGCCCTACGAAAAACGCCTGCTGGCGCCCTTCGCGCTGAACGGCTACGGCTGCTGCGAGGACCTGACGAAGAAGCTGGACGACGTGCTGACCATCCCGCACATCCGCCGCATCTCCATCTCGCCGTGGGCGGACGTGGACGCCTGCGCCGAGCGGCTGCGCGGCGACGTCATCTTCTCCTGGAAGCCGCACCCCTCGCACCTGGTGAACGATTTCGATCCCGACTTCGTGCGCGGCTACCTCCGCCACACCATCGAGGTCTGCCAGGCTCACGGCTGCGTGCTGGAGATGATCCTCAAGGACACCCACACCTGCGAATTCCACCCCGAGCGTTTTGACCAGTGGACGCAAATCGCCCGCGAGGAAGCGGAGCGGGCCGGGGCGGCGCCTGCGCGACTATAGCGGCCGCGGCAGCACGCCGCAGCGATCGGCCCAGCGCTGCCAGGTCGCGGTGAGGCGGGCGACGGTCTCCGGATGGTCCGCCGCCAGGTCGCGCTGCTCGATGCGGTCGGCGGCGATGTCGTAGAGCTCCCACGGCGCCTGCTGGCCGGCGCGGACCAGCTTCCAATCGCCGTCGCGGATGGCGGCATGGCCGAAATGCTCCCAGCAGAGCGGCTCGTCGCGCGCCGGCGCCGACGCCTCGCCGCGCAGGGTGGGCAGCAGGTCCACGCCGTCGAGATCGTCGGTGGAGGCCCCGCCCAGGACGCAGGCGGTGGCGACCAGGTCAATCAGGTGCGCCGGGGCGTGCCGCACCGCGCCCGCCGGCAGGCCCGCCGGCCAGCGGGCGATGAACGGCGAGCTGATGCCGCCTTCGTGCGTCCACGCTTTGAACTTGCGGAAGGGGGTGTTGGAGGCGTTCGCCCACGGCAGCTCGTAGCTCATGAAGGTCTCCGCCGGGCCGGGCCGCTGGTCGCGCGTATTGCCGACCCGGCACCGCGCGCCGGTCTTCGTCGGCAGGTTGTAGATGGCCGGCCACCGCTCCGGTTCGCCATCCTCGCGCAGGAATTCGGCGCAGCCGCCGTTGTCGGAGAGGAAGATGACCAGCGTGTTGTCCAGTTGCCCGTGGCGGCGCAGCGCGTCCACCGCCGTGCCGATGGCCCGGTCCATGACGGTGATTTGCGCGGCGTAGACGGCCATCAGCTCGGCCTGCCAGCCGGGGGTGTCCACGTCGTCCCACGCCGGCGCGTCGGGATCGCGGTCGGACAGCGCCTGGTCGGCGGGCAGCACCCCCAGGGCAGCCATGCGCCGCAGCCGCTGGGCCCGCAGGGCATCCCAGCCCGCGCGGTACGCCCCGCGATACGGGGCGATTTCCGTTTCCGGCGCGTGCAGCGGCCAGTGCGGCGCGGTGAAGGCCAGGTAGCCGAAAAACGGCGCGCCGGCGGCCGCGGCGTCATCAATGAACCCGGCGGCGCGGCGCCCCAGCTCGGTCGTCAGATAATAATCAGCCGGTAGCTCGGATAATGGGACAAAGCGTTCCTGCTCCATCAGCGTGGGGGGATCAAAATAGCTGCCGGCGCCGGCCAGCATGCCGTAGAAACGCTGGAAACCGCGCTGGGTGGGGAGCGGGTGGGTGGCGTCCCCGGCCGCCCGCCACTGGTCGGGCCGATGCACGGCGTAGTCGCCGCCGCAGTGCCACTTGCCGCTCATCCAGGTGGCGTAGCCGGCGTCGCGCAGGCGCTCGGCCACCGTCGGCAGGTCGGGACGGATGAAACCGCGATACCCCGGATGCCCCTGGTCGCCGACCATGCCGCCGACGCCCGCCCGGTGCGGGTAGGCGCCGGTCATGATGCCGGCGCGGGACGGGCAGCAGCGCGCGGCATTGTACAACTGGGTGCAGCGCACGCCCTCCGCCGCCAGCCGGTCCAGCACCGGCGTGCGAATCTCCGCGCCAAAACAGCCGATATCGCTGTAGCCCATGTCGTCGGCGAGGATGAAGAGGATGTTCGGGTGTGGCATCGGTCTCTCGTCCCATCAGGTGAAATGCACGCTCATCTGTCTCGTTCGCCCTGGCCGGTCCCACTCCTCCCGTCCCCACCCCCGCCAGCAGGGGGCATCCCTTCCCGTCCGGCCGTTGGTAGTGCGCCACGCAGCGCGGCGGAGTGGCGCCGCGCTGCGTGGCGCACTACCAACGGCCGGTCCTGTCAACGCGGCTCCCGCGAAGTCACGATTACGGCAGGACTTCCCCGCCCCGCGCGGAATATCCCTGCTGAACTCACCCGGAAGGAGCATGGCCCATGACCACCCCCCTCATCACCGGCACCTGGATTGACATCATGCACGTCTGCCCGCGCGATGGCGTGTATTGGAACCGGAAGACGATTGCCTATACGGAAGCGGAATGGATGACGCTGGTGCGCCACCTGAAGCGCGATCTCGGCATCGAGCTGTTGATGCTGCAGAACGTGGCGAAGGACGGCATCGCGCTCTACCCCTCGACGGTGATGACAGACCGCTTCCCCACCGGCTGCGAGGATCCCGTGGGCGCCCTCTTCACGGCGTGCAGCGTGGAGGGCGTGCAGCTCTACCCCGGCATCGGCTACCTGCCGCTGACCTTCGGCGAGGGATTTGGGCCGACATCCGCGGAGGCGCTGGACTGGTACAAGCGCGTCTCCGAGGAGCTGCTGGAGCGCTACGGGGAGGAGCCCTCCTTCGCCGGCTGGTACACCGCCGCCGAACTGCATATTCAAGACGGCGAGTGGAACATGGAGCAGGTGCACTACAACGCGAAGCTGGGGCAATTCTGGGCGGAGCTGACCCCCGGCAAGCCGCGCATCACCTCGCCCTACTGGCGCGGCGAATTGACGCTGAACGACAACCTGGTGCGCGGCATCGCCGAGTGCGGCATGGACATCATCGCCTACCAGGACGGCATCGGCTTCACCACCAGCTTCCACCCGCAGGACCCGGCGCAGAACGACCGCGTCTTCGACATCTTCCGCCGGGCGCACGACCAGACGCCGGTGGCGCTGTGGGCGAACACCGAGCTCTTCCGCTTCGAGAACGACATCCACTTCCAGCCGCTGCTGCCCGGCCCGTTCGACCGCATCCGCGCGCAAATCCGCGCCGCCGCCCCGCACGTGGAGCGCATCGTCGCCTACACCATGCCCGGCATCATGACCTCGCAGCAGGTGTGCCCCGACCTCGGCGTGCCGGAGACGGAACGCCTCTACTGGGCGTATCAGGGGTATCGGGAGAGCGTGCGGGGGTAAAAAAGACTGGACGCCTGCCCCACCTCCGCCGCCAATTCCGCCAGCCGCGCCCGGCGGCGCATCGCCTCCTCCGCCAGCGCCGCGCAGACGCGGGCGGCGGCATTCGTCGCGGCGCGGCCCCTCCCGGCAGGGAACCCGCGGACGCGCGGCTCGTCTGAGGAGACAGGTGAGGTGGACGCGATGTCGTGCCGACGCATTCAATCGTTACTGCCGCGTTATAGCGTGGACGGGCTGAAGGCGCGCGACCGCGCGCGGGTGGCGGCGCACCTGACCGGGTGCGCGGCCTGCCGGGCGGAGCTGGACGCGCTGGCGCAAGCGGCGGCGCTGGTGGAGCGCCTGCCGGCGCCGGAGCCGCCGGATACCCTGTGGGCGGGGGTGGCGGCCGCCACCGTGCAGCGGCGCGCCGCGCGCGTCGGCTGGTGGGTGCCGGCGATGGCGGTGCTATCACTGATGCTGCTGGCCGTCGGCGGCTGGCTGCTCGTCTCGCGCCCGCTGCTGGGGCCGGGTGGCGCCACGGCGCGGGCCTACGCCGCCGAATTTCGCGCCTTCGCCGCGGCGGCGCCGGCGGCGCAGCCCGCCGACGTGGAGCGACAACGGGCGGACGCCGAAGCGCGGGCGGGCATCCGCTGGATGGCGCCGGGCTGGCTGCCGGCGGATGCCGCCCCCGCCGCCTATCGCGCCGCCGCCTGCCCCTGCGGCTGCGGCGGGCGCACCATCCAGGCCGTCTACCGCGACGGCCGGCACGCCTTCTTCATCGCGCAGAAAGTGGAGGATGCCGCCGGGCACGCCTGCGGGACGGACGGCGCCTGCGCCCCCGACGCCGACGGCTGCGCGGGCTGCCGCGTGGACGGCACTCCCGTGATCACCCGCGCGCTGGCCGACCGCGTGCTGGTGGTCGTCGGCGACCTGCATCCCGACGTGCTGCGCCGGGTGGCGGCGAGCATCGCGTTTTGAGACGAAGAGCGGTCGTATTTCCGGGCGGACACTGTCGGCGTAACAATGGTGACGGGCACGAATTTTTCAGCGCGCGGATAATCTGGCGTCGAGTAGAGAGGCGAAAAATTCGTGCCCGTCACCATTGTTCCCTGGCGCTATATCTACAGCCGGGGCGGCGCCACTCCGGTTCCCTGCGTGGCGCACTACCAACACACGGATGCGCTTTTCGGAGAAGGCAGTCACCGAATTACTGAGCACAGGCAGAACGGAGTAGCACTACTCAAATTCCCGCCGCTCTCCCTCCGGCACGACGATGATGCCGCGTTCCTCGCGCGGCATCACGCGCGTCGGTGCCTCCAGGCTGATTTCCGCGTCCTGCGCGACGAAGGCGACATGGCCGTCGGCGTATGACGCGCAAAAGCCGCGGCGGCGATCCTGGCGGTGGCGGTCGCGGGCGAGCTGGTCGGGGTCGGTGAGCAGCGGCCGGGTGCTCTGGCTGTCGGCGGTGAGGAGGACGCCGTCGCGCGCCGCCACCTCCAGGTAACGCCGTCCGGGCAGGTTGGCGTTATAGCCGTAGCCGCCGCCCTCCGGGCAGACGAGGATGTCATCGGTGATGCCGGTGGCGCGCGCCTGGTCGAGGGTCGCGGGGAAGCGCTGATGGTCCTGGCAATACAGCAGCACCGCCACGCTGATCCGGTACTGGCGCTCCAGGCAGGTCTGGCGATGACGGTCAAAGCGGTGCTGCGTGGCGTCGGGATACTGGATGAAGAAGCCGGCGATGAGCGCCACCCAACTGACGGCGGCGAGGATAGTAGCCGAGCGGTCGCGCATGCCGGCGGCGTCGGCGCGCAGGTGATACAGCCCCAGCCCGCCGACCAGCGTGACGGTACTCATGAACAAGAGCGGGCCGCGCGGCGCCCCCACGCCGAAGAACGGCCCCAGCGCCAGCGCCGCCACGCACGCCAGCCCGGTGAGAAAGAGCGCCGCCGCCAGCCACGTCAGCCGGTCGGGCCGCGCGTCAACCCGCATCAACCGCCCTTCGCACCGCCGGCAGATCATCACGCCATCGGGATACTCCGCGCCGCAGCGCGGACACCGCATCGCCATCGTGCCTCCTGTTCGCCCCTAGAAACTGTCCGAGCAGTCTCGGCGCGTGCCTTGCTGGTGGCTTCCGGCCTGGCTCGGCGTTGGCCGTCCTCACCCTATCTCTCCCGGATAGCGCCGCGGACGTCCGCCGTGATCCAGGCCGGCATCCCCTCAGCAGTCCCACACCGAGACTGCTCGGACAGTCTCTTATGATAGCATACCCACGGCAGGGATGCCCCCTCCCTTCGGCGAAGAAAGCGATGGAGGAGCATCCCATGACCGGGCGTGAACGCATACTGGCGCTGCTGCGGCGGGAGCCGACGGACCGCGTGCCGATTTCCACCTACGAACTCTCCGTCTTCGGGCCGTGGGGGTGGCCGAAGGACGAGCCGTCGTATCAGCCGCTGATGGCGGAGATCACCGCGCGGACGGACGCCTTCGCGCTGTGGGGGGCCTATACGCCGCCCAGCCCCGGCGACGTGCCCACCGAGAGCGAGACCCGGCAGGAGGGGGAGTTCACCGTCACCCGCACGACCCTGCACACGCCGACAGGCCCGCTCTCCACCACCAGCAAGTTCACCCCGAACGTGAAGACCACGTGGACGGTGGAGCACCTGTGCAAGGACGAGGCGGACGCCGAACGGTATCTCTCCATCCCGTTCCACCCGATGCCGGTGGATGCCGCCGAATTCCCGGCGCTGGACGCCGAGGTGGGCGACCGCGGCATCGTGCTCTGCGATACGGGAGACGCCATCGGCTACGTGGCGCCGCTGTTTGAGTTCGGCGAGTTCACCGTCATGGCGATGACGCGGCCCGCGCTCATCCGCGCGCTGTGCGACCAGGCGCACGAACGCATCATGCACACCCTGCGCGGCATGCTGGCGGCGGGCTGCGGGCCGCTGTACCGCATCTGGGGGCCGGAATACTGCACGCCCCCCTACCTGCCGCCCGACGCGTTTCAGGAATTCGTGGTGCCCTACGTGACGGAGATGATCGCGCTCATCCACGATTACGGCTGCTGGGCGCGCATCCACAGCCACGGCCACACCCGGCGCGTGCTGGATATGATGGTGGCGACCGGCGCCGATGCGATAGACCCCGTCGAGCCGCCGCCCGACGGCGATATCCCGCTGGGCGAGGTGAAGGGGCGCTACGGCGACCGCCTCATCCTCTTCGGCAACATGGAGTTGAAATACCTGGAGACGGAAACCCCCGCCGAGATTGACGCCCGCGTGAAAGTGATGATGAATGAAGCCAAAGCCGGGGGCGGCTACGTGCTGATGCCCACCGCCGGCCCGCTGAATATCCCGCTCGCCCCGCGGACGGCGGACAACTACCGGGCGTTTATTGAGGCGGGGCATAAATACGGGCAGTATTGAGCATCGGGACCGCCCGCCCGGGCTGTAGATCGAGGGACGTATGCCGCATATACACATTCACCACGTCACCGCCGTCACCATGGACGCCGAGGACCGCGTGCTGCGCGACGCGGCGATCGTCACGGCGGGAGAGCGCATCGTGTACGTCGGGCCGATGGCGGAGGCGCCGGCGGCGAAGGACGGCGACACCGTCATTGACGGCGCGGGGATGGTGGCCATTCCCGGGCTCATCAACACGCACACGCACCTGGCGATGACGCTCTTTCGCGGGGCGGCGGATGACCTGCCGCTGATGACCTGGCTGCAGGAGAAAATCTGGCCGGTGGAAGCGCATCTCACCGCGGAGGACGTCTACTGGGCGTCGCTGCTGGGCATCGCCGAGATGCTGCGCGCCGGGGTGACCACCTTCTGCGACATGTACTGGCACGTGGAGGCGGTGGCGCGGGCGGTGCGCGAGAGCGGCATCCGCGCCCACCTCTCCGGGGTGGTCATCGGCGTGGCGCCGAATGGCGCGGAGCTGCTGGCGAAGGCGGTGGAGCGCGTGCGCGCCTTCCGCGACGAGGGGCACCCGCGCCTCACCCCGATGTTCGGCCCGCACGCCCCCTACACCGTGCCGGCGGCGATGCTGCGCCAGGTGGTGGAGCGGGCGTCCGAGCTGGGCGTGGGCATCCACACCCACCTGTCGGAGACGGAGGCGGAGGTCGCGGAGAGCCTTCGCCAGCACGGCCGCGCGCCCATCGCCTATATGGATCACGTCGGCCTCTTCAGCGTCCCCATCACCGCCGCGCACTGCGTGCACCCGCGGCCGGAGGAGATGCCCCTCCTCGCCGAGCGCGGGGTGGGCGTGGCGCACTGCCCGGGCAGCAACATGAAGCTCGGCTCCGGCATCGCGCCGGTGAGCGCCTACCTGGACGCGGGCGTCACCGTGGGGTTGGGCACCGACGGCGCGGGGAGCAACAACACGCTGGACCTGCTGCGCGCGGCGCACCTGGCGGCGCTGCTGGCGAAGGTCGGCGGCGATCCCACCGCGCTGCCCGCCGGGCAAGCGCTGGCGCTGGCGACCCGCGACGGCGCCCGCGCGCTGCACCGCGACGATCTCGGCGTCCTCGCCCCCGGCACATTGGCGGATATCGCCCTCCTCGACTTCACCGCGCCGCACCTTGCGCCGACGGAGGGCCGTGAAATCTCCCACCTCGTCTACGCCGCGCGGGGCGCGGACGTGGAGACCGTCATCGTGCATGGCCGGGTGCTGCTGCGCGGCCGCCGGCTGCTGGCCCTGGATGAGGCGCGCATCCGCGCCCGTGTGCGCGAATCCGCACAACGGCTCTTCGGCGGCGCGGCGTGAGGGGCGCGCATCCGGTATAGTCTTGCAGGAAAGGACCATGCTATGCAACTCGCTTTCAGCACGCTCGGGTGTCCGGCGTGGACCTTCGATCGGATCCTCGACGCCGCGGTCAAGCACCAATACGATGGCATCGAATTCCGCGGATTGCTGGACAAGGTGGACCTACCGGAGACGCCGGAGTTCTCGCCCGGCGGGGTGGCGGAGACGCGCCGGCGGCTCGATGACGCCGGGGTGCGGGCGGCCTGCCTCTCCAGCTCCGTCGCCATCGTGCACGCGATGGGGAGCGAGGTAGACCGCCACACGGCCATCGCCCACACGCGGCGTTACCTGGACCTGGCGAAGGAAGTGGGCGCGCCCTGCGTGCGCCTCTTCTGCGGCAATTACCCGACGACGATGGAGCCGGCGGCGGCGCTGGACCGCGCGGCCGAGAGCCTGCGCGTGCTGGGCGACGACGCCCGCGACCGCGGCGTGCGAGTGGCCATCGAAACCCACGACGCCTTCATCCGCACCGACCAGTTGATGGAGCTGATCCGGCTGGCGAACCACCCGGCGGTGGGCGTGCTCTGGGATATTCACCACCCCTACCGCATGATGGGCGAGACGGTGGAACAGAGCATGCGCCACCTCGATGGCCACGTCATCCACGCCCACGTGAAGGATTCGGTGATGAGCGACGACGGCGACGGGTACACCTACGTGCTGCTCGGCCGCGGCGACGTGCCGGTGCGCGAGGCGCTGGCGGCGCTGACCGCCGCCGGCTACGCGGGGTACTACGCGCTGGAGTGGGAGAAACGCTGGGTGCCGTCGCTGGAGGAGCCGGAGATCGCCATCCCGCAATTCGCCGCGCAGATGCGGGCGTGGGCGGCGGCATAAGAGACTCTCTCGAGCGGCGAGGCGTTTTGAGAGCGTTTCTCTTGATGCGCGCATTGATGCCTGCAATCCCCGCTCCGCGGGGGGAGGGGGGGCATCGGTGCCGTCAGCGCGCGTTTCGTACTCGTACTCGTGCTCGTACTCGAATACGGGCTTCGCTTCTTCGCAGCGTGTCTGATCGCCACGTCCCGGACTGCCCGACGCGCGGTAATACAGCGCCCGGCTTCAGCATAACTGTAGCGGGCACGGTGCACCGTGACAACCCGCTACACATAACCGTTTCGAGCACGAGTACGAAGGATACGCGTACCCTCTCGTGACGCCTGGGCGGGGGAGGGGAGGGATCGTGAAGAGCGCAATGCGCGCATCAGTCAGTCACCACCGGCTGATGTCCGGGTAGTCGCGGTCATCGCTGTTCGTCAGCAGCATGCTGGCGCCGAGGAAGAAGTGGTGCACGTCGCCCGCCAGCAGGCCGTGGGCATTCGTCACGCCGGCCTGCACGGCGAAGGCGTCGCCCAGGGCCAGGCGCACCCCCAACGAGGAGAGCGCCTCGGCGTCGCCCAGGTCGGCGTCCTTCGTCTGGTACTCCGCCACCAGCACGATGCGCTCCGTCATGCGCACGCGGGCGCCGATGAAACCGCGCAGGGCCTCCATCCGCGCGTCCGCCTCCTTGGCCTGCGTCCAGGTCGCGCCCACCGTCAGCGACAGGTTGGACGCGTCGTAGAGCTCGGGGTTGAAGTCGGTGGTCCAAGCGACGTATCCCTGCCAGTAGTCGCGCTCATCGCCGGCCGGGTAGCGCAGGCGCAGGAACTGCGCGCCAAAGCCCACGCGCGGGCCATCGGGCAGGCCGATGACGAGTTTCGCGTTCGCGCCGACGGCGTAGTCCGGCGCCGCGTCGTCGTTGAAGGGATTATACAGCGCGCCGAACTCAAACCCGGGGGCGAAGACGAACTGCGCGCGCAGCGGCAGCGCCCGCCCGGCGGGCTGGTCGAGGGCGTCGGCGGCAAAGAGCAGGCCGGATTCGCTCACCTCGCCGCCGGGCAGCGCGATGAGACCGGTCGGCCCGGTGAGCGTCGGGTAGGCGCGCGCCGCGCCCAGCACGCCCATCGCCAGTGCCATCAGCAGCGCCGTCCGCCACGTTCCCATCCGCCTCCTCCTCCCGCGTCGTCACTTCAGTCTACGGGGTGGCGCGGGCGGCGGGTGCGGCAGTCGGCGCACATCCGGCCGGCGTGTGGGCGGAGCGGCACAAAAACGGCCCCGCCCGCGGGGGCGAGGCCGTGGTGTGCGGGAGGCGGCCACCCGTTACGCCAGGGATTCCAGCGCCTCTTCGGAGAACGCCACGTTGGCGAAGACGGCCTGCACGTCGTCATTCTCTTCCAGATCTTCCAGCAGCTTCATCACTTGCTGGGCGTCTTTGCCGGTCACCGTCACCGTGGTCTGCGGCACCATGCGCGTGTCCGCTTCCTGCACGGCGATGCCGGCGGCTTCCAGCGCTTCCTTCACGGTGTAGACGTCCGCCGGGGCGGTGAGGATCTCGTAGACCTCCTCGTCCTCCGTCTTCACGTCTTCCGCGCCGGCGTCCAGCGCCGCCATCAGCATAGTGTCTTCATCCGCCGCGCCCTTGCCCACGGCGATGACGCCCTTCTGGTCAAAGAGGTAGCTCACGCAGCCGTTTTCGCCCATGTTCCCGCCGTGGGCGCGGAAGATGGAGCGCACCTCCGGCGCGGTGCGGTTGCGGTTGTCCGTCATGCACTGCACCAGCACGGCCACGCCGCCCGGGCCGTACCCCTCGTACGTGACGTCTTCGTACTGCACGCCTTCCAGCTCGCCCGTGCCGCGCAGGATGCTGCGCTTGATGTTGTCGGCGGGCATGGAGGCCTCGCGCGCCTTCTGGATGGCGTTGCGCAGGCGCAGGTTGTTATTCGGGTCGCCGCCGCCCGCGCGCGCCGCGGCGATGATCTCCTTCGCCAGCCGCGTGAAGGTTTTGCCGCGCAAAGCGTCCATTTTGCCCTTCTTGATGCGAATATTCACCCACTTGGAATGTCCAGACATGCGTCGCGTCTCCCGTCGTCCTCGCCGTCGCGGTGATGGCCCCCGCGGGGCCGGCGCCCCGCGCGTGTCGCGTTAGTATACCATGCCCGTCGCGGCACGGCAAAAGCAGCCCGTCACGACGAGGCAAAATCCGGGCGCGCCCGCCGCACTCCCGCGCGCGCTCAGGCATACGCGCGCCGCGTTCCGGGTATAACCCGCGTACCAGGCGCACGGCTGCCGGCCAGCGGGCCGCCATGACCTCTCCGCGGGCGGGGTCATGGCGGGAAAATGCCCGCGGGGCCTTCCAGAGAACCGGCAAAACCTGCTACAATAGCCGATATTGGCTGGATGCCGGCGAATTCTTCTTTTTTATCCAGTGCGTGCGGCTGGCTGGCCGCGGGTGGGGGCGCCGGACACCCTGGTACCACCGGCGCGGGATTTATCCGGGCCCATATTTCGCAGTTATTCCGAGGAGTCTCGATGGGCGTGATCGCCGTCCGCTGTCCCAACTGCGGGATGAAGCGGGATGTAGATGAAACGTTCGTCCGCCGGACGGTGAAGTGCCTGCGGTGCGAACGCCCGTTTTCCGTCAAGGCCGCCATCAGCGCGCTGCATCACTTTTCCGGCTCGCTGGTGGCTGGAAAATATCTGTTGCGCGAGCTCATCGGCGAGGGCGGGTTCGCGCTGGTCTTTCGCGCCGAGGAAGTGGCGGCCAATCGCGCCATGCGCGCGGTGGCGGTGAAGCTGATCTACCCCGACCCGGAGATCGCCCGCGAGGCGCAGGCGGAAGAGCTCATCGCCATCTTAAAAAATTCCCACCCCTTCATCGTCCACGGCATCAGCGCCGGCGTCTGCGAACTGGGCGGCCTCAAGTGGCTGTACCTGGTGATGGAGCTGGCGGACGAGACGCTGGATATGCGCATGAAGCGCGGCCCGCTGCCCCCCCGCGAAATCTGGACCGTCACCGAGCATATCGTCTCCGGCCTCGCGTTTCTGCATAAAGATCCCGACCGGCTGGTGCATCGCGACCTGAAGCCGGCGAACATCCTGCGCGTGGGCGCCTACTGGAAGCTGGCCGACTTCGGGTTGGCCTACGCCATGGAAAAATCCGAACATCCCGGCCGCCCGAAGGGCGGCACCGAGCGGTATATTCCCCCGGAAGGTTTCGAAGGCGTCATCACCCCGGCGTGGGACATGTGGTCGCTGGGCGTGCTGCTCGCCGAGGTGTTCACCGGCGAGCACCCCTTTGAGAGCGACCGGCACATCCTCTTCGCCATCACCCACCTGGAGCCGACCATCCCAGATGATCTGCCGGTGCCTTTCGGCGAAATCATCCGCGGGTGCCTGGTGAAGAAGCGCTCCATGCGCTGGACGGCGCCGCAGGTGCTGGCGGCGCTGAACGCCGCGCAGGGCCTGCGCGCCACGCTCTCCGCCTACCGGTGGAGCTTCACCCAGGCGCTGGGCCGCCTGGGCAACGGCAAAGCCGCGCGCGGCGGCACGCCGGCGGCGCGCAAAGGCGAGGACTGACGCGGCGGGACCGGGCCGCGGAGGCAGGGCATGATGATGGGATGGGAGGAACCGGAAGAGCTGTTCGTCCCGACCGGGGGCACGGGCCCGCGGGCGGCCGGCGGCAGCGATATCGGCTCGCGGCGCGCGGATAACGAAGACGCGCAGCTCTGCGATGCGGCGCGCGGCCTTTTCCTCATCGCCGACGGCATGGGCGGCCACGCCGCCGGCGAGCAGGCCAGCGCGCTGGCCGTGCAGACGCTGGACACCGAACTGAGCGCCGTGCGCCTGGATGCCGCCATCGCCGCCGGCGCCGATGCCGCGCGAGCGCTCGTCACCGAGGCGCTGCTCGCCGCCGACGCCGCCATCACCCGCGCCGGCGAGCACCACCCCGAATGGAAGGACATGGGCACCACCGCGGTGGTGGCCTGCCTGGCCGGCGACGCCCTCTACCTGGCGCACGTCGGCGACAGCCGCGCCTATCTGCTGCGCGACGGCGAGATCCGCGCGCTCACCCGCGACCACACGGTGGCGATGACGCTGGTGGACGACGGCGACATCACGCTGGAGGAAGCCCGCACCCACCCGCTGCGCAACCGCCTGTCGCAGGTGCTGGGCGGGCATGGCGCCCTCCATCCCGATTTCGCCCACCTGCCGGTCCGGCCCGGCGACCGCATCCTGCTCTGCACCGACGGCCTCTACGACATGCTCACCGACGAAGAGATCGCCGAGATCGTCAACTTCTCCGCCAGCCCCGACGAAGCCGTCTACGCCCTCATCGCGGCCGCCGACGACGCCGGCGGCCGCGACAACATCACCGTCGTCGCCGTGTTCGTCTAATCCCGGCGCACGGGCGCGCGTTTAACCGCCCCCGCGCGCCGGGCATCACTACCATGACTCTCACACCGGGATACCGCTTATGCTCACGCGATACTGCTGCCTGCTGCTCCTCGCCGCCGCCGCGCTGGCCGGCGCGCAGGCGCCCTATACCCCCCCGGCGTACCCGCGGGTGCTGGCGGGCGCGGCGCCGCTGCGCATGCTGGTGGCGTCGCGGCAGGCGATGCTCGCCTGGAAGGGCGCGGCGGCGGTGACGGTCATCAACGGAGAGGACCGCACGGTCGCCCTCGCCATGCGCGCCGGGGAGATGCTCGGCATCGCGCGGGGCGCGGACGGCCGCACGTCGCTGCGCAAGGACGGCGCCAACCTCCGCGCCGCGCCGCAGATCGTCCGGCTGGAATCACAAGAGGCCATCAAGCTCTGGACGCCGACGCCGGACACCTGGACGGCCTATCCGGCGCCGCTGCTCATCATCACCCTCCCCGACGGCACCGTCAGCGCGGCGGTGGAGCTGCCGCTGGAGGAATACCTGCGCGACGTGCTGCCCGCCGAGGTGGTGCCCTCTTTTCACCCGCAGATGATGCGCGCGCAGGCGATCGTGGCGCGCACCTACGCCCTCTGCAAGCTGGGCCGCCACGCCGACGAAGGCGCGGACGTCTGCGCGGACGTGCACTGTCAGGTCTTCGGCCCAGCGAACCGCCGCGCGAAGAGCACCGAAGAGGCGATCGCCGCCACGAAGGGACTCATCCTCCTCCACCGCGAGAGACTGGCGGAGCCTTATTACAGCTCCTGCTGCGGCGGCATCACCGATGACGCCGGCTACGTGTGGGGGCCGGAATACGCCCGCGCCTACCTGGAAGGCGTGCTGGATGCCCCGCGGACGACGAACCCGGGCGACGTGCGCATCACCGAGCTGCTGGGGATGAAGGACGGCTACTGCGCCGCGTCATCGAGCTACCGCTGGGAGCGCCGCTATCCCGCCGCCGAGGTGAACGCGCTGGTGGCGAAGAACCTGCCCATCGTCACCGGCGATCCGAAGGTGACGATGGCGACGGTGAGCGACCTGCGCGTGGAAGAGCGCACCCCGCGCGGGCGCGTCGCCACCCTGCGCGTGGAAGGCGGCGGCGCCAGCATCCTCGTCTTCGGCGATCAGGCGCGCTGGCTCTTCGGCTCCGGCGTGCCCGGCGGGGACGGCTTGTGGAGCGCGCTCTTCGACATCACCCTCACCCGCGACGCCGCCGGCACGCCGACCGCCTACCTCATCCGCGGCGCCGGCCGCGGCCACGGCCTCGGCCTCTGCCAGTGGGGCGCCGAGGGCCGCGCCCGCGCCGGACAGACCTTCCGCCAGATTCTGCGCGCCTACTATCCCGGCACGCGCTTGAGCGACGAGAAGCCGTGACGTGTGGCAAAAGCCGTGACGTGTTGCCGGTCTTGCGGTCCCGCGCCGCCATCTCCCGCTGGCGCGGACCTGCCATCTTCGGGTATACTACGCACCATGGAGATACCGGTGCGATGACCCCTGACCAGGAGACCTGCTGCCTCGAGCTGATCACCCACGCCGGCATGGGCCGGTCGGAAGCCTACGCGGCGCTGCGCGCGGCGAAGGCGGGCGATTTCGCCGCCGCCGCCGCGCACCTGGCGGAGGCCGAGCGCGCGCTGGGGCGGGCGCACACCGCGCAGACGACGCTGCTGGCGGGCGAGGCGCGGGGGGTGGGCATGACGCCCAGCCTGCTGCTGGTGCACGCGCAGGACCAGGTGATGACCGCCATCGCGGAGCGCACCCTCATCGCCGAGCTCATCGAGCTGTACCGCCGCCTGGAGACTGCTCATGCCTGCTGACGCCGTCATTATCAACGCCGATGACCTGGGCCTGTGGCCATCCGTGGACAAGGGCATCTTCGACGCCTGGACCGCCGGGGTCATCAGCGACTGCTCCGTCTTCGCCACTGCGCCCAACCTGCACGAAGTGCTGCGCCGCGCCACCGCGTTCGGCCTGCCGGTGGGCGTCCACCTGAACCTGACGAACGGCGCGCCGTTGAGCAATCCGCGCGTCATCCCCGGGCTGGTCACCGAAGACGGCCGCTTCATGAAGCGCCGCCGGTGGCAGCGTCCGGTGTCCAAAGAGCAGATTCGCCGCGAGTTTCTCAAGCAGATCGAGGCGGTGCAGGCCGGCGGCGTGCAGCCGTCGCACCTGGACTGCCACCATCACATTCAGCTCTTCATGGAAGTGCAGGACGTGCTCGTGGAGATGGCCCAGCGCTTCCACCTGCCCGTGCGCGCGGTGGATCCCATCATGCGCGACATCATCCGCGAAGCCGGCGTCGCCACCCCCGACCATTTTTCCATGCAGTTCTACAACGCGCAGGCCACCGTGGAAACGCTCATCGCGCTGGTGGAAGACACCCCCAACGGCGTGCTGGAGATCATGTGCCACCCCGGCTATGCAGACGCGAACTGCCCCAGCTCGTATAACGAGGAGCGCGCGCGGGAGCTCATCGCCCTCACCGACCCGCGCTGGCGCACCTTCATGGCCGCCCGCGGCATCCGCCTGATCAGCTACGCGCAGCTCTCCGATCCCGCCACCCGAGTGTGACGCCCGGCGGGAACCCGGCGGTCGGACCGCCGGCATCCTGCCGGCACACGCCCTGGACGGTCGCGATGGCCAGTGGCCGGCTGGAAGCCGGCGATCCGGCCGCCGGGCAGCGGCCGCTGTGCGCAAAGCCAACGCCGTCGTCATGCGCTAGGTGTCGCGTGTCGCTGATTCGTCGTCCTCGGCGTCGTGGCGCGCCGCCGCCGCCAGGGATGCGCCGAAGGCGTCCTCGCGGTCGTGGCTTTCCGCCCGCATGCGCGCCCAGCGCTCGCGCGCGTCCTGCACGCCGCTGACCACGGTGAGGATGAGCAGCAGCGTGGCGACGATGAAGCAGAGGGTGGCGCCGGCGCCGCCGAGCAGCGTGCCCAGCCCGGCCACCGCGAAGGCGAGGCCGAGCAGCAGCAGGTAGCGGCGGGTGCGTCCCAGCGCCAGATACGCGAGGGCGAGGGCGATTCCGCTCCCGATCAGGATCAGCGCGACCGTCATCGCCTCCTCCCCCGGCTAATCGCGCCGGGTCACCCGCAGGTCCACGCGCGCTTCCATCCCCTCCACCACGCGCAGGCCGTCGGGCACTTTCAGGCGCGCGGTGCGGGTTTCGTCGCGCCGCAGCTTGCTCACGTCCAGCGGCTCCGTCTCCAGGTAGGCGGGCTGGCGCGCCAGGTCGGCCGGATCGCCGCTCAGCGTCACCTCGTCGGGGCGCACCTTCTCCACCGCCACGTCGTAGCCCGCCGGGCGGTGAAGCAGCTCGGGCGCGCGCACCGCCACGCGCCGGGTGGTCTGCTCGCCGGTGAGCGACGCCGCGCGCACCGCCACCGTGGGGGTGAGGATGCGCACCTGGGCGCTGAGTTTGTTGTCCTCGGTGATCGCCTGCGGCTCCAGGGAGCGCGGGGCGGTGAACGGCGTGGTGGGGTCCACCGCGACGGTGACGTACTTGATGGCGTCCAGCTCCTGCCGGGAGCGCGCCTCCACCGTCACCGTCTCCGGCTCCAGCACGTACGAGCCGACGGTGGTGCCCGGCGGGGGCGTGACGATGAAGGAGACCTTCACCGGAAATTGATCCTGGACCAGCCGCGTGACCACCAGCGTCGGCTTCACCATCGGCAGCACGGTGAGGCCATCCGGGCCGTTCACCACGGCCTCCGCCTGGATCGTCGAGCGCGCGCCGCTCACGCGGGCGGTATTCACGTGCGAGACATCCACCACGGCGCGCAGATCCTGCGGCAGCAGCTCTTTCACGACGTTCTCGCGCCCTTTCACGCCGACGCGAATGGCGCCGCTGTCCGGGTGCAGTTGCACGTCAAACCCCGCCGGCGGCGTGCCTTTCAGGTTGACGGGCACCACCAGCATGCGCGAGGTATCCGGCCCGCCATAGACGAGCCGCACGTAGATCCAGAGGAAGATGGCCAGCACCACCGCCAGCACCACCGGCGCGGCATTCGGGCGCATCATCGCGTCACCTCCCCGCTGGTGACGCCCTCACCCTCCGGCGCGGCTTTGGGCGGCTCGCGGCGCCAGAAAGGTCGGTTGCCTTCGCTCGGCGGCGGCTGCAGCAGCGCCAGCAGCTTCTCCTTCAGCCCGCCCACCGACAGGTTGCTGATCATCTCCCCGTCCACCGCCAGCGAAATGGCCCCCGTCTCTTCGGACACGACGACCACCACCGCATCCGTCACCTCGCTCAAGCCGATGGCCGCGCGGTGGCGGGTGCCGCTGCGCGGGCTGTCGTCGCGGCTGGTGAGCGGGAACAGGCACATCGCCGCCGCCACCTGGTACTGCGAGATGACCACGCCGCCGTCGTGCATCGGCCCGCCGGGATGAAAGATCGTCTGCAAGAGCTCGCTGGAGACGGTGCCGCCGATGCGCCGCCCGGTGGAGATGATGTCGTTCAGCCCCACTTCGCGCTCGATGGCGATCAGCGCGCCGATCTTCTTCTCGGAGAGCCGCCGCGCCGCGCGCACCACGTCGTTGATGGCCGCCACGATATCCTGGTTCGCCGCCGGGCGGAAGGCCTCGCGGAGGAACTTGCCGCGCCCGAGCTGCTCGATCACCAGGCGCAGCTCCGGCTGGAAGAGGATGATGAGGGTGATGACCCAGTTTTGCAGGATGACGGAGAGCACCCAGTGGGTGACTTTCAAACTGAGGAATTTGGCCCCCGCCACCAACACCATGACGGCGACGAAACCTTTGATGAGCTGGACGGCGCGCGTGCCGCGCACCAGGCGCAGCAGGAAGAAGATGCCGAGCGCGACCACGAGAATGTCGAAGACATCCGCGATGCCGAAGGGCAGAAAGATCTGCTTCAACCACGCGAGAAAAGTTCCCATACGCCCACCCGCCGCCCGCCGCGGCGCGTCCTCATCTTACCAGAGACGCGGGGCGGGCGTCCAGCCGCATCGGGGTTAAGCGTGACGCGCAGGTGGAATACTATTTCCGCGGCGTCCCGCTTCCCACGGCGCTGCTTTGACGCACAGCTATCTCAGTGTTATGCTGGAGGAGAGGCGGCGCGTGAGAGGCGCGTCCGGCTTGACACCGAATGATACGATCTGCTAGACTGGCCCGGTTTATGAAGGTGACGCTCGCCAGACAGGGGCGCGCAGCGCTGCTCGTGCTGGCCGTGCTCGCGGTGATCAGCCTCACCGGCTGCCGGAAACCGTTCGGCTTTTTCGAGCGCCCGGCGGCCTCCCCCGCCCCGCGGTCGTCCACGGCGGCGCCGCGCGACCTGGGGAAGGCGGCCATCCGGACGGTGACGGACTACGTCGCGGCGCTGGAGCTCAGGCCGAGCCACACGCCCGACTACGATGCCGCCTACGCGCTGCTCTCGCGCGCGTCACAATCATACCAGTCGCGCGCGGAATTTCAACGCGCGCATGAGGCCATGAAGGGGATGCCCCAGTACGACCTCGCCGCGGCGAAAACCACGCTCAAAGGCGATACCGCCACCGTGGTCGTGCCGCTGGAGGAGGATCCGGCTACCAGCGCTTTCCAGCTCGTCCTCGAGGACGGCGCCTGGAAAGTCGTCTACCGGGGTGGCGCACCCGGCATGCCTTCCGCGGAGTGATCCGCATGGCACCGAAGGGAGAAGCCAGATGAAAGTGATCCTGACCGAAGAGGTCGCCGGGCTCGGCGAGCCCGGCAAAATCGTGGAGGTGGCGCCGGGTTATGCCCGCAACTACCTCGTCCCGCGCAAGCTGGCCGTCTATGCCAGCAAGGCCAGCACCCGCGAGTTGGAACACCATCGCCAGCGGCTGGAACGCAAGCGGCAGAAACTCCTCGCCGCCGCCCGCGGCACCACCGAGCGCATCAACGGCCGGACCGTCACCATTGACGCCAAGGTCGGCCAGGGCGGCAAGCTGTTCGGCGCGGTGACCACCAGCCATATCGCCGAGGCGCTGCACGCGCAGCTCGGCGTGGAAGTGGACCGCCGCAAGATCCAGCTGGGCGAGCCGATTCACACCGCCGGCCTGCACAGCGTGGACGTGCACCTGATGGGCGACAGCCATGCCACCCTGCACGTGCAGGTGGGCTCGCCGGAAGAAGCGGCCGCCGCCGCGGCGCCGGAAGAATCCCCGGCCGAAGCCCCGGTCGAAGCGCCCGCGGAGGAAACCGCGGAATAACAACCGGGAACACGGCAACCGACGACCCGGGCGCGGCACCTGCCGCGCCCGGCACGCGTTGGTATCGGTCAAACCGGGCGGGGACACCTCCCCGCGCGCCTAGATCATGAAGACGGAGTGGGAGTTGCGCACAGCGTTCGCTGCCCGGCCGTCGGACCGCCGGCTTCCAGCCGGCCACTGGTCCTCGCGACCGTCCAGGTCGCGTGCCGGCAAGATGCCGGCGGTCCGACCGGTCATCTCGTCAATGCCGGGATCATCGCCGCCAGGTCGGGAAACGCCCGATCGGCGGCGGCGGCGATGGCCGGATCGGGGCCGCTGGGGACGGCGTACACCGTCATGCCGGCGGCCTTGCCGGCGCGGACGCCGTGCAAGCTGTCCTCGATGACCAGGCAGGCGGCGGGGTCAACATTTCCCGCGCGGGCGGCGGCGAGGAAGATGTCCGGCGCGGGTTTCCCCCGCGCCACCCCCTCGCTGGAGAGGATGCAGGCAAAGTCGTCCAGCCAGCCGAAGCGCCCCAGCGCCAGCCGGATGCCCTCGGGCGGGGAGCCGGAGGCGACGCAGAGGCGCCGCCCCCGCAGCGCCCGCAGCAGCGCCTCAGCGCCGGGCATCGGCTCCAGCGGCCCGGCAAACCCCTCCAGCAGATACTCGCGCAGGATCCGGCCGCAGTCTTCGGCGGTGTAGCCGTCGGGCCGCAGATTTTCCCACATCACCCGCCCGACGTCCAGCGCGTTCATGCCTTTGTACTGCTGCGCGACCGCCAGCATATACTCCTGCCCGAGCAGCCGGAAGAGCCGCGCCTCCGCCGTCTTCCAGGTGGCGGCGCTGTGGACGAGGGTATCGTCCATGTCGAAGATGATGAGATCGAAAGGCATGGGCGTATTATAGCGGAATGCGGGGAGGCCATTCAAAGGGAAGGCGCGGACGACCGGATTTCTGATGCGGAGGGCGTGACCGGCTCGTGCGCGAGTGCTTCTCGGACGGCGGGGCGGGTGAGCAGGCTGACGACGAAGGCGTAGAAGAGGACGTTGAGGGTCGTGAGGGTGGCGGGTATCCAGAGATCACCCGTGCTGTGGGCAACCCGCCACCAAAGCCATTGGCTTGAAAAGAGCGCGCCATTGACGACGAGAAAGCGGATGATGAGACCGGAAAAGATACGTTTGCGGATACCTGCTTTCATGCGCAGCAGGCCGATTCCGCACACGATGAAGAAGATGGTGAAAGCGAGGTGCAGGATTGCGAGCAGGGCTTCTATGCGTGGTATCCATTGTAATGAGGCCAAGTCAGATCCAATGACTATTCCGAATGGCTGCTCGAGCATGTCTGCTACTATACGACTGATTATCGTGAAAGTGAATATCCGTATGGCGATCTGCACCGCTTCCACCGCCGCGAAGCAAAACAGCAGCACCGCGCTGATGGTGACCAACGCAGGGCGTTGCGGTTTCGGGCTTTCGATAATTGGCGTCGGCGGGATGGTGGCGTAGGTTGGTTCCTCTGGCATGATGTTGAATTCTCCTGAAGGTTTTGTAGTCCGCGCCCTCCGCGGCGCGCGTGACCGGAATAAGAACCCGTGCCCGACAAGACCATCATCGGTCACGGTGGAGAAAGGCGTCAACCACGCGCCGCGGAGGGCGCGGACTACCGGATTTCTGATGCGGGGGGAATGACGGGCTCCTTTGCATACGCTTTGCGCATTGATGGCCGGGTAAGTAGAATGATGACGATGGAATAAATGAGGAGATTACTTGCGGTCAGGATGATGGTAGCCGTCACATCGAACGGTATACGGCGCGTCTGGAAGATACACCACTGAATAAGGAGCCAGATACCGTTGATAACGACAACGCGCGCAACCAATGTGACGATGAGTTGCCAGATGATGCCAGGCCGCATGTGCAGCAGGGTGATTCCGTGGATGAGATATAATGCCGCAAAGGCGACATGACTTCCGATTAACACGTACTGTGCGTGCTGTGCAAGAAGAAGCATTGACGGCACGGCGCCAGCAGCATCGCGAAAGTCTGCCATTAATGAGACGAAAGCTTGCAATGCCCCGTACATGAAGATGGCCCATGCCGCTTCAACCAGGGCGAAAAGAAACAGGATGATGGCGCTTATCGTTCCTAACAGCGGCCGACGGGTGGGCACCGTCATGCTAATCGGCGTCGGCGGAATCGCTGCGTAGGTTGGTTCCTCTGTCATCGTGTACGCTCCTCCTGAAGGTTGACGCCGTGCTCCGTAGTCCGCGCCCTCCGCGGCGCGTGTGACCGAAATACAGAACCGTGCCCGACAACTCCGCCGTCGGTAAGGGAGTAGAAATGCGGACACCACGCGCCGCGGAGGGCGCGGACTACCGGGCATCGGAAGGCGGACGCCCGATGGATTCTACAGCAAATGCTTCGCGGACGGAAGGGCGGGTGAGGAGAAAGATAAGCAGGCTGTAGAATAAAATGTTGATGAGAAGATATAGCATCAGGTCCTGAATGCCAAAGTAGAAACGTTGTAATACGATTCTTTGAAAGAGACGCAGGCCATTCACGTAGACAAATCGCGCGATGAGCAAGCCGATGATCTTCCGTGGTGTCCCTGGCCTTTGTTGGAGCAACCGTACCCCATGAAGTAGGTAGAACACTGTGAAAGCGAGCGACAAACCGATAAGACCGGCATAAGTAATGCTTAGGGAATACATTTCTGCGGTGGTGCTGTTGGGATACCGAGTGGCATAGTCTAACTCGACGCCCGTCCAACCGGCCATATATAATTCTACAGCGGCGAAGAGGAACAGCAACCCCGCGCACCAGGTCACCAGCACCGGCCGCCGTGGACCGGCGGTTGCCAGCACCGGGGTGGGCGGCACCAGAGCGACGTATGGTGTTTCTCTGGTCGGCTCCTCTGTCATCGTTTCCTCCTGAAAGTTTTCGCCGTGCTCCGTAGTCCGCGCCCTCCGCGGCGCGTGGTTTCCGCATTTCCACTCCCTTACCGACGGCGGAGTGTCGGGCACGGTTCTGTATTTCGGTCACACGCGCCGCGGAGGGTGCGGACTACGGTTTGATCTCTACCACCGCTTCGTTGATTTGCGGCAGCGACAGCCCGTCATACCGCAGGTCCACCGGGATCGCGTAGCGGCCGGGTTGGGCGTCGCGGGGGATGGTGACGTGGATGGGGAGGCGGGCGGCGGTTTTCGGCGGGATGACCGTCGTCGTCTCGCGGCTGTGGCCGCCGCCCCAGGCGCGGGGGAGGGCGGCGCGGACGGCGGCGGCGTGGGGGACGGCGGAGTGGTTCGTCACCACCACCTCCAGGTGGAGGGCGGCGCCGGGGGCGAGGTGCTGTTCATACGGGGTGCAGGAGACCCAGCAGTCGTCCATGCCGTAGTTCGGGTGATCCCAGGGGAAGAGTTTTCCAAAAATCTCCTCGCGCGCCGCCAGGTTGGCGCGCATATAGGCGATCTCCTCGGCGGTGAAGTCGAAGGCCACCGCGACATGCGGATTGAACAGCAGGTCGGGCCGCAGCTCCGCCACCAGCGCCAGGCAGCGGTCAAAGCCGACGCCGGCGCCGAGGAAGTTGCGGTTGTGCGCGCAGTAGTCGTCAATGCCGGCGGGGGTGAAGGAGTCGCCGACGAAGAGCATGCGGAGCCCGCGTCCCTCCACCAGCAGGGCGTCGTGGTAGAGCGTCTGCCCGGGGAAGTGGTAGGCGGTCATGGTGAACTCGTGCCACTGCCAGCGTTCACCGTGGGCGGTCCAGCGGTCCACGGCGATGGGGGTGGGCGTGTTGCAGGTGAGTCGCCAGGCCAGCGGGTGGGCGGCGATCTGCGCCACCGCCGGGTCGGCGATGACCGGCCCGCCGAAGGCGCGCCTGAACGCGGGGATGCCCTCGGTGTGGTCGTAATGATAATGGGTGATCCACAGCCCCTCGACGGCGGTGATCTCGCCGGCGTCCAGCCAGCGCTGAATCTCGGCGATCACCTCGGCGTTCCAGCAGTCCATGATGAAGGCGGCGCCGGACTCGCTGACGAGCGCCCAGGTGGTGCTGACGTTGCGCAGGAAGGGCGGCGGCGCCTGCCCCGCGCGGATGGGCATCACGTGTGGACCGTCAAGGTAGGCCGGGAACATCTGCGGAAAATACCAGCGCAGCGCGGAGATGGCGGCATACTCGTCATAGCACGCGCGCAATTGTGCCTCCAGCGCGTCAATCGCCGCGGCAGGGTCGTGCATCACCACGCCGTGGGCGGGCACCAACGTCTCGGCGCCGGCGGCCTGCACCGCGCGCAGCGAGGCGATGGTCTGCTCGCGGGTGCCGAGGAAACCGTGATAATCGCAGACGATGTCGTTGCCCTTCTGCATCGAGTAGAGCTCATAGACCTGTCCCGGCGCGTAGATGAGGTCGCCGGTGAAGGCCACGCGGCGGCCGTCCACCTCCACCAGGTAGGAGAGCGCGCCGTCGGTATGGCCGGGGGTGGCGAGGGCGGTGATGCGCGCCGGCCCCCACGCGATCACGTCGCCGTCCGCCAGCGCGTGGTCCACGCGAAAGCCCTCCGCGAGCATCTGGTGGTGCGGGTGCAGGTCGAAGAGGCCGTAACGGTACTGGGGATCGTCCCAGAACGCCTGCGGATTCTCGAACCACTGGCGCTCCACCGCCGGCACGTAGGTGGCCGCCCCCGCCGCCACCAGGTCATGCGCCCCGCAGGCCACCATGCGGTGGTGATGGGTGAAGAGGATGCCCGCCACCGTCCCCTCCACCTCGCGCAGCGCGGCGCCGTCGCCGACATTGATGAGCAGCGCGCGGTCGCCGTCGCGAATGACGCCGATGGTGATGTCGGCGTGGACGAGGGTGAGGTGGGCGGTGAGTTCGGTACGCATGATCGCTCCTTTTCTTACGCGCAACAGTTAAACTTGGTATATTGGGTATATGGTGGCGGACCCCTCCCCCCGGCCCCCTCCCCGAACCGGAGAGGGGGAGTACTGGTGACGAGAGACATACCGGTTGCGATTATCAGTACCGCTGCACCCCCTCTCCGGTTCGGGGAGGGGGCCGCGCGTAGGCACCGGTTATCGAACCTTCTCTCGCCGCGCGTGGCTACCGACTCAGCCTGCGCCGGCAGGCTTCGGTGATTTGGTGCAGCACCATCGGCAGGTGGTGCCGCACTTCATGATTTTGAAAACGCATCACCTGCAGATCGCGGCCGGCGAGCACGCCGTCTCGTTCGACATCATATGCGTATTGCTCATCGTGAACTTCCCCATCAACTTCGACCACCAGGCCAGCGGCATGGCAGTAGAAATCCACGATATACCCATCAATAAGCTGCTGCCGGCGAAAGTGCAGACCTGATAGGCGGTTCGCCCGCAGTGCATTCCAGAGCATCCGTTCTTCCGGCCTCATCGCCTTGCGCAATTCCTTCGCGCGTGCCGCCTTTGCCGGTTGCGCCTTCTGACCGATGCCGATACGCCGTGCAGGCATGGTATTCTCCCGGTGGTTGCGTGTGTCACTCCGTGTCTCTTCACCTCTTCACAGCTATTTCGCCCATTTTCGCCATTCTCCCTTGCGGGAATCCGCATCCGGTGGGCCGTTGGCATCTCACCCTCACTCGCGGTACAATCAGGCAACCTCATCCGGGAGTCTTGCCATGACCACCCTCCTCACCGAACGAACCCTCGTCCGCGAGCTGGCGCGGACGATCGCCGAGCTGGCGGCGTCGCCGGAGAACGCGGCGCGTATCCGGCGCTGGCGCGACGTGAACGGCCTGCGGCGGCCGGACCGCGCGCCGGTGTATTGCCGGCCGGTGGGCTGCTGGGAGGAATTGCTGCCGGAAGAGCGTTTGCGCTGTACGGACCCGTGGCTGCGGGGCATCGAGCGGCAGTTCCGCCGGCAGCTCATCAAGGCGGAGATCGGCGACGACGACCCGCTGGAGCCGTCGTTCCCGGTGGGGGCGGCATTCGCGGCCGACCCGCCGAATCTGTGGGGAGTGGAGGTCGGCCGGCACGCGGCGACGGCGGCGGGCGGGGCGTGGGCGTATGACCCGCCGCTGAAGACGGAGGCCGACTTCGCGAAGCTGGCGATGCCGCGCGTCACCTATCTGCCGGACGAAACCGGGCGGCGCGCGGAGCGGGCGCATGGGCTGTTGGGCGACATCCTGCCGGTACGGGTGGTGTGCGACGCGCCGCTGGGGGCGACGCTGGGCACCGCCGCCGCCGACCTGCGCGGGCTCACCGCGATGATGATGGATACCGTGGACGACCCCGCGCTGCTGCACCGGCTGATGGCGCACCTGCGCGACGCGACGCTGGCGGCGATGGACGCGGCGGAAGCCTCCGGCCTGCTCACCCCGAACACTACTGGCCCGATGCTCTGCAGCGATCCCATCGGCCCGCCGGACGGCCCGGTCACCTTCGCCAACTGCTGGTGCATGGCGAACAGCCAGGAGTTCGACCAAATCTCCCCCGCGAGGTGGGAGGAGTTCTGCCTGGCGTACCAGTTGCCCATCTTCGCGCGCTGCGGGCTGGTGGCTTACGGCTGCTGCGAAAACCTGACGCGGAAGATGGAGGGCGTGCTGTGCATCCCCAACCTCCGCATTTTCGTCTGCAGCGCGTGGACGGACCTCGACCGGGTCATCGAGCGGGTGGGCTCCCATCACGTCATCATGTGGCGGCAGAAAGCCAGCGACGTCATCTTCGCCGCGGACGACGGGGCGCTCCGCGCCGCGCTGGAGGACGGCATGCGCCGCCTGCGAGGCTGCCACGTGCAGATCGTGCTGCGCGAGCTGCAGACGCTGGCCGGCAACCTCGACCGCCTGCACGTCTGGACGCGCCTCGCCATAGCGGCCGCGGAAGCCTGGAGCGCGTGAGAGACGCGGCGGCGCGCTATTCGTCCACCCGGGTGACCGTCGTGCCGCGCAGCGCCGGCGCGAGCGTCACCTCGACCGGCGCGCCCTTCGCGCAGTAGAGCGTGATCGCCGCGCCGTCATAGGCGAGGGCGGCGGAGTCTTTCGCGGTGAGGGTGATGCCGCCGGCGGTGATCGTGCCGTCGAGCACCATCAGCCGCAGCGGCAGCGGGCCGCCCCGGCGGGCGAAGCCGCCGCGCGCGGCGATCTCCACCACGGCGTCCTTGTACGCCACCGGCGCCGCGCCCAGGAAGAGGCGGTCCTCGCGGCCGGGGCTGCTGACCGCCACCCCGGCGCCGCCGGCGATGGCGCGGTAGGCGGGCGCCGCCGAGCCCGGCCAGCGCGGGGTGATGAGGGTGAGATAGGGCTGGCCCGCCGGCTGGGAGATGCGCACGAGCTGCTGCGTCTCATACAGCCCCGGCGCCTGGCAATAGGGGATTTTCCCCGTGCTGGCGGCGTCGGTGAGGATCCGCGGCGCGGCCGGCGCGGCGATGAACAGGTCCACGTCCACCCCGCACATGCCGGGGAAGTGGTGAAGCTGGCCCGCCAGCACCGGCATCGTCTCCGGGGCGGCCGGCGCGGCGGGGGCGTCGTCGGGGGCCTCCGGCGCGGGCGTTCGCGGCTTCGCCTTCAGCGCGTTGGCCCAGTTCTGGCCCATGTTGCGCACCCACTCCTCGTGGGTGATGTTGATGGGCACCACCCCCGGTTTCGTCAACCCGTCGGGGGCGACGGTGCGGGTCATGATCCACCAGTTCACGCTGGTGGCGGCGTCCGGGCGGCTCACGTCATCGCGCACCAGCAGGTAGACGGGGTCGTCGCGGTCGGCATCCTTGCTGAAGAGCACGGCGCGCGCCCAGTGCGCGTCATCGGTGACGCCCGCGGTGAAGTCCGCCACCGGCCCGAGGGCGGCGAAGGCGGTGGTGCGGCCGAAGCAGGCGTTATCGCCGCGGGCGAACTCCAGGCGGTTGCCGAAGGGCAGGTCCATCATCCAGGCGCCGCCGTGGCCGTGGCCCCAGTAGCCGCCGAAGCGCGGCAGCAGCGGGGCGCCCTTGCCGTAGAAGTAGACCGCGCCGTTATTGACCGGGTACAGGTCCCAGCAGAAGCCGTCGTGGCGGAAGACGACGTTGGATTCGTACTCGCCCTCCGGATGGCTGCGGAAGATGGCCCCCATCCCCTCGTGGCGGCGGCTGTGCAGCGGGGGCGCCGCTGGCGGCGCCCCCGCTGCACAGCCGCCGGCTGGCTGAAGGCCAGCAGCGTGAGGGCGATATTGCGCCCGCCCGTCGCGCCCATGATGTCGGGCGAGGGCGTGCCCTGCTCTTCCCACGCCCAGCGCATGAGGCCGGCGTGGGCGGGGTCGTCCAGCCCCCAGGGATCGCCGCCGATCATGAAGGTGGGATCAATCACCCCCGATCCGCTGCGGCCGATGGGATGATACACCCGCCTGCCGCCCATGCGCGGCTCCCGCGGGGTGAGCATGTCCGCCAGGTACTGGAACGCGCGCTTGGGCCGGTTCATCCACTCCCGGTAGTCGGGCGCCACCGCCGCCACCCCGGCGCGGGTTAACGCGGACCAGAACGGCGCGTAGCGCATGGTGTCGCGCGAGGAGTAAAACGGCGATTCCAGCAGCGCGCCGCTCTCGTGGATGGTATAGCGGTAATGCGGGCGCAGCTCCGCCATGGCGAAGCGCAGCCACGCCGGCTTCATCGGGTGGTTGCGCAGCAGGCAGGCGGTCATCGCGCGCACGGAGAAGGCACAATGCTTCTGGTTCGGCGTGCCCTGCCCGTAGCCCGCCGGCCGCGAGCCATCCGGCATGTGGACCGGCGGCTGCCATTCCGGCGTGTGCATCAGGTAGGTCAGGAAGGCCAGCTTCACCAGCAGGGCGTGCTTCTCCGCCGGGGTCAGCACATCGCCGCCGAGCAGCAGGTCCAGCGCGACGCAGCGCAGCAGCAGGGCGTCGGAAATGCCCATGTTGCTCAGATAGCCGTTATCGGTGAAGGGACCGATGCCGTCCAGATAGCTTTTGATGACGTGATCCAGATACTCTTCGGGGCCGAGGTCGAGCAGCGGGCTGTCGCGTTCGGCCAGTTGTTCCAGATAGACGCGGTCGCCGAAATACAGGTAGGCGGCGGAGATGTAGTCCGCCCCCTTGGTGATGCCGCCGCGCGGGCGGTATTGGGCGCGGTAGGCGTCAAAGCGCGCTTGCCGCTCCCGATCCTTGCCGTTCGCGCCGGCGGTGTGCGCCCACCCTTTGTCGCCGCCGTCCCCCGCGCGCAGCTCCTCCATATAGGCGCTGATCGCCGGCTCGGCGCGCAGGCGGGCGCGGATGGCGGGCAGCTCCTCCGCGCTGAAGAAGGTGTGGGGGAAGGCGATCTCGTCCATGCCCGGCCATTCGAGCTGCCAGTTCGCCACCCGGTCCAGCGAGACGACGACCTGCCGCGTCCACCAGCGATACAGGTCCGTGCCGCCGGCGGGGAAATCCGCGCCCTTCCCGACGTAGAGCATCCACGCGCGCCGCCCGTTCGCCAGCGCGCCGTCGGCATGCAGGGCGCCGCCCGGCTCCGCGGTGACGGTGAAGGTCTGGGCGTAGGGGTCGGGCAGCCAGGCGGCGGCGCCGTCCTCCGGGCTCATCCAGCCGAGCAGCTCATCCGTCTCCTCGTTGAGAAACGCCGCCGTCGCGGCCCGGTTCGGCAGGTAAAAATCCCACCCCACCAGGCCGATGAGCTGATTCGGTTTGTCGTAATTGATCGCCGCGCGCTGCATCTTGCCGCGAAAATCCGCTTTCGTGAGGAGATGCGTCGGCCGCAGGCTCCCCCCCAGGTCGAAGGAGACGCGGCCCGCCTTCTCATAGCGCTCGTCCACCCGCACCAGCGGCTCCCCGTCGCGCAGCGTCACCTCGACGACATAGCTGCCGCCGCCCGCGAAACGGTAGGTGGTGCGCGTGCGGATGAACATCGGCCCCCGCGCCAGCACCTCGGTGGTGCAGCCGTCCGGCGCGCCGTCGGGGGTGATCGCCGCCGGCCCGGTCCATCTTCCGGAGGCCAGCCGCACGCCGAGCAGCGGCCCGACCAGCGCCGCCGTCGTATCGGGCACGCGCGCGGCGGTCAGCGCGTTGCTGATCTCCAGCACCCCGTCGGCTTGCGTCAGCGTGAGGTCGCCGGCGGGGGAGCCGGGGCCATTTGTCAGCGTGAAGACGCGCGTGCCGTGGGCGGGCAGGTCGCTGCGGAACCAGACCTCGGCGCTTTTCAGGCTGCCGTCGGGATAGGTTTCCACGTTCGCCAACTGCGCCGGCACCGGCGTGTCGCCCCGCAGCAGCGTCGCGCGCGCCGGGGTGAGCATCCCCGGCCGCTCGCAGGTGATGGGGCGGTGCAGCACCTGCGACGGCCAGTCGTAGCCCAGACATTCTTTCACCGTGATGGTCTGCGCGCCGGCCAACCCGGCGAGACAGAGCAGGCTCGCGAGCAGATACCGCATAACAACACCTTTCAGAAACAGTTTCTCAACAGGGCAGCAGCTTGGCCGGGGTGACATCCGGCGATCCCTGGTCATTCAGACACCGGCGGCGGCGTGATGGGGCGACGGTGTTCGTGAAAAAACGCCCGCCGCCCCTCACCCCGCCGCCGGGGGCGGGCTGATAACCGGAAACGCCCGCGAGACAACGGCACTAGCGCGTGTAGAACCTGATATTCGACGACGCCGGCCTACAACGGCAGTTCGTCCGGCCTTTGCCGTAGAGATACATCGTCGGATTCGTGTTGACGCCGGTGATATCCAGCGTGGCGGCGACGGCCGTCTCGGCGCCGCCGGAGATCATCGCGTACAAGTCCTTCCCGTTCAGCACGTAGAGCTTCACGTGATAGGTGGGCATGGGCGTGACCGGCGCCCAGTTCACCTGCGCGATGTCTTTATAGGTCACCGGCGCTTCCGCTGAGAGCGCCGACTGCCCGCCGGAATACGCGGACAAACGCGCCTGGCTGGTGCCCGCCTTGCAGGTGCCGGCATCAGTGGGACCGCCATTGGTGCGGAAGGCGATCTGCACGCCGGGCAAGGAGGGCGGCACGAACGCGCCGAGCGTGCTGTTGCTCGGCGCGCCGCTGTTATCGTAAAGGCTCAATCCCCAGGCCATATATTCCGGGGCATTGGAGGTTTTGCAGAAATAGCCGCTCGCGGTGCAGTCAATGTCAAATTCGACCATGATATCCGGGCTGGGGTCGCTGCCCGTGCGATACGAGCCGGTCGGCATGGTGAGGTCGGCACTGCGTCCAAAGCTATCCGCGCCCTCAAACGCGCCCGCACTTACTCCCGGCACCTCGCCGATCAGGCTGGTCATGATGGGCAGGAAGTCATAGCCGCGCAGCAGCAGCGTGGCGCTTTTGCTGGTCGTCACCTTATTAAAACTTTCCGCCGCCACGTGGCCATCCACGCAGGACAGCACAGTGCCGCTGCTATGCCGGTCGGACAGGTCGGTATCCACGGCGACCAGCGCGTAGGCGCCGGTCATCGCCGTGTTCGTGATATCCGCGCTGAGTACGGTCATGGACGGTCGTTGCACGTCGCCCAGCGCCATGCCGAAAAGCGCCTCGCTGAAGCCATATTCCGGCGCGGTGTTTTTGCCTCTCCCGGTCTGCGTGGGACAATCGTAAATGGTCGGCTCGTTGTAGCTGACCAGATACTGCGACCAGGCGCCCGCGGGCGGGGCCGGCATGAAGGTCTCGTCGTGATCCTGCACATACATCGTCACGGCGAGGGCAATCTGCCGTTGATTGTTGATGCAGGAATTCTGCCGGGCCTTTTCCCGCGCTTTCGCGAACACGGGAAAGAGGATGGCGGCCAAAATCGCGATGATCGCGATCACCACCAGGAGCTCGATGAGGGTGAAGCCCGCGCGGCGGGTCCCCCTGCGCTGCATGTGAGACATACCTCTACACTCCTTTCCAAAAGAACGAATGGCTGATGCTTCATTTCCGGGAATCGGGCATTCTCGGAAGCCAGCAGGCGTAAATCATGCTGCCTGGCGCTCCTTTCAATCTGCATGGGGCGCAGCGTGCCTTCGAGCGCTGCTGTCCGGTGGCGATACCAGGGGCGTTTTTGGGGGGAGAAATGCTCGCAA
>JAKPKV010000068.1 GCA_029553475.1 Armatimonadota bacterium
TCTCGACTGGTCAGTGGAATATCCCGCCGGTTTTCTCGGGGAACCCTTCATTGCCCCGCTGTTCGTGGCAGGCGAGGAGCTGAGCGGATTGCCGCGCGGGCTGCGCGCGCGCGATGCCCGCGTGACCACCTGCGACCTGCCGGACCCGCACTATATATTGATCTCGAAACGCATAGATATTTATCCCGGCGACAAGTTGATCGCCTATGATACTGACCTCTACGTGCTCGGTCAGCGCATTCTCCACATCCCCTGGTTCTTCCTCGACCTGCGGCAACGCCGGTCACCCATCGTCCCGGAAGCCGGGCAGAATGATTTCGAAGGCTATTTCCTGCGCCTGCTCTACCAATACGTGATGGACCCGGAGAATCTGGGCGGCGTGCGGCTCGACCTGACGGAGAAGCTGGGCACCGGGGTGGGGGTGGATCATTTTTACACCGTCCCGCGCGGCTCGGGCGAGGCATTCGCGTACGTGCGGCAGGATGGGTCGGAGTACGCGCTGCGCCTGGACCATACCCAGGCGCTGCCGGCGGACGTGCGGCTGACCTTTCGGGGCGATGTGCGGCAGAACAGCCTCTTCACCTTTCAGCCCACGACATTGACGAATTTGCACACCGGCATTACCCGGGCCACGCCGCACTCCTCCACGCAGTTTACCGCGACGCGCGCGTTAAACGAGAGCAGCTTCAGCACGGATAACGCCAGCGCCAATCTGACCTACACCCATCGCGTCGCGGGGGGGACGTTCAATTACAACGCCGCCTACAGCCGGTATGGCACCTCCGGCTTTGGCGTCAGCTCCGCCGCGGACGAAGAGCTGTGGAATCGGGTGCAATGGATGCGCCGCCTGCCGGTGGGGCAGTTGAACCTCCGCGTGGATGCGCGCTCCGACGTGGACGGCGACGCCTACACCGGCGATGCGTTCTTCTCCGGTTTGCAGCGCCTGCCGGAGGTGTATCTCGTTTCCGAACACTCCGATCTTAAGTGGGACGTGCTGCGTCGCCTGCCCAGCCGCTTCACCGTGGGCTGGGGGCATTTCAACGAAGAACCGGGCCATACCCGCCTGGATCGGTATCTGTTCAACTGGCAGCTGCAAAATATGACGGTGCCGCTGGGACGGCGCACGCGCCTGACGCCGACGGCGGAAGTGCGGCAGACATTTTATGGCGACGAGGATGTCACCGGGCTGTATCGCTACAATTATACGCTGCCATTGCGCCAGGAATTCGGCCCCTACGTGGTGAGCAATCTGCGCTACGCCACTCAGCAGGCGCACGGCTTCACCCCGTTTCGCTTCGATAATGTCTATCCGTATGAGACCATCACCGAGTCCCTGGAGTTCAACAACAATCGCAGCCTGCGCATGACGCTGACCGGGGGCCGCGACCTGGAATACGGCCGCTGGCAGGATGCCGCGTTGCGCGCCGATGTGGAGCTCGCGCCCAGCATCACCATGACGCAGGCCGTCGCCTACGATGTCAACAATAAGCGCTGGCGCGATCTGGTGAGCCAGTATCGCTGGGCGAACAACCCGCTGATGCGCTTCGACCTGAGCACCCGGTATGACCCCGAAGCGAGCCAACTGCGCAATGTCTCGACCAATCTGCAATGGGTGATCTCGCCCAAGTGGCGCATGAGCTGGCTCGGTGGGTATGACGGCATCCAGCGCGAGCTGCTCTATAACGAATTTTTGGTGGTGCGCGACCTGCACTGCTGGGATGCGGCGGTGTATTACAGTTATCAGCGCAAGTATGTCTACCTGTATTTCCGGCTGAAGGCGCTGAATCTGCCGCTGCCCGGTTTCGGCATCGGTCGGGGCGGGCAGATACTCGACACCGCACAGGGCTTCCCCTTTTAGTGGCGGTGGATATCACCTATGCGAGATAACTTGAAGATCGCCGTCATCGGCGGCGGCAGCACGTATACGCCGGAGCTAATCGAAGGGCTCGTCAGCGGCCTCCTGCCGGTGCGCGAGATCGCGCTGCAGGACATCGCCGCGGAGAAGCTGGCGGTGGTGGGAGGATTGGCGGCGCGCATGGCGGAGGCGGCCGGCGGCGGCGCACGCATACGCTGCACGGCCGACCTCGCGGAGGCGCTGGCGGGCGCGGATGCGGTGATCACCCAATTGCGGGTGGGGGGACTGGCGGCGCGGGCCATTGACGAGCGCGTGCCATTACGGTTTGGGACTATCGGACAGGAGACGACGGGTCCGGGCGGCTTCGCCAAAGCGTTGCGGACGATCCCCGTCATACTGGAGATCAACCGGGCGATGGCGCGCTATTGTCCCGCCGCGCCGTTGATCAACTTCACCAATCCCTCCGGTCTGGTGACGGAGGCGCTGTTGCGCCACGGCCGCGGGCTGTGCCTCGGGCTGTGCAATTTCCCGCTCACCCTGCGCATGAAGGCGGCGGAAGCGCTGGGCGTGGACGCTGCCCGCGTTTCGCTGGCGTATTTCGGGCTCAATCATCTCTCCTGGTCGCGCGTGCTGGTGGATGGGGAGGACCGCACGGCAGCGCTGCTGGAGATCGTCATCGCCAATCCAGCCTACCGGGAGATGACCGGGTACGCCTTCGCGCCGGAGACGCTGCGGCGGCTCGGCCTGCTGCCGTCCGGGTATTTACGCTATTATTACGCCACCGCGGCCATGGTCGCGCAGCAGCAGGCGGCGCCCGAAACGCGCGCGGAAACACTGCTGCGCGTCGAAGCGGAGCTGCTGACCCAATATGCGAACCCCGCATTGCGCGGCAAGCCCGCCGGTTTGCAGGAGCGTGGGGGGGCGTGGTATGCTACTGCCGCGCTGTATCTGTTGCGCGACTACTGGACAGGGCAGGGCGCGCTGCACGTCATCAACGTGGCCAACGGGACTGCGCTGCCGTTCCTGCCGGCCGATGTGGTGGTGGAAGTACCGGCGCGGCTCGGTCCGGGAATGGTGGCGACCCAGCCGGTGGTGACGCGGGATGGTGACGCCTGGCTGGTGGCGGGACACCGCGTACCATCCGATGTTATTGCGCTCATCCGCGCGGTGAAGGAATACGAGCTGCTCACCGTCGAGGCGGCACTGACCGGCGACCGGAGGGTGGCGCTAGAGGCACTGCGCGCCCACCCCCTTCTCGCGGGCTGCGGCGAGCGGATCCCCGCGCTGCTGGCGGCGCTGCTGGAGGCGCATCGGGCGTATCTGCCGCGTTTCTACGCGTGAGGCCGTTGACGGCGGCGCTGCGTCCCGCGTATACTACCAATTACGATAAAAAACACAAACAACGTTATCTTTTTGCCGGGAGGCGGCGGCGATGTTCGGGCAGTTGCGGAAAGATATTCAGGCGGTATTTGAGCGTGATCCGGCGGCGCGCAGCGTGACCGAAGTGCTGTTGTGCTATTCCGGCCTGCACGCGATCTGGCTGCACCGGCTGGCGAACCGGATGTGGAAGTGGGGATTGCCGCTCACCGCGCGCTGGATCTCCCAGGTCGCGCGCTGGCTCACCGGCATCGAAATTCATCCCGCCGCGGCGGTCGGCCAGGGTCTCTTCATTGACCACGGCATGGGCGTGGTCATCGGCGAGACCGCCGAAGTGGGCGACAACGTCACGCTCTTCCAGGGGGTCACGCTGGGCGGCACGGGCAAGGAGCACGGCAAGCGCCACCCGACCCTCGGCAACGGCGTGCTGGTGGGCGCCGGCGCGAAAATCCTCGGCTCCTTCACCGTCGGCGACGGCAGCCTCATCGGCTCCAATGCCGTCGTGCTGCGCCCGCTGCCCGCCAACTCCACCGCCGTCGGCGTCCCCGCCGAAGTCGTGCGCATCGAAGGCAAACGCCCGGAGCCACTCGCCCACGACATGCTGCCGGACCCGGTCCATGAGTGCATGGAATCACTGCGGAAGCGGATCGAGGCGCTGGAGGCGCGGGTGAAGGCGTTGTCGGAATTGTCTGAACCTTGATTTTGAGGATTTGAAGGATTTTCCTGATTTGTGCTCTCGTGCGATTGGTTGAGGGATCAAGGATAGCGTTGCACCGTTGAGCATCACAATATCATGCAGAGGAAACAGGAGGAGTCTATGCTTTACGAAGATGTAACCGGACGCATCATCGCTGCTGCCATGAAGGTACATGCCACGCTGGGGAATGGATTTCAGGAGGTGATTTATCAGCGTGCGTTGGAGTTGGAGCTTCCCCATCATAGCCTGGTCTTCGAGCGTGAGAAGGAAATGCCGATCTACTACCGCAATCAATTGATCGGCACGCGCCGTGTTGATTTCTTCGTGGAAAGCCTCATTATGGTTGAGTTCAAGACCATTAGCCAGCTCGACGATGTGCACTTGGCGCAAGCCAGGAATTACCTTGAAGCTTATCAGGTGGAACTTGGTCTCCTGCTTAACTTCGGCACTACTAGCCTGGATGTGAAACGCGTTTATCATAATAAGCTGATTCAGGCTCGCTCTCGCAGCAATAGACGGATTGCTCTCTGAACGAGCGTTCCGCTGACAAGCCAAAATCATGAGAATCCTTCAAATCCTCTAAATCAAGGTTCAGACAATATGCTATAATACGCCCACCATTCTCGCAACGATGCCCGCCGGGGTGCGTCCCCGGCTTGCCGGCGCAGCGGCATTCCTGAAGTGCGGCGGGGCATCGCAGGCAGTCCCTGCTGAAAGGAGCGACATATGACTGCTACCGCGACCCGGACCTTTCGCGTCCTCGTGAGCGATCCCGTCTCCGCAGACGGGCTCCGCGCCCTCCTCGACGACCCGGCCATCGAGGTGGTCGTCAAGACTGACTACACCCCGGACGAGCTGGCCGCCGCCATCGGTGATTTTGACGGGCTGGTGGTGCGCAGCCAGACGAAAGTCACCGCCGCTGTGCTGGAGCAGGCCGCTACGCTGAAAGTCATTGGCCGTGCCGGGGTGGGCGTGGACAACGTGGACGTGCCCGCCGCCACCCGCAAAGGCGTGGTGGTGCTGAACTCCCCCGAAGGCAACACCATGGCCGCCACCGAGCACACCTGGGCGCTGCTGCTCGCGCTGGCGCGCAAGGTCTGCCCTGCCGACGCCTCCATGCGCGCCGGGCAATGGGACCGGAAAAGCTTCACCGGCACCGAGTTGTATGGGAAAACCCTCGGTGTCATCGGCCTGGGCAAGATCGGCGGCGCCGTCGCCCGCCGCGGCCAGGGGTTTGAGATGGACGTCATCGCGTATGACCCGTTCGTCACCCAGGAGCACGCCGCGCGGCTGGGCCTGCGCCTGGTGAGCGTGGATGAGCTGCTGCGCGCGGCGGATTTCGTCACCATCCACGTGCCGAAGACGAAAGACACCGCCGACATGATTCACGCCGAGCGGTTGGCGATGATGAAGCCCACCGCCCGCCTCATCAACTGTGCCCGCGGCGGCGTGGTGAACGAGGCCGCGCTGGCGGAGGCCGTGCTGAACGGCACCATCGCCGGCGCCGCGGTGGACGTCTATGCCGCCGAACCGCCGGCGGCGGACAACCCGCTGGTGCGCGCCGCGCAGTCCGGCCGCGCGAATCTGCTGCTCACCCCGCATCTGGGTGCCTCCACCGAAGAAGCGCAGATCAAGGTGGCCGTAGACGTCGCCGAGCAGATTCGCGATTATTTCCACGGCATTCCCGCGCGTAGCGCGGTGAATATGCCCGCGCTGCCCGCCGAGCTCATCGCGCGCCTGCAGCCCTATATGACGCTGCTGGAAAAGATGGGCAAATTCCACGGGCAGCTCACCGACGGCGCGGTGCAGTCGGTTGAGGTCGTCTACAGCGGTGCGATCACCGACGAGAACACCTCTCCGCTCATCCCCGCCTTCCTGCAGGGGCTGTTCGCGCCCATCCTCGGCGCCGGCATGATCAACTCGGTGAATGCCCGCTTCACCGCCGAGCAGCGCGGCGTGGAGATCAAAGAGGTGAAGAGCACCGAGTCCTCCGGTTACGAAACGCTCGTCACCACCATCGTGCGCACGGAGATGGGCGAACACCGGCTGGAAGGCACCCTCTTCGGTAAGGGCAACGCCCGCATCACGCGCGTGGACCAATACTGGGTGGAGATGGCGCCCGAGGGGCAGTTCATCATCGCCTACCACACCGACAAGCCCGGCATCATCGGCGCCGTCGGGCAGATCCTCGGCGCGCACGACATCAACATCGCCGGCATGCAGGTGGGCCGCGTGCATCCGCGGGGCATCGCGGTGATGGTCCTCGCCGTGGACGAGCACCCGCCCGACAAGGTGCTGGAGAAGATTCGCGGCATCGAGGGGGTGGGGGATACGCGGTTAGTAGAGCTGTAGGAGCGCGTCCCGATAAAATCGGGACGCAGCTACTGTGGCCGCGGAGTTGTACTCCGCAGTTACCGGGCCTGGCCGCCGGCACAGCCGCGACGATGCTCCGGGCGGGCGATCCCGATGCCATCGGGACGACTCCGGGAGGAAATGATCGTCTGTCGTGTTCGATAGTGAGACTCTCTCGTGCACACGACGGATAAAACTTCCTCCCGGAGTCGGCTCGCGGGGACGCTCGCCCGCCCATTCGCTCGCCCGCGCCCGTTTCGTACAGAAAAGCTGACAGACGCTCTCCACCGCAGTACAATCCAAACAGGCTCCCCCCGCCGCGAGTGCTACTCTACCTGACAAGCACACCGTAAGGAGGGAAACGATAATGCGAAGGCGGGGGAGTCGGCGGATGGTCGCCTGGGCGCTGGGTATCGTGGCGGCGGCTGCGCTGTGCCTCTGGCTGGCGGCGTGGCGCGGACAAGCGGAGTATCGCACGGCGGTGAACCTGGCCAAGCAGGGGCGACACCGGCAGGCGGTCGGCGCCTTCACCCGGGCGCACCTGCTGCGGCCGGGCGATCCGTGGGTGCTGGCAGGCCGCGGCATTGCCCAGCGTGACGTGCGGAACTACGACCTGGCGTTGCGCGACTTCGACGCGGCGCTGCGCCTGCTGACGGACACTGATAGGCGGGCCACCGCCATCTACTGCGCTCGCGCCGATGCCTACCATCAGATGGGCCGTTATGCGAAGGCGATTTCCGATTATGCTCGCGCGGTGAAGCGTGACCCGACGGATGCCCGCGCCTGCAACAACCTGGCCTGGCTGCTGGCCACCTGTCGCGACCCCCAGCTCCGGCGTGGCGAGCTGGCCATGCAGTTCGCCGTCGCGGCGAACAGGCAGACTGGGTGGACGCATGCCGATTATCTCGATACGCTGGCCGCCGCCTGTGCCACCGCCGGTAAATCGGCGGATGCCGCTCGCTGGGCGCGTGCCGCCGCCGCGCGCACCACGAACCCCGCCGCGAAGACCGCCCTCCTTCGCCGCGCGCACCAGTTCGCGGCCGGCAAAGTGCTGGTGGAGACGCAGCTGTAGCGCAGCACAAAGCTGCGTAGGCAACTTCCGCCTGCGCGCCGTGTCAGAGAACGTAATCTGACCCCTCGTGGAGGCCTTTCATGGTGCGTGTCTTTGCCGTGTCCCTGTTGTGTGTGCTCGGTATTGCGGCCTGTGCCGGTCAACGCCAGCTTGTGCTGAAAGAATGGATTGGTCGCGATTGGCCGCGCACGCTGCTACATTATGACCTAACCTGCGCGCCGGGTGAGTTCCGTCCTGGTCAGGTGGAGGTTATCAACCAGGATGATCAGGCTGTGTCGAGCCAGCTTGTCGTCCTCGCCACGCACCAGGACGGCTCTATCGCTCGCTGCCGACTGAGCTTTTACGCCGAGTTGCCGGAAGGCGACAGCCGCGCCTTCATCGCACGTTCCACGAGGAACCCCGCCGTCTTCCCGGCGGGGGTAACGGCGATACCGAAACACGGCGTGCTGGAAGTGACCAGCGCTTCCACCGGCGTGCGCCTCCCCGCGCCAGGCGGGGAGGCGTTTACGCAGCCCGTCGAGCCCTCCGCCGTGCCCGCGCCGATTCTCGGCTATCGCCTTTCAACTGGCCAGTGGGCGGGTAAAGGCTGGCTGGAGAGCGACCGCAAAGTGGCAGGCTGGTCGCAAACCGTCGTCGCCGATGGACCGCTGTATATGGAGTATGCCTACGAGGTGCGCTATGCCCCGGAAGGTTACTATCGGGTCCGTGTGCGGGTGGAAGCGGAAGAGCCGCTGGTGTACGTGGCGGAAGAATACGATATGCGCGCTGCCACGCGCGGCAAGGACTTCTTCGTGCTGACGCTGGACGAGGGATGGCATCCCGACACCGCGCTCTGGGCCTGTGACCGTCTGCCGGCCGGCAAGCAAGTGCGCGTGCGCGACCGCCGCGTCGAGCACGATACCTGCGTGTGGAAAGAGACGCTGGATTTCACCGCCGACCGCCGCCACTCGCAACTATATCCCACCGGCGACTGGGGCGGCAAGGCGCAGTGGTACGGCGTTTTTGCTGAGCAAGGCGATGCCGCATCGCCATTCGTCGGCGTGATGACGCAGCATACCGGCGCCTGGCGTTTGCCGGATCAATCCCTGTCGGAATTCCGCTGGACGAAAGACGGCACGGTGCTGGCCCGATTCCGCACCTCCATCCACCTGAACGGCGTGCCGCAAAACCCGTTCTCCACCGCGGAGATTGACCCAAGCCTGCCACAGACGCTGGGACGGCGCATGTGGGCGCTGGTGCTGGGTCCGCGCCCGGGGATGATGCCGGATGGCAAAACGCTGGACTACACCAGGCTTGACGGGTGGCGTGGCTACCAGGGATTCATCAACCTTGATGATTACAAAGACTGGGTGCTCACCTGGGACGAGCAACCACTGCCGCGGCCGCGCGCCTTGACAACCCCCGAGCTCTTGGCACGGTTGAAAGCGAATCTCGACCGCTGTCCGGGCAAGGCGCAGATCGAACACTTTTCCCTCATCACGGGTGACGTGAAAACAGCGGAGACGGAAGCGGCCCAGGCGCTTGCCGGGTTGGCGGGGCGCCTGCGCAGTCTGGACTTTTTCTGCACGCATTACCGCCAGACACAGATGGATTACGATCCGGTCTTTTACGCTGACAGCGCGCTCGCCTGCGCTGCACTGCCGGCGGAGACGCGGCAGGCCGTTCGCGCGCGCGTCGCGGCGATGTGCTACATGCTGACCAGCGCGGATTTCATCCCGCGCGGCGCGGGCACCCACATGGGCAATCCGAATATGGCGATCAATCGCTATATGGGCATGCCGATGTATGCGCAGATCATTGCCGACCACCCGCTGGCGAAAGCATGGCTCGACGATGCGTATGTGTACACGAAGTGGAAAACGTCGTATAACGTGACTTCGGCCGGCGGTACCTTCCGCGAGAACCCCGGCTATGCCACGTATGGACCGAGCATGTTCATCGGCTCCGCCGCCCTCGCGCTGCGCAACGCCGGGTATGACATCGCCTCTTTTACGCCATTGAAAGAGTGGGGATTGTATTTTGAAGCGATTGATACGCCGCCGACCACTCCGCGTGGGCAGTATCGCCAGTGGATTGTCGCTTGGCTCAACGGGAAGAAGGTGCGCGTGCTGCCCGGCTTCGGCAACGGCGCGGACGTGGCCGGCGGTCAATTGTACCTGATGCTCGCGAACCTGACGGCGAAGTCTGATCCAGCCTTCGCGTCGCGCATGATGGCGAACTGGCAGGAGGCCGGCGCCCATCAAGGCAGCGCGGATTCCAACAGTCCGGTGTCCTGGTTCTGGTGGAATCCCGATGTGGAGCCCGCGCCGGCGAAGCGTACGGACCATCTGCTCACCGGCTTCGGCGGCATCCTGCGCGACCACGCCGACAGTCCGGAGGAAACCTACGTGGCGTTGCGCCAGGGGTATACGCAGAGCCACTGGAACCCCGACCAGGGCACCTTCGTGCTCTATGCCCGCGGCGCCTGCATCGCGCCGCCGACGGGGTGGGGGTATTCCGGCACGCAGGGCATCTGCCACGACTCGCGCATCTGCTTTGGCGAACCGCTGGCGGATCATGAACACGGTCGCGTAGATACGAACATCGAGGATTACGGTTTCACGCCATCGGTCGGCTATCTGCTGGGACGGCAGACGTTTCTGCGGCGATGGGATCCGACAAAGACGCTGAAAAACGACTTCGACTGGAGCCGCCAGGTGGTGATGCTGCGCTCGGGGACGGTTACCACGCCCACCTACGTGGTAGTGCGGGACAGCACGCAGGGTGACTGCCCGCTGCAGAGCTGGTGGTATCAGTGGCTGACCGCGAAGCAGGAGAACGTCTCGCTCATTCCCGGCGGCGTGCATGTGAAGCTGGCGGATGGCGCGCTGTGCAATATCTACTTCGTGGCTCCGCAGAACCCGCGGGTGACGATCAAAGGCACGAAGGTGGGGGGATTCACGGAAGACTACACCCAGATTAGTCTTTCACAGGGTGCGAACCAGGGCTACCTCACGGTCTTCTACCCGTATAAAGAAGGCGAGCCGCTGCCACGGCAGATTGAGCGATTGGGGGAGGGGATCATCAAAGTGACCACCGCCGCCTCCACCGATTACGTCTTCTGCGCGGTGGAGAAACCGGTGACGTACAAAGACGACATCGTCAGCATCAATGCCTTTGCCGGCGCGGTGCGTATCTATCCGGACCGGGTGGTGCTGGTGAACGCCTCGGGACTGGACGGCACGGTCGGCTACCGCGGCGTCATTGCCAGCGGTACGGGGCCATTTGAGCGCGAAACCCTCGTGAATCCGACGAAGCCGGAGCGATTCAGTTATCCGTCGCCGCGCGAGTTTGCCGAACCGATGGGCACGCCGAAGTCGTTCCTCTCCGCGTCACGGCCGGTACTGGAAGGATGGATAGAGAAGGCCACGGCGAAGACGACATACGTGGGCTGGACGGGGAGCGGCCGCATTGGCGATACGGATTTCTACGTCATCGCCGAGGCGCCATTTTCCGCCACGCATGAAGCGGGAAACATCACGATCACGACTGATGGCCGACGCCGCATGCTGCAGATGCCCATCCCGGAGGATATTGTGCCGGCCAACCTGCTGCCGCCGAAGGATAGCCTGCCGGAGGATTTTAAACTGAACTGGTCGGTGGGCGGCTGGATTAACTGGCCGTGGGCGGTAGACGTGAAGATAGACGGCATCCCCTACCAGGGCGGCTGGTACGACGGCCTGATGACGGTGGGCGTGCCGGAAGGCCGGCACGTCATCGAGATCACCCCGTACACCAATCCGCCGGTGTGGACGGAGAATGCGTATACGCGCCTGCTGCCGGCGCCGGCGGTGAAGAGGTGAAGGGGGGCAGGCGATTCGCCTGCCCCCCTTCACGGTGGTGCTCGATCAGACGCTTACCTTCCGCCGCCGAGCCACTGGATGAGGAGATGGTTGTCGCTGAAGCCTGTCCAGATGACGCCGGCGAGAATGAGCACCAGCAGGAGGGTTTTCCCCAGGTCCTGTCCGACCAGACTCCCGAGGGCGGTGGGCTCGCGGGAGAGGTAGGCGGTGGCGGCGTAATATTCATCGCCGATGATGGTATAGTCGCAGGAGACGACGAAGAAGGGGATTTGCAGCAGCTCCGGCGTGCCGGCGACCTGGATGGCGCCGACCGCCTGGCCGTTTTCCGCCAGGATGAGCGATTCGGCGAAGAACTGCCCGAAGAGGAAGGTGGCCGCCGGGCGCTCGCGGTGCATAATGCCGGTGACGCCCGCCGCATAGGCGAACTGGCGTTCGGAGAGATAGCGGATATCGTCAGTGCGGAAAGCTTCCGGCCGGCCTTCCGCGCTGTAGGCTTCGCGGATGACTTCCTCCGTCACCGGCAGCATGGTGGGATCGCACACGGGGATGATGAACCGCGTGCCGTAGCGCGCGGCGTGCTTGCCGATATGGCCGGCGACGGCCAGCGCCTGCAGCGAGACGATGCTGATGCCCGCCAGTCCGCCGGAGAAAACGATGGGACGGCCCATCTCGGTGGCGCGGCCCACCGCTTCGTCAATGGCGTTCAAGCCGGGGATGCGGCGGATGAACGGCAGGCGGCCGCGTTGGGCGCTGATGATCGTCAACACGACGCTGCCGACGATGACGACGAGGACAACTCCGGTCAGCGCGTTGGCGTGATCGAGCGCCTTGTTGATGTAGTCGGCGGGATTATCCAGCTTCAAGATCACCGCGCAGGCCGCCACCGCGGCGATGAGCGCAAGGCCGAGCACCAGCAGGATGCGCTCCTGATGCCGGGTGGCAAAACCGGATTGATCGGTTTGAACCGCCGCAGCTCCGCCGGTGAGCTGGGCGCCGCAGGCCGGGCACATCGTCGGCGAGCCGGTGAGCTCGGAACCACATTCTGGACATTGCATAAGATCGCACCTGATTTGGCGTTTCGCGTTTCGAGTGACGCGTCACACGGAGGGTGTATCGTCTTCATTCGCTGTGCCGCGCGGTTCTCCTGCACGCTCTTCCTCCACCTCTTCAATTCGTTGAATGAGACGCTCAATGAAGGCGCGGCTGCTGAACAGGTCGGCGTAGCGTTCCAACCGGGACGGTTCGATAAAGCCGCCCAGTATGGGGGTGGCGGCCAGCGCCGCCTGACCGCCGAGAAAGCTGACCGGCTTGGACGACTCGAGGAAGACGATGGCGGCTGAACCCATGCCTTCGCGCACCACGCGCCGGGCAATCTCGTCAATGATCTCGCCCTCGTCACGCCCCGCCGGGTCTGTCTGGAACAAGTTTTGGAAGAAACGCAGCACGGCTCACTCCTCGATGATCCGCGGCGAGACGCCGGCGGCTTCCAGCCACGCCCGCACCCGCGCGAGGACAGCGTCCCGGTCCGCCATGCGCAGGGTGACGCCGCGATACGCTTCCGCCCATCCGCGCGCGGGCAGTGGACTAAGTTTTATCCCGTTGGGGAAAAGGTAAACGCGGCGCACCTGTGTCCAAGGCAGCACGCGCCAACTGCCAAAATGCCGCGACGACGCCCCCTGCTCGTCCAGCCGATAGGTGACGGGGAAGAGAAACTCCGCCACCGCGCCGATCAGCAGTACCGCCGCCAGCACCACGAACACCCAGTGCCGGCCGATGGCGTAGACGGCAAATAACCCGAAGAAGATCGCCAGCAGGATCAGCACCGCCATGCCGGGCCGCTGTTTCGCGAGGTGGACGGTCCAGGTTGTGGGGTCCGGAGTACTCATATGATCATCATCGCATCTCCAAAGGATAAAAAGCGATAGCGCTCCCGGGCCGCTTCCCGGTACGCCCGCAGCACGTTCTCCCGGCCGGCGAAGGCGGCGATGAGGAGGAGGAGGGTGGAGCGGGGCATGTGGAAATTGGTGAACTGCGCATCCACCAGCCGGAAGTGATAGCCGGGTATCACGAAGAGGCGGGTGGCGCCGGTGGCCGCCGGCAGCGTGCCGTCCTCGCGAGCCGCGCTCTCCAGCGTGCGGGTGGAGGTGGTGCCAATGGCGATGACGCGTCCGCCGGCGGCCTTCGTCTCGTTCACCAGCTCCGCGGTCTCTTCCGGCACGCGGTAATACTCCTCGTGCATCTCGTGCTCTTCCACGTCTTCGGTCTGCACCGGCTTGAACGTGCCCAGACCGACGTGAAGGGTGACGAAGGCGCGGCGCACGCCCATCGCCGCAAGCTGCTGAAAAGTCGTCTCGGTGAAGTGCAGGCCGGCGGTGGGGGCGGCGCTGGACCCCTCGACGCGAGCGTAGACCGTTTGGTAGGTCTGTTCACGCTCAGCCGGCGGCGGGCCGTCGGTGACGTAGGGCGGCAGCGGCAGCTCGCCTAACGCATGCAGTAGATCATGCACGGCGCGCCCGCCCGCCTTTTCGCCGGGTATCAGACGCACCATGCGCCCGCCGCCATGCGTCTCCCGCAGCACCTCCGCCAGCAGCTCTTCATCGCCGAAGACGATGTTCGCCCCCGATTTCAGCCGGCGGCCGGGGCGTACCAGCGCTTCCCAGCGGTCGGCGCCGTTCGTCTTCAGCAGCAGCACCTCCGCCGCGCCGCCGCTGCCCGCCTTGCGTCCGCGCAGGCGCGCGGGGATGACGCGGGTATCATTGAGCACCAGCAGATCGCCGGGGCGCAGGTAGGCCGGAAAATCGCGGAAGCGCCGGTGCTCGATGGCGCCGGTCTCCCGGTGCAGCACCAGTAAACGCGAGGCATCCCGCGGGATGACGGGATGCTGGGCGATCAGTTCCTCCAGCAGGTCGTAGTCAAAGTCGGCGATACGCACGCGTCAGCGCCCCCTGAAGAGCCACAAGATGAAGTTGAGCAACAGGCTGAGAATGACACTCAGCAATAGCATCGTCACGATGGGAACGTAGATGGTCGTGCCGTCCCGCTTGATGAGGATATCCCCCGGCAAGCGACCCAGCCCAAGCTTGCCGAGGAACATCGCCAGCAGACCAACGACGGCGAGCAGTATCCCGATGACGAGCAGCACCCGGCCGAGAGTGGATAGGTCCATAAGGGTATTATACGCGTTAACGGATATCTTGGGCGGGCGAGCGTCCCCGCGAGCCGACTCCGGGCGGAAGTCTTATCCGTCGTGCTCACGAGATAGTCAATCTATCGAACACGGCATACCATCACTTCCGCCCGGAGTCAGCTCGCGGGGACGCTCGCCCGCCCGCTGTCACACGAGATGCTCCAGCTCGACTTCCTCCGCGCCGGCGCTGGCCTGGCACACGTAGATCTGCGGATGGAGGCCGGTGGCGGTTGTATAGGCGGGACCGACGGCAGCGACGAACGCCTCGGCGTGTTCCTTGGCGACGAGGCTGACGGTGCAGCCGCCGAAGCCGGCGCCGGTCATGCGCGAGCCGTAGACGCCGGGCTGGCGGCGGGCAATCTCCACCAGCGCATCGAGTTCAGGACAACTCACCGCATAATCGCCGCGCAGGCTGTCGTGCGATGCGTTGAGCAGGCGGCCGAGTTCAGGCAAATCACCGGCGGCCATCGCCTTCACTGCCTGCAGCACGCGCGCGTTTTCGCTGACGACATGGCGGCAACGGCGGTAGACGATCTCGGGCAACAGGTCGCGATGCGCCTCCAATTGCGTGGGCAGCACGTCGCGCAAGGCATTGATGCCGGGCAGCACTTTTTCCAGGATGGCGACGCCCGCTTCGCACTGCTCGCGACGCTCATTGTAGGCGGACTCGACCAACCCCCGGCGGACCCCGGTGTCACCGATGACGATGCGCACGCCGGCGGGGATGGGATACGGCTGATAGTCCAGTGTGCGGCAGTCAATGAGCAGGGCGTGGCCGGGTTGGCCCAGCACGGAGATGAACTGATCCATGATGCCGCAGCGATTGCCCACGAACGCGTTTTCCGCGCGCTGGCACAGGCGGGCGATCTCCGGCCCCGGCACGTCATATTCCGCCAGGGTGAGGAAGGCGAGGGCGGCGGCGACTTCCAGCGCGGCGGAAGAGCTCAGGCCGGAGCCGATGGGCACATCGCCGGCGAAGACGATATCGGCTCCGCGCAGATGATAGTCAGCTTCTTCGAGGACGTAGCAGACGCCACGCAGGTAATTGCTCCATGATTCAGCGGTATCGTAGCCGATTTCGTCGAGCGAGAAGGCGGAGTAGCCGTCACAATCGAGCGCGTGGAGGGTCACGTCGCGCGCCCGGCCGGGGCGGGCGGCGAGGAGCACCTCGCGGTCAATGGCGGCGGGCAGCACGAAGCCATCATTGTAATCGGTGTGCTCGCCGATGAGGTTCACGCGGCCCGGCGCGCGGAACAGGCGGTATTCGCCGTCCAGCTCGGCGCTGATGCGGGTTAGAAAACCTTCGATCTCCATGGATTGTACTCCCATTGCATGTCGAGTTTGACTGTTGCGGCCGTCGTTGACACCATTTTTACGCGGTCGGCAATGCGAAATCCTGCCACCCAGATAATTCCGCGCGCATCCAGCACCACGGGAATACGCCCGCGCAGCCGTTTGGGCACGCCGGCGTCCACGAAAATGTCCTGCAGCTTCCGCGAGCCGGGGGCGCCAAAGGGGCGGTAGCGGTCGCCCGGCTGCCAGCCGCGCACGGTGAGTGGGGGGTCCGCGGATGCGGCATCCAGCACGGCTTCATCGCCGCCGACCAGCGGCAGCGGGCGCGGTGAACGGACGGCGGTGAGGCGGCCGATGCCCGGAAAATGCAGCGCGCCCGGTGACGGGAGCGCCTGCGGGGGAATGGTGATCTCCGCATTTCCCGCGGGGAGAAAGAGGAGCGCCCCCTCTTCGCGCACGACGCGCAGGCCGGGCAGGTGCACGGCCTCACGCGGCTGGAGGGCCTCAATGGCCGCCAGATGCGCGTAGCCGATGTCCTCACGCGCGCCGCGGGCATCGGCAATCGCCAGGCGCCAGACCCGCCAGCGGAGGGCGCGCGCCTCGTCAGCCAGGAACGGCAGCATGATACCGTCCGGTATGGGGACGCGCACCGCGCGGTAGCGGCTTTCCGCCAGACCATCGAGGTATGCCGCATCCGCGCGCGCCAGCTCCGCCAGGTTCGCCAATCGTTCGCGCAGGCGGGGGGCGTAGTCGCGCTCCAGCAGCGGCAGCAGGTCATGGCGAATGCGATTGCGGAAGAACGCGGTCGAAAGGTTCGTGGCATCCAGGCGGAAAGGCAGGTTCCGCGCCGCGGCATACGTTTCGATCTCCCGGCGCCAGCAGGAAAGGAGCGGGCGAACGATGTCGCCGCGCCGGGGGGGAATGCCGCGCAAGCCGGTGAGGCCGGCGCCGCGCAGCAGGCGCATGAGGACGGTTTCCGCCTGATCGTCCGCGGTGTGCGCGGTCGCGATGCGCGTGCAGTCGGCGTCGGCGGCCATGGCGCGCAACGCGGCATACCGCAAGGTCCGCGCGGCGTCTTCCACCGACTCGCCGGTCTCCGCCACGCGCGCCGGGACATCCACCGCGCGCAGCAGGAACGGCAGACCGTAGCTCGCCGCGCGCGCGCTGACGAAGGCGGCATCCTCCGCCGCGTCCGCGCGGAGACGGTGATTCACGTGCGCCACCGCCAGCCGCACGCCCATGGCCGGGGCGACTTCCGTCGCCAGCAGATGCAGCATCACCGCCGAGTCCACCCCGCCGGAGACGGCGAGCAGCAGCCGCGCGCCATGCTCCCACAGGCCCTGCGCCTGTACGGTGGTGATGATACGCGGGGCAATCTCGTCAGTCTGTCTCGGATGCGCGGCCATGACGCGTCTATTATAGCGCAAAGCGCCGTAGCCGGCTTCATTGCCATTTCACGTGGTATGCTTTATACTGCCAACCGCGTAACGGCCCTTTCGATCATCGCCAGATCGGATCGCGCGCGCAGCACCACATCACCGTAAAGGAGCAGGGCATGGTCACATCCCCGGATGACGAGGGAGTTGCCGCGACGAGTGGCGCCAACGGCGACGTCGCGTCATCAGCAATGTCCACGGTCGCGAAAGGCGCGCTCATCCTCTCCCTCGGCACGCTCGTCAGCCGTATTCTGGGATGGTACCGGGAGAAGCTGCTGCTGGGCACCTACGGCGACTCCGACATCAACGGCGCCTACATCGCCGCCTTCAATGTGCCCGACCTGCTCTATTATCTGCTGGCGGGCGGCGCGCTCGGCGCGGCCTTCATCCCGGTCTTTTCCGGCTATATCGCCAAAGGCAATCAGAAGGACGCCAATAAGGTCGGCAGCACCATCGCCAACCTGATGCTGGTGGCGATTGCCGTGGGCACGGTCATTCAGCTGCTGTTCACGCCCTTTTTCGTGAGGCTGATCGCGCCGTGGTATACGCCGGGGTCGGAGGTATTCACCCTCACCGTGAACCTCACGCGCATCCTGTGCTTCATGGTCTTTTTCACCGCGCTCTCCGGGTTGCTGACCGGGATGTTGAATTCGTACCACCACTTCCTGGCGACCACGCTGGTCTGGAACACCTACAACCTGGGCATCATTTTCGGGCTGCTCTACCTGCGCCAGTTCGAGTGGGGTCCGCATGGCATTTATGGTGTGGCGCTGGGCGTCATTATCGGCGCCTTCAGCATGGTCGCCATTCAGTTCCCGGTGCTGTGTAAGTACGGCTTTCGGTACGCGCCGATCATGGACCTGCGGCACGAGGGCGTGCGCCGCGTGCTGACCTACTTCGTCCCGGTGATGATCGCCTTCACGTTGGGCATGGCCACCTTGCAGACGATCCCGGGCATCCTGGCTACCAAACTCGGCCCCCCGGTGGTGGCGGATATGCGCGCCGCGACCCGGCTGGTGCTGCTGCCGATGGGGATCTTCGCGGTGGCGATCTCCACCGCCGCGTTCCCGCGGCTGGCGCAGCAGGTGGCGCTCGGGCAGACGGACGAGTTTCGCGCCACGCTGGTGCATGCCATCAAAGCCGTGCTGGTGCTCACCATCCCCGCGGTGGTCGGCATCTTCGTGCTGGCCGAGCCGATGAATTTCCTGCTGTGGGGCGGCGATGAGTATGGCGCGAACGGCGTGCGCGCGGCGTCCTACGCCACCATGCTGCTTGCCGCCGCCCTGCTGGGCCTCAGCCTGATGCAGATCGTCAACCGCGCCTTTTTCTCGCTGGGGAAGAATTACGTGCCGATGCTGGTCGCGCTGGGCGTCGTGCTGGTGAATATCCCGTTGGCGCTGTGGCTCATGCACACGCCATTGCAGTATGGCGGCATCTCGTTGGCCGCCAGCGTGACGCTGGTCCTGGGCTGCGCCGTGCTCATTGACCTGCTGCGGCGCCAGTTGGGCGGCATCAACGGGCGCTCGATCGCCATCCTGACCGCCAAGGTGCTGCTGGCGTCAACGCTGATGGGCGTGGCGGTTTACTTCGTTGCCCGCCTGGAGCCGCTCACCCCGCGCTTCCGCTACACCGAGACCGCCAACCTGCCCGCGGCGGAGCTGGAGGCGCTGCGCCAGGACGACATCGGCCCGCATCTGCGCTGGGCGGCCCCCAGCGTGCCGGAGACCAAGAGCGTGGGCGCCCACGGCAAGCTGATCGTGCCGCGCGTAAAATTGGCGCTGCAGGTGCTGGTGAGCCTGGTCGTGGCGGTGGTCGTCTATCTCGGGGCGCTCTACGCGCTGCGCGTGCAAGAGTTGACGATCATCACGTCGCGCGTGTTCGGGCGTCTCCGGCGACGGCGGACGGCGTGAACGCCCCGCGCCCGCGCCAGCGTCCCAACCAAATGCAGACCGCCGGACGTCTACTGGTCCGGCGGTCGCGTGTCAGGGGGTGCGGCGGAAGATCAGTAGGCCTTGATAACCTTGTTGGCCTTCAGGCAACTGGTGCAGACGTTCAGGCGGGAGGGGGTGCCGCTGGCATCACGCACGCGCACTTTCTGGATATTCGGCTTCCAGGTACGCTTGGTGCGGATATGCGAATGGCTGATGCTATGGCCGGTGATGGCGCCTTTGCCGCAAACTTCACAAACATATCCCATCGGAATCACTCCTCGTCAATAACCGTCGCCGAGCACGCCCGGACGCACGGACACGCATTATAGCAGGCTTTGCGGAGACGTGCAAGGGGATTGGCCGCATTACCGCGCGGGCGCGGCCGGCCGCATGGCGGCGCCCTGGGCGCTGAAGGGGCCGCGTGCGACGGCGGTTGCCAGCGCGAGGTGGGCGCGTTTGACCAGCACGTCAGCCATGGCGCCGTCCATGGGGAACACGGCATAGCCAATGGTGATTTCCACGGGCTCCGGCTGATCGGCGAAGGGCGCCCGATCCCGCCGAGACGCGGTCTGGCAGAGCCGTTCGCCGAGGACGCGGGCTTCGCGGCCGGTGTGCGGCAGCAACAGGCCGAAGGTGCCGTCACCCAGGTACCCGATGAGATCCACCACGCGGGTGCTGTCGCGCAGCCAGCGTCCGATGCCGGTCAGCAGGAGGCGGTCGTCCTCGCGATCTTTCACATGGATGAGCATCAGGGTGAAGTTCGTGGGGTAGCGCTGGCTGCGCGCGATTTCTTCCTTCACGCGCAGGTGAATATACATGCCGGAATGTACGCCGGTGAAGGCGTCGAACGTGGGGATATCGGCGGGGATGCCGGATGATGCGGGTTCGTGTCCCTGCGCTTTCACCTCGGCCTGTTCTTCCAGGGTCGTTTTAATCTTCGCGATGGCGCGGCGCAGCAAATAGGAGGCGTAATTGACGGAGATGCCAAGCTGGCGGGCGATCTCCGTCTGGGTCTGGTCATCGAAGAAATAGTGTCGCACCACCTTCTGCTCAAGGATTTTCAACTGGCTGATGGCATCTTCAAGGACGATTTGATCCTCGATGGGCAGGTGATAGCTTTCGGTGTTCATGGGCTGGGCTTGCTCTTTTTCGAGCAGGCTGATATCGCCATCGCTCGCCCCATCAGTCGGGGGACTGAGCGATGCCACGTGATTCAGCTCTCGGGCGGCGAGCACGTTATGCACCGACTGCAGCGGGACGCCGAGCAGGTCGGCGATTTCTTCCGGCATCGGTTCGCGGCCAAGCTCCTGCGTGAGCTGCTCGGTGGCGCGCAGCACCTTCGCGTTGAGTTCCTGGACCCAGGCCGGCTGGCGGATGAGGCGTCCACGGTCGCGCAGGTAGTGTTGAATCTGGCTGGTGATGAGGTGGCTGGCGTAGGTGGTGAATTTCACGCCGCGTTCAGGATCGAACAGGTCCACGGCGTTCAGCAGGCCGATGGTGCCTTCCTGGATCAGGTCTTCCAACGATTCTCCCAGGCCGCTGAAGCGCCGGGTGAGGCTGTGGACCAGATGGAGGTGTTGGCAGACGAGCTGGTCACGCACCGCCACCTCTCGACTCTGACGATATTGCCGGAAACGCGCCAGCATGTCGCCGGCGTCGCCCGCGGGCGCAGACGCGTCTTCCTGGTTCGCAAGCGGATGGTATGTCATCAGTGAATATTGCCTACTAACGCGTAAATGGGGGCGATCACACTCACGGCGATGAAGCCGACGAGGACGCCGATGAAGACGATGAGCACCGGTTCCAGCAGTGATGCCAGACCTTTGAGCGTTGAATCTACTTCCGATTCGTAGAAATCGGAGACTTTGATGAGCATCTGATCCAGACGTCCCGTTTCTTCCCCGACGGAGATCATCTGGGTGACCATGAGCGGGAAAATCGTGCTGCCCTGCATGGGGTCGCTGATCTTCTCGCCTTCCTTCACGCTGGTGCAGGCTTGCTCGATCACCTGGGCGACGGCACGGTTGCCAGCGGTATCCGCGGTGATCTCCAACGCCCGCAGCACCGAGACGCCGGCGGCGACAAGGGTGCCGAAGGTGCGCGTGAAGCGAGAGATCGCGACTTTCAGGATGATATCGCCGAAAATCGGGATGCGGAGCTTCACGCGGTCCAGGTGCAGCGCGCCGGTCTCGGTGCGGCCATACAGATAGGTACCGGCGATCAGGCCGGCGATACTACCGAGGACCAGGTACCAATATTTTTTCGTCGCGGTGGCGAAACCGAGCATGAACGCGGTGGACATCGGCAGTTTCGTGATGCCCATATCGTCAAAGATGCGCTGGAACTGCGGCAGCACCCACCACATCATGACGCCCATGACACCGATCGCGAAGATCATCACCACCGAGGGATACATCATGGCGGCGCGGACTTTATTGCGCATCTCCAGCTCTTTTTCCAGGAAGGTTGAGAGCCGGTCCAGTACCTGGTCAAGGATGCCGCCCATTTCCGCGGCGCGCACCATGTTGATGTAAAGCCTGGAGAAGACGCGCGGATGTTTCGCCAGCGCCTCCGTGAGGCTGGCGCCGCCGTGGACATCTTTGCGCACGCTGGCCAGCGCTTCCTGCAGCACAGGGTCTTTCGTCTGCCGCTGCAGGATATCCAGGCATTTCAGCACGCTCAAGCCGGCGTCAATCATGGTGGCGAACTGCCGGCTGAATGCGACCAGCTCCTTCATGTTGACGCGGCTGAAGCTGCGGAAGAAGTCGGTCAGGTTCGAGGGCGGGGGAATCTCATTGATCCCGACGATGTGGTAACGCAGGTCGGTCAGCTTGGCGCGCACGGTTTCGAGGTCGTCAGCTTCGAGCGTCCCGGCATAGGGGCGCCCCATGTTGTCAATGGCAGTGTATCGAAACCAGGGCATGCAGACTCCCTTCGGCGATGATAGCACACGGCATGGCGTTCCGCGCGTTCAGCTTCCCGCGCATCCGATGCATGAGTGAACCTGCCAGTAAGACCCGTTCCCGCGGCGCGCGGGAGCGCTTACCCGCATAGTACCATATTCCATACCAGATGACCAGTCTCGCGATCCTTTCCGCGCGGCTACAGCACGATCATCGCTTTGATGACGCCGTCCCGATACTGATGCACCAGCTCCATGCCCTCGGCGACCCGCTCGAGCGGGAAGCGGTGCGTGACGATCTTTTCCGGCGCGATCTGTCCGGTGGCCATCAGGCGGATGGTGGCGTCGAGCGCCTGATTCGAGCGGCGGGCCATGATGATCGTGAGCTCTTTCCGGCGGACAGGGTGCACCCACAGGCTGATGCGGTCCACCGCGGGGATGCCGATGATCACCGCCGTGCCGGCGGGGCGCACGCAGAGGGTGGCATCGTCAATGGCGGCCTGCTCACCGGCGGCGTCAAAGGCGATGTCAATGGGACCGGTGGCGGCGATGCGCTCCACGGCACCGCCGTCGCGCGGATCGAGCACCAAGTCCGCGCCGAAGCGTTGCGCGGCCGCGCGGCGCTCGGGAATGGGATCGGTCATGGCGATAAACGACGCGCCGGCCGCGCGCGCGGCCATCATCGTCACCAGGCCAATCGGCCCACAGCCCATGATGGCGAGGCGGTCGCCCAGCTTCAGCGGCGCCATGTTGACGGCGTGGATGCCGACCGCCATCGGCTCCAGCGTCGCCGCCGCTTCGAAGGAGACGTGGTCGGGAATGGGCACGCACTGCTCCGGCGCATAGCAGTGGTATTCCTCAAAGGTGCCGTCAATCGGCGGCGTGCCGAGAAAGCGCACATGCGGGCAGCAGTTCGGGCGGCCGATGCGGCACGCGTGGCACGCGCCGCACGATTTCGCCGGCTCCAGCGCCACGCGCTGGCCGACCGCCAATCCGGTGACGCCGTCACCGAGCGCGGCAATCTCGCCGGCCGGCTCGTGGCCGAGGAGGTAGGGGAACTCCACCACGGCATCGCCGATGCGCCCATCCAGGTAGTAGTGGACATCGCTGCCGCAGATGCCGATGGCGCGCAAACGCACCAGCACTTCGCCGAGTCCGGGGCGGGGTGTGGGTTTTTCCTGAATCTCGACCCGGCGCAGGCCGGTCATCACCGCCGCGCGCATCGTCGCGGGGATCGTCATACTGTTGGCAAGGGGATTCGTCGTCATCGTATTCCCTCATTTCGGCGTGGCGGTGATGATTCCTGCCATCAGCCAAAGCGCGCGTGGGGAAAAACTTTTCATCGTTGCGCCCGCCGGGCCCTTCGCCGTCCGGCCCGCGGCGCCGCGCGACCGCCGTTTCTCCCTGCCGCGCAGGGGCCTGCGGTAGAAAGCCGGTTCCACCGACGTCGCCGGGCGCTTTCCCAGCAGGCGCATACCGGCGAAACGCGAAACTCAGGGTTCAGGTACGGTGTAGAATTATAATGCGATATAAATTTTTCCGTTTAGCCGTTTATAGCTGTGGAAAAAATTGACAAGGGGCCGCTTGTTCCAGTAGTATACACCCGTTACGCAGATGTAACGCTTCCCCCACTATCTTAGTCTGAAGAAGGAGTACGTATGCGAAAGGGATTTACCCTGATCGAGCTGCTTGTCGTCATCGCGATCATCGCGATCCTGGCAGCGATCCTGTTCCCGGTGTTTGCGAAGGCCCGTGAGAAGGCGCGCACCACCACCTGCCTGCAGAACGTACGGCAGATCGGCACGGCCATCCAGATGTATGTGCAGGACAACGAAGAGATGCTGCCCGGCGTGAGGGGCATAAACGATTCGTCCTGGCGCACGAACATGAACCAGTATCTGGAAGCGCCGAAGATCTTTGACTGCCCCACGCGTACGGGTGATGGCGGCGTGAACAAGCCCGAGTACGGCATGAATGGCGCGCTCTTCGCGGCGGCGCTCGGCGACATCCGCGCGCCGGAAGCCACCATCCTGGTTGCCGACTCCCTGGTAACCCCGGACACGAACATCGCCCTGCCCACCCCGGCCGCGCTGGACAAGAATCGCCACAACGGGGGCTTCAACGCGACGTTCTGTGACGGGCACGTAGACTTCGTGCGCTCGAACCTGCTGCCGTCTCTCTACACGGTGGATACCACTAACGCGCAGTTCACCACCGCCACCGGCAGCCTGAACGTGGCGCTCACCGACTTTTCGGATCGCCTGCTGGCCGGCGGCGTCGGCAGCAGCTACCTGGCGACCATTGATTCCACCCCGGTGGTGAGCACCACCGCCAGCAACACCACCATCACCAAGAACGATTACATCACGTATAAGGCGAGCGCGCAGTTCACCGCCGGCGGGCAGTCCATCCTTCGCGTGACGGATGACAAGGGCACCCCAGCCGACGCCGCCGACGACACCAAGTGTCTGATCAAGCTGCCGGCGTCCGGCACCGTGGCGATGAACACTTATCTGGTCATCCGCCCGGAGCAGGGCACCGTCGTCAGCGGTCGCAGCATCAAGTACGAGGTGTTCAACGGCGCCGCGACGCCCGTCGTGCTCGCCACCTTCACCCAGGAGGGCACGGAATAAGCCATTGCTGACAATGGGAATCTGCTAAGTCATACGGGGTGGGCACCGGCAGCGGTGCCCACCCCCCTTTGTGACGCGCAGGGCTTGGGGAGGCGTTTCATGGTGGGCCGCCGACGCACGTGGGGACCGGGACGACTGCCCCCAGGACTCCACTGGCCGGCGCGTCCTGTCGAGCCTCATGGTGCGCGCACCACCGCATCCGTCATCTTCGCCACGCGCGCCATCGCTTTCACGTCGTGCACGCGGACGATGTCGGCGCCGTTGGCGATGGCGAGGGCGACGGTAGCGGCGGTGCCTTCCAAGCGTTCCTCGGGGGAGAGGCCGCCGAGGATTGTGCCGATAGTGGACTTGCGCGAGGTACCCATGAGCACCGGCTGGCCGTAAGAGCGCAGCTCACGCAGACGGCGGAGGAGCTCCAGGTTGTGCGCCACCGTCTTGCCGAAGCCGAAGCCGGGGTCGAGGATGACCTGGTCGCGCGGGATGCCGGCGGCGACGGCGAGGGCGGTGGCACCTTCAAGGTCGGCGCAGACCTCGGTCAACAGGTCGGCGTATTCCGGGTGCTGCTGCATGGTGCGCGGGGTGCCCTTGATGTGCATCACCACCACCGGGGCGCAGAAGGCGGCGGCGGTGGCAGCCATCGCGGGGTCGAAGCGCAGGCCGCTGATGTCGTTCACGATGCAGGCGCCGGCCTCCAGCGCGGCGCGGGCGACGGCGCTTTTATAGGTATCCACCGAGATGGGCACGGGCAGGCGCGCGGCCAGCGCGCGCACCGCCGGCGCCACCCGCCGCAGCTCATTTTCCAGCGGCACTTCCTCGGCGCCGGGGCGGGTGGATTCCCCGCCGATATCCAGGATATCGGCGCCGTCGGCCACCATCGCCTCCGCCCGTGCCAGCAGAGCGTCCGTATCCCCCGCCAGCCCATCGCCGGAGAAAGAATCGGGGGTGACGTTGAGGATGCCCATGATATACGTCCGGCGGCCCAACGGCAGCCGGTGCGCGCCGCAGCACAGCTCCCCTGCCGTCGTCGCGTAGTGCCACAGCGTATCGAGCACGGCGTCGGCGGTCGCCGGTAGGCCCCAGCCGGCGCGGCGGAGTTTCGCGCAGGCGGTGGAGAGCTGCGCCTCGGTGCCGATGAGCACGACGTCCGTGTCATCCACCCCGCAGGACACCGCCCGGGCGTGCAGCGCGGCGTCGCCCCCGGCGGCGAGCATCTCTTGCTTGATGACGTTCGCCGCCGGCACCGGCACCGCCGAGAGGTGAATCAGCCGTATCAGCCCCTTCGGCGTCATGATGCGGGCGCCTTCGTCCGCGCACCCGACGCGCCGCAGCGTGCGCGCCACCGCATCGGCATCTTCCGCGGTCAATACCCGCACCCCGCGATCCGCGCGCCCAAACGTATCGGCCCCCATGGCAGGCTCCTCCTTGCCAGCGATTATTCGGGAGACGGCGCGGATTTCCTGCGCGCATCCCTGCCGTCCCCGCGGAGGCGCCATCCCGGTGGGCATCTCCGATGGGGGAGAGGTGGCACGAGTGGCTGCCGAGTTGTCAGGGTACGGCGGGAGGATAGTATAGAAAACGTTTATTTGTTAAGGGGTGTTTGGGGGTGCCGTGCCTGATCGTTCGTAGTAGCGCCGCAGCCGCAGCAAGGCGCGTCCGCCTCTGCACCCCGTCCCCACCAAACCCCGTTCGTCGTGCGGGCACGCAGCGGGACGGAGTGCCGTCACAATGGGGACTGTCCCCTGAACGCCGTGACCCGTTGATCCACAGGGGCTTCACCGGGACTGTCCCCAATGGGCGCAGCACCCGCGCACGGCACTCCGCTCCGCTGCGTGCCTCACTACGAACCGGATGGGGTGGGGCCGGGGGTGCCGAGGCGGACGCGCCTTCTGATTGCCAAGCGGGTTACACGGCGTCCGTATAGGCGCGATCCACCGCTATCGTGCCGAAGAAATGGCGCAGGATCCGCAAGGCGTTTTCGGGGAGCGCGCAGGTTACGCGTACCGGCATTTTCTTGTAGCGTTTCCGCCGCCGGGGGTCGGTGTCATTGCCCACCAGGATGCAGAAGCGCTCGACTTCCAGCTCGCTCGCGCGACGGATCTCCACCCGGTCGAAATCGAAGTGCGCCTTGCGGGCCAGCCAGTCGCCGGAGTAGATGCCGTCTTCATGGCTGTCCCCGGCCATTCCCTCGTCCAGCACGGCGACGATCGTCTCCGCGCGGTCCCAGGTGTTGCCGAGACAGCCGGGGCAGGCGATATAGCGAATTCGCTGCCACCATTTCAGGTGGAGTGCCTGCCGCGCTTCGCGCGGCAACGCCGGCGCAAACGTCGCGGGACGTCGCAGGCACCGCGGGCAGTAGGCATCGGCGCCGGGGTAGGGTGACGCGGCGAGCGCCGCGCAGAGACTCCCCAGCGCCCGACGGGCCGCCGCCCGCACAGGGTAGTCATCCGCCAGCCGCGCGAGGAGCGGTTCCACCGCCCGCGCATCGCCCAGGGTTCCCAGCGCCGTACAGGCCGCCCTCCGCACAGCCGAACTACGATCCGCCAGCCGAGTGAGGAGTGGCTCCACCGCCCGTGCATCCCCTAGCGCTCCCAGCGCCGTGCAGGCGGCTGACCGCACTGCCCCGTCACCATCCGCCAGCCGCGGGAGGAGCGGTTTGGCCGCCCGCGTATCGCCTAACGCCCCCAGCGCTATACAGGCTCGTTGACGCCACGCAGGCACTTGAGCATCCAGAGCGAGCAGCATGCCGCGCAGGAGATGGTCGGCCGCCTCCGGAGTGAGCGTCGTGATGGCAACGGACCTGCCCGCAACGAGCGTCTCACCCGCGGCAGCCAATTCCGCCTGGCCCAGCGCCCCCAGCGCGTCGCAGGCCGCCTCCCGCACATCCGCCTCATCCGCCAGCCGCGCGAGGAGCGGCGCAAGCGCCCGCGCGTCGCCCAGCGCCCCTAATTTATGGCAGGCTTCTTTCCTCTCCAGCCACCAGCCGGATGCCAGTATGCTCATCCATTTATCAAATTCAGCGCTATTGGCCATGACACCGGCGCCCCCTGCATGCAGAATTATACGCGCGAGCGCCGTCCTCCTGCGGGCGGGCGGGCGATCCCGACGGGCGATCCCGATGGCAGCGGAGCGGAGGGCCGTGCGGGGGTGCTGGCGGTTGCAGACACGCACACTGGGACAGTCCCCATATGCGTCATCATAGCGTCAGCGCTCGTACTCGAAATGGGATACGGGCGGACAGGATGTCCGCGCTCCGATGGACGCATAATGGGGACAGTCCCGGTGAGGCCCCTGTGGGTCAACGGGTCACGGCGTTCAGGGGGACAGTCCCCATTTCACGACGAAGGGGTTTGGTGGGGCCGGGGTGCAAAGGCGAGCGCATCTCCACAACGCGCGCGGGATGTGGCATAATAGGCGAGCATCGCTGCGCAGACCGATCGTTACCACGAGAAGGAGCAGACCATGACGCGTCATCCCGGGTCGCCGACATTTCGTTTTTCGCCCGCGCCCTTCATCCCCTTCGCCGACGCGGCGGAAGTGGCGCGCGTGCGCGCCATCCGCCGCGAGCAGTTGGCACGGCACTGGAATCCGGATTTTCGCATCACCATCATCCCCAACGCCGAGGTGGAGTTCCGCTGGATCGCCGACATGTTCCATCGCATCCACACCGCCGCGGTCGAAGGCCGTCAACTGGTGATGATTACCCCGAACCCCTGGCCGTCCTACGCGAAGATCGCCTATCTGATCAACATGTTCCGCCTTGACTGCCGTCACCTGTGGACCTTCAACATGGACGAATACGCCAACGAAGACGGCGAGATCGCCCCGGAAAGCTGGGAATTCGGCTTCATGCACGCCTTCAAAAAATATTTCTGGGCGGAAATTGATGCGGACCTGCGCCCGCCGGCGCATCAAGTCAACGGTCCCACCACCGAGAACATTGACCGCTACAGCGACATGATCGCCGAGCGGGGTGGGGCGGATATCTGCTACAGCGGCCCCGGCTGGACCGGCCACCTCGCCTTCATCGAGCCCGACGCCCCGGAATTCGCCGGCTCGCTGGAGGAATGGAAGCGGATGGGCGCCCGCGTCTGCACGCTGCACCCGCTCACCGTGGCGCAGAACTCCATGCACGGCAGTTTCGGCGCCAGCGGCGACCTCTGGGCGGTGCCCCCGAAGGCCGCCACCATCGGCCCGCGCGATGTCATCGGCGCCAAGCACCGCATTGACATGCACGCGATCTCCGTGGATGGCTCGCGCGTCTCCTGGCAGCGCATGATTACCCGCCTGGTGCTGCATGGCCCGGTCACCCCCCGGCTGCCGCAGTCTCTCCTGCAGACCCTGCCTACCGATGTCTGGGTGGCGGAAAGCTCGGCGCAGGATATCGAACCCCACTGGGAGATCGGCTACTGACCGAAACTATATGTACCGGGAGCGCCTCATGTCCCAATCGCTGCATCGCCTGACGCCGCGCCCGCCGCTCGGCTGGAACAGTTACGACAGTTTTGGCTGCTTCATCAACGAGCGCCGGGCGTTGGAAAACCTCCGCGTCTTCATCGAGCGCCTTCGCCCGCACGGCTATGCCTACTTCGTCATAGACGCCGGCTGGTATCGGAGCTATGACCTCGCCGGCCGGGAGTTCCCCGGCGCGGACGAGCCCTACACCGTGCGCATGGACGAGTACGGCCGGCCCATCCCCGCGCCCGGCTTCTTCCCGAACGGCATGGCCTCCCTTGCCGACGCCTGCCATGCCGCCGGCGTCAAGTTCGGCCTCCACATGATGCGTGGCATCCCGCGCGCCGCCGTGGAGGCCAACGCCCCGATATGCGGCACGGCGCTGTATGCCCGCGATATCGCCAACCCCGCCGACACCTGCGCCTGGTGCGGCGACAACTACGGCATTGACATGGGCCGCCCCGGCGCGCAGGCGTATTACGACAGCATCATCGCCATGCTGGCGGGGTGGGGCGTGGATTTCATCAAGTACGACGATATCATCCCCTCGCCGCCGGAAGTGGACGCGGTCGTCAACGCCATCGAGAAGGTGGAGCGCGACATCGTCCTCAGCCTTTCGCCCGGCAACGGCCACCATCCCGACGGCTGGCCGTCCTATTTCCGCGCCAACATGATCCGCACCAGCGGCGACATCTGGGACGACCGCGAGGATTTCCGCTGGGTCTTCGAGCGCTGGCAGACCTTCATGCCGCTGCTCGCTCAGCTCCCGCATGGCTGCTGGCTCGATATGGATATGATCCCCTTCGGCGAATTGCAGGTGTGGAACCCGGCCGCTGACGAGCCGGTCGGCCACATGCTCATGAACGGGCGCGGCGCTCGCCGCATGAGCGGGCTGAATGACCCGCAGAAGCGCACCTTCATGACCATGCGCGCGCTGGCCGCTTCCCCGCTCTTCATGGGCGGCAACCTCCCCGGCACCGATGACTATTCCTTCCAGTTGCTCACCGACCCGGAGCTGCTCGCGTGCAACCAGCACGGCGTCACCGGCCATCTCGTCACCTACACCGAGTGGACCAGCACCTGGCAGACGCCGCATCGCGCGCGGCCCGATAGCGGCTGGTTCGGCATCTTCAACCGCGATGGCGCGCATCCGCGCGACATCGTGGCCGACGCCGGGGTGCTGGACATCCCGCCGCACAGCCGTCTTTTCGATATCTGGAACCGCCGCGACCTCGGCGACCTGACGGCGCCGCTGTGCGTGACCGTGCCGCCGGATGACGTGCTCTTCGTGCGCTACCATCCCGCGTGAATTGGAGGAGACATGACCACCGCCCCGCCCCCCGTCACCTGGGACCTGCCGCGGCTGTGTGCGCCGCCGGCGGTCTTCCCCGCGCCCGGCTTCTCCGCCCCGGAGGTGCGCGCGCTGTTCTACGAGGGCGCGCCGTACCGCGGCCGCCCGACCCGCGTCTTCGCCTGGCTGGGCGTGCCCGCGCTGCCGCCGGGCGAAAGCTGCCCGGCGATGGTGCTGCTGCACGGCGGGGGCGGCACCGCCTTCGACGAATGGGTGCGTCGCTGGAACCGGCGCGGCTACGCCGCCATCGCCATGGACCTCTGCGGCTGCGTGCCGGCACAGCCCGTCGTCCGCGACGGCGGCCCCCATGCCCGCCACGAGCACGGCGGCCCAGCCGGGTGGTCGGCATCCTTCGACCAGGCTGCCGATCCCATCGAAGACCAGTGGATCTACCACGCCGTCGCCGCCGGGCTGGCCGGCCACTCGCTGCTCGCCGCCCAGCCCGGCGTGGATGCCGAGCGCATCGGCGTCACTGGCATCTCCTGGGGCGGCTACCTGACGAGCATCGTGGCGGGCGTTGACCCGCGACTGCGCGGCGCGGCGCCGGTCTACGGCTGCGGCTTCATCGGCGAGGACTCCTATATGAAGGATCAGGACTTCCCCGCGCGGCCCGCCGCCGACGTGCGGCGCTGGCTCGAACTCTGGGATCCCGCGCATTATCTGGGGCGGGCGGCGCTGCCGATGTGCTGGGTGAGCGGCACGAACGATTTCGCCTTCCCGCTCTCTGCGCTGAAGCGTTCCTACCAACTGCCGGCCGGCCCGCGCACCCTCTGCCTTCGCATCGAGATGCCGCACAGCCATGTTGACGGCTGGGCGCCCGCCGAAATCGGCGTCTTCATGGACAGCCTGCTGCTGGGCGGCGCGCCCCTGCCGCGCCTGCATGACCACGGCACCGACGGCCGTGCCGTGTGGGCGCGCTGCGACGCGCCGCTGCCGATCACCCACGCCGAACTGTGCTGCACCCGCGCGCTGGGACATTGGGCCGACCGCAAATGGCAGAGCTATCCCGCGCAGTACGACGCCGACGCCGGCTGTCTGACCGCCACCCTGCCGCCGCGCGCCACCGTCTGGTTTCTCAACGTGTATGACGAGCGCGGCTGCGTCGCCAGCACGCCGCACGCGGAGATCGGCAATGCATGACGGCGGCGAGCCGCGGGGAGATTGAGGGGCGCGGGCGGAGCCGGGGCGGGCGGGGGCTGTATCGGGGTGTCCGCGTTGCGCATGATGCGGCCCTGGGGTATGATGAGTTGGTGGAGGTGGCGTTGATGCGTGTATGGACCGGAGTCGCGCTGCTGATAGCCTGGTTGGTATGGGGAGGCGTGGCGCCAGGCTGGGCGCAGAGCAGCATCACGGCAAAATACCCGGGGAAGGCGTGGGATTCCGTTCGCGCGGAGGTACAGCAGACGCTGCGCAATCGGAAGATCAAGGGCATGAGCATCGCGGTGGTGGATGACCAGCAGATCGTCTGGGCGGAGGGTTTTGGTACCGCCGACGTGTTTTTCCGCAACAAGGCCACCGCGGAGACCGTGTACGCGGCCGGCGTCCTCTCCAAGCTGTTGACGGCGACGGCGGTGATGCGGCTTGACGAGCAAAATAAACTCGGCATTGACCGGCCATTGTCGCGCTATTTACCGCAATTCGCCATCAAGTCTCGCTTCGGCAATCAGGAGATCACGGTGCGCAGCGTCCTCTGCCACCACTCCGGGCTGCCCAGCGACTGGCTGCAGGGCACCTGGAGCCTGAAGCCGACGCCCTACACCGACTACGCGCGGCTGCTGCATGACGAATATACCGCCGCCCCTCCGAATACCATCTACTCCTATTCCAACATCGGCTACGGCTTGCTCGCGCACATGGTGCAGCAGGTGAGCGGGCAGCGTTTTGACGACTATATGGAAGACGCCGTGCTGCGGCCGCTGGGGATGCGCACGGCCACCTTCCGCCCGGTGGGCGACGAATTTCCGGCGAATTACGCGAAGGTGTATGACGATGGCTACGAGCAGGACGTGCTGCCGCTGGGCGACGCGCCGGTAGACAGCCTGCGCGCCAGCGTGCTGGATATGAGCCGGCTGATGATGATGGTGCTGGCGAAGGGGCGCGTGGGCGGCGCGGCGTTTCTCAAGCCGGAGACGGTGGCGGAGATGCTGCGCCCACAGGGGCTGACCGGGCTGGACGCCGACGTGCGCACCGGTCTCGGCTGGTTTCGCGAAGGGGCGATGGCGTCACTTGCCGGATACGACGGCCCGCTCTACGGCTGCGGCGGGGCGACGATGACCAATCACTACGCGGCGCTGCTGGTGCTGCCGCGCGAAGAGCTGGGCATCGTGGTGCTGTGCAACTCCACGGAAGTGAACGAATCGCTACCGGTGCTCATGCGCGAGACGGCGCGGGCGGCGCTGCGCGCGAAGACCGGCAAATCCTGGTCCGCCATACGCGCGCCCGCTTTTTCAAAAGCCGTCACCCTGTCGCCGCAGGCGCTGCAACGATACACCGGATACTTCGCTACGGATTACTTCTCGCTGGTGAAGATCACGGAGCAGGGCGGGAAGCTGCACGCGTCGCTGGGGAAAATCTCCTTGAGTCTGACGCCGCGCGCCGACGGCGCATTCACGGTGAACCCGCCGCGTATCCTCGGCCTGTTCCCGGTGTCTATCGGCGCGTTTCGCGACTTGAGCTTCCGCGTCGTCACCCTGAACGGGCGCCGCATGCTGGTGCAGTACCACGAGGGGCGGGGACAACCGGCCGGTGAACAGGTGAAGCCCGTGCCGATTTCCGCGGCCTGGAGAGCCCGCACCGGCGTCTACGCCATCAGCAATGCGACCGCCGACGCCATGAAAACGATGACGATGACGCTGGCCATCGAGGATGGTTTCCTCGTCGCGCGCGCCAGCGGTCGCGCGACGCTGCCGCTGTCGGTCGCGTTGAATCCGATGAACAACACCGAAGCGACGATTATGGGCAGCGGGCGTTTCAAAGGCGAAACGATTCGCGTGGAAACGCAGCGCGGCGAAGAGGTGCTGTGCTATTCGGGATTCGTCTTCAAGAAGCGGTAGCGTAGTTTCTTATACCCGTTGCGCTGACCTGCGCCGCTTGTCCCGCCCACCACCGGGGCCGCGGAGTTGTACTCCGCACGAGTGACCTCACCCTGTCGTTGAACAAAGAGCGTGTAAACTCGTGCGGAGTGCAACTCCGCGGCCCCGGTATGGGCAGGTTGATTCTCCGCGGCGAAAGGTGCGATAATGGCCTCGCCATGAGCTTCACCGTCACAACCTGTCCGCTGGTGGAGGCGCGCGCGCCGCGCGCCGACCTCGCTGACTTCACGGTGCGCTGCCCGGAGATCGCGCGGGCGGCGAGGCCGGGGCAGTTCATCATGGTGCGCTGCGGCGATTTCACCCTGCGGCGGCCCATCAGCATCTGCGACGCCGACGGCGACCTGGTGCGCTTCGTCTTCGAAGTGCGCGGGACGGGCACGGCGTGGCTGGCGGAGCGCACGGTGGGCGATGCCCTCGATATCCTCGGGCCGCAGGGCAACGGCTTCACGCTGGGCGACACGTCGCGGCCCGCGGTCTTCGTCGGTGGCGGCATCGGCATTTTCCCGCTGCTGCACGCCTGCAAGCCGTTCGGCGCGCGGGCGGCCGTGCTCCTCGGGTTCCGCACCGCCGGGCTCATCAGCATGGTTGAGGATTTTCAGGCGGCGGGCGCCGACGTGCGCCTCGCCACCGACGACGGCACTGCCGGCCACCACGGGCTGGTGACCGACCTGCTGCGCGCGCGGTGTGATGCGGGAGCGGTGGACGCCATCTTCGCCTGCGGCCCGAAGCCGATGCTGCGCGCCACCGCCGCCATCGCCGAGGAACGGGAGATCCCCTGCCAGCTGTCACTGGAACAGCGCATGGCCTGCGGCGTCGGCGCCTGCCTGGGCTGCGCGCAGAAAATCCGCCGTCCCGACGGCACGGAAACGTATGCGCACGTCTGCAGCGACGGGCCGGTGTTCGAGGCGAGTGTAGTAGTGTGGTAGTATGGTAGGCCACCATATGCGTACCCTGGAGATGGGATGACGTTTGCGGCGCGACGACGGACGATGGGGCATACACGGATCCCGCGAACATGATGATGACTACGCCAAACCTGACCGTGAATATCGCCGGCGTGACGCTGGCCAACCCGGTGGTGACCGCCTCCGGCACGTTCGGCTTCGGGCGGGAGTACGGGACGCTGTACCCGCTATCCGAGTTGGGGGCGATTGCCGTGAAGGGGCTGACGCTGAAAGAGCGGCCGGGCAACGCGCCGCCGCGGGTGGCGGAGACGCCGGCGGGGATGCTGAACAGCGTGGGCCTGCAGAACCCCGGCGTGGAGGCGTTCATCCGCGAAGAGCTGCCGTGGCTGAAGGCGCAGGGCGCGGTGGTGATCGCCAACATCGCCGGCAATACCATCGAGGACTACTGCGCGATGGCGGAGCGCCTCTCCGACACCGCCGTGGACCTGATCGAATTGAATATCTCCTGCCCGAACGTGAAAGCGGGTGGGGTGGCCTTCGGCACGAGCTGCGCCAGCGTGGCGGCCATCACCGCCGCCGTGCGCGGTGCCTGCCGAAAACCGCTCATCGTGAAGCTCTCGCCGAACGTCACCGACATCGCCGAGATCGCCGTCTCCGCGGTGGATCACGGCGCCGATGCCCTCTCGCTCATCAATACGCTGCTCGGCATGCGCATTGACATCGCCACCCGCCGGCCGGTGCTCGCCAACAACGTGGGCGGGCTCTCCGGTCCCGCCGTGCGCCCCATCGCCGTGCGCATGGTGTGGCAGGTGCGCGGGCGCGTCAGCGTCCCGATCATTGGGATGGGCGGGGTGGCGACCTGGGAAGACGCGGTGGAGATGCTGCTCGCCGGCGCCAACGCCGTCGCCGTCGGCACCGCGCTGTATGCGGATCCGTTTGCGTCGGTGAAGATCACGCGGGGGTTGCGGGAGTATCTGGAACGGCATGGGATGGCGGATGTGCAAGAATTGGTGGGGGCGGTGCAGGCGCATTAACGCTGGGAGCGCCGGTGTCCTCACCGGCACGGGAACTGTCTTGCCGGTGAGGACACCGGCGCTCCCAGGTATACAAAAGCCCGCGAGAGTTCTCTCGCGGGCTTTTCGTCAGTGGTCGGGGTGAGAGGATTTGAACCTCCGGCCTCACGGACCCGAACCGTGCACTCTACCAAGCTGAGCTACACCCCGATGACCGCGCTACTATAGCAGTATCGCGGCCGGCTGTCAACTCGTGAGGATTGCGATGCGTCCCGATGCATGCTCTGTGGCAACTTGTTTTCCGCTTTGGTGGGCTGTGCATCGGTCGGCTGCGGTCCCCCCTGATGCACATCTGGAGCTGGAGTCACGAAATCCACCCCCCGCGGACTGGCCGGAGCGGGCCGACCAACCGGATACCGAGCACCGCGGAAATAATGTGTCACAGCGCATGTATCGGGACGTGGCCCCGGTTATTGTCCGTAGGACCCGGCGATGGAGATGACCAGCTTCTCCGGATGCAGGTATTTTTTCGCGGCGGCGTTGACCTGCTCGCGGGTGACGGCGCGGTACAGGGCGGTGAAGCGCTCCGGGTAGTCCAGGCCGAGGGCGAAATATTCGGCGTCGAGGAGCTCGCCGGCGATGGCGGCGTTCGTCACCAGCGCGATGGCGTGGGCGCCGGTGAGGTAGGCGATGGTATCGTCCACTTCCCGCTGGGTGGCGCCGCCGTCGCGCATGCGCGCGATCTCCGCTTGCAGCAGGTCGAGCGCCCTGTCCGCGTTGGCCGGGTTCACGCCCATCGCTGTATACCACGGGCCGGCGCCGGTGGAGGCGTGGAAACCGCTGGAGACGCCGTACGCGAGGCCGTGCTCATCGCGAATGACCTTGCCCAGCCGGCTGTTCAGCGCGCCGCCGCCGCCGAGAATCATGTTCATGATCTGCGCGGCGTAGTAGTCCGGGTCGGCGCGGCGCAGATCGCCCGCGTAGCCGGCGTAGATATTCGCCTGCGCTTTGTCGGGGATAGGCGTCACCACGCGTTTCTCCGCGCCGGCCGGCACCGGCGGGAAGCTCACCAGCGTCGGCGTTTCCCCCTGCCAGTCGCCGAAATATTTTTCGATGAGCGCGCGCATCTCGGCGGCGGTGACATCACCCACCACGACCACGATGGCGGTGCGCGGCGTATACCGCGCCCGATGGAAGGCGAGCAGGTCGTCGCGCGTCATCGCCTTCAGCCCGGCTTCTTCCTCATCGAAGGAGGCCACGCGATATGGATGCCCCTCCGGCAGCACCGCGCGATAGAAGGCGCGGTAGGCATTCTGGCTCGTCTGGTCGCGGGTGTAGGCCAGCCCGGCCAGGTTTTGCGCGCGCATCTTCGCCAGCTCCTCCTCGGGGAAGACGGGGTGGCGCACGATATCGGCCAGGTTGCGCGTCAGCAGCTCGATATCGCTGCTCAGCGCTTTGCCGTGGAGGCCCGTCGTCTCCCAGCCGGCGCCGGCGGAGAGGGTGATGGCATGGCCTTCCAGCTCCTCGGCAATCTGGTTCGCCGTGCGCGTGGTGGTGCCGGCATCCAGCAAGTCGGCGATCATCGTCGCCGTGCCGGCGCGGCCGGGGGGATCATAGGCCTTTCCCGCGCGCAGGCTCATCGCCACCGCCACCGTGGGGTTGGCATGATTCTCCTGCACGATGAGGACCAGGCCATTCGGGAGGCGGATGCGCTCGCGGGTGACGGGAGCGGCCCTCCCGCCCCCGGCCCCCGCCGCTTCGGGGCGACGGGTTTCCAGGGAGCGAGCGGGGGCATGCGGGCCGCGGGCGGCGTCGCCGTCACGGTAGCCGGCGGGAACCGGCGCCGCGGCGGGGTTCGCCGGCGTGGCGCCGCCGGTGACGGGTTCAAAGATGCCCACGGTGCGGTTGTCCGGGGTCAGGTAGGTTTGCGCCACGCGGGCGACGTCCTCCGGCGTAACCTGGCGCAGGCGGTCGGGCAGGCGGTCGAGAAAGGCCCAATCGCCGGCCACCGTCTGATAGTAGCCGAGCTGCCGCGCCTGTTCGGTGACGCTGTCGCGGTCGAAGATGAAGGAGGCTTCCAACTGCCGGCGGGCGCGCGCCATTTCCGCGGCGGTGGGCGGCTCGGTCTTGATGCGCTCCACCTCGGCCAGCACCGCGCGCTCGATGGGGTGAATCTCCTGCCCGGGGCCGGCCATGCCGCCGACCATGAAGATGCCGCTGTCGCGCAGCAGCAGACTGGAGGACCAGGCGCTGACCGCCACGCGCTTCTCCACCACGTGCTGGTACAGGCGGGACAGGCGGCCCGTGCCGAGAATCTGATCGAGCAGCATCACCGCCGGCGCGTCCTCGTGGGTGAGGGCGGGCACGTGCCAGAGGATATTTGTGAAGGGCACGTTCCCCTGGCGGCGCACCGTCACCCGCCGTTCGCCGCGCTGCGGCGGCTCCGGGGTGACCCACTGCGGCGGGGCCGACGCCGTGCGGAGGCGGCCGAAATGCTTTTGGGCCTGCGCGAAGATCTCTTCCGCCGTTACGTCGCCGACCACGACCAGCGTCGCGTTATTCGGCGCGTAATACGTGCGGTAATACGCTTGCAGGTCGGCGGCCGTCGTGTGTTCCACGTCCGCGCGCCAGCCGATGACCGGCCATTGGTAGGGGTGGGCTTTGAACGCCGCCGCCATCAACTCCTGAAACAACTGGGTGCCGGGATCATTCTCGCGCCCCTCCAGCTCGGAGCGCACCACCGTCCACTCGGCGTCCAGGTCCGCCTGCGCCAGCGTGGCGCTGCTCATGCGCGCCGCCTCCATCTTCAGGATGGGCTCCAGGCGATCGCTGGCGATGGTGGTATGGTAGTGGGTGTAGTCGTAGTAGGTGGCGCCGTTGTCAAGGGCGCCGTTGCGCTTCACGATCTCCCGCATGGCGTCGCGGCTGTACCCCTTCGCGCCTTTGTAGGTCATGTGCTCCAGCAGGTGCGAGATGCCGGTGATGCCCGGCCGCTCGTTGCGCGAGCCGACTTTGTACCAGACATCCACCGTGGCCACCGGCGCGGCGTGGACTTCTTTCACCAGCACGGTGAGGCCGTTCGGCAGCACGCGCTGCCGCACCTGCGCGACGAGCGCGGCGGCGGCGAACAGGCACAGCACGAGGGCGATGCGGGACAACATGCGAGCGATCGGCATAACCTTCCTCCTTGCGAATTAGATTGTTATTTCCCCGGTGGGGGTGTTGTCAAGCGGTGAGGGGGAAAATCCGGCTATTCCGCGGCAAAAGCGTGATGGAAAGGGGGGATGAGGGCGACGTTAGCGACTGGGGTATCGCGGGGCGCGCGCTCGTCATCGTATGCGACGAGATGGCGGGCAGGCGCGGGCTATACGGATGGCGTTCGATTGGCGGCCGGACGGGGAGGCGGAGTGAGCAACTGTTTATGGGAGCCGCACCAGATACGCTTGCAGGGTGCCCGATTCGTCCGAGTTGAACAAGCCCAGCCGCCCGTCCGGCGAGAGGAAGGGGTGGGCGTGGGCGCCTTTCTGCGCGCGCGTGCCGGTGTGCAGCAGGTAGGTGAAGGCGCGGAGGGGCGCGCCATCGGCGGGGAGGTCGGCGAGATACAGGCAACTGCCGCCCGCGGGGTCGAAGGTGTCGGTGATCAGGCGACGGCCGGCGATATCGGTGGCGAAATGGAAGAAGCGCGGGCGCGGGATGTCCCGACTGAGATCACCGCGCACGGCGTCGGCGGTGGCGCTGCCGGTGTGATCGAGGAAAGGCGCGGCCTCGCCGGCGATGAGGCGGCACGCCTGCTCCGGCTCGGTGAAGGTGGAAGTGATGGCGCGCGTCTCGCGGCCGATCCAGCACTGGTGCCCCTGGCAGAACTCGCGGCCGTCGCGCCCCCAGGGCATATTGCGGAAATCCATGCCGTCGTCGCGGATGACGTGAATATCCGCCCCCAGGCCGCTGACGAGGGTGTGAATCTCCCCGTCGGCGCCGCAGCGGCTGCCGTGATTCTCCTGGATGAGGATGTCGTGAGCGGCCTCGGGATCGCGCGCGCGGCAGTACTGCGGGTGCATATTGCACCAGGTGGGGCCGGACATGACCAAATTCACCTCGGCGCGCGCGAGATTGAAGACGAGCAGGCCGAAGGGCGCTCCCTCGTGCACGCCGTCGCCCAGGAAGCAGGAGATGGCCAGGCGTGTTCCGTCGGACGAGATGGTGGAGAGGGAATAGAGCTTGCTCGGCCGGAAGCGCGTGCCGGGCAGCGGGCGGTCCACCACCATCACCGTCTCGCGCCCCGTGCCGTCGAGATTCACCCGCTTGAGCGTGATGCGCCCGCCGCCGGGCGCCGCCTCGTCCACGAAGTAGTAGACGGAACGGCCGTCCGGCGTCACCGACGGCGCGATGGCCCCCGTCTCCGCGATGAGCTCGCTCATCGTCCCATCTGCCGCATCGCACAGCAGGTAGCGGTGGCGCGGGTCGGCGCGGTCGCTCCAGTGCGGGTTACCGTGGTAATGGAGCAGGAAGCGCGCGGAATCGGGGGTGAAGATCTGCGCTTCCATGTAGATGTGGCTGCACGGCGCCTCCGGGTCCGTCGTCAACTGGAACACCTCGACGCCGGCGGGCGTGCGGTCATCACACAAATCAGGGCGGGGGAGCATGGGCGCCTCCAGGCAGCGATGATGGTACATAGCATACCGGTACACGCGCGCGGATGCAAGCGGGCGTTTCCGCCGCCGCCCCATTTCTGCTACAATAGCTACCGCTTGGATTTTCCCAAGGATTGCGGATGGGCGCCGTGTCCGTCCGTGTCGCGCGGTATCTTGAGGAGAGGACCCGTGGGCAACTACTACGTGACGACGCCGATCTATTATGTGAATGACGTGCCGCATATCGGCACCGCCTACCCGACCATCGCGGCGGATGTGGTGAGCCGCTTCCACCGCATGATGGGCGACGCGGTGCGCTTTTCCACGGGGACGGACGAGAACGCGACGAAGGTGGCGCGGGTGGCGGCGAGCCGCGGCGCCGATCCGATGGCCTTTGTGGACGAGATGGCGGCGGCATTTGTCGAGACCTGGCGGCGGATGCACGTGGCGTATGATGATTTCATCCGCACCACCGAGCCGCGACACCACGAGGCCACGCAGGCGCTCTTCCTGCGGCTGTACGAGAACGGCGATGTCTATTACGCCGAATACGAGGGCTGGTACTGCGTGCCGTGCGAGACGCACTTTTTGGAGACGCAGCTCGCGGAGGGCAAGTGCCCGGACTGCGGCCGCGCCGTGGAGTGGATGAAGGAGCCGGGGTATTTCTTCCGGTTGAGCCAATACGCCCAGCCGCTGCTCGACTACATCGCGGCGCACCCGAACTGGCTGCAGCCGGAGTTCCGCAAGAACGAGGCGGTGCAGTTCATCAAAGGCGGGTTGCGCGACGTGAACATCACCCGCAGGTCGGACTGGGGCATCCCGGTGCCGTCCCATTTGCCGAACAGCGAGGGGCTGGTCATCTACGTCTGGTTCGACGCGCCGATCAACTACATCACCGTCGCCGGGTATCCGGCCGATGCGGAGGCATTCGCGCGGTGGTGGCCCGGCACGCACATCGTGGGTAAGGACATCTTCACCCGCTTCCACGCCACGCTCTGGCCGGCGATGCTGATGGCCGCGGGCCTGCCGCTGCCGGCGGCGGTGGTGGCGCACGGCTTCTGGACCATCGGCGGCGAGAAGATCAGTAAATCAAAACACGGCGGCAAGGGGTTCCGCATCAATCCGCTGGACCTCTCGCAGGAGATCGTGGAGGCCTCCGGCGCCGATATTGACGTGGCGGTGGACAGCCTGCGCTACTTCCTGCTGCGCGAGATGCCCTTCGGCATGGACGGCGATTTCTCGCTGGAGGCACTGTACCGGCGCTATAACAGCGACCTGGCGAACGACCTGGGCAATTTGGTGAACCGCACGGTGACGATGCTGGGCCGTTACTGCGGCGGCGCCATCCCGGCGCGGGCCGACGTGCTGCCCGAAGCGCTGCACGCCGCCAAACAGGTGGAGCGCTGCCTGGGCGGCGCGGTGGTGAGCTACCTGGAGGCGCTGAAGGCGATCTGGGAGCTGCTGGGCTACCTGAATCGCTACATCGAAGAGCAGGCGCCGTGGAAGCTGCACAAAGCGGGCAGGGCGGAGGAGGTGAACGCGGTGATGTATACCCTCGCCGAGGGCATCCGCTTCGCCCTCGTGCTGCTGTATCCGTTCATGCCGGTGGTGGCGGAGCGCGCGGCGGCGCAGATCGGCTGGGCGCACCCGGCGTGGAAGGTTTCCGCGCTGGCCTGGGGCGACCTGCGCCCCGGCAGCCGGACGCAGCCCGCCGGCCCGATCTTCCCGCGCATCATTGACAAGGAGACCATCGTGACCGAAGAGACCCCACAACCGGCGGCGCCGGCCGCGCCCGCCCCCGGGGCGGCGCCGGAGCAGCCGCTCATCAGCATTGACGACTTCGCGAAGGTGCAGCTCAAGGCCGGCACCGTGCTGGCGGCGGAAAAACACCCCAAAGCGGACAAACTGCTCATCCTGCAGGTAGACGTGGGCGAGGACGCCCCCCGGCAGATCGTCGCCGGCATTGCCGCCGTCTACCCGCCGGAGACGCTGGTGGGCCGCCAGATCGTCATCGTCGCCAACCTGCAGCCGGCCAGGCTGCGCGGCGAAGTCAGCCAGGGGATGCTGCTCGCCGCGGACATGGGGGAAACCGGCATGGCCGTGCTCTCCCCGGATACGGTGGTGCCGAACGGGAGCATGGTGCGATAGAGAAATGGACCGCGGACAGGATGTCCGCGGTCCTTATTGCCTTACACTCGCTCGGCGGCCAGCGCCATCATGAACTGGAAGATGGTGTCGTTCATGCCCGGCAGACCCTCGTGGCCGTAGTCGGGGTAGATGATCAGCTCTTTGGGCGCGGTGATTTTGTTGTAGGCGGCGAACTGCGTGCTGGGCGGGCAGATGGTATCCATGAGGCCGACGCCCATGAGGGTATGGGCTTTGATGCGCGGGGCGAGGTGCTGCACGTCAATGTAGCCCAGGCGGGTGAAGATGTCCGCTTCGCGCTCGTGGCGCGGGTCGAACTGGCGGAAGAAGGTGCGCAGCTCGGCGTAGGCGCCGACGGACAGGTCCATCTCCCACACGCGCTGATAATCGCAGAGGAAAGGGAAGATGGGGGCGGCGCGCGTCAGGCGCGGCTCCAACGCGGCGCAGGCGAGGGTGAGGCCGCCGCCCTGCGAGCCGCCGGTGACGCCCACGCGCGCGGGGTCCACTTCCGGCATGCCCAGGAGAATGCCGGCGAGCTGCGCGCAATCCAGATAGATCGCCCGGAAGAGCAGCTTTTCCGGGGCGTCGTCCAGCCCGCGGATGATGTGGCCGTTTGTCGTCGGCCCTTTCACGCCGCCGACATCCTCCGACAGGCCCCCCTGGCCGCGGCAGTCCAGCGCGACGACGGAAAAGCCCTGGCCGACATACGCGAGTTTGTCCTGCCAGTCGCCGCTGTTGCCGGTGTAGCCGTGCAGCAGCACCAGGCCGGGACCGGGGGCGTCGGCGTTTTTCGGACGCAGGTACTTGGCATACACCCGCGCGCCGCCCACGCCGGTGAAATACAGATCGAAGCACTCGGCGTTCGGCGCGGTGAAGGACGACGGGATCAACGCGAGCTGCGGATCAATCGCGTGCATCTCCGCCCGCGCGCGGTCCCAGTAGGCGTCGAAATCCGCTGGCCGTGGATTGCGGCCGGTATAGGTTTTCAGTTGGTCGAGGGGCATGTCTACCAGGGGCATGGCATATTCCTTTCATGATGCTAACGGTGGCTGGCTTCCTCATTCGCCATCTTCCCCCCGTTCCCCCCCGATGACTGCCCCCAAATTTGGTGCCTTTTTGCCAAACGGGGGGTAGTCGAACGACTATGTATACGCATGGTTGCATACTGCGTAGAGCAGATCTCGCGAATGATATTATGCAGGTGTTGGCGGTTGTCCAAACCGTGATGTGACAGAGGTGAGGATTTGCGTGATTGGGGCAGGAGGGGGATGGGGGGATTGGGCGAATAGGCGTAGCAGCACTGTTGCGGAGGCGTTTATGCGTTACCTGGTGTTGCTCCTCGCGTGTCTCTCGCTGGCCGCGCACGCGGCGATGACCTTTACCATCAAGGACTACCTGCAGAAGACCTGGACGAATGAGCTGGTCACCTACACGGTGAAGCTGCCGGCGTCGCAGGCGAAGCGGGTGACGCTCATCGGGCCGGATGGGAAAGCGGTGCCGGTGCAGGTGACGCCGAAAGGCACCGGCACGGCCCAGGTGGCGTTTATCGTGGAGGAGCTGCCGGCGGATGGGGAGGTCAAGTATACGCTGAAGGCAGGAAAACCGGTGGGCGGCAGCTTATGGGACATGCAATGCGATCCCCCCCAACTGACGAGCGGCGTGCTTCGTCTCTTACCGTCCGTCGGCACAGGCACTTTGACGTATACACCGCCAGTGCCGTTGAGCAGTTTCCCGGCGCCGATTATGGAGGTCGGTAGTCCTGCCGGCCTGTATGGCCATGGGAAGCTGATCGGAGACTTGCCGGTGACTCGCATCACCAGTACGGTGCTCGCTGATGGTCCGGTGTACGTCGAGCAGCAGCGCGAGTACCTGTTCCAGGGCGGCGGCTATTATCGCCTGACCTTCCGCGTGGTGAAGGGGCAGAACGCCGTGCTGGTACGCGAGGAGTTCGACACGCCAAAGACTGCCGCAGGCAAGGCGCTCATGACCTTCTCGCTGTCCACGAACTTCCACCCCGATCGCGTCTCCGCCGCCATCCGCACCTGGCGGCAGCGCACCGACCCGAAGACGAACGCCCTCGGCGACGACTACAAGCTCGACTTCGACGAAGCGCGCAAGGAGATGTCCATCCTCGGCTACGTGAATTGGTGGCCGGAGACGGCGCGGCGGGCGACATTCTACAATTCTACACATCCGAACGGTGACACGATCTCCATCCTGCCGGCGAATATCGGCTGGTGGCGGAACCCGATGGGGATGTACGTGATGACGGAGCCGGGGGGCAAAGTCCGCCTCGACCTGCCGCTCTACATTGACCAGGACTGGGTGCGCGACGGGGTGGAGTGGGGAAATCCCTACTACACCGGCAAGGTGGAGGCGGGCTGGCCGCGGACGGCGGGGCGGCGGGCGTGGGTGCTGCACGTAGATGCGCGGGCGAACGTCTTCCCGACGGCGGGGCGCAGCAGCGTGCTGGAGGCGGTGCGCAAATACTGCGACCTGCCGCTGGACAAGGTGAAGGACTGGGTGCTGGACTGGCCGGCTGACCCGAAGGTGACGTATCCGCGCCTCTACGTGGAGCCGGGCAAGCTGGATGCGGTGCGCGCGCGGGTGAAGGCGAACCCGCGGTGGATGGGGCGGTTCGGGCAGTATTATAACCGGCCGATCAGCTACACCATCCTGGGGGATGCGCAGATCGGCGATGCGCTGGTGCGCGCGCCGAGCAGCAACGCCGCCTGGAACACGCCGAATGACAGCCAGGGGGCGCTGGAGAGCCTGCGCTCGCTGGTGGGGAAGTTTTGGGAGCACGGGTACATGGGCTTCCCGGCGCCGAACAACGCCGCGCCCATGAATGAGTTGATCAAGTTCGACGCGGCGATGAGCGCCGCCACCGCCACCCCGGGGGAGAAGGCGGAGATGCGGCGGCTGATGGCCTTCGTCGCCAACGTGGTCGCTGACCAGGACTGGCACAGCACGCGCTCCGGCGTGCATCTCGGCAACCCGAACATGCCGCCGCGGCAGGAGCATCACCTGGGGGTGGCGAGTTGCGTGCTGCCCGACCACCCGCTGGCGGCGGCGTGGCGCCAACGCGGCGAGGCGGAGGCGATGCGCGAGTTGGACGAGATGGTGCGCGAGGCCGGCACCTGGCGCGAGTGCCCGCACTACCAGTACGAGGCGGCGATGTATCCGCTGTTCCAGTCGGCGGTCCCGATCGCCTACAACGGCGGGCAGAACATCTTCACGCACCCGAAGATGACGGCGACGTGGGATTACCTGCTGAACATCTCGACGCCGCCCGACCCGCGCTTCGGCACGCGGCTGGTGCCGGCCTTCGGCAATGGCTCGTGGGAGCAGGCGCCGCTGTTTGGCTGGCTGGCGAACCTCACGAAGACGGATGCCCCCGCGTTCTCCAGGCGCATGCAGTGGATGTGGATCGAACAGGGGCGACCGGACTGGATGCAGTTCAGCGAGACGATGCTCGACCCGGCGCTGCCCGCCGAACCGCCTGCGCTGACGAGCAGGCATTATCCCGGCTTCGGGGCGATCCTGCGGGGCGGCTTGCCGGTGAAGGAGGAGGCGTGGGTGGCCTTCCGCGCCGGCGACAACGTCGAGCACTATAATTACGGCGATCAAAACTCCTTCATGTTTTACGCCAAGGGCGCGCCGCTGGTGCTGCAGTTCGGCTCGCAGTATCAGCCGCTCTTCCGCGGGGCCTGGTATTTCAACCGGGTGAGCATCGGGCATCGCGAGGTGAAGCCGGGGTTGTTCGGCGGCACGGAATTCGCCAGCGCGGCGGGCAACGCGGATTACGCGGCGAAGATGACGGGCTTTGCCGCGCTGGGCGCGGTGGACGCCGCGACCAGCCAGCACATCACCGACCGCGAGGGGCTGGTGCCCGACGACAAGAACGTGCCGATGCCCCCCAACTTCCCGATGGACCCGTATCCCGTCCCCCCGCGCACCTGGACGCGGACGATGGCGCTGGTGAAATCGTTCGCCGCCGACGGCGCGGAAGACCCGGCGGGACCGGTCTACCTGGTGCTGCGCGACAGCATCGCCGGCGAGAACCCGCTGGCGAGCGAGTGGAATATCTGGATGCTGATGGATACGATCGAACTCGTTGGCAATCGCGCGACGTGCACGGGGCCGTTCGGGGTGAACCTGGACGTCTACATGGCCGAACCCGCGCAGCCGCGGTGGTTCATCCGCGAGGATTCCTCCACCTTTCTCGCCGGCCCGACGCAGGAATCCTGGCAGAAAATGAACCCCGGCAAGCCGTGGAAGGAGACGCTGAAGAACCTGCGCGCCTACGCCGCGCCGGGCGGTGGATACTTTGCCATTCTTTTCCCGCGCAAAGCGGGGGAGAAGGCGCCGGACTTCATTCCGCTGAAAGCCGGCACCGGCGTCTGTATTGACCACTCGCGGGGACGCGACATCGTGGTGATGGATACGGAGCCAATCTCCTGCCAGTATAACAACAATGGGTTCCGATCAGCTTCCGCCGTCCTGCATCAGGAAGGCGAAGTCATCTCCATCACGCTGCTTGCGCCAGGTACCATCCAATTTGGCACATGGCTGCTGAACGCCCAAGCCCCCGCGAGTGTCACCCGGCGTGATGGCAAATATTTCCTCTCCACCGATGGCCCGGCGCAGACGGTAACGGTGAATGGGAAGACGGTAGAGATTCCTGCCGGAAAGCAGCATCTGGAGGTGAAGTAGTGTACAGGCCGAGTCTAGAGCAGCGAGTCTGGGAGCTGACGCGAGGCGCGCCCGGGTGTAGAGCACCTGCGTGAGGCCACACCCTTTGGTGAGCACCCCAAAGACCTGATCCACGACAGCGATCAGGTGTTTTGGTATCCATCACAGCCTCGAGCGGCAGACGCCGTTCATACCGGAACAGTCTCCTATGCCTGCCGATTTCACAGAACCGCTCAAAGCTGAACCCATCCTCGGTAGGCTGTATCACACTTATCGCCGTGCCGCCTAACCCTCGCGCGTCGGCCCCATCACCAGTATCCTCGTCCAGGCGAATGTTTTCCCAGCGAGACGCGGCAATCTCACGTCAACGCGTCACCATAAAGCCCCACATCGTCAATACCTGATGACTGCCAAGCAAACAGACGTATTTTTTGCGGTCGACACCTCCCCCACCGGCTGGTTGTTCGCATTATACGTTGGCACCTGCACATCGCGGACGGTGGTGGGATTGCCGGCCGCGTCATACGCATAGGTATCGGTATAGCCTCCGAGCCGTTCGGATACCTCCTGCACAAGCTGCCGTTTGTGATCGTACGAGTAACTGGTTACCCCGCTGAAGGCCGGCAAGCCCGGCACCACCGCTCGGAGCTGCGTGCAATCGTCCAACGCGGAGTAGACTAGATCCTGGAAGTCAGAGTGCACGCGCCCTTTGGGATCATAATTCACCAGGCGCGCGTACCGTCCCGCGGCATCGTAGGTATAGGTGGTCCAGGCGCGATTGCCCAGCACCTGTCTCCGCACTCCCTGCGCGTCATAGTGCCAGACCGTCGTTTTGCCGAACGGATTCGTCAGAGTGGCGAGTTGTCCATCCGCATGGTACGTATACGAAAACGTGCCGAGCCCGCCGCCCGGAACGGGGACCGTCATGGTCGCCCGCTGCCCATCCGGGTAGTAGGTATAGCTGATCGGCGCGAAACAGAGCGCGGCGGAGATGAGCTTTCTCCGCCTACCAGAGAAGGGAGAATTTACACCACATTCTGGACTTACTCCTTGCGCATGTAAGCTCCGATGATGACCGTGTCAAAGATTCTCTTCGTTTTTCATCTTGGCGATTAAAGTCAACATGGATTCTTATCATACTCTGTTCCTCACTGTACTTGTGCGGGATTACGTATCACAAAAAACTGTGCGCTGATGAGCAATGATTGTAACTCAGTCATAGGTGTCGAGATCGACACGTCACAGTGATACAGTGAGTAAGTGCTTGGGGTAGAAATAACACGGATACCTCCAGGAAATATTAGCTGTATCTCGCCTAGAATACGTAGCTTAGATACAGTACTGACGCTTATCTTCGGATTTCGAAACCGACCAGAAGCCGCAAGTTCTTCAATTGCTTTGTACGGGACTGACTGTACCGAGAATCCATACAATCCAGTCTGATCATTATAGGTTGTTCCTATAATCAGATGAAGAACGGCTTTATGCTGGAGTAATGAGACCTTATCCTTCACATTCTGGCTCACTCCCCTGCTGATCTACACTGACCGTCGTGGAGACATATTGCCGAAATAACTGCGCGTGCTCCTGACTCATTACGGGCTGGCGGTAATATCGTGGGAGTACACGGATAAAGGGCTCGATAGCGGGGAGCGGAATGTGATGCTTCTCCAGGATGGCGATCGCTTTTTCAAAGCACTCTTCGCTAGCATCATAACCACTAGCCCCCCAACTTGATGCCGTAATTTCGACACAATATTCTAATAATATCTCAAAATCTTTCTTCACATCTTGTGGTAGCTCCTCTAGTAGACCTTCCGGATACATCCCATCCATCGGGTCAATTTTTTCACGATGAAACCCCGCTTCCCAATCATCCCATTGTTCAGGTGAGTTATCCATGGTTAGACATGTCCAGGCATGGGCTATAATCGCCTCGAGTTCTGGATGATGGATATGATGGCGTTGGCAGAAACGTTCAGCCCCGATGAAGGCAATAAGCATTTTCCCTTCTTCGGAAAGCCGAGAACGCAACTCGGGTGTATAGTAATCCATGACATTCCTCATCTTTCGTCTATTGTGGCTCACACCCCTGCTGATCTGCACTGACCGTCGTGGAGACATATTGCCGAAATAACTGCGCGTGCTCTTGACTCATCACTGGCTGGCGGTAATATCGTGGGAGCACGCGGATAAAGGGCTCGATAGCGGGGAGCGGAATGTGATGCTCCTCCAGGATGGCGATCACTTTTTCAAAATGCCGTTCACTCCGCTCGTAAGCTTCTCCCCCCCAACCCACTGCCGTTATTTCTACACAGTGTGTTAATAGATATTGGAGATCGCCCTTAATGTTTTCTGGTAAGCATTGCAGTAAATCAATCGGAAATACATGGTACATTGGATCGATGTCATCACGATGAAATCCTTCTTCCCAAGCATCCCATTGTGCAGATGAGCTATCCATGGTCAGGCATGTCCAGGTATGGTCAATAAGCGCGTCAAGCTCGGGGTGATGGATCTGCTGTTGCTGGCAGAAGCGCTCGACTCCGATGAAGGCGATGAGCATCTTCCCCTCTGCTGAAAGACGCGCGCGTAACTCGGGTGTATAGTAATCCATGACATTCCTCACCTTTCATCTACTGTGGCTCACACCCCTGCTGATCTGCGCTGACCGTCGTGGAGACATATTGCCGAAAGTCCTGGGCCTGCTCCGCGCTCATCACTGGCCGATGTTTTCGGTAGTAATATCGTGGGAGCACGCGGATAAAGGGCTCGATATCAGGGAGTGGGATGTGATGCTTCTCCAGGATGGCGATCGCTTTTTCAAAATGCCGTTCACTTCGCTCATAAGCTTCTCCCCCCCAACCCACTGCCGTTATTTCTACACAGTGGTTTAATAAATTTTCCAGATCAATCTTACTGTCTTCCGGCATGGATTGTAGAAAATCGTCAGGATATACATCGTCCATTGGGTCAATTTTTTCACGATGAAACCCCGCTTCCCAAGCATCCCATTGTTCAGATGAGTTACCCATAGTCAGGCATGTCCAAGCGTGATTAATGAGCGCGTCAAGTTCTGAGTGATGGATCTGCTGTTGTTGACAGAAGCGTTCAACCCCGATGAAGGCGATGAGCATCTTCCCGTCTGCTGAAAGACGCGCGCGTAACTCGGGTGTATAATACCCCATGACGTTCCTCTCCTTTCATCTCATGCTAGCGTACTACCAGGTTTAAAATACCCTTGCAATCTACCATCGAGCGCCTCACCATTCTCTCGTTCTCGTGAGCATTCCCATACGTTGCTTATTCGGGATAAGTACGATACTCTATACCGAAGTAATCAAGTACGATTCGGCATAATTCACACGGTTCTTTCGATTCACCATATTCAGCTTTTCCAGGTTTTCGAACATACATGGTATAAATATGTGCCCCCCTCAACTCATCCAGCACCACTCCGCCAGCAGCCTTTATTTTCCGTATCATCTCATTAATCGCTATAATTTCAGCACACTTTCCCCAATAACCTTGCTCTTCATCCCACTCCGGACTATCAAGTAACTGTTGTTTAGCCATTGCGACTACGGGTGCCAACTCTGGCTCATACGTAACCTGCTCAAAGTCCTTCAAGCTTTTTCCATATGCAAACCTACCTGTCGGCGTAACTAATTGAGCCACCATATTGGGTCGAGTGCTATTAGTCGTAGTCTGATAGATATAATCGGCATATCTTAGTAAACCGTATTTATTGTTCTGATACAGCATGAACTCAGATATATCATTAAAAAAGTAACGACCAAAATTTAGCCAATCATAGTATATAGAGATTTTTATATTGTCAGGTATAGGCAACGCCTCAATATATGGCGGCAAATACGGCTTCAGGAATTCTGGCGTTTCTTGACTCGCAAATATTGTCAACGAACATGGCCCTATCGCTAGGCATACGGTTACACGCTCACTAAAAGGATTAAATGGCCGCTGTGGCCCAAGAATAACGGGCGGTTTCGCTATGCGGAACGGATCATTGTCGGGATTGAAATTCGGATTGTTAATCCCGAAATCCTTTTCCATGGCATACACCATACACCGTGGGCGATTATACAACATGCCATAGGATTCACCCGCGTAATATACAGTCATCGGCAGCAGTAATATCTCTGCCGATGTCAGCGTCACTGTCGTCGTGATACCTGGCATCGGGATACAATTTGATATCCCCGGGCCAATACGCGTTCCTGGAACGAATGGGTCTTTAATCTGGTTGACATTCGGGATGCCTGGTTTGAACGGCCCAACGGGTGGTCTGTAGGTTGGTGTCGTCCACAACCCTTGCGGGTCAATATAATTCACCGGATTATTCAAACAATAGACATAGAGGTTCACGCCTCCTCGATAGCCAATCGGATCGCGCGTCAGCCAGCGCCCTGTACGCGGATCATAGTAGCGCAACGTGCAGAGAACCAATCCGGTCTCATGATCCGTATAGTACCCAAACTGGCCTTTATAGCCATACGGATCAGCGGCAGGATTTCCCGCCAGGCGCTTTCCGTAGGCGTCGTAGAGATCAGATGAGCGGATATCACCTTTCGCGTCGAGTCGGTGGAGCACATTGCCTTGCAGATCGAATTGGTACCAGGTCGCATTCCGCGCGAGTAGTCCGCCCTAGTTGAAACTGTGCTTATACACGAATGCAATGGACCTTGCGCCAGAAACTTCTTCGCTGTGTTTGGCTCAAGCCAAAAAACAGCACAGATAATATTCGCTTGTACAGTTGTAATAGGTGGCGGATATACAACAGCTGTACAATGGTATCCAGAACCAGGACTTGGTACAACCTCAACACCGTGGGGCAGAAAAGCTGACCGTATCCTGTTTAATAGACTCCTTCTTGTTACGCTAATCTTACCATTGCGGAACTGTCCAGCTGCAGCTAGCTCATGCCGTGATTTCCCTGGAGCTGACTGTACGGAGAACCCGTACAGTAGAGGAGCAGCTGTATGCCAGCGTGTTCCTTCCATGATAGTGTTAGCTATTATCCCCCCTCTCACCACGTATGGATCAGTATCGGTGTCTTCATCACTAGTTGCTCTTCCCAACGGCTTTTTTCCGTTGCATGCATCTGGGGATGGATCTGCAGGCGATCCAACACGCTGCGCATCCCCCAATAGGTATACGACACGCCGAACGTATCACGAACCCACCGACGGACCTCATCGATATGCCGAGAGCGTGGCAACCCGCTTCCGCCACGATGCGGGCTTCCTGGGCAGGCATCAAGCGCCGGGCAGGGCCGGTCCCGCCGCTCCGATGGCCGACGACGGCGGTCACCCCTCCGGTGCGGTACCAATTGAGCCAGGTCTGTACCGTGGAGGGATGCGCGCCGACGAGCGCGGCCACTTCATCACGGGTACGCCCTCCCTGGCGTAAGAGCCACAGCGCATGGAGACGCACCTTCAGGGGGCCTTCCTGCTTCGTGCGATAGAAATATCCGAGTTCATCAGCACTATGCTGCCACTCGACTTGCAAAGTGTGCATTACCTCTTACCTAGCGAACATGAGTTTGAGATGCACATTTTATCAGGTCGCGTCGGTGTTCACAACTAGTATAAGCTCCGATGATGACCGTGTCAAAGATTCTCTTCGTCATAATAGTGTAGCGTATCCATATCTGGTATTGCTCTCCAGACTCGATCAAAGACTAGTGTCCCAACAACTTCGAACTCATCGGGAACATATAGTAGAACCTTCTTACCTTCAACCACTTCATCCTTATGTTTTTCGATATCTTTAAGTGATCCCGGAATATGGAGATACACTCTACCAAAATCATCCATGTTATTAAAGTCAGCATAGATTCTGATCACAATGGCCTCCTCACTGCACGGGCGCAGGGTTACGCAAACCTGTCAGGAATACCATACTAATTGCGAGAGCCTGTAATTCTGTAATGGGTGCAGGCGACACTATTCCATCACAGTGATTCTCAGAGTTATTACTTGGAGTAGATATGACTTGGACACCCACAGGAAGTAAGGGAGAGACCAGATTGTTCAAGCGAGAAACAGTCGTCACGCTTATTTGCTTATGCGGGAATCGCCCCCCTTTGCGAGTTCATCAATTGTTTTCAGTGGCGCAGATTGAACCGAGAAACCATAAACGCCGGGATAATCTGGATGATATGCTGTACCATTCATTAACTGCGTTACAGTGACGACTCCAGCTCTAACGACCCACTGTAAACCTCCGGGCTCTTCTCTGCCAGTCTTTCTCACTCGTTGGCACGGATTTGGGCATGGATTCGGACATGGGGATGGAAAAGGCAGTCTCCTCCCAACTGCAGTAAAAGGTTCCCACCATGGCCTTGGCCTCCAGAACTCCGGCGAAGGTTCAGGAGCTCGCCCATTGGGTAACGGCTCCGGTATTGTCGGTTTTGGCTCTTTGATACTCGGTCGTGTACGTGTTACTCGACACACCCGCGGGGCTATTCGTCCGACTCCTCGCGGTACTGCTGTGGTTCGACCGGCGGATGTTACGGTTTCGGTCCAAACGGTTCCAGGCCTAGCACATAATCCTCCGGCAGGACCTAGCCAAGGAGGAAAGCCCACAAACACCTGCTTTCCATCTGGGTCTGCAAACGATACAGGATTATTCTGACTGTAGCGATAGAGATTTACGCCCCCCTCCAATATATCCGAATAGGATCTCTCGTAAGCCACCGTCCTGCAAGAGGATCATAATAATGTCATGTGCATAGGATCAAACCTATTACAGGTAGTAGGTGCGCCCGCCTAGTCCCGCTTTCCAGGCGCGGAGCCCATCCCCGGTGTAGCCCGCCGTCATCAGCACCACCTCGCCGGGCGC
>JAKPKV010000077.1 GCA_029553475.1 Armatimonadota bacterium
CCAGCTTGTAGATCTCGGTGATGCCGAGCAGCGCGGCCGCCGCCAGCACCCCGGCGGGCAGCGTGCCGTCGCGCCGGCAGGGGCCGACCACGGCGATGCGCGGCACCCCGGCCACCTGCGCGGGCACCACGCTCATCAGCAGCGAGGAGGGCAGCGAGGCTTTACTGGTCGGCACGTAGCAGGCGGCGCTGTCCACCGGCGTGTGGCGCTGGCCCAGCCGCAGGCCGGGCTGCAGCTCCGCGAACCAGTCGCGCGGCAGTTGGCGCTCGTGGTAGCGGCGGATATTCTCCGCCGCCCGGCGCATGGCCTCCAGCACCGCCGGGTCGGCCGCGGCGGCCGCGGCGGCGATCTCCGCCTCGGTGACGCGCAGGCCGGCCAGCGTCGCCTCCGGCCAGTCGAACTGCCGGGTGAATTCCAGCACCGCGGCGTCCCCGCGCGAGCGCACCGCGGCGATGATGCCGTCCACGATCGCCTGCACGCGCGCGATATCCGCCGCTGCCGGCTGCAGCGCGCGGCAGATCGCCTCGGGGCTCATCTCACTGGTGCGGAAGGTCCGCAGCGCCGTCGAATCCATGAAACCGTGCCTCCCGCCGTTCAGTGTAGCATAGCGACCGGGCGGGAGGAAAGAGGCGGGGAGGCGCATCTCCCCTTACAGCGCCGCGCACGGCCGAATCTTCTCCAGCGTCTTCGGGCCGATGCCCTCCACCCGTATCAGGTCGTCCACGCTGGCGAAGGGGCCGTGTTGGCTGCGATAGTCGAGGATGCGCCGGGCGATGGCGGGGCCGACGGCGGGCAGGGTTTCCAGCTCGGCCTGCGTGGCGGTGTTGAGGTGGACGATGGCCGGCGTGCGCGGGGTGGAGGACGCCCGCGCCGCGGGGGGTGCCGCTGTCGTTGCCGGCGCGGGAGGCACGGCCTCGGTGGTGACCAGCGGCGCGTAGGGTTGCACGGGCGCCGTCGGCGGCAGCTTCACGGCGGCGGGCGGCATGGCGCTGCTGCGCGGGGGCGGAGGCGCGACGATCAACGGCGGGGCGGGGTGCTCGGCGCGAAGCTGCTGGTAGGCGGCGGCCGTCGGCACCTCGATGCGCGAGCCGTCAATGGCGTGGTCGGCGAGGTTCAGGGCGTCGGGCGCCCCGTCCGCGCGTGCGCCGCCGGCCGCCCGTACGGCGTCCTGCACCCGGGCGTTCGGCGCCAGCGTATAGACGCCCGGCCGCTGCACCGCGCCCACCACGTGCACCACCGGCCCACTCTCGGCGGCGGGGGCCGCGGGCAACGGCTGCGCGGCGCCGGCGGCGCCCTGCAGCAGTGGCTCCGGCGCGCGCAGCAGCAGCCCATGCCGCTGGCGCGCGACCAACACCCCTAGCGCCGCCAGCATGGCGAGCACCAGCAGCGCGGCGACAATTTGCTCGGCACGCGAAAAATACAAGCGCATGGTCGCATCCCGTCCGAGGATATCGGCATTGTACCGCGCGCGCGTCCGCTTGAACAGTCCCCCGTGCGCGGCAACCCCGCCCGGCGCATCGTCGCGGCTGTGTCTCAGTCAGGCCCGGTCGCCGCGGAGTGCAACTCCGCGGCCCCAGTGAGGGCGATGTTCCACAGAAATCCCGTGTCCAGGATGCCGAGGGCCTGGGCGGGAACGCGGGGCGCGCGGGGAAACCCGCGGATATCAGAAGCAGGGAAGCGCCCGCGCGCGGGGAACTAGGGGAGGCATCACCGATTCTCAATCCGGGGAGGTTTATCATGCGCACGTGGCTCATCGGTCTGCTGCTGGCGGCGCTGGGCGTCGCGACGGCCGCGCTCGCCCAGGGGAAAAAGCCGGCGGTGCTCTTCACCGGCGCGCTGCACCACACCTACTTCGCCCAGCCGCTGCACGCGGAGGGCATCGAGCTGCACGTCGGCGGCGACCTGGCGACGCTGCTGCCCACCGGCAAGTATAACGTGGTCGTGGTCACGCATGGCTTCCGCGACCCGAAAACCGTGGCGGCGCTGCGGGCATTCATGGAAGCGGGCGGCGGGGTGCTGATGACGCCGAACGTGCGCTGGGAGGTGGAGGAGTATCTGGCCACGCAGCACTTCCTCGAAGAGTACGGCGCGCACTTCACCATGTCCACCATCCGCGAGGACGATCCCGCCAAATCGGTGCAGGCGATGTTCACCCGCCTGAACGTGGGCGTCGCGCTGCCGCCGTACGACGCCGGGGTGGCCGGCCTCCTCTACCTGGCCGGCCATTCGCAGAGCGGCATGAGCAGCCCGGTATCGGTGGAGACGGACGCCGCCTGGACGCCGGTGGTGACAGCCTCGCCCACCGCGAAGGCCGTGGGCTGGCAGGAGGAGCGGGTGAAGGACATCCTCCCCTACGTCAACGCCGAGCCGCGGCCCGAGCCGACGCTGCTCGCCATCCGCCCGGTGGGGCGGGGGTATCTGGCCGCCGTCGGCATCACGGCCGAGTGGATCTTCGCCGCGCCGAACAATTGCCCGCCCGTGCTGGATATGCTCTCCCGCGGGCGCGAGGGCAAATCGAGCAACTGGATCAAGCTTTACGCGAACCTCTTCCGCGCCATGGCCGCCCCCACGCTGGCGCAGGGCAAGGGCGGCGCGCCCACCCCCGCCGCCGTGCTGCAGCCCCCGCCGATGGCGGCGCGGCTGGAAGGCTGGGCGGGCGAGATGCTGAAGCCGCGCGACTGGACGAAGGCGCCCCCCATTGAGGATCAGACGCAGATGCCCGGCCTCATCGGCGCGCGCTCCAGCTACTCCGGCGGCAAGGCGACGGTGGCGGAGTGGGTGGCGGCGGCGAAGGCCGCCGGCCTCACCTACCTCGTCTTCCTGGAGCCGTTGGAATTCACCACCGAGGAGAATTTCAACAAGCTGAAAGCCGACTGCCTGCAATATTCCGACGACACCTTTTACGCCTGTCCGGGCCTGTGGGGGAAAGACAGCCACTGGAAGGTGAGCATGCTCTGCTACGGCGACAACGTGCAGTACCCGCTGGCGACCATCCTCACCGCGGATCAGCACTATTTCGACAGCGACAAGACGTGGACCGAGAAGCAAATGCCGACGAAGTATATCTTCGACTACTTCTTCGAGCAGCTCGGCTACAAGGGGCAGTTCGCCTACTTCCGCCACCAGGACAACGTCATCCCGCCGTGGGAGTATAAGATGAACAACGCCTTCGTCATCTACTCCACCGAGAACGGCACGCCGCTGGACAACGCCTTCGATGCCTTCAGTTACCTCCAGGCGACGAATTTCTGCTACCACCCCACCGCGGTGTCGCTGATGGATGATCCGGCGCAGCTGCCCCGCGCGCTGCGGGAAGACTGGCGCATGGTGAACGTCGCCCCCGGCGAATTCGGCGACGGCACCTACACCGAGGAGTACGGCCAGGGCGTGGCCGCCGTGCGCAAGGTGCTCAGCCAGCAGACGGCCTGGCTGCGCCCCTTCCAATACATCACCCAGGGGCCGACCATCAACTGCTGGCGCGGACGCTGGGAGATCGTCATCCCCTTCAGCGAGTGGTATCGCCCCGATCAGTGGCGCTACCGCGCGCGGCTGCACGTCACCAGCGAGGCCGGGCTGAAGGAGATCGTGCTGATGTCGGCGGGGCAGGTCTACGCGCGCTTCCTGCCCAACGGCGCGACGACCTTCGACCAGACCTTCGACTTCGAAAATTCGCAGCAGCGGGCGATGTATCCCATCATCACCGACATGAACGGGAAGAAGGCCATCGGCTCGTACATCCGCAACTCGAATACGCTGTGGAACGAGTTCATCTGCGGCGACCGCTGCAACTTCCTCGCCTACGGCATGGCGCTGTCGCAATCCGGCAAGTGGCTGCAGTTCAAGCCGGGCGGCAACGCGGTGACGCACAACAAGGGCGGCTGGCAGGCGGAGCTCTCCCCCGCCACCACGCTGACGGAAGATTTCCCCACCATGCCCATTGACGGCGCGCCGCAGGGGAATGAGACGCCGCGCTTCCCCATCTTCGTGCAAGTGGCGACGCCCGGCTACCCCGGCACCTCGGAGATCAATTCGAAGCCGGTCTGGGGCGTCTCCGGTCCCGACGTGCTGGTGGGCGGCGCCACGCTGGACCACATCATCGTGGAGAAAGGGCGCTGGGGCAACGCCTGGAGCTGGTGGAGCCCCGTGCAGCCGAACCCGTTCCTCGGCGGCGTCGGCATGCATACCGCCTTCGTGCCGCTGCCCGGCGGCCTGCGCGCCGGCTGGTATACCTTCGATGTGCGCGCGCGAAAAGACCTGCCGCTCACCGATGCCGACCTGCCTATCCGCTTCACGTACAGCAAGTTCACCGAGCTGCGCGACGGCGACGGCACGGTGTATCAGGCGGCGGACAAACTGCCGGACGTGACCGTCGGCCCCTTCGGCAAAGGCGCCTATATCCTGGTGGACGCCCCCGGCGGCCCGGCGGCGCTGTACAGCCTGGATGACAACCTCATCTACAAGCGCCGCGGCCAGGAGCTCTCCATCGGGCTGCATCCGGGGGTGGCGACGCTGCCGAACGGCGCGGCGATCACCATGAAGCTCGGCTACCTGGGCGCGCCCAGCGAGACGGACTTTCAGGTCTTCCGCCACTACTTCGCCACGCTGGCCAACCCGCCCGTAACCGCCACCGCCCCCGTCCACGGCGACGGCATCGCCATTCACCTGGACGGCCGGCAGGGGAGCGCCGATCTCCGCATGCCCGACCTGAAGCTGAGCAGCTTCCTGCCGGTGGTGATGGAAGACCTGCCTCCCCATTGGGACGCGTGGATCGTCGAGCGCAACCGCCCGGCGCCGAACTGGCGGCAGATCGTCAAAGACGGCGCCACCGCCTACGCCGCGCTGCCGACCGACGGGAAGAAGGATTACTTCATCGGCTGCCCGGTGCAGGCCGGCAACCCGAACCTGCGCATCCGCCTGTGCAACACGCTGGGCACACAGTGGGTCATCTCGCTGCATAACCCCACCAACGTCCCCATCACCACCGACGTCTGGACGGCGAAAAACTGGCCGCTCTTCACGCTGAAGAAGGCGGCCTACACCGTGCCGGCGGGCGCCAGCGTGGAGGTGGCGGTGAAGGCGAAGTAGGCCGCGCGGTTTGGCGTTCGCTACGGTATGGGATTGACCAATGGGTGCCGGCCGCCCAACATCAAGGCGCTCGGGGAGGATGCGATGGCACGGACGAACCATACGCTGACGAAGGGGGAAAAGGCGCTGCTGTGGTGGGTGGCGGCGTTTGTGGCGGTGGTGATCGGCGGCGGGTGGTGGTGGCTGGATCGCAATGAGACGCCGACGGTCAGCATCCCCGCGCCGGTGATGCCGGCGCCGAACGCGCTGGATTACTATACGGACGCGACAGCGCTGCTGGCCGACAAGCCCATCATCGAGGCGGCGATATACATATTTAATGGCAAGACACCGCCAGGGTCGGCGCCGACAATGGCGCGCATCGAGGCGGCAGTGAAGGCGAACGAGCCGGCTATCGCCAAGTTGCGGGAGGGATTTCAGTATCCATTTCAGGCGGAGCCTATCAGGTCATTTCATGCGCGGCAGCCGCAGTATGCGCTCTATCGGCAGATGGGGAGAACGCTTCGCGTTGACGCGGAGCTGCGCCGGCGTCGAGGTGATTACGCCGGAGCGATGCGCAGCGGGTTGGACTGTATGGAGATGGCGATCTGTAACCAGCACGGCGGCACGATGATCGCCGATCTGGTAAGTTCGTCTGTTGGATATATCGGGCGCGCACCGCTGTGGGAGATCAGTCAAACACTCACGGTGAAAGACACGCGAACGAGCTTGCGGCGCCTGGAACGGATCATCGCCAAACGCGTGACCTTTGCCGAGGTGCTGGAAGAAGAAAAGCGGTTCTACATCGCTGGTCTGATTGAAGCGTTCCGCAACCCCAAATGGCGCCAGACGCTGTATGAGGAATGGGGCGACTCGGAGACGCTGCCCCGGTGGCGGTTCTGGGTGGTCAGCAAACGTGATCTCGTTGATGATGTCACGCGCTTCATGGATCGCTGCATCGCCAACGCGCGCCGTCCCTACGCGGCAAAACCGCCGCCGCCGCCGGCGCCCGCGAATCCGATCAGCCAGGTGTTCTGTTATCTGCCAGAGCGGGCGGCGTTCACGCATGTCCATGCGGACGTACAGGATCACCTGCTGTTGGTAACGCTGGCGCTGCGCGCCTATCGGCTGGAGCACGGGAGGCACCCCGCCAGCTTATCCGCCCTGGTGCCCGACTACCTGTCCGCGGTACCGCGGGACGCCTTTGCGATGGCGGGCCCGCCGCGCTATAGCCTGACGACGACGGGCTACCTGCTCTACAGCGTGGGGCCGGATGGCCGGGACGATGGCGGCGTGCCGAGCATGGATGGGCAGGAGCCGCCGAAGACGGGCAGGCGGTTGTATGCCGGCAGCAGCGGGGATCTCGTCGCCGGGGTGAACGTGCAGTAGCGGGCGCGCCGGCGCCTCGTCCTACCGTGTTTGCGCCACTCTTCCCTTCGCTCAAGCTATGGGGGACAAGCCGCTCTGCTGCGTGGCGCAGAAGAGCATCTGGCGCGGGGTGATATACGGCCCCACTAAACAGCGCCGTCTGTTGGTAGTGCGCCACGCAACAGCGTGGAGTGGCGCCGCCCCGGCATGGCCTATACGCGTATTTTCGCCCCCCCGGATTCGTAACGCCCCCGTCACCGCGGTGTCATCGCGTCGTCACCTCCCGGCGGTAGGCTGTCGGTATGAGCCTACGGCAAAGGAGGACGGACACGATGTTGGCCAACCGGATGCTGGCGCTGGCGTGCATCTTCACCCTGGCGGCGGCGGCGTGGATGTACCTGGGGCGCACGATCGTGGCGCGCACGCAGCAGACGTATACGAACATCAACTCGCGGGTGGAGGGATTGTGCGGGGCGCCGATCACCCAGCGGTCGCCGGTGGTGACGGATGCGGAGAACGCCCCCCTTGACCTGCGCAGCAGCGTCGTCACCGCGGACCTGGAGCTGGAATACCGGCGCAAGGGGCTGCTCTGGTTCCCGGTCTACACGGTGGATTTCGACGGCACCTATACGGTGCGGAACAACGCGGCGAAGGCGCGGCCGCTGACGGTGCGCGTGCCCTTCCCGGCAGAGAAGGGGAGCCTGGACAATTTCGCGTTCACGGTGAACGGCAACGGCGACTGGGAAACGGGGCCGGATCACGCGCGGATCACCGTGCCGGTGGACGCGGGGCAGACGGCGACCATCGCCGTGCAGTGCAAGACGCGCGGGCTGCGCACCTGGCGCTACGCCTTCGACGAGAGCGTGCAGCACGTGCGCGACTTCGCGCTCACCGTCACCACGGACACCCCAGCGATTGATTTCCCCGCCGACACGATTGCGCCGACGCGGCGCGAGGCGCGGTCCTTCACCTGGGAATACCGCAACCGGCTCTCCGGCTTCCAGATCGGCATCGCCATGCCGGAGCGGCTGAATCCGGGCGACGTGGCGGCGCGCATCGCCTTCTTCGCGCCGCTGGGGCTGCTCTTTTTCGCCATCGTGCTGGGCACCTCGGCGCTCATCCTGCGGGTGAACCTGCACCCGATGCATATCCTCTTCCTGGCGGCGGGCTTTTTCGCCTTCCACCTGCTGTTCACCTACCTGGTGGACCACGTCAGCGTCTTCCCGTCGTTCCTCATCGCCTCCGCGGTCTCGCTGCTGCTGGTGGGGAATTACCTGCGACTGGTGGCCGGCGGGCGTTTCGCGCTGCTGCCCGGCGCCCTCGCGCAGCTCATCTACCTGGTGCTGTTTTCGTACGCCTTCTTCTTCAAGGGGTATACGGGGCTGACGATCACCATCGGCGCGGTCATCACCCTCGGCGTGCTGATGCAGCTCACCGGGCGCATGGACTGGGACGCCGCCTTCGCCCGCGGCACCGGCGCGAAGCCGCCGGTCGCCCCGCCGCCAGTGGTGGGCGGCGGCGAGGCGACGTAGCCCGGATGCGCGCGGCAGCGGTATTTTCCCGCGATGTGCGCGTGCCGCGGCAGGAGATTCGCCGGTCAGGGTGAATGAGGGATGTGTGGCGACGCGATCCGTCGCTCCGCCGCGAAACACCGCGCAAAGAGAGGAGCACACACATGGGAACACGTGGACGCGCGATCGTCGGCCTGCCGATCGAGACGCTGCTGACGGAATTGAACAAGGCTTTTGCCGATGAATGGCTGGCCTACTACCAGTATTGGCTGGGCGCGAAGGTGGCGAAAGGCCCGATGAAGGAAGCGGTCATCGCCGAGCTCACCCAGCACGCGCTGGACGAGCTGCGCCACGCGGAGATGGTGGCGCAGCGCATCCTCCAGCTCGGCGGCACGCCGGTCACTTCCCCCGCCGAGTGGTTCACCGTCACGCACTGCGGCTACGACGCGCCCACCGACCCTTACGTGCGCGTCCTCGTCGAGCAGAATATCACCGGCGAGCAGTGCGCCATCTCCGTCTACAAGAGCATCCTCGAGCTGACCCTGGGCAAGGATGAGGTGACCTACAACATGGCGCTGCAGATCCTCAGCGACGAAGTGGAGCATGAGGAAGACCTGCAGGCGCTGGCGGAAGATCTGGAGCTGATGCTCAGCCGGGCCTGACGCGACAGGCCGTCACCCGCGCCCATGCTCCCGGTAATAGGCGAACCCTTCGATGAGCGTGCGCAGATTGTCCAACGGCACGCCGGGCGCGATGGAGCTGCTGCAGCCGAGCATGAAACCGACCTTCGGCCCATGCGCGACCAGCCAGTCCAGCTCGCGCTTCACGTCGGCGGGGGTGCCGTGGGGCAGGGTGCGGGTGACGGAGACGCCGCCGATGATGAAGAGCGGGCCGCCGTCGCGCGTCGTCATCCGGCAGATGGCCGCGTAATCCATGCTATCTTCGTACTGGAATCCCTGAAAGCCGCCGAGGCCGCACTCCAGCAGGCGCGGCACCATCTGCATCAGGTTGCCGTCGCAGTGCCAGATGAGGCGGATGCCGGCGTCGAGGAAGGGCTGGATGGCGCGGGCGAAGTGCGGGAACCACCGCGCGTCGAGGGTCCTCACGTCCACCAGCGTGCCGCGCGAGTCCGCCATGTCGTGGTCCAGCCGCAGCAGGCGCGGCAGCCCGCCCTCGATGATGGCGCGCGCGCCGAGGCGGTTGAACACCTCCGCGGCGTCGGCGTGCAGTGTGAAGCCGCGCTCGATCACCTCCGGGTAGAGCGCGTAGGCCATGAAGTAATTGGCGTAGCCGTAGTGGCCGTAGAGGAAGCCGGGGAAGGTGAAAAAGCCGCCGTAGGGCCCTTTCAGCATGTTCCGGCCAAAGAGCCGCTGCACCGCCACCTCGCCGGCGATGAGGTCATGCACGTGCGCGTCGGCGTTCGCCTCCAGCTCGCGCCGCCACCGCTCCCAGTGCGGAAAGAGCACGCGCTCCATGTGCGCGACGACGGCCTCCGGCGAGTCTATCACCATCCCGTCGCGCACGATTTCCTCCGCGCCGGTGGTCGCCCCCCGCGCGGCGCCGCCATCGTACCCCTGATCGCGCATGCTCAGTGGATTGTCCGGTATCCACTGGTCAATGAAGCACACCCCGGCGGCGAGGGAGAACTCGCGATACACCCGCGCCGGCTCCGCGGGATAACTCCCCGGCGGGTTGCCGGACAGCGCTTCCAGGTGCGACCACTCCATGTCATTGAGCACCCAGGCCGGGATGCCCCGCGTCGGCCGCATGGCGATGGTGTCCAGCGCCAGTTGCGCGTTCGCCTCCCACTGACCGGCAAAGGCGTGAACATCGCGCGCGGTCGTCATGCGAATCTCCCGGGCGGCGCAGCCTCAGTCCAGCAAAATCGCCGTCAGCCCCGCGCAGCGATTATTCGGGCTGTAGCGCACCCGCGCCGTCACCACCGTGCCGGACCCGCCGCGGAAGGAGAGGCGGGCGACGATGGTGTTCGCCGTCAGGGAGCGCTGCACCAAAATCTGCGTGCTGACGGTGCGGCTGCCTGCCACTTCAAAAGTCGCCGTGCAGCCGCCCCAGTCGAGGTCGCGGTGGGGGGTGAGCACGAAGGTGACGGCGTGGGTGTTCGTGTCGGCCAGCGTGATGGGGATTTCCGCGCCGCCCTGCGTCCTATCGCCGGGGCCGCCGGCGGCGTAGATGGCGGTGGTGTTCGAGCCGAGAATCGTCTTCGCGTAGCAGTAGACGCCGCTGGAGAGATACCCGTCGGAGCCTTGCCACCAGGCGGTATCGGTCTCCGGGTGGACGACGCCGTCGGAGGCGTTGATGGTGTTCACCGCGAGGGTGCCGGTCGCCCAGAAGGGCGTCTTTTTCGACACCGCCGTGGAGGAGGTGGCGATCCAGTAGCCATCCTGTCCCCAGGTGGAGAGGTCGGTGATCGGCTCGGTATCGCTGACCGGCTCCATCACCACCGACCAGCCCGGCCACATGGACAGCCCGGCGCGCGCCAGCCCCTGGCGCACGCCCCCTGGCGTGGTGGCGTAGGCCACGTGGCCGTCCACCGCCGCCGCCACCACGCCGGTGAGGTGGCGCGGGTCCATGTCATAGGTGAGGGAATCGGCGCGCAGGGAGAAATTCGTCCGCGCGGCCGGCAGCTTCAAGTCGGCGGCCAGCACCATGGCATCCGGGGAGTCCACGTCGCCCATCGCCCGCCCGAAGAGGATGGGATTCACCCCGTATTCCGGGGCGGTGTTGGTGCCTTTGCCGGTTTTCGTCGGGCAGTCGTAAATGCTCGGCCCGTTATAGGCGGTCAGCGCCGCCGCCCACGCCTGCCCGCCATCGGGGAAAAACATCTCCTCGTGATCCTGCGCGTACATCGCCGCCGCCGCGCTGATCTGCCGCAGGTTGTTCAGGCACTGCGTCTGCCGCGCTTTCTCCCGCGCCTTGGCGAACACGGGAAAGAGGATGGCCGCCAGGATGGCGATGATCGCGATGACCACCAGCAGCTCGATCAGCGTGAAACCGCGCCGCATACGTACCCCCCTCCGGTCAGCAGACCGTTGTGATAGTGTACTATACCCCAGAATGGATGGTTTACGATAGGGGGGCCGCCGCAAACGCGTCATCGCATTGCCTGGGCGCGCACTCCTCGGCTATACTGGCGTATACCTCATCAAGACGGCAGCCTGGCGGATGACGCGCATCCCACGCTCGCCGGCAACCGCTGCGCACGGAATACCCAGAGCGGCATCGCCTACTTCGGCAAAAGCGCCGGTACTGCGGAGGGGAACATCTGCTGTAACAATACGATGAACGGCATCTACCTGGCCGGCACCGCCGCCCCCGCGCTCCGCGACAACACCGTGACCGGCAACACGGGCGGCGACGTGAGGGATGCGCGGACGACGTAGCGCGGCGCCATCTCCCCTCGCGGGTGTACCACCCCCCGGCAACATGGTATAGTACACCCGACACGCGAGGGAGGACACCTGATGGCGATGCAGATTTCCGGCGCCAGTTTGCGGCGGCTGCCGCAGTATGTCTCCGTGCTGGTGCGCCTGGCGGAGGAGGGGCAGCGGCACGTGACCAGCGCGGAGCTGGCGCGGCGGCTGCGGCTGGACGAGACGCTGGTGCGCAAAGACCTGGCGATGACGAAATTCGCCGGCAAGCCGCGGGTGGGGTTCGGCGTGCCGGAGCTGCTGGCGCACCTGCGGGATTTCCTCGGCGCGCAGCACGCGAAGGAGGCCATCCTGGTGGGCGCCGGGCGGCTGGGGCAGGCGCTGGTGGCCTACCACGGCTTCGAAAAATACAACCTCAGCATCGTGGCGCTTTTCGACACCAATCCGGAGAAGATCGGCGGGCAGGTGGAGGGGCGGCAGATTTACCCGCTGTGGCAGGCCGCCGCCTTCGCCCGGCGCCACGGCATCCGCATCGCCATCCTCACCGTGCCCTCCGACGCCGCCCAGCCCGTGGCCGATTTGCTTGCCGACGCCGGCGTCCTCGCCTTCTGGAATTTCTCCGGCCACCCCCTCAACCTCCCCGATCCCGTCGTCGTCCTCAACGAAGACCTGGCGGAGTCGCTGGCCGTCCTCTCCCACCGCGTGGGGAAGCTGACGCTGGTGGGGGCGGAGGAATAATCGGGGCCGCGGCGTTGCTCTCCGCACGCATTTCAACCCCGGTTTATCTGATAAACAAAGTGCAGGTCTGTGCGGAGTGCAACTCCGCGGCCCCGGTCTGTGCGTCCCGATTTCATCGGGACGCGGCCCCGGCTCATGCGAGGTCCACGTACACCGCGCGCATCACCTCTTCCAGCGTGGTGATGCCGGCGCGGGCTTTCTGGATGCCGTCGTCGCGGAGGGTGGTGAAGCCGCAGTTGCGCACGATGTTGCGGATTTCGCTGGCGGGCGCTTTGCGGATGACCGCCTGCTGGATGGCCTCGTTGTTGGTGATCACCTCGAAGACGCTGATGCGGCCCACGTAGCCGGTGCCGCGACAGCCGTTGCAGCCGCGGCCGGTGTAGTAGACGGCGCCGTCGTTGGGCAGCTCCAGCTTCTGGCGCACTTCGTCGGTGATGGTGGCGACTTCCTTGCACTGGTCGCAGACGCGGCGCACCAGGCGCTGGGCGACGATGCCGTTCACCGCGGAGGAGACGAGGAAGGGTTCCGCGCCCATGTCCACCATGCGCGCGGCGGCGGCGGCGGCGTCGTTGCAGTGCAGCGTGGAGAGCACCAGATGCCCGGTGAGGGCGGAGTGGATGGCCATCTCCAGCGTCTCCAGGTCGCGAATCTCGCCCACCATGATGACGTCGGGGTCCTGGCGCAGGATGGCGCGCAGCCCGGCGGCGAAGGTGAGGCCGATCTTCGGGTGGACCTGAATCTGCGTGATGCGGTTGAACTGGTATTCCACCGGGTCTTCCACGGTGATGACGTTTTTGCCCACGCAGTCAATCTGCCCGAGGGCGGCATACAGGGTGGTGGTTTTCCCGGAGCCGGTGGGGCCGGTGGCGAGCACCATGCCGAAGGGTTTGATGATGAGCTCTTCCAGCGTCGCCTTCGTCTGCCCCTCCAGGCCGAGCTGGCCGAGCTCCAGCGCGATGGTGCCCTTGGGCAGCAGGCGCATCACCGCCTTCTCGCCGGAGAGGCTGGGCAGCACGGAGACGCGCACGTCGAAGGATTTGGCGCCGAAATTCACGTCGAAGCGGCCATCTTGCGGCAGGCGCGTCTCGGCGATGTTCAGGTTGGAGAGGATCTTGATGCGCGAGATGACCTGCGGGTGCAGCGTGGGGTCGTAGGTCATGTGGTCATACATCATGCCGTCAATGCGGAAGCGCACGTAGACGGTTTTCGGGTGCGGCTCGATGTGGATGTCGGTGGCGCGCTCGGAGATGGCGCGCTGCATGATGCTCTCCACGGTGGCGCTGGCGCCGCGCGATTCCACCAGGTGCCCCACCGGCGCCTGCTGCGCCGGCGCCTCCTGCGGGGTGGCCTGGCCGCTGCCCAGCGATTGCAGCAGGTCCTGCGGCTGATCCAGCGGCGCGGTGCTGTAGTGCAGGTCAATGCCGCGCATGATGTCCTGCTCGCTGGCCGCCATCGGGTGGATGCGGCACTGAGTGAGCTGCTGCAGGTGATCCATCAGCATCAGGTTGGCGGGATCCAGCGTGGCGACGGTGAGCGTGCGCTGCCCGGCGCGCGCTTCAGTAAGTCCGAGCGGGCAGACGCGGTAGCGCTCGGCGAAATTGCGCGGAATGAGCGCGATGGCCTCTTTCGGAACCGGAATATCCTGGGGGCGCAGCGTGGAAGCGGCATCGTCTCGCATGGTTCACTCCTGAATACGCCGTATGGCGTGCTCTCCTGTTAGAATCGGCGCGGGGAGAAAAAGTTCCCTTTCGCAGTCTACCCCATCGAGGGAGCGTTCTATCGTAGCACGCGGGCGCGGGATTGTGAAGATGAGCGGGGCACGGTGTGGGAAAACCGCCGCGCACGCGGGAGCGCCGGGGGTATATTGGTGGCGGTGGAGGGGGCGCGTATGCGATATGGTATGCTCATGCTCGTCGCGGTATGCCTGGCGGGAAGCCTCGCGCAGCCGCCCCCGCCGGCGCAGCCGCAGCGGCCGATCTATACCGCGCTGGTCAGCGACGTGGAGCCGGAGATCCTCGCCGGGCGCACCTTTGTGCCGGCCGCGGTTATCTCGCGCGAGTTCGGGGCGACGGTGACGTGGGTGCCGGAGATGCAGCGGGTGCACATCGCCCGGGCGAATGAGCCAACGCTGCTCTTAACCATCGGCTCGCGCACCGCACTGGTGAGCGGACAGATGGTGACGCTCCCTGCCGCGCCCTACCTCACCCGGGGACGCACCATGGTGCCGCTGCGCTTCATCGCCGAGACGTACCGCATCCCGGTCATGTACGACGGCGCGACGCGCACGGTGCAGCTCACCCACGCCAATCGCCTCTATGTGCTGCCGCTGCAATCGCTGCGCGCGGGCGTGGTCATTGCCGACCCGCGGCCCGGCGAGCTGGTGCGCACCGGCCTGCGCGTGCAGGGGGTGGCGAACGTCTACGAGGGCGCGCTGATCATCGAAGTGCGCGACAGCGGCGGCCAGGTGCTGGGCCGCACCATCGCCACCGCCGGCATGGGCGGCTTCTATCCGTTCAGCACCGTGGTCTACTACAACCTCCCCTCGGACGACCCATCCAACGGCCGCATCGTCGTCTTCTCGCAAAACGGCCGCGACGACGGCCGCATCCTCGCCGAGGACAGCGTGCCGGTGGTGCTGGCGTCAACGATATAGGTACGAAGCGGGTGCGCTGTTGGCGGGCGAGCCGCCGCCGAGCCGCGCGCGGAGGAACCGTCCACGCTCTTCCCCATCCCTTCCGCGCGTCACCTCACCTCTTCACCTTGTCACCTCTTCACCCCGTCATCCCCCCGACGGGCTTTCACGCGGATTTTTCCCGCGACGCGCCTGCCGGGCGGCAGGAACCCTCCCCGCCAACCCGAAACTAATCACCCGAAACCTGCGACAAAAGGAGCACACCATGTACGTCGGCGTGGATTATTACCCCGAGCACTGGCCGCGCGAGCGGTGGGAGACGGATGCGCGGTTGATGCAGGAGGCGGGGTTGAACGTCGTGCGATTGGCGGAGTTCGCCTGGGTGATGATGGAGCCGGAAGAGGGGCGTTTCACCTTCGACTGGTTGGACGACGCGCTGGCCGTGCTCCACGCGCGCGGCGTGTCCGCCATCCTCTGCACGCCCACCGCGGTGATGCCCGCCTGGTGCGCGCGCAAGTACCCGGAGACGCTGGCGATGCAGACGAATGGCCAGCGCATCGTGTGGGGGGTGCGCAAGAACAACTGCTTCACCAGCGGCGCCTATCGCCTGCTCTCCGAGCGCATCACCCGCGCCATGGCCGAGCATTTTCAGCACGCGCCGAACGTCATCGGCTGGCAGACGGACAACGAATTCGGCCACCCGGTGTGCTACTGCGACACCTGCCGGGCGGAGTTCCAGGACTGGCTGCGCGCGAGATACGGCACCCTCGAAGAGCTGAATCGCGCCTGGGGCCTGCATTTCTGGGGCCACTACGTCGGCACCTGGGGCGAGATTCCACTGCCGGTGGCCAATGAGAGCGCCAACCCGAGCGCGCTGCTCGACTGGCAGCGCTTCTACAGTTGGCTCAACGTGCGCTTCCAGCGCGACCAGGTGCGCATCCTGCGCGAATATTTTCCGGACACGTTCATCACCCATAACTTCATGGGCTTCTTCAGCGATTTGAACTACTACGACCTCGCCGAAGACCTGGACCACGTGAGCTGGGACAACTATCCCGTGTGGGGCGCCCCCCGCGTGATGTCCGACGCGGCGGCGATGGGCGACCTGATGCGCGGGCTGAAGGGGAAGAACTACTGGATCATGGAGGAGACCGCCGGACCGGGCGGCTGGGGATCCTTCGGGCGCAACCCGTGGCCGGGGGAAATCCGCCTGGTGGCCTACCAGCAGCTCGCCCACGGCGCTGACGGGCAGATCTGGTTCCGCTGGCGCACCTGCACCGCCGGCCGCGAGCAATACTGGCACGGCCTGCTGGGGCACGACGGCAAACCGCTGCGCCGCTACCAGGAAGCTGCGCGGACCGCCGGCGAATATCACGCGCTGGCGCCGCATCTGGAAGGCACCACCGTGCGGGCCGAGGTAGCGTTCATCTACGACTACGAGAGCATCTGGGCGCTGCGCTTCCAGCCGGGTTTCGCGGAGAACAATTACCACGCCGCGCTGCAGCGCTACTACGACGCCTTCTTCCGCGCCGGCATCAACGTGGACTTCGTGCCGCCGACGGCCGACTTCAGCACATACAAGGCGATCATCGCCCCCGACCTGCACATCCTGCCCGACGCGCTGGCCGAGCGCCTGCGCGCCTACGTGGAACACGGCGGCGTGCTGCTGACCGACTGCCGCACCGGGGTGAAGGACGAGACGAACCTGTGCCACGCGCGCACGCTGCCCGGCCTGCTCGCCGAGGTGCTGGGGATTGCAATCGAGGAGTACGAGTCCATCGCCGGCGACGTGGGCTTCACCCTCCACGGCCGCGCGCCGCTGGCGGGCCAGTTCACCGCCGTCCACTATGCCGACTGGATCACCCCGCGCGGCGCGGAGACGCTGGCCGCGTTCAAGGAGTGGCACCTGCCGGACGCCCCCGCCGCCACCCGCCACCACTTCGGCACGGGCGTGGGCTACTACGTGGGCACGGTGGTGAAGGAGCCCGCCTTCTACGACGCGCTCATCGCCGACCTGCGCATCACCGCGCGCGTCGCCCCGGCGGAAATCGCGCTGCCGGACGGCGTGGAGCTCTCCGTGCGCAAGGGCGATGGCAAGGAAATCCTCTTCCTCCTCAACCACACCCAGCAGGAGCAGACCGTCTCCCTGCCCGCCGGGCTCACCAACCTGCTCACCGGCCAGCCCGCCAACCGCTCCATCACGCTGGAGCGTTTCGGGGTGGCGGTGCTGCGGAAATAGCGCGGATGATTGAAGAATGGGCTGGAAGGATATTCGTTCGTAGTCGCGCCGCAGCCGCAGCAAGGCGCGTCCGGATAGGCAATCCGGTGTAGAAATGCGACGCGCCTTGCTGCGGCTGCGGCGCGACTACGAACGATGGAGTTTCCATACTGATCCGAAGAAGAAACACAGGAGGTGCAGCATGTATAGCTACCGCAAGATGTCACCGGAGGAGAAGGTTGAAGCGCTGAAGTATCGCCACCTGATGGGCTTTCCCCTGCATGAGCCGCCCCATATTGAACACGACAATCCCATGTATCTGATTACCGCGGCGACGTATGAGCACCGAAAAATTCTCACGCCGGAAGCGCGACGAGTCTGGCTTGGGCGAAAACTATTCGAACATCTTACATCCATGCGAGACTGCCGTGTGTATGCCTGGGTGATTCTCCTCAACCATTATCATTTGCTCCTGCGCGCTTCATTATCTGCCCTCCGCATAGCACTTGGAAAAGTGCATAACGCGGCATCATCGTCATGGAATCGTGAGGATGATGCCGTCGGACGCCGGGTTTGGTATCGTTTCGCTGATCGTGCCATTCGGAATGAGCGCCATTTCTGGGCAACGGTCAATTATCTTCATGCAAATCCCGTGCGGCACGGACTTGTTGCCGCCTGTGACGCCTGGCGATGCAGCAGCGTCCACCTCTACCTTGAAGAGCATGGTGAAGCCGTCATGTTGGAACTGATGCGCGCCTACCCGACACTGGATTACGGGAAAGGTTGGGACATCTGAACCGGAAACGAGAGTCATTCGTTCGTAGTCGCGCCGCAGCCGCAGCAAGGCGCGTCGGATTTGCACACCGGTTTGCCTATCCGGACGCGCCTTGCTGCGGCTGCGGCGCGACTACGAACCGATTTTCACGCCAGGCTCATCGTATCAGCCGGAACACCCGCGTCTCCGGCGCGTCCAGCGTGAATTGGATCCTCTCCACGCCCCGCGCCATCAGCTTGCCGCTCACGATGTCCTCTACGTCATACGTGCCGGGGAGATGAATGGTCTTCTCGCCGCTCTGGATGGAGTGGAGAGCGACAACTGAACTGTCGGCGAGCAGGATGTCGTTGCTCTCGCAGTAGACGTGGGCGCCGGCGGCGCGGGCGAGGCCGCGCCAGAGGTCGGCGGGCAGCGGCACGGCGGTGGTGAAGACGGAGGTCCAGCCGTCCATCTCCTTCACCGAGAGGCCGCTGTAGGTCTTGCCCAGCTTCGTCCACGCCAGCCCCAGCGAGACGCCGTCCGTGGGGTAGAGCACCGGGCCGTAGGAGAGCGGGCTGCCGTAGATGACGTCGGCGGCGAGGCCGGCGGTGATGGGGTGGTCAAAGCGCTGGATATGCACGCGCCGGGTGAAGTTGATGTCCAGCATGTCGAAGGTGAAGCCGGTGAGGCGCGCGGCGTGCGCCGGGCTGATCGTCTCCCCGTCGCTGATGCCCGACCCCGGCCCCCACAGCACCACGCGGCCGTCGCGGAAGACCTTCTCTCTGAGCACGGCCAGCTTGGCCTCCGTCACGCGGAACAGCGTGGGGAAATAGCAGACGCGGTGGTCGGGGAACCGGTCGAGCAGCAGGTCTTCCAGCAGGTAGATGCGGTAGGGCACGCCGCAGCGGCTGATGCCGAGCTTTTCCTCCCACATCACCGCTTCGTTGAAGTAGTTGCCGGCGCCGTTGGTGTCCAGCGCGCCGGCGTCGTCCAGCACCATGGCGATGCCCGGCACGTCGGCGTGCTCCCATTCCACCGAGCGCTTCAGCGCCGCCACCGAGCGCCCGATGGTCTGCTGAATCTCGGCGTTGGAGAAGAAGTAGCCGCCGGCGATGTCCATCCAGTAGCCGTTGAAGCCGCGGGTCAGCGCCGCCGCCGTGCTGCGCCAGGAAATGGCGTCGAACTCCTTCGCGTCGCGGGCGGTGCCGTAGGCGGTGTGCTCGCGGTCGTCGTGATAGGTGCGCAGGTCCAGCTCCGCCATGAAGTATTTGCCGCGCAGCACGGTGGAGTCGGCCGCGCCCTCCGGCTCGGTGGTGCCGCCGGCGCCGCGCACCTGGTAGTCAATGGGCGTCACCAGTCCGTCGCAGCCCGGCTCGCTGATGAGGTCGGCCACCCCGATGCTGCCGGAGCCGGCCATCACCTCGGGGAAGGCCAGCGGCCAGGGGAAATTGGCGTCGAAGAAGCCGTAATTCGACCAGCCCATCATCGGCTGCTTGAAGGTGTCGGAGAGGAAGATGCGCTTGCGGTCGGTCGCCGCGCGCTGCGCCCGGAAGACCTTCTTCGCGCCGGCGCCCAGCAGCGCCTGCTGCAGCAGCATGTAGTCGCGCAGCGGCGCGTTCTCCCGGCCTGCCTGCCAGTAGCGCAGCGCCGACACTTCCTCGACGGTGCCGCGCAGCTTGTCGTTCGGCACGGCGATCGTCGCCAGCGACAGGCTCTCGTCGCCGTACGCGGCGCGCAGGGCGGCGTCGCTGCCGTAGCGGTGCGTGAGAAATTCGCGCCACTTCGCCGTCATCGCCGGGCCGTGGTCGAAGAGCCACCCGCCGAACAGCGGCGGCCAGGTGCCCTCGCCGTCGAAGCCGAACCAGTAGGCGATGATGCGCCCGCCCCACGGTCGGCTCTCGCAGTACTGCACCATCGCCTGCAATCCCGCGGCGAAGACGTCCCAGTAGAGATCGGAGGCCAGCGAGGGGTGGTCAATCCTCTCCCCCGCCTCCGTCACGAAGAGCTGGTCCTCGTGCAGCCGCCGCCAGGAGGGCGTGTGCGTGGGGCCGTTGCGGATGATGAGGTAGGCGCCCGGATCGCCGTCCAGGATGAACGCCGCCTGCGCGTCCATATCCACCGCGAACTCCGCCGTCGGCGTCGCCGTCACCGTGTCGCCCTCAAAAAAGGGCGAGTCGCCCCACGCCGCCGCGTTCTTCACCTGCGGGATGCCCAGCATGTAGGCGCCCATCCCGTGCGGGAAGAACCACGGCACCGCCTTCCGCAAAATATCGCCCCGCCAGCTCACCGGGCTGTAGGTGGGCAGCGCCGTCGGCGCCCCGTCAATGAACACCGTGGGCTTCCCGCGGTAGCGGCGGACTTCCGCTTCGGCGACGTAGCTGCTGGCCATGCTGTTCCTCCGGAAAAGGTGATGCTGCTCGTATTCGCGGCGCGCGGGCCATCGCCTTCTTCCGCCGCGCACACCGGCGATTCCACTGGACACCGGCCGCGCGCTGGGGTATCCTACTGACCAGACCGTGAACCGCGAGGAGAACGACCCCATGCATATGCGCCCCAGCCGCGTGCTGCAGATGCTGCGCGCCGGCGAGACCGTCTATACCTTCAAGCTGAACACGAACGACCCGCGGGTGGCGGAGATGGTCGCCATGAGCGGCTTCCCGTGCCTCTGGCTCGACCGGGAGCACACCACCGGCGACTGGTCGGCGCTGGAGATGCAGATTTACGCCGCGAAGGCGCATAACGCCGACGTGATCGTGCGCGTCCCGCGCGGGCCGTACAGCGACTACAGCCGCCCGCTGGAGCTGGACGCCGCCGGCCTGATGGTGCCGCACATCATGAGCCTGGCCGACGCGCGGGCGGTGGTGCGCATGACGCGCTTCCACCCCCTCGGCCGCCGCGCGGTGGACGGCGGCAACGCCGACGGCGCCTACTGCGGCGTGGAGTTCACCCAATACCTGCGGGAGGCGAACCGACAGCGCTTCATCTGCATCCAGATTGAAGACCCCGAGCCGCTGGAGGAGCTGGACGCCATCTGCGCGCTGGAGGGGGTGGATATCATCTTCTTCGGCCCCGGCGATTTTTCCCACGGCATCGGCGACCCCGGCAATTTTGCCAGTCCGCGCCTGCTGGAGGCCCGCCGCCGCGTGGCGGAGTGCGCGCTGCAGCACGGCAAGTGGGCGGGCACCACCGGCTCCCCGGAGACCGCCGAAGAGCTGCGCGCCCTCGGCTACCGCTTCATCAACATCGGCGCCGACGTGCACGCCATCTGGGGCTACTGCCGCGAAAAACTGGCGGGGGTGGGGCGGTAAATCGTACTCGTCATCGTCATCGTAATCGTCATCGAATTCTCTCACGCCAAGCCGCCAAGGCGCGAGCAACTGGTGGAAAGAATGGCAACGGGCGTTGGGTCATGCTACCACGCGATAAACTCCGGCTCCACCGGTTGCGGAATCACTCCGGCCTCGTATGCCCGCGCCAGCAGCGCCCGCACGGCGCGGCGGCCGCGGTCGCCGTAGTCCTGCGTCACCGCGTTCACATACATGCCGACGAAAGTGTCCGCCTTGCCGGGGTCGAGGTCGCGGGCGAATTGCAGCGCGTAGGCGAGGGCGTCCCGGCGGTGCTCCAGCGCGTAATCAATGGCGCGGCGCAGGTCGCGGGCGACCTGGCGCTTCACCGCCGCCGGCAGGTCGCGGCGGATGCCGTTGCCGCCCAGCGGCAGCGGCAGGGCCGTCTCCGCCTTCCACCACACCCCCAGGTCCACGTGCTGCGTGAGGCCGTGGTCGGCGTAGGTGAGCTGCCCCTCGTGGATGATCACCCCCGCCTCCGCCTCGCCGGCGGCCACGGCGGGGAGGATGTGATCGAACGGCAGCACCGTCGTCTTCACGCCGGGCAGGTAGAGCCGCAGGGCGAGGGCGGCGGTGGTGAGCGCGCCCGGGATGGCCACGGTGATGTCCGCCAGCTCCTCGCGCGTCAGCGCCCGACGGGCGATGATTTTTGGCCCGTAATCCTCGCCAAAGCTCGCGCCGCAGGGCAGCAGTTGATAGCGGTCGGCCAGGTAGGCGTAGGCGTGAAAGGAGAACGCCGTCACGTCGAAGCGGCGCTCGAACGCCCACTCGTTCAGCGTCTGAATATCGCGCAGCGCATGGGTATAGCGCAACGCGCCGGTGGCAATCTTCTCTTGCGCCAGCGCGTAGAACATGAAGGCGTCATCGGAATCGGGGCTATGGGCGACGGTGATGGTGCGCATACGCGTCCTCAATGATCGGGTGTGATAGGGTCTGCTTTCCGCGCGAGGGGGAGATTCCCCTGCCGCGGCAGTGATCCGGCGCGGCAATTCGGGCGGGCGAGCGTCCCCGCGAGCCGACGCCGGGAGGAAATGATGGTGCGTCGTGTTCGGAAGAGAGGTTTTCTCGCGAATACGACGGATAAGCCTTCCCCCCCGGCGTCGGCTCGCGGGGACGCTCGCCCGCCCGGCGCATCGTCGCGGCTGTGCTGCGGACAGGTCTGGTCGCTGCGGAGTCCATGCGCTGTGCCACATGACGCCCGCGTTGTCCGGTATCCGGTCCGTCGGCCCGCTCCGGGGAGTCCACGCAGGTGGACTTCGTGGCTCCAGCCCCGGATTTCAATCCGGGGGACGCTGACCGGGAACGCGGGGACGCTCGCCCGCCCGGGGTTACGCCACTGTGCTCAGAAACTCGCGGATGGCGGCGTTCGCCCGATGGGGCTGCTCCAGCGGGGCGAGATGGCCGGCGTCCGGGATGAGCTGGAAGGCGGCGCCGGGGATGGCGGCGGCGAGGGCGCGCATGCCGTCGGGGGGCGAGACGGCATCTTGCTCGCCGCAGAGCACCAGCGTGGGCAGGCCGATGTGTGGCAGCAGCGCGGTGCGGTCGGGGCGCAGCGCCATGCCCAGCGTGAGCTGCGCCAGCCCCTCGGCGGGCTGTTCCAGCGCCTGCCGCTGCATCTCTTCGACCAGCGTGGGGCACGTTTCGCGGGTCGTGGCCGCGAAGAGATCGTTCACGCGGTCATGCAGGATCGCCGGCCCGTGTGCGCGCAGGCCCGCCACCGTCTGGCGGCGGCGCTCCGCCTGTTCGGGGGTGTCGGCCTCGGCGCGGGTGTCGGCGAGGACGAGCGCCGTCACCCGTCTCCGGTGATTGGCCACAAGCGAGAAGGCCACGTAGCAGCCGACGGAGACGCCCATCACCACCGCTGCCGCGATGCCCAGGTGGTCGAGCAGCGCCGCCATGTCGTCCGCCAGCAGGTCCATGGTATACGGCCCGTCGGTCACCGCGGAGCGCCCGGTGCCGCGGTAATCGGGGATCACGAGGCGCGCCGCGTCATCCAGCCGGTGCTGCGCGCGAAAAAACCGCCCGTCAAACGGAAACGGCGCCAGGCAGAGCAGCGGCACGCCGCGGCCCAGGTCTTCGTAAAACAACGCGGTCTGTTGATGGGGAAAGAACATCGTTGATCTCCTTTATGACGGGAACGCTTCCCGCAGCCAGCGCAGCCAGTTCTCGCCCATGATGCCGGCGACGGCGGCGGGCGGATACCCGGCGGCGGCCAGCAGATCGGCGACGCGGGGGAGGTCGGCGGCGCTGTCCAGCTCGCGCGGGATCACCTCGCGGCCCACGCCGCCGTCCAGGTCGCTGCCCAGCGCCAGGTGGCGCGGGCCGACGAGCCCGCTGATGTGCGCCACGTGCGGCAGCAGGTCGGCGAGGGAGACGGCCTCCTTCGCGTCGCCGTCGCGCCAGTCCGCGCGGATGAAGCGATTGTACAGGACCAGCCCGATGATCCCCTCCCGCGCGGCGAGGGCGCGGATCATCGCGTCGCTGAGCTGGCGGTCGGTGGGCACCAGCGCGCGGCAGTTGGCGTGGGAGGCCGCCACCCGCCCCGGGAAGATGTCCAGCGCCTCCCGGCAGGCCTCCTCCGCCAGGTGGCTGATGTCCAGCGCCACCCCCAGCCGCGCCATCTCGGCCAGCAGCGCGCGGCCCGGGTCGGTGAGCGGGCCGGGGGCGCCGGTGCCGCCGGCGTAGCGGGTGGCGCCCCACGCCAGCCCCACCATGCGCACGCCCCATGCGACGTAGTGCGCCAGATCGTCCGGCGCCCGCAGCGGGTCGGCCCCCTCCATCAGCAGTATGAGGCCGGGGGCGGGCAGCGCACCGGCAATCACGCCCTCCAGCTCCGCGCGGGAGCGGATGACCGTCACCGCGCCGCGCGCGGCCAGCTCATGGTAATACGCCACCTGCGCGCACCCCTGCGCGTAGGCCTCCTCCGGCGTGCGATAGCCGGCGAGGCGGGTGGGTGACTCGCCATACGGCGTGGCGTACACGGTCGCGCAGACCACCCGCACCCCCGCCGCGCGCAGCGCCGGCAGGCTCACGGTGGCGGTGCCTTCGCCGTGCGCGGGCGTCACCCCCTCCGCCGCGCGGATCTCCGCCAGCGGCGCGGTGAGGTCGCGCCCCAGCGTCAGCGCGTTCCACGCCAGGTCTACATGGCCGTCAATGAGCAGCATAGACGCGTACTTCGCCCGCGAGCCGGCCATCCCTGTCGCATCCGGCGACAAGGCGGCCATGCCCGCGGCACTTCACACCCGCCCCTCGCGCTTCACCGCCAGGTAGCGGTTCACCACGGCGACGGCGAGGTCGCTGGGGGCGGCGTCCACGGTGAGGATGCCGCGGCGGTGGAGGGTGGCGAGGGCGAGCTGGCGGTCCTCCATCACCGAGACGGCCACCGCCTGCTGGTAGAGGCCGGTCTGGTTGGCGGGCATGCCGGTGACGATGCCGCGCAGCTCGTAGTCGCTCAGCGCCACGCAGAGCACCAGGTGCTGCGGGTGGAGCAGCGCCAGGCTGTCCATGAGCCGCTTGGAGGAGTCGGGGTCAATGAGATCGGTGAAGATGATGATGAGCGAGCGCTTGCGCACGTGGTGCGCCAGGTGGGTGAAGGCACCGCGGTAATCCGGCTCCACCTGCCGCGGCTGCAGCGGGTAGAGCTGGTCCAGCACCAGCGGCAGTTGGCCGGCGCCCTTGCCCGGCGGCATGAACGCGGCGATGGTATCGGCAAACGCCATCACCCCCACGCGGTCCTGAGACTGTCCCGCCACGTAGGTGAGCAGCACGGCGGCGTTGATGGCGTGGTCCAGCTTCGTCATGTAGTCCAGGTGGCTGGCCATCGCGCGCCCCAGGTCCAGCACGATCATGATCTGCTGGCTGCGCTCGATGTCGTATTCGCGCGTGACCAGGTTGCCGCGGCGGGCGCTGGCCTTCCAGTCCACCCGGCGCAGCTCGTCGTCCGGCAGATAGTCGCGCAGCGACTCGAACTCCATCCCCTGCCCGCGCAGGCGCATGGCGCGCAGGCCCATCTGCCGGGTGCGCTGCTGGCGGGTGAGGAGGTGCTGCTGCTTCGTCTGCTGGATGTTCGGGTAGACGCGCATGGTATCGCCGTGCGCGTAGACGTATTGCCCCACCCACAGCCCCAGCGGCGTCTTCACGCGCACGGTGAGCGGCCCGAAGGGGTAGGCGCCGCGCTGCAGCGGGGTGAGGTGATACGAGGCGGTGAGCTGGCCGAACGGCGGCACCGTGCCCGCGGCCTGCGCGCGGTCGGCCTCCGCCTGGTCGGGGGTGGCGTCGCGCAGCGCCAGCCGGAAGGGGAAGGCGGTGGGGTTCTCCACCACCAGCGTCACCAGGTTCGGCGCGCCCAGCGAGAGGATCTCCTCGTGCTCGCGCCGCGCGGTGAGCGCTTCGGCCTGCCGCAGCAGGAACAGGTCCGTCACCAGCAGCAGCGCCAGCAGGCCGTCTACTCCGATGCCGAGCCAGAGCAGCACCGGCCACACCGGCGCCGCCAGCAGGCACAGCCCGCCGACCGCCATCCAGACCAACGCCAGCACGCTCGGACGCATCGGGTCTCCTCCCCGTACCAGATTTCTTAGTCATTCCGCGCCGATGGCGAAGTTCCTTGTTGCGCGCGCGTGCGGGTGTCCGCAAAGCTTGTGCGCTTCCTTTTCGACCGGCGCTCACCTCTCCCCCCGCCCCCCTCCCCTATATGGGGAGGGGGAGTGCGTGGCCATGCGACGACGGGCTGTCGTTTCGATCCGGTTCCCCCTCCCCGTCCGTGCAGGGGGAAAGGTGAGCGCCGCAGGGGGAAGCATCAGTGCGGTCTCACAGTTTTTGCATGCACCCGCGCGTGCGGGTGTCCGCACACTATGTGAGCTATTGTGCCCGTCCGATCGCCTTCTGGACAATGCGGGCGACGTCGCGGGGTGACAGGTCCGGCGGACGCGGGACGGCAACGTGCCGAGAGCCTGGCGCGAGAACCGGGGCGTGCGCCGGCGGCACCCGCGTCATCCACCGTCGGCTGTCCGAACCTTGATGGGAGAGATTTACATGATGATTGGCGGGGTGTCGAAGTATGGGGCGTTCGTGTCGAACACGGGCTGAAGGCTTCCACCCCGCGCGCCGCGGAGGGCGCGGGCTACCACGGCTTCGTATTCCGGGGGGAGAACAACGCTTTCACCCCCGGCCGGCGCAGCAGCACGATGGAGATGGCCATCAGGATGAGGTAGAGGAGCAGGGGGATGCCGAAAAATACTCCATACATCAGGCCAGTCATATCCCAGAAGAAGTCTGTATCGCCGCCGGCAACGGCACTGTTCCACTCAAGCAGCAGGCAGCAGGCTAGGGCGATGCATGGCAGCGCGGGCAACAGATGGATGCCAACAAATGCCCACCGGGTATGCTGATGCAACCCCGCGGCTCCCGCGCCATTGAGCAGCACAACGAGGAAAAAACACCAGATAGCGATTGCGATATAAATTAATCCTGGCCAACGGTTAATAATGCCATATGCGTGTACCGACATGGTCCCATACACGAGCCCATACAGTATCACGATACACACCTGCACTCCCACCACCACGCGCAACGTGCGCCCGGCGCGTGTTTCCTCGCTGACCAGTCCTGGCACCACCGGCGTCGGCGGGACCAGTGATGTGCTGCCGTCCTCGTTCATCGCATCTCCGCAGACTTCTGAAACAGTTTCTCAGCCAGTTTCATTCGGTGTAGACGGACACCTGTCCTGCCAGTGCGCGCTCCCGGAAGGAAATTCCCCCGTTCACGCGGAATACTTTCGGCCATTCCGGAGGATGATGGCATGGGTCTTTTCACGCGGCTCTTCGGCGGCGGACGGCATCGTCAGGCGGTGGCGGAGTGCCTGGCGGCGTTTCCCTTTGCGGTGGAGGCGGCGCCGGGCGCGGCGGCGCTCGCGCGCATGGCGGAGCTGCGCAGCCCCGATTTCATCCCCATCCTGCTGGGCGACGCAGAGGATCTGCTCGCTCACCACGCGCTGCTCGCCAAGGATCCCTACACCATGCGCGACCTCCTCGGCCGCGTACAGTCCATCGGCATGCCGGAATGGTGGCTCACCGCGCGCGCGCACGCGCTGGAAGACCGCTTCGCGGAGGTGCTGGGCGCGTGGCCGGAGGAGCCGGCGCCGCTGGATACCGTGCAGGCCCTCTACGACGCCGACACCGGCGAGCCGCGCGCGGAAGTCTTCATCGCCCGCCTGCCGCTCGCGCGGAGCGCCGACGCTCCCGCGCTGCTGCGCTTCGGCGGGTGGAACGGCAGCCCCTTCCCGGAGGAGCACGTCGCCATCGCCCGCGCCTGGCGGGAAGAATTCGGCGCCGAGATCATCGCCGTCACCGCCAGGACGCTGGAATTCACCGTCGCCCGCCCCCCCGCCACCCGCGACGCCGCCGACGCGCTCGCCCTCACCCACTTCGCTTACTGCCCGGACATCGTCAACACAGGCGTCGGCACCCTCAGCAATCTCGCCGCCCGGTTGCTGAACGCGCCGAATTGGTGCTTCCGGTGGGAGTGACCGGGGGATGAGGGCGGCCCTCACCCCCCGGCCCCCTCTCCCAGCGGGAGAGGGGGAGTAACGGAGAGGAGGAGCGAATGGATGCTGAGCATTATCGCGGTGGGATGTATTGTGCGGGATTGCTGGCGCGTATGCGGGAGTTGCGGGCGGCGCAGACACCGGCGGAAGCGTTTTTTTGGGACATGGTGCGCGACCGGCGGTTTTTTGGATTGAAATTTCGGCGCCAGCACCAAATGGGGCTGTATATCGTAGATTTCTACTGCCATGAGCGAAAGCTCGTGGCCGAGTTGGACGGCGCCGGCCATGATGAACCATCACAGCACACGTATGACATAAATCGCGACGATTATCTGCATTCCTTTGGCTGCACATTTTCCGCATCCCGAACGACTTCCTCCTTGCCAGCCCCGACCGGGTCTTCCGCGATCTCGCCGCCGTCCTCCATCTTCCCGATTATCCCTGGGAGCGGGAACGGAGGTGAAGCATCAACATCGGTTCCCGTCTTCCCGCCACTCCCCCTCTCCCGCTGGGAGAGGGGGCCGGGGGGTGAGGGTCGCGTTCGGAAAAGGTGATCCGCCACCCACACAGAATATCCGCACGTGAGGTATGCTCCCATGCCGATACGTCTGCTGTGCCTCATGCTGCTGTTCGGCGCGCTGCTCCCCGGCCTCGCCGAGGAGCTCCGGTATTATTACACCGGCACCGTCAACGGCGCCCTCGCCGTGCAGATGGAGTTGTCGTTCGACGGCGACCGGGTAGAGGGGCATTATTTCTACGAGACGGTGGGCGCGGACCTCCGCCTGGACGGCAACCGCACGGGGACGGCGCTGGCGATGGAGGAGCTGGTAGACGGGAAGGTGACCGGCGGCTTCACCGGCAGGCTCTCCGCCGACCTGCGCGCGATCACCGGCTCTTGGGTCAATCCCGACGGCACGCGCAAGCTGCCGTTCACCGCGACGGCGGTGGCGCAGTATAAACCCGTTCTCGTGAAGAGGCCGGGGTACGAGCTGACCGGCCGCTACCCCGTCTTCCTCGGCGAGGGGGCGGCGCTGCAGGCGCTGACCAAGCAGCTCGGCTGGCGGGTGGCGGGGGCGCAGGCGGCTTTCCTGAAGGAGACGGTGCGCGCGCCGGACGTGGAGTACGTCGCCGATTTCACGCAGGAATACAGCATCGGCATCGCCTATTATCACCCCGAACTCATCAGCCTGCTCGTCCATGAATACGTGGACGCCGGCGGCGCCCACCCGAATCTGCGCTACGCCTCCGCGAATTATGCAATCGCCGGCGAGCAGCCGCGGCTGCTCGGCCTGCGCGACCTGCTGCGCGGCGATAACCCGCAGGCGACGCTCTTCCCGCCGGTGAAGGCCGACCTGGACCGCCAGGCGACGGCGCGCGGCACGGCGGTGTGGGAGCTCTTCACCGCCGATGACCTGTCCGTGTACACCCTGCGGCCGGCCGGCTTCACCTTCTACTTCGCGCCCTACGTGGCCGGGCCGTATGCCGCCGGCCCGTACCAGGTGGCGCTGCCCTACCACGCGGTGATGACCGCCATCAACTGGGGCGGCCCGCTGCCCCTCTTCCTGCGGCTGGACAGCCCGGGCGCGAAGCCCGGCGTGGACCCGGTGACCGGCCTGGGGGCGGCGGAGGCGGCGAAGCTGGGCATGGACGCCTTCGCCGAACGCTACCTCCAGGCGGTGGGCTTCACCGGCGAGAACGCCACCGCCTGGATGGTACGCCAGGCGCTGGACACCTACACCGCGCTCAAGCACGCCTGGAATGATCGCGAGGCGAAGGCGCTGCCGGCGGCGAGGCACACCCAATATACCCGCGTCCGCGCGGTGATGGCGCGCCTGTTGGCACACCGCTACGCCCTCGAATGGCTCACCTGCGGCGGCACCATCCTCTACGACTTCGCCGCCGATGACGCCGCCGGGCAGGCCGATACCCTCGGCGCGCTCATTGACGCGCTGCGCCCGCCGGACGCCAAAGACCCCGCCGCCCGCGCGCTGGCGCGTGCCGACCTGGCCGCCGCGCAGGCCGCCGTCGCCGCCCGCCCGCGGACGGTAGCGGCGGAGGAGTGCCTGGGCGATCCGCAAGACTACGCCGTCCACCTCAGCGCCCTCACCCGCGCCGTCGCCGATGCCCACGCCCTCGCCCAAGAACTCCCCGACCGCGCCGCCGCCCTCCTCGCCGCCGTCACGCTGGAGATGGCGAAGCCGGTGGCTATTGGGCCGGATGAGGAGGAATGAACGCCGCGCGGTAACACGTTTCCCCGCGGTTGCGTATAAATCGTCATCATCGTCATCATCGTCGTCATCGTCGTCGAAGGATTGGACGTCACAGGTTGCAGGTTGCACTCGTCGGTATCGCGTTCTGTTGTCCGAAGTAGGGGGGATGGGTGGATGAATACGATGACGATGACGATTACGATGACGAGGAAACGGGTACGCCCCGCACAAGACTGCTCGTCCAGGGAGGAAGCTGATGCTCGCACGCCGGATCGTCTCGCTCTACATCCTCGCCGCGCTCCTCGTCATCGGGGCGGCGGTCTATCTCTTCTGGCCGCGCCCGCCGCTGCCCATTGACCTGCCGGACTACGTGAGCCCCATTCCGGGGATTTCGGCGGAGAATTATCCCACGGTGAACGGCTCCACCTCCACCTTTCCGCTCGGCGAACTGCTGCTGGCGAAGGCGCTGCGGCTGCCGGCGGAATCGCGCCGCGTGGCGTATAGGCACGATCCCGAACGCTCGCTGATGGTCACCTTCCCGCGCCACCTGGATATCGAGAAGGTGCGGGTGTATACGGAGACACAGTGGCGCGTATACCACCAGGGCACGCATACGGCATACGAGCGCCTCATCACCGATCCGCGGCGCGAGCGCGACCCCCGCGAAGGGATGGCTGCCCGATCACCCATGCAGCCGAATACCGGCCTCATCCTCGTCGCCCGCGAGCCGTCCGACGACGAGCTGGCGCTGGCGAAGGAGCACGGGGTGGAGCTGGACGTGCGCCCCATCGCGCTGGACGCGTTCGTCTTCGTGGTGAACGCGAAAAACCCGGTGGAATCGCTGACGCTGGACGACATCCGCCGGATTTATACCGATAACATCGTGGAGTGGCGGCAGGTGGGCGGCAAAGCGGGGAAGATCCGCCCCTTCACGCGCAATGCGAACTCCGGCAGCCAGGAGCTGATGGAGAAGCTGGTGATGAAAGGCGTGAAGATGCCGGCGCATGCGGATCGCATGGCGCTGACGATGATTGACATCCTCGACCGCGTGGCGGAGGAGCCGAACGCCATCGGCTACTCGGTCTTTTACTACGAGGCGATTATAGCCCCCAACGCGAAGAACCGCCTGCTGGCCATTGACGATATTCAGCCCACCGCCGAATCCATCGCCGACGGCAGCTACCCGCTGGTGGAGCCCGTCTACGCCGTCATCCGCGCCGACGCGAAAGAGGGCAGCCCGGAGCGCCGCCTGCGCGACTGGCTGCTCAGCCCCAACGGCCAGCAGCTCATCCGTCAGAGCGGATACATCCCGATCATCGCCGCGCGGTCGGGCGCGTGAGCGCCACTCGTGCGCGTACCTCGTCCTCGATGCGTTCTGCTGGCGGGCGCGACGCCCTCGCGCCCGCCAGTGCTCTCCGCGCGTTCGCCGTGCCATATTCCGCTCCTCGCCCGGCAGGGGATTTTTCCGCCGGCGCGGAAATCTTTCCGCGCATCACATTCCGGGAGTTCTCATGAGCCACTCGTACGATTGGCACTTTCCGTTGCCGCGCACCCATACCGGCATGCTGCTGGGCAATGGCGTCTTCGGCGCGATGATCTGGGGCGAGGGCGGCGTGCTGCGCGTGACGCTGGGGCGCGCCGACCTGTGGGACCACCGCGGCGGCATCCGCTGGCACGCGGCGATGTCCTACGCCAATATCCGCGCCGCGCTGGAAGCGGGAGACGAAAGGCGGCTGTGGGAGCTGTTTTCCGCCCCCGCGAACGCGGAGGGCGAACCGAAATATCCCAGCATCCTGCCCATTGGCCGCTTTGAGCTGGATTTCGGCCCCGACGCCGTGTTGACGAAAGGCACGCTGCACCTCGACGATGGCGTGGCCGAGGTGAAACTGACGGTGCATGGCCGCTCGCACACCGTGCGGCTGGCGATGGACATGGATGCCCCCGTGCTCGGCATCGCGTGTCCGAAAGAGTTGGCGATGCCCGTCCCGCGCGGCGTCCCCGCCTGGGAATACGTGGGTGAGTATCTCGCGAGCATTGCCTTCTCCGCGCCGCACGTCATCAACGAGGACGATTGCCGCGGCTGGGTGCAGGCGCGCCCCGCTGACCCGCCGCTGTGCGTGGCCGCGCAGGCGCGCGGCCGGGAGCTCTACCTGGCGGCGGTCATCGGGGAGGAGGCGGCGCCCGCCGCGCGCGCGGAGATCGCCGCTGCCGCCGCGGACGGCTTCCACGGCCTGCGCACGCGCGCCCGCGCCTGGTGGAACGCCTACTGGACGACGGTGCCGGCGGTGGAGATCCCCAACGCGCGCCTGCAATTCCTCTATGACTACGGCATGTATAAGTTCGCCGGCCTCACCAATCCCGCCGGCGTGCCCGCCACCCTGCAGGGGCCGTGGATCGAAGAGTATCAGATGCCCCCGTGGAGCAGCGACTACCACTTCAACATCAACGTGCAGATGTGCTACTGGCCGGCGTATCACGGCAACCGGCTGGAGAACCTGAAGCCGCTGTTTGCGATGATCGAGAGCTGGACGGAGACGCTGCGCCACAATGCCCGCGTCTTCCTCGGCCTGGAGGACGGCCGCATGCTCCCCCACGCGGTGGACGACCGCTGCACCTGCATCGGCGGCTTCTGGGGCGGCTCGCTGGACCACGGCTGCACCGCCTGGGTGGCGCAGATGATGTATCGCTACTACCGCTACACCATGGACGACGCGTTCCTGCGCGACACCGCCTATCCCTTCATGGTCGGCGCCATGCGCGTCTACGCGGGCATGCTGGAGCGCGACGGCGAGGCGTACAGCCTGCCGGTGAGCGTCTCGCCGGAGTACTTGACGAAGGATACGCGCTCCGCCTGGGGGCGCAACGCCAGCTTCCAGCTCGCCTGCGTGCACCGCTTGCTCGAAGATCTGGGGGACGCCGCCGCGGTCCTCGGCCTCGCGCCCGACCCGCAATGGGCGGAGATCCAGCGGCGCCTGCCGACGGCCTGCCTCATCGCCGGCGACGGCGGCGAGCAGCTCGCCATCTGGGAGGGCGTGGAGTTGGAGGAGAGCCACCGCCACCATTCGCACCTGGCCGGCATTACCCCCTTCGACGTGCTCGACGCCGACGACCCCGCCTGGCGCGACATCATCCAGCGCAGCATCGCCCGCTGGCTTTACCGCGGCCCCGGCCTCTGGTCCGGCTGGTGCGTGCCCTGGGCTTCGATGCTGCACACGCACCTGGACAAGGGGGAGGCGGCCGAGCTCTACCTGGAAATCTGGGAGCGCGTCTTCACCAACGAAGGCTTCGGCACGCTGCACGACGCCCACGTGCCCGGCTTCTCGCTCTTTTATCCCGGCAGCTATTTCGGCTTCACCAACCGCCCGAAGGAAGTGATGCAGATCGAGGCCGGCATGGCCGCCACCGCCGCCATCCAGGAGATGCTGCTGCACACCCGCCGGGGGGTGAACTACCTCTTCGCCGGCGCCCCCGCGCGCTGGCGCGCGGCGTCCTTCCGCGGCATGCGCACCGACGGCGCCTTCCTGGTGAGCGCCGAGCGCAAGGCGGGCACGGTGACCCGCGTGACGGTGGACAGCCCCGCCGGCGGCCCCTTCCGCCTCGCCAACCCCTGGGGCGATGGGCCGGTGACGGTGAAAAGCGCGGAAAAAACGGAAACGTATACCGGCGCCGTGCTGGAGATTCCCACCGAAGTTGGGATGAAGTATGAGATGATGAAAGTGTCGGTGAACGCATCGCGTCGCTGATCCGCCATTGACGCCTGCAACGGCACGAATCATAATAGCCATGGTACGACGATGAAACGCATCATTAAAAAAGAGTTGGATCAGGAGTTGCGCGCACGCGGCCTGCCGGAATTTGCGCGGGAATTGGCCGCGCGCTATGGCTACGACCCGATGCAGCGCAAGCTCGCTCGGAACCCTGATGAACAGGCGCTGATCGATGAAATCAGAGGACAAATCCGCCATTCTGGCCCGGCATCGGCGTGAGTTAGAGCAGCACGGATATGGTGCAGACCTGCGAGAGAACCTTACGTTTATCGCCGGAGTCATCTCCACAACTTGTCGGGAACTCGGCAGCGTGGTTCCCGTCATCGTCGGCGGGTTTGCTGTCGAAATCTATACCATGGGGCAGTATCTCACCCATGACCTTGATATGATCACCACAGCCAATATTGATCTCGAGGAGATAATGACCGGGCTTGGGTTCACGCAGCGACTGGGCAATCGGTACTGGACTCATTCAGCACTTGGTGATGTCGTCGAATTCCCACCTCCGCCCCTGGAAGGCAGCCAGGAGCGAGTCACCATTATGGAGCTTGAAAACGGTGCCGAAGTGCTGCTCATTGGGGTTGAGGATCTGCTGCTTAACCGGTTGGAAGAATTTGTGTTCTGGGCGCATTCCAGCCGTACGGCGTCATCTGCACTGCAGTTACTCCTGTTGCTCAAAGCGCATGGCGACCGGCTAGATTGGCCATATCTTGAGCGGGAAGCAGAGAAACGCGAAGTCGCTGAAGGCTTGCAACGCATACGCGCCATTTATGCGGAAGAAACCACGACGCATGATGCATAACCAGCTACGAACGTGAAAGGTTTGTCATGACTACCGCCTACCCCACCGCTGACCGCATGGCCTGGTTCCGCCAGGCGCGCTTTGGCCTGTTCATCCACTGGGGGCTCTACTCGCTGCTGGAAAAGGGCGAGTGGATCTTCCACATGGAAGGCATCCCCGACGCCGAGTACCAGGCGCTGGCCGACCGCTTTGACCCGCAATCGTTCGACCCGCGCGCCTGGGCGCGGCTGGCGAAGCGCGCGGGCATGGGCTACGTGGTCTTCACCACCAAGCACCACGACGGTTTTTGCCTGTGGGACACCGCCACCACCGATTTTTGCTCGACGAAGCATGGCGCGAAGCGCGATTACGTGCGCGAGGTGACGGAGGCTTTCCGCGCCGAGGGGCTGAAAGTGGGCCTCTACTACTCGCTGGGCGACTGGCACGTGCCCTGCTACAAAGCGGTGGCCGCGGGGGACGGCAGCCAGGTGCCCGCGCTGCGCGACTACCTGCACACCCACGTCCGCGAACTGCTCTCCAACTACGGCCAGATTGACCTGCTCTGGTACGACGGCGCGTGGTTCGACGACAACTACCTCACCGCCGAGACGCTGGGCGCGGCGGAGTTGAACGCCATGGCCCGCGCGCTGCAGCCGCGCATCGTCATCAATCCCCGCGCCGGCACCGCGGAAGATTTCGACACCTGTGAGAACGAGTGCAAGCCCGCCCCATACGGCACCGATTGGGAGATGTGCATCTGCATCAACGATATCTGGGGCTATTGCAAGCACGACTACAACTACAAGACGTACAACCAGCTCATCTTCCAACTGGTGAACTGTGCGGTGCAGGGCGGCAACTACCTGCTGAACGTCGGCCCCACCGGCGACGGCGTCATCCCCGGCGCGCAGGCCGAACGCCTGGAAGCCGTCGGCCGCTGGATGGCCGTGCACGGCGAGTCCGTGCGCGGCACCGAGCGCTTACAACGCCCCTTCTTCGCCTTCGGCCGCGTCACCCGCAAGGCGAGCCGCGTCTACCTACACGTCTTCTACTGGCCCGGCTCCACGATGGCCGTCGCCAACCTCGGCCCCGACGTCTGGTGGGGCGAGACCCCCGGCGCCCTCCCGGTCACCGCCCGCATCCTCACCACCGGCCAACCCGTCCCCTGCCACTGGGAAGGCGACCGCCTCATCATCGAAGGGTTACCGGAGAACCCGCCCGATCAGGCGGATACGGTGGTTGTGGTCGAACAAGGGTGATGGGCGGGCGAGCGTCCTCGCGAGCCGACTCCGGATGGAGATGATGGTTTGTCGTGCACGACTTATATCACGTCCACCCGGCATCGGCTCGCGGAGACGCTCGCCCGTCCAATTTACCCTCTCCACCGCGTCACCGCAGCGCCTCCGCCGGCGGCGGATAGCCCACCAGCGCCGTCTGCCAGGGGGTGGTGATGGGGTAGGCCAGCATCTGTGGCGTGGCAGGTTGTACAAAGAGATGCGCCCGCACCGCCGCCGGGGTGAGCATGTAGCTTTCCGGGGCGAAGGCTTTCCAGGAAGCGGGAGCCTCGTAGGTGAATGCCTGGGTGATGGTCACCTCTCCACCCGGTTTCACCGTCCAGATGGGCGGTTTGCCCGGCACCGCCACGGGGTTGATGACCAGCCAGGGGTCCAGCAGCGTCGAGTAATAATAACCGAGCAGCTGTGGCTGGTGGATAGTGCACTCGGACGCAGTGGCATTCTTCACCGTGACACTCACTTCAAACTGTCGCCCGAAGAAGATCGGCTTCACCGGTTTCGTGAAGGCGGCGGTCACCGCCGGCGCCGCCAGCATCGCGGCAAAACGCTCCGCGTCGCCGATGGGCTTCATCCCCTGAAAGCCGCCGGTGAGGGTATAGCCGTCGCGCGTCCGGGTGAGGAAGAAGAGCTGCTGCTGCCCCGGCTGCAGGGTGAAGCCGCCGTGGTCCATGATGATCATCCCGCCGCGCGTCTCCGGCGGCGCCGCGTGGCGCACCGTCACCGTCTCCAGCGCCGGCCCGCGCAGCACCCGCTGCACGGTGATGGTCGCCTGTCCGGCGTTCCAGTCCGGTACGTTCGGCAGCCGTATGTCCTCTTTCACCGTGCCCACGATGACAACATCAGAGGTGGCGACCAATTCCTGGTCCGACACCGCCGCCATCATCGCCGCCGCCGGCGCCAGCGCGCACGCCGCGCAGAGCCAACACAGGATGCGAAGCATACAAAACCTCCCCTGCAGTCACGTTGCCTGTTAGAAACTGTTTCAGAAGTCTGCGTTGTCGGCTCGCGGCGGGCTGCTCGTGGCTGGCAAGGCGGAGGGCCGCGAGTGTACTGGGGAGTACATGCCAGGCCAGCCAACGCGGCCAGGCGCGAGCAGCACCCGTGAGACGGCGGCGCAGACGGTGAAAACAATTTCTTAGACAGTCTCTCACCCGCCAATGTTCCCGCCCCTCCGCCGAAAGGGGGGACGCTTCCCCCGGCGAATATCCCCCTCATCCCACCTCACGGAGGCACCCATGGCGCAGATCAGGACAGACGGGCACCGCATTAGCTGGCGGCGAGGGCAGGAGATCGTCTGGATCGAGCCCTGGGGGGCGGACAGCGCCCGCGTGCGCGCCGCGCCGGCGCCGGGCGTGCGCGAGCTGCCGGGGGCGCTGCTGCCGCCGGAGCAGGCGGGGAAGGCGGAAATCGCCGTCGGAAACCACGGCGCCGAGCTGCGCAACGGCAAGCTGGTGGTGACCATCAGCGATACCGGCTGGATACGCTTCCTGCGCGCGGACGGCGCCGTGCTGCTGGAGGAGCTGCCGCACCTGCTGGTGCGCGACTTCAAATCCCTCGACGGCGGCGCCTACCGCATCCAGCAGCGCTTCCGCGCCTACCCTGGCGAGCGCCTCTACGGCATGGGGCAGCATCAGCACGGCCTGCTGGACCAAAAGGGCGCGGTGCTGGAGCTGCGCCAGCAGAATACCGAGGTGAATATCCCCTTCGTGGTCTCCAATCGCCGCTACGGCTTCCTCTGGAACAACCCGGCGGTGGGCGTCGCCGAGTTCGCCACCAATTTCACCCGCTGGACGTGCGACGCCGCGCAACAGATTGACTACTGGCTCACCGCCGGCGACGACTACGCCGAGCTGCTGCGCCACTACGCCGACGCCACCGGCCACGCGCCGATGATGCCGGAGTGGGCCAGCGGCTTCTGGCAGTGCAAGCTGCGCTACCGGACGCAGGAGGAGCTGTTGAGCGTGGCGCGGGAGTATACGCGCCGCGGCCTGCCCATCTCCGTCATCGTGGTGGACTATTTTCACTGGACGATGATGGGCGAGTGGCGGTTCGATCCCGCGTGCTGGCCCGACCCCGCCGGCATGGTGCGCGAGCTGAAGGCGATGGGCATCGAGCTGATGGTCTCCATCTGGCCCACGGTGAATCCGAACAGCGACAACTACGGGCGCATGCAGGACGCCGGCCTGCTGGCGCTCACCGAGCGCGGGCTGCCCGCCGTCATGTCCTTCGAGGACACCCGGCCCGCGGGGCGCATGCTCCTCTCCTACTATGATCCCACCAACCCAGAAGCGCGCGAATTTCTCTGGCAGCAGGTGAAGGAACACTACTACGATCTCGGCATCCACATCTTCTGGCTCGACGCCTGCGAGCCGGAGATCATGCCCATGGACCACGACCACATGCGCTACCACCTGGGCAACGGCGCCGCCGTCGGCAACCTCTACCCGATGCTGCACGAGCGGGCCTTCTACGACGGCATGACCGCCGCCGGCGAGCAGCGCGTGCTCAACCTCTGCCGCTCCGCCTGGGCGGGCAGCCAGCGCTACGGCGCCGCGGTGTGGTCGGGCGACATCCCCTCCACCTTCGAGGCGCTGCGGGCGCAGGTGCGCGCGGGCCTCAACATCGCCATGAGCGGCATCCCCTGGTGGACTACCGACATCGGCGGCTTCCACGGCGGCGACGTGGCGAGCGCCGACTTCCGCGAGCTCATCGTGCGCTGGTTCCAGTACGGCGTCTTCTGCCCGCTGTTTCGCCTGCACGGCGTGCGCCAACCCGGCACGGCGAAATCCGGCGGCCCGAATGAGGTGTGGTCCTTCGGCGAGGACGCCTACGCGATCATCACCGGCCTCATGCGCCTCCGCGAGCGCCTGCGCCCCTACATCATGGCGCAGATGCAACTGGCGCACACGCACGGCACCCCGCCCATGCGCCCGCTCTTTTTCGACTTCCCCGACGACGAAGCCGCCTACGCCGCCGACGACCAGTTCCTCTTCGGCCCCGACCTCCTCATCGCCCCCGTCCTCGAACAGGGCGCGACCCGCCGCGAAGTCTACCTCCCCGACGGCGACCGCTGGCGCGACGCCTGGACCGACGCCATCCACGTCGGCGGCCAATGGCTCACCGTCGAAGCCCCCCTCCACTGCATCCCCGTCTTCGTGCGCGGCGACGCTGAGCTGCCCCTGCGAGAGGAGATGTGATGCACTCTCCCTCCATCGGCGAGCTCCGCGGTTCCGTTCCCCTGTTTCGCCGGAGTCCCGCGACCCGTGTTCTCCCTCACCGCACCAGCATCCAGCACAGGCTCGCTCCCGCCGGCGGCGGGGTCTCGAACTGGACGGTGAAACCGTCCTGCGCGCGGTCGGTGATGGCACGGTTAGTGAGCCAGGTGAATTCCAGGAAGACGGCGTAGGCGGCGTCGGCCTCGGCTTTGGGGAAGGTGACGGTGAATGCCTTCGCGCCTTCGGGCACCGGCACGTTCACCCCGCGCAGGTTGCGCGCCTTCGTCTCGGTGCCGGAGAGGCCGCCGACGTTGAACAGCCCGCCGGGCAGCGACATGCCGCCGCCCTCGAAGCGGAAGGCGCCGTCCTTCGGCGAGACGGTGAGCGAGGCGGTCTTCGTCTGCCCGTCGTAGTACCATTTGATGGGCTGCGGGCGATTGTTCGGCTGATAGAAGGCGATGGCGGCGTCGGCGGTGTCCCCGGCGAAGACGATGCCCTCGTTGCAGGCGGAGTTGATGGCGATGATCGTGTTCCACGGCGGGCTGCCGTCGGCGCGCTTCGCGCTCGCCTCGATGGAGTTGCCGCCGCCCGCCACCGTCATCACCGCGTGGCGCATCGTCGCGCCGTGGTTGGCGATATCGAAGACCGGCGCCGGGAAGGCGCCGGGCACCTGCTCGAAAAGCCACGCGCGGAAGGGGATGGGCTTGAACGGGTCGGGGCCGACCGCCTGCTCGATGGGGTCGTTGGCCGCGAAATCCAGCGGCGTGCCGCTGTGCGGGCCGGGGGCCACCTTCACGATGCGCTCCAGCGCGCCGCCCACGTAGCGTCCGCCCCAGGGGCCGTCGTCCTTCACCCCCCGTGCCACGTCGTAGACGTTCGCGCCGGGGGCGATGATGTAGGTGAGCGGCGTCACCCGGCCGTCTTCGCTGTAGTGCTCCGGGCGGTAGAGGGTCGGCGCGCCGGCGGGTTTCGCCCCCCACCAGTGGCGGGTGATGGTGATCGTCTTCGTGCCGTCCGGATTGGCGGTGAAGCCGTGGATGTGGTACCAGCGGCGCACCCGGTTGCCGCCGGGCACGTATTCGTTCGGCTCGTCCACCGCGAAGTAGCGGCCCACCACGTCCGGCGTCACCGGCGCGTCCGCTGAAAAAAGGATGAGGCCGCCCATGCGCAGCTCGGCGCGCCCGCCGGTGCTCGCGTCGGCGATGACTTGCGTCGGATAGCTCTTCCCCGCGAAAACGGGGTTCTTCACGTAGGGGCCGATGTCGTACCAGTCGCCGGGGCGTACGATGACGACGCTGCCGGCGGTGATCCATTTGGCCGGGTTCATGTTGATCATCGGCCGGCCGGTGCCCAGGGTGTGGGCGTTGGCCGCGCCGGTGTATTGCAGCTCGGCGGTGGCCGCGGTGAACGCCTCCACCCTGCCGCGGAAGTGATTGGAGAGGCTGTAGGGGAAGGCGGCGTAGAGCACGCCGTTCTCGTCGCCGGCGGTGGAGTGCACGTCGCCCATGTAGTTGAAGCCGGCGTAATACAGGTAGTTGTCGCCCTGCGAGTAGTTGTGCCGGTTCAGCATCACGTCGAAGGTCTGGTTCTCGGTGTGCGAGTACGTGTCCATGCGGAGGACGTTGGCGTGGGTCTTGTTGGAGAGCAGCGCGCCTTTGCGCACGTCGGCGTCAATATCGGCGATGACGTAGGGCTGCCGGCGCTCGGTATCATACCCCAGCGACTTGATGTAGAGCCGGTTCAGGTTGCCGCCCAGGGTGTTGACGAAGAGGCCGGGGAAGAGCCCGCGCAGGGTATGCACGTAGATGCGCTGGTCCTTGCCCGCCTGCACGCCGTCCACCACCCAGTCGTGATAGCTGGCGGTGCCGCGGACCACGCTGTTGTCGAGCTGCAGCATGGGGTGGTAGTCCCAGTGCCCGGCGCTCTGTCCCTCCGGCATCTTCAGCGTGCGCGCGAAGGTCATGCCGCTCATCGGCGGCAGCAGCACCCGCATGGAACCGGTGCGGCCGTCGAGGATGGTGATGCCCGGCCCGTAGCCCCACTGCGTCGCCGGCGCCGGCGGCGCGGGCGTGCGCCAGGACTCCTGCGCGGTGTTCTCCGGCTGCCACGCCGGCGGCGCCGCCTTCGGGATCACCAGCACCCCGCCGCCCCGCGCGATGAGCCACGCCGACGCCGTGTCCAGCGTCGCCTGCGCCTCCGCCACCGTCGCCACCGGCCCGAATTGCTCCAGCGAGTAAACCCCCGCCACCGGCGTCGGCCCCTCCTGCGCGAACACCGCGCCGAGCAGCAGCACACCTATCAGCACCACAATCGCCCGCATCTCTGGCTCCTTTCCATCCCTCTTGATCACAGCACGCTGGCGAGGTTAACCCGTCCGGGCCACCACCGGGGCCGCGGAGTTGCACTCCGCACGAGTGCTGTTCCTACCGCATCAGCACCCAATCCACCGCCGCCCCCGCCGGCGCGGGCCGATCGAACCGCACGGTGAAGCCCGCCGCCGCCCGCTCGGTCACCGCGTGGGCGGTCATCCACGACGGCGACACGGTGACGGCGTAGGCCCCGTCCTTTTCCGCCGTCGGGAAGGTCACCGTGAACGCCTCCGCCCCCGCGGGCACGGGAACCTGCACCCCGCGGAAGTTGGCGGCCTTGCCGGCGCCGCCGGCCGCGGAGAACCCGGCGGCCCTGTTGCCGGCCAGGCCGCGCACCGCGGTCAGCTCGCCGCCCGCCAGGTCCACGCCGCCGGCGTCGCCGGTATAGCCGCGCGGCCGCCACCACAGCTGCAGATCGCCGCTGTTCGAGACGCCGAGGATGCCCTGCGGGCTGTTCCAGTCGCTCCCGCTCCACTTCATCTGCTGCGGCTGGCCGGGCTGGCGGAAGGCGATGGCCGCGTCGGCGGTATCGCCGGCGAAGGCAATGCCTTCGGTGCAGGCGCTCTGGACCTCGATGATTTTGTTCCACGGGCGCGGCAGCGGTTTGGCGGGGTCGCGATACTCGGCATACCGGCCGGAGCCGCCGTCCACCGACAGCACCGCGTGGCGCTGGGTTTCGCCGTGGTTGGCCACGTCAAGTACCGGCGCGGGGAAGGCGCCCGGCACGTTTTCGAAGAGCCACGAGCGGAAGGGGATGGGTTTGAAGGGATCCGGGCCCATCGCCTGCTCGATGGGGTCGCCGGGCGCGAAGTCGAACGCCGTGCCCAGGTGCGGGCCGGGGGAGAGTTTTATAATGCGCTCCAGCGCGCCGCCCGCGTAGCGCCCGCCCGATGGGCCGTCATCCTTCACCCCGCGTGCGACATCGTAAACGTTCGCGCCCGGGGCGATGATATACTTCAACGGCTTCGCGTCCTTCTGCGCCATGCCGGTGGTATAGTGCGCGGGATTATACAGCCGGGTGATGCTGACGTTGTTCTTCGCCCCCCACCAGTTGCGCTGGATGCTCAGCCACTTCAGCCCATCTTTTTCGCCAAAACCGGCGATGTAGTACCAGCGGCGCACGGCCGCCGACCCCGGCACGTACTCGTCCGGCTCGTCCACCGCGAAGTAGCGGCCCACCACCTCCTCCGTCCACGGCGCGTCGTACGAGCGCACGCGGTCGGCGTAGCCGATGAGCGCGCCGCCGGGATGGATGATATGCGCGCGGCCGGCGGTGATCCATTTGGCCGGATTCATATTGATGATGGGGCGCCCGGAGGCCAGCGTGTGCGCGTTCGTCGCCTCCCGGTACGTCAGCTCGGCGGTCGGCGGCGTGAACGTCTCCACCGTGCCGCGGAAGATGTTCGTCATGCTGACGGGGAAGGCGGCGTAGAGCACGCCGTTCTCGTCGCCGGCGGCGGCGTGCTCGTCGCCCATGTAGCGGAAACCGGCGTAATACAGGTAGTTGTCGCCCTGCGAGTAATTGTGCCGGTTCACCATCACGTCGAAGGTCTGGTTCTCGGTGTGCGAGTAGGTATCCATGCGGAGGACGTTGGCGTGGGTCGTGCTGGAGAGCGGCGTCCCGGCGGCGATGTCGTCGTCCACGTCCGCCACCACGTAGGGCAGTTGGCGTTCGGCATCATAGCCCAGCGACCGGATATACAGGCAGCTCATCTTGCCGCCCGGCGCGTTCACGAGCATGCCGGGGAACAGGCCGCGGATGGTGGGGACGTAGATGCGCCGCGCCTTGCCCGCCTGCACTCCTTCGACGACCCTGTCCTGATAGCCGGCGGCGCCGCGGATGAGATGATTATTGAGCTGCAGCATGGGCAGGTAGCCCCAGTGCCCGGCGCTCTGCCCCGCGGCCATGCGCAGGGTGCGCTCGATGGTCAGCGGGGTCATCTGCGGCACGGATACGGTCACCGCGCCGCCGCGGCGATCCACGATGGTGATGCCGGGAGTGTAGCCCCACTGCCGGGCCGGGGCGGGGGGATCGGGTTTGCGCCAGGCGCCCTGGGTGATATTCTCCGGCTTCCAGCCGGCGGGGGCGTCGGCGGGGATGAGCAGGATGCCCCCGCCGCCGGCGATGAGCGCGGCGGCGGCGTTCTCCAGCGCGGCGTCCGCCTGCGCCGGGGTGGCGATGGGGCCGTACTCCGCCAGCGAGACGATGGCCGGCGCGGGCGCCGGCGCCTGGGCGCGCGCCCATATCCCGAGGCAGACCAGCAGCAGACAGCGGACGAATAACGCAGACCTTCGCATGGGGAGCCTCCCGCGCGGTCACCATGCGGCACCGGGCTATTCATGCGCATGTAACCAAGGGCATTATACCGGGAGCCGGGTGATTTGCCAAGCAGACGCCGTATGGCATGCGGGAGAACTACGCCGGCCCACCATGGGCATGGTGGGCCGGTGGCACGACGGCTGCCGTGCGAGCGCCTGTCTCGGTGACGGATTCACAAGCCTTTCGCCGCGATAGTCAGCGGCGCCGTCGGCGCCGGGCTCCCGCCGTGCCGGGCCGTGCGTTTTGCGCGACGAGGTGAGCGCGGGCCACACGCGCGCTCGCGCTCACGCAATGCGCGCCGTTCCGCAACAAGGTTGGCTTCACGGCGCCGAAGCGAAAGCAGGCCGATTTCACAGACGACATCCTGCGTCTCAACGCGCTCGATGGCCGCCTTCACTTTACGCAGGCGCTGCAATTCCGCATTGATCTGTTTGACGGATCGTGTCATACCGAACACCTTCCAAGCTCATATTCCCCCAACAGCACGACAGCATACCCTTTTCGGTGTCTTGCAGGATTACCCTCGTCGTATGGCATCTCCTTCACCCGCACGAACTCATTCACAATGTAATCTTTCAGCGATATGAAGGCATCATAATTCACATGTGTCATCGGACAGCACAGTATGAGAAAGGGATGCGCCATATACCTTGCTTTTGCCGTATCAACTTGCTCTAACTCGTTTCGGACAAACGCCTGGGCCTCGGAACTACTGGTGTTAAACAGGTCGTGCTCAATGAAAACGGCAACATCTACATCGTCCGGCTCCGGCTTTCCAGTGGTGAAGGAACCATTCACATACCAATACCCGACCAAACCTCGGGAGAGCAGATCCCCCCGCAGCCGCACCAGTCCGGCGAATAGTTGCGGCCGTCGAACGGAATATGGAAACGCTCGGACGAAATCCTCCTCCAGTGCTGCCATAGTATACGGGTGCGGACCTGCTGACAGCAAGCCGTACTCGTTGAAAATGTCCGCCATCTCTCGCATACAGCCAATCCTAACCGTAGGTCCATGACGAGACCTTTTGCCTTCGCCCCGCGCGGAAAAATTCACGCCTGGAGGAACGCACCCAGGTAGAGTAACCCACAATTCGACCGCAAGCAGACGATCTCCTGCTGGCCGCCAGAGATGATATACTACCTATATCGCCGTTGTGAGCAGGAGACGGCCCCTGCTTCGTCAAATACTCTCCCCGAACGGACGATTCTACTCCAGAGGAGCTGGCGATGCACACTTCGGATAAGTGGCTGATCGGCATCGTCATCGGCGCCGCGCTGCTGGTGTGCGCGGCGGTGGCGGTGACGGTGCTGCGCCCGAAACCGGCCTACCGCGCCGACGACACCCCTGCCGGCGTCACGCACAACTACCTGCTCGCGCTCAAGCAGCGGGACTACGCCCGGGCCTATGGCTATCTGTCGCCGACGCTGTCCGGTTATCCGCCGACGCTGGGGGCGTTCACGCGGGACATTGAGGACCAGGCGTATCACTTCGACTTCGACAACGTCTCCCTGGAGACGGGCGACACGCGCGCGCTCAGTGATCGGACCATCGTGACGGTGAAGCGGACCACCTTTTCCTCGGATGGGCTCTTCGGCAGCAACGCCTATACCTCCACCTTCGACGTGGCCCTGCGGCGCGAGGGCGCGGCGTGGAAGATCATCCACGCTGACGCATACTGGTCGTGGGAGTGGGAGCGGAAGCCGCGCGACGCGGCGCGGTGAAAGGACGACACGATGTCAACGGCAGGCCGCTGGTATGCCTACCTCATCAGCCTCATCAGCCTGCAAGCCGTCGTCTGGGCGCTGATCGCGCTGGGGCGGTTGCTGCTCGCGGCGGGCGCCGTCGGGGATACCGGCGATGCGCTGGCACGGAACGTGGCGATTGTCGTCATCGCCCTGCCCATCTACCTGGGCCATTGGCGCTGGGTGCGCCGGCAGATGGATGAGCGCGCCACCCTCGTCGGGCGCCTGTATCTCTACGTCGTCTCGGGCGCGCTGCTCGTCCCCATGCTCGCCAACGCCTACGATCTGCTGGCCGGCCTGCTGGCGTTGCCCTTCCCCGACGCGCCGCATTGGCGCGGAGCGGCCGGGGACACGGGGGTCTTCCAGACGTCGCTCCTGCACGCGCTGGTGGCCCTCCTCGTGCTCGGCAGCGTCTGGACGTATCACTGCCTGCTGCTGGCGGGCGACGCGCGGGCGGTGCCTGATGCCGACGCCGCCGCGGTCATCCGCCGCCTGTACCTGCTGCTCTTTTGCGCCATCGGCCTGACGATGGCGATTTTTGCGCTGATTGGCCTGCTGACGTGGCTGCTGGCGCAATTCCCGCTGACCACGCCGGCGATCCGCGCCCCGGCGGGCTGGACCGACAACCTCGCGCTGCTGCTGGTCGGCGGCGCGCTGTTCCGGCTCTGCTGGGGGCAGGCGCAGCGGCTTTTTACCTCCGGGCAGGAAGGCGAAGAGCAGTCGCTGACGCGCAAGCTCTACCTGTATGCCGTCCTCTTCATCAGCGCGCTCGCCACCGTCACCGGCCTCACCATCTTCCTCGCCGAGGTGCTGCGGCGCGGCTTCGGCCTGCCGCCCGATACCGACCTGCGCCGGCCGTTCGCCGCCATCCTCGTGCTGGCGGCCGTGTGGGGCTTCCACGCGGTGGTGCTGCGCGAAGACGCCCGGCAGGCGGATGAAGCGCCCCGGCAGGCGCAGATCCGCCGGCTCTACTGGTATCTGATGGCGGCCATCGGCCTGTCGGCGTTCCTCATCGGCCTGGCCGGGGTCATCGGGCACCTTATCACCCTGCTTGCCGACGGCGGCTTCGGCGACGCGCTGTTTGCGCAGCTCGCCTGGAGCATCGCCGCCCTGCTGGTCGGCCTCCCGGTCTGGATCGTGCCCTGGCGGGCGGCGCAGCGCGCGGCTGACGCGGAGACCGCCGCCGGCGAAGGGGAACGCGCGTCGCTGGTGCGGCGCGTCTACCTGTATTTCTTCCTCTTCGTGGCCGCCGTCACCGTGCTCGCCAGCCTGGTGACCGTGGTGTATCGCCTCCTCACGCTGGGCCTCGGCGGCGGCGAGACGCATCTGGTCAGCACGCTGGCGTCGGCGGTGGCCAATACGCTCATCGGGATCGGCGTGTGGGTCTACCACCTGGCCAGCGTGCGCGCCGATGCGCGGACCAGCGCCCGGGAGAACGCGGCGCGCGGGATCACCGTCCGCATCGTGATCCTCGACGCCGGCGACGGGCACTTCGGGCGCGCGGCGCTGGAGCGGCTGCGGCGCGAGCTGCCGGACGCCGCGCTGCTGCCGGTCGGCCTCACCCCGGCGGCGGCCGGGATGCTGGGGGCGGGACCGGAGGCGCTGCCGGACGCGCTGGCGGGCGCCACCCTCATCATCGCCCCCTGGTATGTCGTCTCCCCGGACGCCGCGGCGGGCGCGGTGACGCCGGACATTGCCCGCGCGGTCGCGGCCAGCCCGGCGCAGAAACTGCTGGTGCCGCTGCCGGCGCCGGCCTACGCCTGGGTCGGTCTGGCACGCTGGGATCTCGAACTGATCCTGCGCCAGCTCGCGCAGGCCGCCCGCGCCGTCCGCGATGGCCGCCCGATCAGCTACACGTATCCCATGAGCGGCTGCGCCGTCATCGGCATCATCATCGCCATCCTGCTGCTCCTGCTGCTGCTCGCCATCCCGGTGGTGGCGTATTTCCTCTTCACGGCACGCTAGCGATCAGCTCCCCCATGCGGCCGTCCACCATGACGCGGCGCGCCAGGGGAGAATTCCTGCCGTTTCCCATCGAAATTGTCGCCGAATCTGACGCCGAAAGTATGGCTTGCGCCGGCGCGAAAACGCGGTATAATATCACTGAAGAACAGGGGGGCCGAAATGGATGGATTTGGCGCGGTCATGCAGATCATCCTGTTGGGAGCGGTATGGGGACATCTCGTACTGGCGCTGCTGGTGTTCGGCTTCATGGCGAGCGCGCTCGCCACCCAGGCCGTGATCGGACTGATCACGCTCCTGCGGAAACATCCGCGCTCGGCCCGCGCATGACATTCCCCCGCCGCCAGGATGGCCAGCCCCGATGGCGTCGCAAAAGAATGCGGCCATCGGGACGCCGAGCCAGGCCGGAAGCCCCCAGCAGGCCCGCGCCGAGACTTTTTGTACAGTTTCTCAAAAGATCCATGAGACGATTTCGGTGCATTGTTTGCGATATATTCCGTGTTTTTCCATCTATTTACGTATGAGATAAGAAAACGAAATTGCTCCCCGACAGGCCCCCTGACCTTCCGCGCCGCGACCCCCGCGCCCCCTGCCCCGCGCGCCTCCTCGTCGGCCGTACACTTCCGGTCGAAAATCACCCTTGTCCACAATAGGAAGCCACCCCTCCGCGTTCCACACTCGTCCCCTCTCCCGGCCAGGATGGCGGCGGGAGGAGGGGTGAGACCCCGGCAGCGTCGGAGCAGACGGCAACGCCCCTGCCCCTGCTCGCTGAACGGGAAATGCGGCGTATTGCAGACAGATGTGGTCGAAAATACCCGGCGCCGGCGCGGCATTGGCACAACGCGCGGCCGGGCTACCGCCCGGTCTGGCCATCATCGCGCCAGCACCCGCGGCTTTGGCGACTTGCGCACGGGCTTGAAGAAGCGGATGTCGGCGGGGTTCACGCCGCTGTCGGCGACGACGCGCGCGAAGTAGGCGTGTCCGGCAAGCTCGGCGCGGGCGTGCGCATCGAGCCCGGTGGCGACGCGGCAGCCCATGCGGACGGCATGCGCGAGCATGCGCGCGTCGTCGCCGCAGGGCAGGTGGGCGTTCACTTCGATGGCCACGTCGGCGTCGTGGGCCAGCTTCAGCGTCTCGACGATGATCTCCTCTGGCACCGGACCGGCCTTCGCCAGTTCGCGGAAGGGATGGCCGAGGATGTCAATGGGGTAGGCGAGCAGCGTCGCGAGCTGCATGATGTGGGCGTCCGGCCATGTCTCGCGCGCGCCGGGCAGGTAGTGGATGGAGCCGATGACGACATCCAGATACGGCCAGAGCTGCGGCTCCATGCTCAACGTGCCGTCCCAGGCCACCTCCACTTCCAGACCGCGGTAGAGGCGCTTGCCGTCGCAGGCGGCGGCGGTGCGCTCCAGGAACCGCTCGGTTTTCTCCTCGCGGAAGGCGCGATACGCCCACAGCCGCTCCGGCTCCTCATACCACTGGTGCGGCCACGGTCTTTCCTCGGCGGGGATCGCCAGCGCGAACGCGTGCTCGGTGAGCGCGAAGGCCTGCCAGGGGCCGTGGCGCAGCGCCTTGCGGTAGACGTCGGGGGTCAACTCCGGCTCGGCACAATACGAAAAACGCGCCCCATCACCGGTATGGTTGTGCCAACTGCTCCAGAGCATACGCGACAGCCTACCATATTTCCGGGCTGATTGTGAAGCACGGGACGCCGGTCAGCCCGGGGCGGCAGGCTCCGGGCGCGTACCGCGTCGGCATCGGCCGCGCCCACGCGGACGTGAGTTCGTGCGGAGTGCAACTCCGCGGCCCCAAGATGAAGGGGGGCCTCCGCCGTCACGCGGACAAATCCAGCACCCGCGGCTCCCACCCAAGCCGCTCCAGCATGCGCTGATAATCCTCCGGCGTCATGGCCTCCGGGCGCGTGCCGGCGAGGGCGATGATGACGCCTTCCATCACGTTCGTGCCGAAGCTGCGGCCCGCGAATTCCGGCGTGGTGCTGACCAGCCGCGCCGCGCCGCGCGCGCGCAGCAGCGCCAGGTCGCCGTCGGTGGTGGTATTGGTGATGATGACCTTGCCGTCCAGCCGCGCGGGCATGTAGCGGCGGATGAAGTGAAAATCGCCGGCGATGATGTCGGCCGCGGTGAAGTAGCGGCCATATTTGGCCACCGTTTCATCCTGCTTCGTCCCGGTGGGGTAGATCATCGAGAAGGGCAGCCGGCAGATGAGGGGCAGCAACAGGCGCGCCAGCGTGCGGAGGCCGCGCAGCGTGGTGATGGGGAGGGGGATGCCGAGGGCGAAGATGAGATCGCCGAACAGCGTTCGCGCGCCGAGCGCGGGCAGCGTCTCCGCCAGGCCGAAACGGTCCACCCCGCTCACCAGCAGTACGCGCTTGCCGGCGAAATCCACCACCCCGCGCTCCTGCAGCCACTCCACCGTGCGGCGCTCCAGCGTGTGTTTCAAGCCGCTGCCGTCCACCACCGGGGTGATGCGCGCCGCCCGCGCCAGCTTGAGGGCATCGCGGATGATGTATTTACGCCCGTCGGCGACCAGATAGAGATCAATGCCCCCCAGCCCGATGGCGTCCACCTGCCCGTCCAACGCGCGGATGAGGCGGATCGCCTTCGCGAAGTCGTCGTCCGTGCCGCGCCGCTCGATGGTCACCTCGCGGCCCAGAAACGTCGCGGTGACGACCTTATCGCGCGATGAGGCGCCGAGACTGATGGAGACGACGCGCAGCGGGCGGGTAGCGGTCATGGCAGTATACCTGTTCCCGTCAGTCATTCGCCTTCATCGCCCACAATCCCTCCAGCGCGCTCTCTTCGGCGGGGCCGAGGAAGAATACGTAGCCGGCATCGTAGATGCGGTCGAATTCCTCCGAGTTCCGGCGCAGCAGGCTGGCCATCTTGTGCTCGCCGAAGGCCTGAAACGTGGCGACAAACAGCGCCGCCGCCGCCTGCGCGAACTCCAGGTGCAGTGCGCGATATTCCGGCGGCGCCGACTCCAAATGCTCGATGGCCTGCTCGCTCAGCCCCAGCCGCTCCTCCATCTCCGCGAAGCGGCTCTGGTACTGCGCCTGCAGCAGCGCCGCCGCGCGGTCGTTGGCGATGGTCTCCACCGCCCAGGCGATGAGGAAGAAGGTGGCTTCGTTCGGCAGCAGGCCCGCCCGGCGAATTTCCTGGTACAGCGCCACCCGTTCCTCCGCCGGCGTGTCCGGCGTCAGCCGATGCGCCGGCTCCTCCCAGCTCGTGCCGATGAGCTGATCGCGCAGCGCATCGTCCAGGTCGGCGGCGAAGTCGTATGCGTTATCGAGATCGTACTCGTCATCGTGAAATTCGTAAGTCATCGTTCGTCCCCTCTTCAGTATGGGCCGGCGAACGTCCTCGCCCGCCCGCGTTCAGTCGCCCGGCGCCGCCAGCATCCCCGCCGCCAGCGCCTCATCCCGCTCCACCCGGCGCAGCAGCGCGACGACGTCCTCCCAGCGGGTGAGGCGCATCACCTCTTCGCGAAAATGCGCGGCGCCGTAAAAGCCTTTCATGTACCAGGAGATATGCTTGCGCATCTCCCGCACGCCCACGCGAGGCCCTTTGTCCGCGATGAGCAGCTCGCCGTGCTCGATGGCCATCGCCACGCGTGCGCGCATCGTCGGGCCGGGCAGCATCTCGCCCGTGCGCAGGTACTGGTCCACCTCGCCGAAGAGCCACGGGTTGCCCTGCGCGGCGCGGCCGATCATCACCGCGTCGCAGCCCGTCTCCTCAAACATGCGGCGGGCGTCGGCGCCGGTGCGCACGTCGCCGTTGCCGATCACCGGGATGGACACCGCCGCCTTCACCCGACGGATGACCGCCCAGTCCGCGTGCCCGGCGTTGTGATGCCCTTTCCCCGGCCGCGGGTGCACGGCGATGCCCGCCAGCCCCTCGTCCTCGGCCACGCGCGCCACGTCCAGCGCGGTCGGACCGTCCGGCGACCAGCAGGCGCGCACCTTCACCGTGACGGGCAGGTGGGTGGCGCTCTTCACGGCGCGGAAGGTCGCGCGCACCAGCGCCAGGTCGCGCATCATCGCCGCCCCCGCGCCCAGCTTCGTCACCTTCGGCACTCCGCAGCCCATGTTGATGTCAATGATGTCCGGCCCCAGCGGGGTGATCAGCTCCGCCGCCTTCGCCAGGTGCTCGGGGTACTGCCCGAAAATCTGCACCGTCACCGGGTGCTCGCCGGAGTCCACCAGCACCATCGTCCGGGTGCGGGCGTTGTGATACACCAGCGCGTTGGAGGAGACGAACTCGGAGACCACCATCCCCGCCCCGTGCCGGCGGCAGAGGATGCGGAAGGCGCGATGCGTCACCCCCGCCATCGGCGCCAGCACCAGCGCGGGCGAGAAACGGATATCGGCAATCGTGCACGTCGTCGGAATCGTCATCGCAGCGGAGTATTATAGCACAACGTGTTTTCAAGTTGCAGTGTCTCAGGCAAGGCGGAGTGAAGACGGGCGGGTGATCCCGATGCCATCGGGACGACTCCGGGCGGGCGAGCGTCCCCGCGAGCCGACTCCGGGGGGAAGTCGTATCCGTCGTGCTCGCGAGACAGCCTATCTTACCGAACACGACTTCCATCACTTCCCCCGGCGTCGGCTCGCGGGGACGCTCGCCCGCCCAGGCGCCTCACAGCCGCTTGGAAAAGGTCAACCGCTTCTTATCGTGATCCCGCGTCGCGGAGATGCGCAGGCGGGTGGCGGCGCCGCTGTGCGGGTTGTACTCCGTGGTCCGGTCGGCGGCGCTGCGGAAATCGGCGAGGGGGATGGTGTATTTTTCATAGCCGGTGACCGCCGGCTGGGTGTAGACGTAGACGGCGCCGCCGCGGGTGCGCAGCTCCAGGCGCAGGTCGGACAGGGTGGTGTCCGCGCCGTAGCCGAATTCCAGGGTATCGTCCACGATGTGCGCCTGCCAGACCCGGTTCAGCATTTCCATGCGGCTGAACACGAGGATGCCGACGAGGGCACAGACCATGACGGCGGCGGAGATGATCGCCTGGCGGCGCTTCGCCGGGGTCAGCGGCTCGCGTTCGGGAAAATCAGGGTCCACCACGGGGCGCTCCTTCCTGGACGGGGGCGGGCTCGCCGGGCCGCGCGACCTTCATCCCCACGAAGCGCGGGGGGAGGCCGCGCACGTAGCGCTCTAGCGGCGCCGTCACCACGCGTCCCTCCGCGCTGCCGGCGTGCTGAAGTTGGAGGACGCCGTTTTTCACCCGCAGCAGGCCGACGTGGCCGGCGATGATGCCGGGGGTGCTGATGACGAAGATCGCGATGTCCCCTTCCTTCATGCGTTGCACCGCCGCGCCTACGGCGTCACGCGGGATGTAGGGCGTCGCCGCCTGCTCGTCCGGCAGGTCGGTGTTGACGCCTTTGCCGGCGAAGAACGCCTTGCGCGCGATCGTCTTCTCCATCGTCTTCACCGCCTCGCCGCCCACCTCGGCGGTGACGTCGCGCACGCACCAGGCATTCGCCGGCAGCCAGTCGGAGACGAAGAAGTGGTTCCGCGCGCGGAAATCCACCGCGCCGTCTTTGTAGCGGATGCGGCGCAGCGTCTCCGCGAACCCCGCCTGGTCTTTCGCCAGCGCCAGCGCGAGCGTCTGCTCCACATAGGTGACGCAGTCCACGCGGCCGAAATCGCAGAGCGGGTCGCCATCCGGCACCGCCCCCGGCCCTTCGCCCAGCGGGTCGGCGGCGTAGACGGCATCCACCGCCGCCAGGTCCGCCCAGATGGCGATCCGCTGGCCCAACGGCGCCGCCCCCACGGTGGTGAACAGCCCCTCCCACTGCTTCGCGGTGAACGCGGCGGGGTTCGTCCGCGGCCCGCCCCCGGCGGCGATGGCGCCGCCCGCGAGCAGACACGGCAACAGTATGACGAGATAGCGATGGAGGGTCTGCATGGTTTCTGCCTTTAGCATACTCTATCCGGGATGAAGAGGGAATATGCCTTCAGCGTCCCGCGCGGGTGACGGAAAACCGGACAACTCCGTTCGTGGCCTCGTAGGAGAAGGTGCCGGCATATTTTTCGGCCACGCGCAGGAGCGGCGGGGGCGAAATCACGTACCAGCGATAGGGTGTTCGCTTTGGTGGGCTGTTCATCGGTCGGCTTCCGTCCCCCGGATGCACATCCGGGGCTAGAGCCACGGCGTCCACCTCCGTGGACTGGCCGGAGCGGGCCGACGGACCGGATACCGAGCAACGCGGGAGTCATGTGGCAAAGAGTATGCATCGGGATCACCGCATGACCCTCCGGACGAGAGTACGATACACAACTCCTCTGCGCGCTCCGCGACCTCCGCGGTGAACAACAAAAGGCGCACCGCGTCATTCCTTCGGCGACAGACCCAGTATACCACAGTCAGCTAGAGGCTCAACGCGGCCTGACGACGAATGCATCGCCGCTCCTGGCAGGAACCCTCCCGCCGCGCGTGCAATTAAGAAACTGTTTCAGAAGTCTGCGCCGCCGTCGGGCGGGGGCGGGGAAAGGTCGGACGCATGACGGAGCAGCCATCGTATACCTATCGCGACGCGGGCGTGGATATTGACGCCGGGGAAGAGGCCGTGCGCTTGATGAAGGCGCACGTGCGCGCCACCTTCACGCCGTCGGTGCTGGCGGAGCTGGGCACCTTCGGGGCGATGTTCGCGCCGGATTTGACCGGGTACAGCGCGCCGGTGCTGGTGAGCAGCGCGGACGGCGTGGGCACCAAGCTGAAGGTCGCCTTCCTCGCCGACCGCCACACCACCGTCGGGCAGGACCTGGTGAACCACTGCGTGAACGACATCCTGGCGCAGGGGGCGCGGGCGCTGTTCTTCATGGATTACTACGCCACCGGCCGGCTGGACCCGCCGGTCGCCGCGCAGGTGGTGCAGGGGCTGGCCATCGCCTGCCGGGAAAACGGCTGCGCGCTCATCGGCGGAGAGACGGCGGAGATGCCGGACATGTATACCCCCGGCGAATATGATCTGGCCGGCTTCATCGTCGGGCTGGTGGACCGCGACCGCGTGGTCACCGGCGCGGAGATCGCCCCCGGCGATGCCGTCATCGGCCTCGCCTCCAACGGCCTGCACACCAACGGCTACTCGCTGGCGCGGACGCTGGTCTTCACCGTGGCGGGGCTGACGGTGGCCGACATGCTCCCCTGGGGCGTCAGCGTCGCGGACGAGCTGCTGCGCGTCCACCGCGCCTACGCCCCCGCCGTGCATCCGCTGCTGGCGGACGGCCTGATACGAGGGATGGCGCACATCACCGGCGGCGGCCTGCCCGGCAACCTGGTGCGCAGCCTGCCCGCCGGCCGGCGCGCCGTGCTCGACGCCGCGAGTTGGAGCGGCCAGCCGATCTTCGACTTCCTGATCCGGACCGGCAACGTCCCCCGCGCCGACGCCTACCGCGCCTTCAACATGGGGGTGGGCTTCACCCTGGTCGTCCGCGCCGCTGACGCGGAGACCGTGCTGACCCGCCTGCGCGCGAGCGGCGAAACCGCCTGGCGCATCGGGGAGGTCGTCGCCGGCGCACGCGGCGTGGAAATCCGGGCGTGAAGGGTTCATCTCGGGGGCACGCCCTCCCGTCCGTCGTGCGGCACGCATGGGGGGCAGTCTCCCCCGTTTCGCAAACGCGACCGGGTGGAAACGCGGGCGGGATGGACCCAACCGGAGCAGTCGTCGTTTCACGGGCCGCCGATCACGGTAGAATTTCTGGCGAACGGAGAGTCGTCGTATGTCATCACCGATACCATCCACGCGGCCGCTGCGGGCGGCGTGTTGCGTCCTCATCGCCCTCGGCCTGCTGGCGGCCGCCTACGCGCTGGCGCTGCGCGTGAAGGCGGAAGCCTCCGCGCGCGCGGTGGAGATCGTGGTGGATTACCACGAAGCCGTCGCCCTCGCCGGCGCCGAAGGCGTGCCGCTGACGCGCGTGCTGAAGGAGGTGAAAGCGGCCGGCGCCACCGCGGTGGCCGTGCAGGAAGACACGCTGAACACGCTGGAAGCGCAGGGGGAGATCACCTTCGGCGCCCGCCCGACCGTGCACTACGCGAGCGCCTGGGCGCCGCAGGATCAGGTCTTCTCCATCGAGACGCCGGGGAATATGGACACCCTCACCTTCGTCTACGACGGCCTGAAGCGCGGCTACCCCGAGGCGAATCTCCATGACCAGCGCCCCTTCCGCATTCTCGTGCGCGGCGACCGCGGCGAGGTGGCGGATATTGGCCTCGGTCTCTCCGCCGGGAAAGTACGGTTCATCAGGCAGAACGGCCTGCGCGTGGTGGCGCGGCTGCGCGGCAGCCCGGCGCTCAACGCAACGAGCCTGGCGGCGTCAGTGGAGCAGGTGGCGCGCATCCTCGGCCAGCGCGGCGAATCCTGGGAGATGCCGGTCGAGACCGCGGTCGCCCAGCCGGAGACGCAGCGCGGCATCGTCATCTTCGACGGCGACACCATCCCCGGCTACCGCGCGCTCATCCCCGATCTCGCCGTGCAGCTCTCCCAGCTCGGCCTCGTCTATGGCGCGGTGGAGTTCGCCAAACAGAAAGGCGACGTCGCGCTGGGCACGGCGCTGGGCGGCCAGCTCGTGCGCGTGCACAGCATCTCCCGCGAGGAGCTCGCCACCATGATGCCCGCCGAAGCGGTGGGGCGTTTCGGGCTGGCGGTGAAGGACCGCAACATCCGCGTGCTCTACGTCCGCATCCCGCCGGTGGTGGGGACAACCAGCCGCATCGCGGGCGCCGCGACGTATCTCGCCGCCATCAAGGGGGAGATACAGAAGGGCGGTTTCACCGTCTCCGAGACGAAACAGGCGCATCCCTTCACCCGCCTGCACCTGCCGCCGGTCGCGCTGGCGATGCTGTTTGCCGGCGCGGGCGCGGCGTTCTTCCTCTGGATCATCAGCGTGCTGCCGGCGGACTGGCCGCGGCCGTGGGGGACGGTGGGCCTGATCGCGCTGGTCATCGGCGTCGTGACCGCCTTCGCGCTGGCCTTCGTCAATCCCGATCTGGGGCGCATGGGCTTCGGCATCGCGGCGGCGGTCGCCTTCCCGCTGCTCGCGCTCACCGGGGCGTATCGCGAGATGCAGCGGCTCACGGGGGCCGGCGACCGGCGCCGCTGGCGCGCCGTGCGCGCGCTGCTCGTCACCACCGCCATCACCGTGCTCGGCGGGCTGCTCATCGCCGCCATGCTGGCGGAGGGTCGCTACCTGGTGAAGATCACCCAGTTTGTCGGGGTGAAGCTGGCGCTGGCAGCGCCGCTGCTGCTGTTCGGCCTGCTGCTGGCCGCAGACGGCCTCGCCCGCGCCGGGGAGAGTTTTGCCGCGTGGCGGGCGCGCGTCACCGCGAATCTACAGGGCTTTTTCCATCAGCCGCTCTACCTCTGGGGCATCATCGTCGCCGGCGCCGCGCTGGTGGTGGTGGCGCTCATGCTGGCGCGCTCTGGCAATGACGGCGGCGTGGGGGTCAGCGAGCTGGAGCTGCGCGTCCGCGCGCTGCTCGATCAGACGCTCGTCGCCCGCCCGCGCACCAAAGAGTTCCTGCTCGGCCATCCCCTCTTCCTGCTCGGCATGGCCGCGGCCATGCGCAACCTGCGCCCGCTGGCGATGATCCTCCTCCTCGGCGGCGCCATCGGCCAGGTGGACGTGCTCAATACCTTCTGCCACGCCCACACCCCCGTGCTGCTCTCCCTGCTGCGCGTCGTCAACGGCCTCGGGCTCGGCGTCATCCTCGGCCTCATCGCCATCCTCCTCCTCTTCCCCCGCCAACCCGCGGCGGTGAAGACAACGGTGGAAGCGTAGGGAAGAGAGAACCGCAGATTACGCAGATTTGCGCAGATAGATTGGAAAAGGGAAGGCGATAGCGCCTTCCCTTTTCCCTATTCCTTTTCCGCCCATTCTCTAGCCCAGGGCAACGCCCGGGGAGCCGTCCCCCATCCGCGCACTCCGCGGTTCCCCCCGTGTCACCCCATCTCCTCCAGAAAGCGCATCCCCATCAGCAGGCCGCGCGGCAGGTGAAAACAGCCCTTCCATTTGCCGCCTTTGAGCGGCAGCAGCACCTCGCCGCGGCGGTTCAGATAGCCGTACCACTCGCCGTATTCGGGATCGGGAAAATGCAGCCAGGTGTAGGCGTGCACCTGGTCGTACCACGCCTTCAGGCTCTCGCGGCCCGTCAGCTTATAGCCGAGGATGAGCCCCACCAGCGTCTCCACGTGCACCCACCAGAGTTTCTGGTCCCACTCAAGCTGCTGCGGCGGCTTTCCGAAGGCGTCCAGGAAGTAGAAGATGCCGCCATACTGCTCGTCCCAGCCGAAATCGAGCTGGTCTTCCAGGGCGTCGGCGGCGCGTTCCACCATCGCCCGGTCGCCCAGTTGATCGGCGGCGTGCATCACGAACCACATCGCCTCGATACCGTGGCCGGGGTTGATGAGGCGGCCGTCGAAGGTATCGGGGTGGCTGCCGTCCGGGGCGACGTTTTCGAAGATGCGCTCCATCTCACGGTCCACGAAGACGTCCATCACCTCGCGCAGCTGCTCGCGGATCGTCGCCGCCACCGGGTAGTCAGGGATCGAGCCGCCCAGCTCGATGGCCAGGTTCACCGTGATCATCGGCAGCACCATCGAGCGCATCGGCCGCGTGCCCGGCACGATCTTGTTGTACGGCCCCTTCGGATTCTCCCAGCGGGCGAGGATGCGCTCGAAGGTGCGCACGGCGATCTCCGTCGCCCACGCCTCGCCGCTCGCTCGGCCGAATTCCGCGAACGCCATCGCCGCGAAACAGTCGGCAAAGATGCTGTAGGGCTGCACCAGCGGCGCGCCGGCGCGGTTAAGGGAAAAATACCAGTCGCCCGCCGCGTCCCGCCCGTGCGCGGCGAGGAAGCGCGCCCCCAGCGCCGCCATCTCCAGCCACGCGGGCCGCGCCTCCAGCGCGTTGAAAAACTTGGCGAACATCCACACCTGCCGCGCCTGCAGCCAGACGAACTTGTCCGTGTCGAAGACGCTCCCGTCGCGGTTCAGGCAGGTGAAATATCCGCCGTATTCCCGATCCGGCGAGTGCCGCTCCCAGAACGGAATCACGTCCTCCAGCAGCGCCCCGGCATACTGGTCGCGCAGTTTTTTCGGATTATCGAGCAGCATGGAATGTACCTCCCACATCAATCGTCATCGTAATCGCTAAATCGCTTCTCTTGGCTGGCGAGACGCCGTCGGGCCGAGAACCATGCGCAAAAGTTCGTCTTTGGACGGTTACGGAGCCTACGCGCGGACTCCCACATACCTCTCGCGCGTAACCTCTGCCCCTGTCAAACTAACCTTTGTGTCTTCCCTTCTTCCCAACTTCGTGTTGAAACCGCACGGAGCCGGCCCCGATTGCGATGACGACGACGATGACGATGACGAGTACGACGACGATTACGATGACGATTTGGTCAGCGCCTGATACACCCCCACCAGAAACGCCCGGTTATCCGCCTGCACGTAGTCCAGCTCCCCGCCCATGCGGTGGAAGGTTTTGCAGAAGCGCAGGTAGTAGGCGGGGTGATCCATCGGCGGCTCGCCGGCGCGCCAGTCCCAGTCGCCGCCGGCCTGGATATCGTTGACCACCAGCAGGTAGTCGGTCAGCGGCGGGCCGATCTGCCGCGCCAGGTTGTTCGCCATGGAGAGCGATTTTTCAAAGATCATCGGCGCCATGATGGCCGAGCCGACGGTGAGATGCACGCCCCCGGTGAGGCGGCTCACGCTGTCAGCGTAGCTGAGGAAATCGCGCACCGCCGCGCGGCCGATGACGCCGCCGCTGTTCAGCGGGTGGGTGTAGATGATGTCGTAGCCGATGCCCGGATGCACGGTGAGCGGCACCCCCACCCGCGCCGCCGCCGCCTGCACGCTGAAGCGCTGGTGCGGGTGCGGCACGCGATAGTGGCCGGGCTCGACGCCGCCGGTGGTGATGAGCGCCAGCGCATCGGCCAGCGCGCCCAGCGTCTCGTCGGGGGCCTCCGTCGCCGCCAGCGCCGCCAGCTGCGCGCGCAGCGCGGCGGGCGGCGGGATCTCCAGGTGCTCCTCGGCGATGAGCGCCCCCACCGACGCGCCGTACCCCAGGCCGTCCAGCCCGCCGGCGGCGAGGGCCAGGTTGATCCAGCGCCCCGTCTCCTCCCAGGTGCCGAATTGCCCCCGCGCCACGTTCGCCCGCACGTCCTCGCTGCTGCGCCCCAGATAGGCGAACTCCCAGTCGTGGATGGAGCCGGCGCCATTGGTGGCCAGATGCGTCACCCAGCCCTCCTCGAGGAGCGCGATGAGCACCGGTCCCAGCCCGTTCTTGATGAGGTGCGCGCCGTAGGTGAGCATCACCGGCCGGTCCTGCGCCCGCGCCGCGCGAATGCGTTCTACCAATCGCGCCACCTGCCCCGCCTGATGCGGCGGCAGCGCCGGCGCCGGCCCGTCGGGCCGCACGGCGATCTCCGCGATGGCGAGCTTGCTCACGCGCTCGCGCAGCGGATGCATCTGCAGTTGTCGGCGATTCAGGCGCGGCATCGCACAACACCTCCGGCAGGAAAATTCGACCTGCCGCCGCGCCCTCCTCTTTCCGGTCCCGCTGGGACTGACTCCGCATGGCCGAATACGCACTCGGCAGCATCGCCGCCGCCCCGTGTCGGGCGCCGCCCAGCCCTACCATGCGGAGTCTGTCCCTTCCGCGCTGAAGGAAACATATGCCTGGCAAAAAGAACAAACGTATGCTCTACTGCCGCCTGGACCGTGACGTGCTTTGTAGTCCGCGCCCTCCGCGGCGCGTGGTGACGCATTGCTCCACCGTGCCCGATGCTAGTGTTGTCGGACACGGTGTCGCCTTTTGGTCACACGCGCCGCGGAGGGCGCGGACTACCGAGGGCGCGGCGCCGCCCACTCCATGGGGTGATACACGGCCCCACCGAACAGCGCCGTCTGTTGGTCGTGCGCCACGCAACGAAGTGGAGTAGCGCCGCCGACAATCGCATCACGGCCCCGTGTGCGGCACAGACGGTTCGCTGTTCATGCTGGGACGGCGCCTCCGCTCGGACGGCAGGGAGGCTACCGAGTGCGTATTCGACCATGCGGGACCGGGGCGAAAGGGACAGACTCCGCATGGCAGGGCTGGACGGCGCCCGACACGGGGCGGCGGCGATGCTGCCGAGTGCGTATTCGGCCATGCGGAGTCAGTCCCAGCGGGACCGGCGAAATCCACAGAACCCGTCAGCGCTCCGTCGGCGCTGCCGCCCCCCGGCTGTTCTGGATGAAAATGTGATCAATGCGCTCCATGAGGGTATCCACCGTATCGGCGGGGGAGACGATGGTGGTGCCGAAGGTGACGGTGGGGGAGAGGATGCCGCCGTCCACTTCGAGGAAGGCGCTCTCCACCATGCGCTGCAGCTTATCGGCGACGACGTTCAGCCCGGCGGTGCTCTGATTCACCAGGATGACGAGGAACTCGTCTTTGCTCCAGCGGCAGACGGCGTCGCTGGAGCGTACGGCGTGCTGCAGCGTCTGCGCCACCATGTGCAGCACGCGGTCGCCGATGTCGCGCCCGTAGCGGGTATTGATGCCTTTCAGGTTGTCAATGTCCACGGTGAGCACGCTGAAGAGCACGCCGTAGCGCGTCCACTCGCCCATGCGGCTCTCCAGCAGGCGGCGGGCGTCGCGGCGGTTGCCCACCTCGGTGAGCGGATCGAGCAGCGCCAGCTCGTCCAGCCGCCGCAGCAGGAGCTGCGAGGCGTGCCAGGCGCTGTCATCGCTAAGGATCTCCACCGCGCCGCAGATCGCGCCGGCGTCGTCGCGCATCGGCGTCACCCGCGCGTAGACGGGGATGCGGTGGCCGTCTTTGTGATGCAGGAAGACGTGGGAGTCGCGGACCTCCCCGTCGTGCAGCGTCTGCTGCAGCGGGCCGCTGTCGGCGCAGAGCGGGCGGCCGTGCTCGTCCACGTGCATCAGCACCGGGCTGGTGCAGCGCTGCCCGAGCATCTCCGCGGCGGCGTAGCCGGTCAGCGCCTCCGCGCTGGCGTTCCAGTAGCTGATGGAGAGGTCCGGCGCCACCGCGTAGACCGCGTCGTACAGGTGGTCAAGGATCGCCCGCGCCGATTTCCCGCTGATCCCGTGCATCATCGTCTCCTCTGCCGTCACACGTGCGGAAGACCGCCTCTTCCGTTATTCCACATCGTCGGCCCCCGACCCCGGCCATCCCCGTCGTGGAGAAGCGGGGCCGACAGGCTCATCATTCCCGCCCCAGCGCCGCCGCGACCTCGGCGAGCTGGTCCATCACCGGCAGCGTGTTCGGGCATTGGGGCTCGCAGGCGCCGCAGCGGGCGCAGGCGGCGGCGCGCTTGGCGGGGTCCATGCCGGCATATTGCCCGGCGGCCCAGTCCAGCAGGCCGTAGACCTTCGCGTAGTTGTACAGGCGAAAATTGCCGGGGATATCCACGCCGCTGGGGCAGTCCATGCAGTAGCCGCAGGCGGTGCAGAACTGCTGGCCGAGGGCGGCGAACTCGTCAAGGATGGCGTCCATCCGCGCGTGGTCGGCGCCCTGGAAGGCGTTCACCGTGTCCACGTTCTCCGCCAGCATCTCCAGCGTGTTCATCCCGCTGCAGGCGCAGCTCACGTGGGGATTCGCCAGCACGAACTGCAGCGCGGCGGCGGCGGTGGTGTGCGCCCCGCCGGGCATGAGCGCCTGCAGTTGCGGCGCCGGGGCGGAGAGCATGCCGCCGGCCACCGGGCACATGGCGATGACCCCCACGCCCAACGCGCCGGCGCGGGCGATGGCCGGCGCGTAAGCGCGGTTGAGCATATTGTAGGGAATCGTCAAACTGTCGAAGAGGCCGGTCTCGATGAGCGCGATGTCATGCTCCGGCGTGTCGTGCCCGGTGAAGCCGATGTGGCCGATCAGCCCCTCGGCGCGCGCCTGATCCAGCGCCTCCAGCGCCCCGCCTTTCTTCGTCAGCATCTCCAGCCGGTCCAGGCTGAACCAGCCCACCTGAAAGAACTCCAGGTAGTCCACGCCGAGGATCTCCAGCTGCCGCTCGATCTCTTCGCGGTAGCTGCCGACGGTGGTCTCCGCGCTGATGCCCGCCTTGCCGGAGACGATCAGCCCGCGGCTGCGCCCTTTCAGCCCCCCGGCGGTGAGGTGCTGGCACCTGCCGTTGATATACCCGCGCGTGGTCTCAAAATAGTTCACCCCGGCGGCGATGGCGGCATCCACCACCCGCGCCGCCAGCTCCGGGTCGTGCTCCGGCAGGCGCATGCACCCCATCGCCAGCGCCGAGACCTGCAACCCGGTCTTTCCCAATGGCCGATACTGCATGAACACCCCTCGTTTCAGCTCGTTTCAGCTAAACGTCCCATGTTATTCGATACGGGAGGACGCGTATCCTTGTCGGCGTGGGGCCGTCTACCCAAGCCTCCCTCCCGCTCCCCTCTCCCGGAGGTCGAGGGGCGTGCGCGGCTATGCGGGAACCGCGGCGCGCCGGCGTCTCGCCCTCAAAAGAGCGGAGGCAGGATGGCTTGCTTCTCCCACAGCGGATCACGGCCCGCCGGCGTCGTCCGCCTCGCGCCGGCATACGACACGCCCGCGGTCAGCGGCAGCCCCTGCTCGTCCGCCAGGCGGAAGTAGAGGCGCCAGGATTCGTGGCCGTGCGCGACTTTCAGCAGCACCGGGTTCTCGCCCGTTTTCAGGGTGACGAAGGCGCGGTCCTGGTCCTTGTAGGCCAGGCGGTAGCCGTTATTGTACACCACGCGCTCGCCGTTCACCCATACCGCCAGCCGCTCGTCGCCGCCGGTCATCACCTGCACGGTGCGGTCGCGGTCGGAGACGATGGTCGCCGCCAGGTAGGCGATGACGCCGCGATTGGGATCGAACGGCGCCAGCAGGTCCACCGGCTGGTCGGAGAGCGCCGGCTCCTCCACGTTGAGCAGCGGGCGCCACTGCACCGGCGCCGGGCCGTTTTCGCCCGCGTTGAGTCCGGTGTAGGTCGCCTGCAGGTTCAGCCCCTGCTCCGGGCCGAACTCCTTGAGCTGAAAATTCTGCCCGGCGTAGTCCAGGTTGTCGAAGGGGCCGACGATGTACCAGTCATGGAAGAAGGTCTGATGCGGACGGGCCACATCGGACAACTGCCCGCTCGCAGCGGGGATGCCCCATGGGAAAAACGGCCACCCTCCACGCTGCCGCAGCGCCTTCAGGTGCACCGTCGGCCCGAGCGGCACGACCCACGCCGGTCCGTCTGCCAGGGTGACGGTCGCCAGTTTTTGCAGCGGCGCGCCGTTGAAGACGACCGCCGGCTGCCGCGCGAAGCCGGTGAGCAGCAGCGCCGTCGCCAGGGTCGGGTAGCCCCGCTGCTCCGGTTTCAGCTGGTAGTCAATCCACGCCGTGCCGTCCGCCGGGTTGATGCGCATGCGGGTCATCCCCAGCCGGCCGTCCGCGCGCACCTCCTGCCCGCCGGGCAGAAGGAAACGGAAATATATCGGGTCGGGCATCGGGTTGTAGGCGGTGTAGGTGCCGCTTTGCGTCTCCGCCAGCAGGTAGGTGCGGTAGCCGGGCTCGGAGAGCAGCGTCGCCCCGCCTTTCTTCAGCACCCCCGTGCTCCCCTGGATGCTCCACGGCGTGTCGCGCTGGATGCCTGCGGGCAGGTAGTCATTCGCGCCATTCACCCGGATATACCGGGGCCAGGACTGCCCGGAGTAGAAGGTCTTGTCCATCTCCCAGGCGTGGAAGCCCATCTCCAGCGTGTCCTCGCCGCTGCGATAGGTGATGGCATGATAATGGCCGGCATCCGCCGGGGACGCGTCATCCACCCACGCGATGGTCAGCTTCGCCGCTGTGATATGGTCGCGGAACTGTTCAAAGGTGCCGTATTCGCTCTCGTCGCCCATCTCGATGACGTAGCCGGCGCTGGCCTTGCGCTCGGCCGTGTAGAGGTCGTCGAGATTCACCCCTTTGCCGCCGCGATAGAGGAATGTATTCACGTAGAGCACCGGCCACTCGTAGGCCACTTCCACCTCCTCGTCGCGCGCCAGCGGGTTCAGCGCGATGGGGGTGAGGGCGAGGTAGGTCACCCCGTCCTTGATGAGGATCGTCTCGCCGGCTTTGGCGAAGACGGAGTGTTTCCCGGTGGTCTTCAGGAAGCGCTCCCACTCGTATTGCGGATCGGGGTTGGCTGGCGAGGCGGCGCCGGATAATTGGTCCACCTTGCGGTCGCCGATCCACACTTCGCGCCGGGAGACATCGCCGAAGGTCATGATCGCCAGGCTGGCGTGCAGCGCGTGGTAGGACGTCGGGTTGTACTGCGGATCCTGCGCGCGCCAGCCGCCGGCGTAGTCGGGGTTGGGCGGGGTGGACATGGAGCGGCGCGGCGGCAGCGCGGTCAGGGCGATGGCTTTCCCGTGCTGCTGCACGGCGCCGATATTCACCATGGACTGCAGAAAGACGCCGTTGATGCCAAAACTCATCTGCAGGGTGGAGAGCTCTTCCATGTGCGTGACGGTCCTGTCGGCGCGCCGCCACTGCGCGGTGAGCGGGGTGACGGTGGCATAGCCGCGGATTTCGGCGCGCGTGCCCAGCGACCAGTGTGTGCCGAGGCTGTTGACGTTCCAGCCGGCGTGGCCTTCGTCCGGCGCGAAATGCCAGACGCGGGCGCGGGCCGTCCACGGGTAGGTTTTATCATCCACGATATGCGTCCACTCCGCTGGCCCCCACGGCGCCAGCGCGGCGTAGCGGCCCGGCATCCCTTCGGCGCCGAAGGCGGGCACGTTGTGCAGCTTCGCGCCAGCGGGCAGGTCCGTGTGGATGAGCGCGCCCTGGCGGGAGAGGGTATGCACGGCGTGATACGGGCCATCCTGGAAGAGCAGTTGATACTTCAATTCGCCGCGGCCCATCGGGTACGTCATGCGGCGCAGGCCGGGGTGGTAGACGGAGATGAGCTGCTCCATCTCGCGCTCGCTGGCGATCTCTCCCATCAGCTTGTCGCAGGGGTCCGCGGCGTATTTGCCGATCATCTGCAGCCCGGCCACCGACAGCGCCTGGTAATAGGTGTCGCCCGCTTCCTGGTTGGCGCCGTTGTAGAAGCCGTAACAGCGCAGCAGCAGGTTTTCCAGCCCGTAGCGGGCATCGGCCAGCGGATAGGGCGCGTTCAGGTACTGCGCGCCCAGGTAGGCACCGGCGATGGCGTTGGTATTGAAGTTCTGCGTGCCCAGCGTCCGGCTATAGGAGCGGAAGTAGCCGCGCTGGCGCGGGTTTTCGGTATCGGCCGTCTCCGGGTGCAGCCAGGCGGCCCAGTAGCGGGTGAGGTGGTCGCGCAGCCCGGGGTTGAACAGTTCGGGATAGGCGGCGGGCGCCAGCGCCCAGTCGCTGGTCAGGTGGCCGTCCCAGTGGTGCGGGGCGACGGTGAGCAGGCTCTGCGCGTACCGTTCGTACTGCGCGGGATCGCCGGAGAGGAGCGGGCCCGGGTTTATGCGGCCCAGGTGCCAGCCGGCCAGCGCGCGCAGCTCGCGCAGCCGCTGCCACTGCCAGTCCGGTATGCCGGCGGGCCGGGCGGTGTAGGTCGCGATGGCCGCCTGCCAGTTCGCCGGCGGCGCGTAGGCGGACTGCCCCCGCGGTTGCCGCCGCAGCGCGGCGACGGTCGCGGCGAAATCCAGCGGCTTGGGCAGCGCGCCGGCCTTGCGGGCGCCGGTGGGGTCGCGGCGCAGGGTGACCACCAGCGCCGGCTCGTTCACCCAGATTTTCATGTAGCCGGTTTCCACCCGCCAGGAGTAGACGTCGAACCAGCCGCCCTCCTGGCCGTTGTATTTCAGATCGAAGAGCTCCGCCTTGTGTACCTGCAGGCCGCGTTCCTCCAGCCCGCGCAGGCGCGCGCCGACGGTGGCGCCGTAGGCGCGGTCGTTCAGCAGCGGGGTGAGATCGAAGGCGGCGGTTTTGCGCTCGGCGTGCAGTGGAAGCGGGCCAAACGTGGTCGCCAGCCGGTCCTGCCCGTCGCCGATGCCTCCGCCGCGGCTCCAGTAGCCGTGGCCGTTGATGTAGGCGGCGGCGGTGGGGCCGAGCGCCGGGTCGTCCACGCTCCACGGCCGCAGCACGGGCCGCGCCAGCGCCGACCACTTGCCGGGGTCCTGCTCGTAGGCGGATTCGGCCCCCCAGCCGTGCCGGCCGCGTTCGGGCCGCGGGCCCTCCTGCTTCGCCCACTCCAGCACCAGCTCGACCTTCTCGACGGTATAGCCCTTGGTGATCTGCGCGTAGACCTGTTCGGCCAGACCGGGGAAGCGCACCAACATCGGCCGGATCGCGTCGAAGTCGCGCGCATGCGGATAGACCTTCGACCAGTTCGCCGGATCGAGCACCGCCGTCTGCGCCGCCGTCGAGGTGACGGTCACGCGCGCGGCGGGCGCCTGCGCCGGCAGCAGCCCGGCGCAGAGCAGCAGGAGCAGCGACGGCAGCCATCGAGCCATGGGAGACCTCCGGGATGTGAAACGGTGCCGGAGAAGACACTTCGGCGCCACGGGCCGTTGCACCTGCCGGCGCATCCGCGCGCGGGTGCCCGCACAGCTTGTGCGCTTCCTTTCGACCGGCGCTCCCCGCTCCCCCCGGCCCCCTCTCCGCTCAGGGGAGGGGGCCGGGGGGAGCGGGGAGCGCCGCGAGGGGAAGCATCAGTGCGGTCTCACAAGTTTTTGCGTGCACCCATCCGTGCGCGAGTATGACGAGCGCGCCGCGTCTCCTTGCCCTTCCCCCCCGACATCGCATACAATGAACGGCGGTCCCGCGGCAGCCGCGGGCTGTTGAACGCTTCCGAACAAAGGGTGACGGCTGTGACGCACGCACTGCGCAAGTCTGCTTACGCCGGTCCGCGCGGGCCGGTGGTGCTGGTGGTGATGGACGGCATCGGCGTGGGCCAATATGAGGACGGTGACGCCGTCCGCTCGGCGCTCACTCCGACGTTGGATTGGCTGAAAACCCATGCCCTCTCCAGCCAGCTGCGGGCGCACGGCACCGCCGTGGGCCTGCCCAGCGACGAGGACATGGGCAACAGCGAGGTGGGCCACAACGCCATCGGCTGCGGCCGCGTCTTCGCCCAGGGCGCCAAGCTGGTGAACGCGGCGATCGCGAGCGGCGCCTTGTTCCGCGGCGAGGTGTGGCAGTCGCTGGTGCAGCCCTGCGCCGCCAATGGCGCCACGCTCCACTTCATCGGCCTTTTCTCCGACGGCAACGTCCACAGCCATCTCGATCATCTGACGGCGATGCTGCGCCAGGCGAAGGCGGAAGGCGTGACGACCGCGCGCGTGCATATCCTGCTCGACGGCCGCGACGTGCCCCCGCGCTCCGCGCTGGATTACGTGGACCCCTTTGAAACCGCGCTCGCCGAGCTGAACGCGGGCGGGGTGGATTACCGCATCGCTTCCGGCGGCGGGCGCATGTGCATCACCATGGACCGCTACAACGCCGACTGGACGATGGTCCAGCGCGGCTGGGATACGCACGTGCACGGGCAGGGCCGCCAGTTCGCCTCCGCGCGCGAGGCGATTGAAACCTACCGTCGCGAACGACCGGAGGTGGTGGACCAGGATATGCCGGCCTTCGTCATCGCGGAGAACGGCACACCGGTCGGGCCGATTACGGACGGCGACAGCGTCATCTTCTTCAACTTCCGCGGCGACCGCGCCATCGAGATCACCCGCGCCTTTGAGGACGACGGCTTGACGGAGATTGACCGCGGCGCCCGCCCGGACGTGCGGTACGCCGGGATGATGCAATATGACGGCGACCTGCAACTGCCCGCCCGCTTCCTCGTCAACCCGCCGGCGATTGACCGCACCATGGGCGAGCTCCTGGCGGCGGCGGGCGTGCGGCAGATGGCCATCAGCGAGACGCAGAAGTATGGCCACGTCACCTACTTCTTCAACGGCAACCGCTCAGGAAAATTCGATGACGCGCTGGAAGACTACGTGGAGATTCCCTCCGACGTCCTCCCCTTCGCGCAGCGCCCGTGGATGAAAGGCGCGGAGATCACCGACCGGGTGATCGAGGCGATCACCTCGGGCGCGTACCGCTTCATCCGCCTGAATTATCCCAACGGCGACATGGTGGGGCACACCGGCAGCTACCCGGCGACGCAAATCGGCGTGGAGACGGTAGACCTGTGCCTGGGCCGCCTGCTGCCCGCCATCATCGAAGCCGGCGGCATCCTGGTCGTCTCCGCCGACCACGGCAACGCCGATGACATGTACGAGCATGACAAGCGGGGCGCGGTGGTGACGGACGCGCAGACCGGCCAGCGCAAGGCCAAATTCGCCCACTCGCTGAATCCGGTGCCCGTCTACATCTACGATCCCGACGGCGCCGCGCGGCTCTCGCTCGCGCCGGAAGCCGGCCTGGGCATCAGCAGCCTCGCCGCCACCTGCCTCCGCCTGCTCGGTTTCGTGCCGCCGGAGGATTACGATCCCAGCGTGGTGGTCGTCGGCGCCGCCGAAGCCAGCGCGGTCTAGCCGCCCGCGCCCCCGCAGGGACTGACTCCGCATGGCCAGGTCTGCGCGCGTTCCCGAAAGAATCGCACACGCCCCGTCAGCAGCCCCGCGTCGCCATGCGGGGTCAGTCCCAGTGGGAGCATCATCTGACGATGCCGGAGAAGATGCTATCGGGACTCGCGGCCATCCGCCTCGCCAGCCACGCGCGCTGGACCGCGCGGCCAATCCGCGTTACAATGTCAGCATCCTGTTGACTCCGCGCCTGGTCAGCGCCGGGGGACATGGCAGCGGGGGAGGCTGTCGTGCGGGGAGAGAGTGGGCCTGTGAGCTGGTCCGGCATTCCTGCCACTGATCTCGTCATCGTCACGGAACGCGAACGTCAGGAACCGATCGCCTCATTCCTGAGCCACCTGCGCCGCCTGGATTACGCGGTGCACGTCATTCCGCGCGTCGCGTACCAGTTCGTCCGGCGCATTCCCACCCCGCAGATCCTCCTCGTGGACGCCGCCGCGCGCGACTTCCAAAACGGCGGTCCGGCGGACGGGCACCCCACCTGGGAGCAGGTGCCGATGATCCTGCTCGCCACCGCCGAGCAGATGCCCGGCGTGCGTTTCGGTCCCGGCCTGCATGATTTCATCATCCTGCCCGCCAACCCAGCCGAGGTGGAGGCGCGCATCCGCTTCACCCTCTGGAAAACCCGGGGCGACCGCGCGCCCAGCGACCAGGTGCAGGTGGACAGCCTGCGCATGAATTTTTCCACCTACGAGGTGGTGGTGGAGAACCGCCGCCTCGAGCTCACCTACAAGGAGTTCGAGCTGCTCAAATTCCTCGTCACCCATCGCCGGCGCGTGTACACCCGCTCGGAGCTGCTCGAACAGGTCTGGGAGAGCGACTACTACGGTGGCACCCGCACCGTGGATGTCCACATCCGCCGCCTCCGCGCCAAGCTCGGCACCAAAGTCGGCGGCATGATTAAAACCGTGCGCAACGTGGGCTACCGCTTCGGGTAGCGCGGCCCGCGCCCGCCCCGCCGCGGGCGCCCGCGGCGGGCATTTTTCCCCGATGCCTTGACGCCGGGCGCGCGATGCTCAATAATGGCGCGGTTCATGGCATCATGGGGAGGGCCGGCATGCGGATCGTGGATGTGGGCGGGGCGTGGCAGGTGGCGCGGGCGGGGGAGACGGCGACGCTGCCGGCGCGGGTGCCGGGGTGCGTGCACCTGGACCTGCTGGCGGCGGGGCAGATCGAGGACCCCTACTACCGGGATGACGAGGACCGCCTGCAATGGATCGGCCGGGCAGACTGGGTCTACTCCCGCGTCGTCACCGTGGACGACGCGCTGCTCGCGCATGACCGCGTGCTGCTGCGCTGCGACGGGCTGGACACGCTGGCGACCCTCACCCTCAACGGCGCCGAGATCGGGCGCGCGGACAACATGTTCCGCGTCTGGGAATTCGACGTGAAGCCCTACCTCACGCCGGGCGACAATCTGCTGGTCATCCGCTTCGCCGCCGCCGAGCCGTTCTGCGCCGACCAGCAGGCCCGCCGCGCGCTGCCGGGGTGGAGCGGCCCGAAAGAGCCCGGCGGCCGCGCCTGGCTGCGCAAGGAACCGTGCAACTTCGGCTGGGACTGGGGGCCGGTGCTGGTGACCTGCGGCATCTGGCGGGCGATCGCGCTGGTCGCCTTCGACACCGCGCGGCTGGCGGACGTGCATCTCACCCAGGACCACGCGCAGGCGCCGGAGCGCGTGATCGTGCGGGCCGCCATCGCCGCCGAGACCGTGCGCGACGCCGCGCTGACCGCCACGGTGGCCATCGCGCTGGACGGCGCGCCGGCCGCGGAGGCCACGGTGCCGCTGGCCGACGGCCGCGCCGACGCCGCGCTGGCGGTGGATGATCCGCGGCTCTGGTGGCCGAACAACCTGGGCGCACAGCCGCTCTACACGGTGACGGTGACGCTGCGCGACGCGGCGGGCGCCGTGCTGGACGCCGCGACGAAGCGCATCGGCCTGCGCACGCTGCGGCTGGACCGCCACCCCGACCAGTGGGGCGAGAGCTTCCAGTTCGTGGTGAACGGCGTGCCCTTCTTCGCCAAGGGCGCCAACTGGATTCCCGCCGACACCTTCGCACCGCGCCTCACCCCCGCCGATTACGCCCGCCTGCTCGATGACGCCGCCGCCGCCAACATGAATATGCTGCGCGTCTGGGGCGGCGGCATCTACGAGGACGACCTGTTCTACGCGCTCTGCGACGAGCGCGGCCTCTGCGTCTGGCAGGATTTCATGTTCGCCTGCTCCACCTATCCGGCCTTCGACGACGCCTTCATGGCGAACGTGCGCGCGGAGGCGGCGGACAACGTGCGCCGCCTCCGCCATCACCCGTGCCTCGCCCTCTGGTGCGGCAACAACGAGCTGGAGCAAGGGCTGGTGGGGCCGGAGTGGACCGCCCACCAGATGAGCTGGGAGGATTACGGCAAGCTCTTCGACGCGCTGCTGCCCTCGGTGGTGGCGGCGCTCGATCCCGAGCGCGACTACTGGCCGTGCAGCCCGCACACCCCCCACGGCGACCGCGCGCAGTTCAACGATCCCACCCAGGGCGACGCTCACCTGTGGAGCGTCTGGCATGGCCGCCAGCCCTTCGAGTGGTACCGCACCTGCGCGCACCGCTTCAACAGCGAGTTCGGCTTCCAGTCTTTCCCGGAGCCCAAAACCGTCTACGGCTACACCGAGCCGCGCGACCGCAACGTCACCACCTGGGTGATGGAGCATCACCAGCGCAGCGGCATCGGCAACACGGTCATCATGCAGTACATGCTGGACTGGTTCCGTCTCCCCACCTCCTTCGAGGATACGCTGTGGCTGAGCCAGATTCTGCAGGGCATGGCGATGAAGTACGCCGTGGAGCACTGGCGGCGGGCGATGCCGCGCGGCATGGGTACCCTCTACTGGCAGCTCAACGACTGCTGGCCGGCCGCAAGCTGGGCTTCCATTGATTACCACGGCCGCTGGAAAGCGCTGCACCACATGGCGCGCGCCTTCAACGCCCCGCTCCTCGTCTCCGGCGTGGAGGACATCGAGAAAGGCACCGTCGAGGTGCACGTGACCAATGACCGCCGCGCGGCGCGGGCCGCGCGCGTGATCTGGACGCTCACCGATGCGTGGGGCGTGCCGCTGGCGGATGGCGATTTTGCCGTGACCGCGCCGGCGCTGATGAGTACGCTGGCCGCCACGCTGGACCTGTCCGGCTACCTGGAGGCGCTCGGCCCGCGCAACGCCCTCCTCTGGCTGGAGCTGGACGCCGAGGACGAGCCGCGTTCGACGAACCTGGTGCTCTTCGCCCGTCCCAAGCATCTCGAGCTGGCCGACCCCGGCATTACCGCCGCCGTGGCAGAGGACGGCGACGCCTTCGCCGTCACTCTCACCGCCGCGCGCGCCGCGCTCTGGTGCTGGCTGGAGCTGACCGATGCCGACGCCCGCTTCAGCGACAACTTCGTCCACCTCCGCCCCGGCGTGCCCGTCACGGTCCGCCTGGCGCCGGCGACGCCGCTCTCCCGCGCGGACGTGGAACGGCAGCTTCGCGTGCGCAGCCTGGTGGAGACGTATGCCGTCGGCGCGCCGGTCAGCACCCGGTGACGGATTCCCCGCGCACCCCGACAGGAATTCCTCGCCGAAAGGCGAAAAGAGAGCAAGCAGTGACCCTACCCTGACTTTCGGCGAGGAGATCGGCATGCGCCAACCCAATTTCGAGAACCTGCTGCGCGTCCTGCGCTGCGAGGAGCCGGACCGGCCCACGCTGTTCGAGTTCTTCCTGAACCAGCGGCTGTACCGGCAACTGGCCGGGCCGGCGTGGCACGAGGACCCGGACCTGACGAAGCATTTCAGCAAGCTGGCGGTCTGCTTCGCGGCGGCGGGGTATGACTACGCCACCATCGGCGGCGCGGCCTTCGGCTTCCCCGCCGCGGCGCAGGCCCGCGCCAGCACCATCTCGCTGAACGAGGGGTTCGTCATCACCGATCGCGCCGGCTTTGCGGCCTACCCCTGGCAGAACCCGGACGATTGCGACTACTCCGGCATTGACGGCGCCGGCGCGCTGCTGCCGGAGGGGATGAAGTTCATCGTCTGCGGCCCCGGCGGGGTGCTGGAGAACGTCATCTCGCTCTGCGGCTACGACAATCTCTGCTTCATGATCGCCGACGATCCCGCGCTGGCGGAAGAGGTCTTCGCCGCGGTGGGCTCGCGGCTGGTGCGCCACTACGAGATCGTCGCCGCGAAACCGGCGGTGGGCGCCTGCATCTCCAACGACGACTGGGGCTTCAAGACGCAGACGATGCTCTCGCTCGATGACATGCGCACCTACGTCTTCCCCTGGCACGTGAAGATCGTGGAGGCCATCCACGCCGCCGGCAAGCCCGCCATCCTCCACTCCTGCGGCAACCTGGCGCTGGTGATGGACGATATCATTGATGTCATGCGCTACGATGGCAAGCACTCCTACGAGGACGTCATCCAGCCGGTGGAAGACGCCTACGACCAGTACGGCGGCCGCATCGCCATCCTCGGCGGCATTGACCTGGACTTCATCTGCCGCGCCTCGCTGGAGGAGATCACCGCCCGGGGCCGCGCCATGCTCGCGCGCGCGAAGGGCAAGGGCGGCTACGCCCTCGGCACCGGCAACAGCGTGCCCGAATACATCGAGGACGCCCGCTACTTCGCCATGACGAAGGCGGCGCTGGAGCCGGCGGCGGTGTGAGCGCCGGCCCGCCCCGCGCCCCACATTGGGCGGGCGCGCGAATGGGCGGGCGAGCGTCCTCGCGAGCCACTCCGGGAGGAAGTCTCATCCGTCGTGCTCACGAGATCGTCTTGTTATCGAACACGACAGACCATCACTTCCTCCCGGAGTCGGCTCGCGAGGACGCTCGCCCGCCCGATGCTCACCCCCGGCCCACCAGCCACAGTAATCGGGACGAGGGGCGCGGCACGCAGCGGCCAGTCCCCCCTTCACCTCTTCACCCCCTCACCTCTTCACCTCTTCATAACTCGCGGGCAGACGAACTTGCCGAAATCGGCTACAATATGGCGCTATGCGTGAACATCTCGTGGAACTGGAACGCACATTTGAATCGCTCTCCGAGGAGCTGGCGCGGCCAGAGGTGGCCAGCGATCCGGCGCGGCTGCGGCAATTATCCAAGCAGTACGCGGACCTGGAGAAGCTGGTGGGCAATTTTCGCACGCTGAAGGACGTGGAGGCGCAGCTTGAGGACGCGCGGCAGATGCTGCGCGAGGAGAGCGACCGCGAGCTGCGCGAGATGGCGGAGGCCGAGATCGAGGCGCTGGCCGCGCGCCGGAAAGCGCTGGAGCGCGAGCTGGCCATCCAACTGCTGCCGAAGGACCCCTACGAGGACAAGGACATCATCGTGGAGATCCGCGCGGGGGCGGGCGGCGACGAGGCGGCGTTGTTTGCCGGCGACCTCTTCCGCATGTACGCGCGCTACGCCGAAGCCCACGGCTGGCGGGTGGAGGTGATGAGCGCGAACGAGCAGGGCATCGGCGGCTACAAGGAAATCATCTTCGCCATCACCGGCGAGGGCGTCTACGGCGTATTCAAGTTCGAGTCCGGCGTGCACCGCGTGCAGCGCGTGCCCGCCACCGAGAGCAGCGGGCGCATCCACACCTCCACCGCCACGGTGGCGGTGATGCCGGAAGCCGAAGAGGTGGACGTGCAGATTGACGAGCGCGACATCCGCATGGAGACGTGTCTGTCGCAGGGCGCCGGCGGGCAGAACGTGCAGAAGAACGAGACAGCGGTGCGCCTGATCCACGTCCCCACCGGCATGGTGGTGCAGTGCCAGGACGAGCGCAGCCAGAAGCAGAACCGCGAGAAGGCGATGCGCGTGCTGCGCACCCGCCTGCTGGAGATCGAGATCGAGAAGCAGCGCGCGGCCATCGAGGCCACCCGCCGCTCGCAGGTGGGCAGCGGCGACCGCAGCGAGAAAATCCGCACCTATAACTACCCGCAGAACCGCATCACCGACCACCGCATCACCGTGAGCTGGCACAACATCCCCGGCATGATGAACGGCGATATCCAGGACATCTTCGACGCCATGCTCGCCGCCGAACGGGCGGAGAAGCTGGGGGAGTTGGCGGGGGCGCTGGACTGATCGGCGCGGAAGGGCGCTGATGGTTCAACACGGAGGCACGAAGATCGGAAGACACGAGAAGTTACGGCGAGGGGCGCGGCGGAGGCCGCGCCCCTCTTCTATGGTATAATGGGTGGGATAGTGTCGTTGATTCAGGAGCAGCTGGAGGAGATTCGCGTGCTGTGCCGGGAGTATCACGTGGCACAGCTCTACGTGTTTGGTTCGGCGGCAAATGGCACCTTTCGGCCGGGGGAGAGCGACATTGACTTCCTTGTCACCCTCACGCCTTCCCTCACCCCGCATGAGCACCGTGTGGCATACTTTGGACTGATCGAAGCATTAGAAACGCTCTTCCAAACCCACGTGGATTTAGTCGAAGAGCCCAGTATCCGCAACCCCTATTTTCGTGAAGAAGTGGAAGAGACACGGATGATGCTGTATGCAGCGTAGCGTAAAGAAATATCGCTGCTCTCCCCGATCAGGACCTATCCATGTGGCACCGGTTCATTGCTGACCTGATAACGTACCGCGTCTTCCTCATCTGGATGGCCGGCGCCGTGGGTATTGCGCCTGGTCGGCATCGGTATGGCGCTGCTGCTCCTCCTGTCTCCGCTCTGGGCGCGTCTCGCCACCCGACGGATCCTGTCCCGGCGCGTCGCGGGCCGCGCCGTGCTGACCGATGACGCGCTCTGCGCGTTGATGCCGGCCCCGGATATCCCCCGCGCGCATGTGCGGTATGCCTGGCGGCGCATCGGCACGCTGCTGCATCTTGACGCGGGTCGGCTGCGGCCGGATGATGCGCTGGAGTCGCTCCGCGTGCTGCCCGCGTGGGTAGAGGGCAACGGCGCGCTGCTGCAGGATTTCGGCGCGCTGTATGAGGAAGTTGCGCACGCCGTGGACCGCGGCGCGCCGGAGCCGGAACCGTTCACGACGGTCGGCGACGCCGTGCGGTATCTCGCTCGCCACCTGGCGCCGTGCCGTTAGGGGTGAGGGAACGGCTCGGCGGCGCAACCTTACTCCACCTCCGCCAGAAATGCTTTCTCATACGCCGCGATGATGCGGTTCAGCACCGCGTTCAGCTCGTCGTTCACCACCTGGCGGGCGGGGTCGGCGTCGTGATAGGCGATGGCGTCGGCGACGCCCACTTTGAAGGGGGTGGTGGCGACGAAGTCGGGGACGGCGCGCTTGATTTTGCTGTTGTCCATCACCATACTGCAGGCTTTGTCGCCGATGAGGCCGGCGCCGATGCCGGGGGCATATTTCGCGATAAAATCGGAGGGGATGTGGATGAGATTCGGCGTCACGCCGGCGCCGGCGCAGAGGGCCTGGGCGATCTGGTCCCAGGTGAGCACTTCGTCCGAGGTGATATGGAACGCTTCCCCGATGGCCTGCTGGTTGCCGAAGAGGCCGATGATGCCTTTGGCGAAGTCGGTATTGTGCGTCATCGTCCACAGGCTCTGCCCGTCGCCGTGCACGATGAGTTGTTTCCCCTTGCGGATGCGATCCACGATGGTCCACCCGCAGCCCACCGCCCACGGCACGTAGGTACGGCCGTAGGTGTAGGACGGCCGCACGATGGTGATGGGGAAGCCGTCGTCGCGGTACGCGCGCATCAAGCGCTCCTCGGCGGCGATCTTGTTGCGCGAGTATTGCCAGTAGGGGTTCGCCAGCGGCGTGCTCTCGGTGATCCGGTAATGCGCCGGCGGCTTCTGATAGGCCGACGCCGAGGAGATGAAGATGAACTGGTCGGTACGGCCCGCGAAAAGCGCCAGGTCCATCTCGATCTGCTCCGGGGTGTACGCCACCCAGTCCACCACGGCGTCGAAATGCCGCCCCTTCAGCAGCCCCTCGGCGGCGGCCATGTCCCGCACGTCGCCGCGCAGCACGGTCGCTTCCGCCGGGATGTCTACCGGCCGCGTGCCGCGATTCAGCACCGTCAGCGTGATGCCGCGCCCCACCGCGAGGCGCGACACCGCCTCGCTGATGGTGCCCGTGCCGCCGATGAAGAGGACGTTCATGATGCTACCTCCGGTATGGATGCTACTCAATTATGCGCTACTTCGGCATTTTCCTTCCCTCTGCGCTCTCCGCGCCCTCTGTGGTAAAATATCCCCATGATCCCATCACCCGCAGACTGGCCCACCCGCCCCCGCCGCATCGTCGGCCTGATGTCCGGCACGTCGCTGGACGGCGTGGACGCGGCGCTGGTGGAGATCGCGGGGGGGATTCCGCCGGTTTCCTGGAAGCTGCTCGCCTTTCACACCCGGCCCTACACCGCGGCCGAGCGCGCGCGCATCGGCGAGATGAGCGGGGAGATGGTGTCGCTGCCCGCGCTGACGGCGGGGAACATGTGGCTGGGGGAGCTTTTGGCCCGCGCCGCGCTGGCGGCCATTGCGGCGGCGGGGCTGACGCCTGCCGAGGTGGACGCCGTCGCCTCGCACGGGCAGACGGTCTGGCACATGCCGCCGGCGGCCGGGCGGCCGGGGGCGACGCTGCAGCTCGGCGAGCCGTGCGTCATCGCCGAGCGCACGGGATTGCTGACGGTGGCGGATTTTCGCCCGCGCGACCTCGCCGCCGGCGGGCAGGGGGCGCCGCTGGTGCCCTTCGCCGACTACCTACTCTTCCACGGCCTGGACACATCCATCCTCATGCTCAACATCGGCGGCATCGCCAACGTGACCTACCTGCCGCGCGGCGGATCACCCGCCGACATCCTCGCCTTCGACACCGGGCCGGGGAACATGGTCATTGACGCGCTGGCCGCGCACTACACCGGAGCGCCGTGCGACCGCGACGGCGCGCTGGCCGCGCGGGGACGGGTGCACGAGGCGCTGCTGGTGGCGCTGCTGGAGCACCCCTACTTCGCCGCGCCCCCGCCGAAATCCACCGGGCGCGAGACCTTCGGCGCCGCGTACGCGGCGGCGGTGCGCCGCCGGGCGGAGGCCGCCGGCCTCTCCCCGGCGGATACCCTCGCCACCGCGGCCGCCCTCACCGCCGCGAGCATCGCCGACGCCGCCCGCCGCTTCGTCCTGCCGCGCGGCGCGGTGGAGGAAGTCATCCTCGGCGGCGGCGGGCGCTATAACCCGACACTGGTGCGCCTGCTCGCCGCGCGCCTGCCGGGCATCCCGCTGAAGACGCACGAGGACTACGGCATCCCCAGCGACGCCAAGGAGGCCATCGCCTTCGCCTTCCTCGGCCACGCGGCGCTCTGCGGCGTGCCGCAAAACGTGCCCTCCGCCACCGGAGCGCGGCATCCGGCCGTGCTGGGGAAGATCGTGCCGGGGCGGTGACGCCCGCGCCGCGCCATTGTCTCGCGTCTGTCCCATCCGGTATAATGTGGCTGCCCCCGCGCGCCGGAGATGAGGAGTGACGTGATGCCGCAACGCCGACGGAAAGTGACGCTGACAACCGACCTTGACGCCCTCGCCGCCGAGCTGGCGCCGCAGCCGATGCTGCTGGTGCGGCCGCTTTATTCGCGCAAATATACCACCCAGCGCACGCTGCAGGTGGCGGAAGTGGTGGACCTGGCCACGCTGAATCTCGCGCTGGTGGAGAGTTTCGAGACGCACTGACGGTTTTTCGCTCCCCGGGCGCGCGCGTACACACGTTGACGATGGGGATTCATCGCTCCCCGGCCCCTTCCCCGCTGAAGCGACACGAGGGAACGCCGACAACGTCTGAAAAACTGTCCGAACAGTCTCGGACAATTTCTGACGGAAAGGTCCGCCATGTCCATCACCCTTGACGCCGATTTTCCCGGCGGCAACATCATCGTGGAATCCGTTGACGGCGACGTGGTGACGCTGCGGCAGGATCGGCGGGACACGCCGGTCTGGTGGTTTTACTGGGCGTTTCGCGCGCGCGGGATGGGCGGGCGTACGCTGACCTTCGCCTTCACCGACGGCGACGTGTTCGCCGCGCTGGGGCCGTGCTACAGCGCCGACGGCGAGACGTGGCGCTGGCTGGGCCGCGGGCGAGTGGCGGAGACGCGCTTCACGCACAGCTTCCCCCGCTGGCAGGAGGCGGCGTATTTCGCCTTCTGCATCCCGTATACCCATCGGCAGCTGCGGGCGTTCCTGGCGGCGAATCCGGCGGTGGAGCGCGGCGTGCTCTGCACGTCGGAAGGTGGGCGGGCGGTGGAGCGTCTGTCGCTGCCGTCGGCGACGGGGACGCGCACCGTCGTCCTCACCGCGCGGCACCACGCCTGCGAGACGATGGCGAATTACGTGTTGGAGGGTATCCTCGCCTTCCGGCAGGCCGACGAGCCGGATGCCGCCTTCCTGCGCGAGCACGTAGACCTGCACGCCATCCCCTTCATGGACGTGGACGGCGTGGAGCGCGGCGACCAGGGGAAAAGCCGCGCGCCCCACGACCACAACCGCGACTACACCGATGCCCCCCGCTACGCCGCGGTGCGCGCGCTGACGGCGTGGGCGCCGGCGTGGCGGGGCGATTTCCCACTGATGCTCGACCTGCACTGCCCGTGGATTCGCGCCTGGCGCAACGAGGACGTGCTGCTGGTGGAGCCCGACGGCGTGGACCGCGCGGCGCAAGACCGCTTCCGCGCCCTGCTGCACGGCGCGCAGACCGGCCCCGTCCGCTACGACCGCCGGCACCTGCTGCGCTATGGCGAGGACTGGAACACCGCCGGCGAGACCTCCACCCAGTACTTCCGCCACACCCTGGGCGCCGGCGCCGTCTTCACGGTGGAGTTCCCCTACGCGACTGCCACCGGCGTGGCGGTGAGCGCGGAGAACGCCCGCCGGTTCGGCTACGACCTGGGACGGGTGATCGGGCGGTATGTGATGGGCGGATAGCGGAGGAGGGAAGATGGAACCGGTCTACGCCTCACGTGCGACGTTTTTCAGCCTGGGCCAGGTCTACCGCATCTACCCGGACCGCCTTGCGCTGCCGTTCGCCGGATATCGGTTCATCATCCCTGTGGATGACATGATCACCCTTGAAGTGCGTCCGGCCGGCGTCATCGGCGACCTCTTCCGTGGCAAAGGCCGGGCGGCGCTGGCGCTGAAGCTCGACCTGGCCGACCTCGCGCCCCACGTCGCTCTCCATCGGCGGTCAGGCGCGTTCAAATACCTGCGCTTCACGCCGGATGACCCGGTGGGGTTTGTGGCGGCATATCAGCGGGCGATGGGGGAGTGATCTCCGGGCGGGCGATCCCGAGGGATGCGCCGTGCCACATGACTCCCGCTCCCTCCCCCCGTGCCAGTGGGCACAGGAATCGGCCCCCCTCCCCTGCGGACAGGATGTCCGCGCTCCGGAGGGGGATGAGGTAGTGGCACGGCAGCCGCCCCATGCCCAGCCCAGCAGCGGCATGTTATCGCCGTTCAAACAACGCCCGCACCCCAGGATGTCGCAGTTGTACCAGCGCGAAAATCATCACGACGATATACGCCACCATCGGGAACAGATAGCGCACCATCGCGGTAATGATGAGCAGGAGTCCCCATCCGCCGTTATGCACGAACAGCACGAGTATTACAACCGCAATGGCGTAGGCGAGCTGAATGAGAAGCGTACCGGCAAAGAGCCAGGGAAGGGCGGCGCGCACCCACCGGCGGCGCCGGTGTAACCCTACCGCAATACTCATCGCCATCGCCGCGACCAGCGCGTGGTACGGGATGGTGCAGAAGAGCGCCACGGACACGGGATCGGCTGACGAAATTGATCCATGGGTGGTCATCGCATCAGGGATGATTGCCGCGCCGAAGCCAATTGCCCCGAGGAAGTAGGACACCGCAACCACCCACATGATGACGATAATCACCCGCAGGCGACCGGGTTCCTCAACCACCATCGGCGTCGCTAAAGCTGGCGGTGGCGGCACCGGCGTCGCCCCCCCGCTCCCCGCTACAGGTTCATCCATTGAATAACTCCTCTGCGCCCTCCGCGGTGAATATTCGATACACGCTACTTCACCCCCGCATACACCCGATAGCCGCTCCCCTGCCCGACCTGGGTGACGGTGGAAAAATGTTTTTCCATCTCTTTGGCGAAGGTGCGAGCGCCCTGTTTCGTGCGGGCGACGAGGTAGAGGCGGCCGCCGGGAGGGAGGTGGGCGGCGGCGCCGGCGATGAGGCTGAAGACCACGGCGTTGCCGGCGCGGATGGGCGGGTTGGTGAGGATGACGTCGAACTGCTCGTCGCCCACCGGGGCAAAGCCCTCGCCCTGGCGCACTTCGGCGTTGCGCACGGCGTTCGTCTCCAGGTTTTGCCGCGCCAGTTTTACCGCGCGCTCGTTGGGGTCGGTGAGGATGACGCGCGCTGCCGGCGCGAGTTTTGCGGCGGCGATGCCGATGACGCCGTAGCCGCAGCCGAGGTCGAGGATGCGCCGCGCGCCGGTCAGGTCCATCGCCGTGATGAGCTCCGCGCTGCCGGGGTCGGTATGCCCGCGCGAGAAGACGCCGCGATCCGTCCACAGCTTCAGCGGGACGCCGCGCAACGTGTCGTCGTAAATCGCCGGCTGGCTCAGCGAGGTGGGCCGGCTGGTAGAGTAGTGTTCGGATCGGTCGTCAGGCATGCACGCATATTTCCGGCACAACGGGCGGTTCCCTGCCGGGTTGCCGGTCCAGCGCCGTGTTATAATACGATATTGTGACATGCGCCGACGCATCCGTCTGCCGAGAAGGAGCCCAGTATGCGCACCCTTGCCTGCGGTATCCTCGCCTGTTTGCTCGTTGGCCTCGCCGCCGCGCAGGAGGCGCACGATCCCTACGAAGTGGCGAACCTGTTGCGACAGATTCCGCCGTTGACGCACGACGCGGCCGGGCGCTGGCCGGTGATCTGCTGGGAGCCGTTCATCACGACGGCGCGGGATGACGGCTTCCGGCAGGGGACGCCGCTGCCGGTGGAGACGTACCGCGCGCTGCACCGGCGCGGGCTGGCGGCGGCGGTGCGGCTGGACGTGAAATATATCCCGATGGCGCTGGCGATACAGCGGGCGGGGATGCCGGTGATCATCATGGAGGGCGGCGGGGGCAACGCGCCGGGATCGGACGCGCCCGATGCGCTGCATACATTGCCGCGGGATTTCACGCCGAAGGGCGGCGTGCATCCCTGCCCGCTGCTGCTGGCCGGCTGGCACAACCGCGCGATGCAGGTGCGCGAGACGCTGAAGGCGTTCACCGACGCCGGGGTGACGGTGAACGCGGCGTGGCTGGACTGGGAGAACCAGCCGATCTGGGGGACGAATGAGTGGGAGCAGTCGAAGCACTGCTCGCGGTGCGCGAAGCTCTTTCCGCCGAGCGTGCTGCGCGACTATCCGTCCTACCGCGCCTTCATCCTGCGCTTTCGCCAGCACTTGTTCAGCACCTACCTCTGCGCGCCGGTGCTGGAAGCGTATCCCGGATGCAGCGTGACGAACTGGTCGGTGGTCTGCTCCACCCCGGAGCGCCCGGCCACGCACTACTGGGGCCGCTTCCTCTTCCCGCCGATGGACGGGGGGCTGTTCACCGCGACGAACCCGGTGGCCTACGGCAACGACATTTACCACGCGCTGCACTGGAAGACCTACTTCGGCGACCTGCCGCTCACCCAGGACCGCATGGACCGGCTGTACCTGCACGTGATGTTCTCGCAGCTCTCGGACGACGCCGCGAACCTGGCGCAATGGGCGCCGGAGAAGCAGAGCATCCCGTGGGTGTGCCGGTACTGCCCGGACATGGAGGATGAGACGATCCCCATCCTCGACCGGGCGCGCTACCGGGAGTTCCTGCGCCACGTCTGGCTGCGCGGCGCCGACGGCCTGCAGGTCTTCAACGCGCGCCGGCCCACGCGGCCGCACCTCCGTCTGGAAGAGGTGCAGGACGCGGTGGCGAGCCTGGACGAGATGCTGCGCTATCGCCGATTCCTGGAGGGCGGCACGGTGATGACCACCGCCGTCCCGCACCCCGGCGAGGACGGCGCCATCTGGTCGGGCCTGCGGCTCGGCGACGAAGCCATCGTGCGCGCCTTCACGCTGGCGGCCCAGCCCGCCACCCTCGTCTTCACCCCGTGGGAGGACGCGGCGATCCTCGCGCTGGAGGCGCCGCCGGCGGGGGCGACGTACCATCTGTCTCGCGATGGCGAGCGGGTGCGGGTGGTGAAGGAGTAGGGATTGCCCCCCGTCGCGGACACCGCGGGCGGGGGCGATCCCGGCTCCCGCCCGCGGTTGCTGGGGCATCCTGCCCATCCCACCTCTCAGGAGGCTCGTGAGGGTGCAGGTGACGTTCGATGGCTCACGGCCATGCCTATGATACCCGCCGTCATCCGGCGCGCGGCGGCAAAAACGCGCGGCGCGGGCCGAATGTATGGGATTCAGGCAGCGACCCGCGCCCCTTCCCACGGGGGCGCGCGCGCCCACCGGCGGCAGGTGGGCGGGCCGGGATGCCGCCCTGTATGCGAGGGCGCAGGGGGGGCAGCAACCAGAGCAGAGAGGGGGACAGCAGCGCCCCGCGGGCGCGCGGGGATTGTGCAATTTCCGAAAAAGCTGTACCGTGTGAGCGCGCGCCGCGGGACGGACGCGCCGGAAGCGGAAATACATCATGCACGCGATCTTCGACCTGCTCAACGCCATGCCGTTTCTCGGCGCGATCCTCTGGGGCATTCTGCACGGGCTCACGCCGCACGGGCATTCCTGGCTGGTGATGCTGCCCTTCGCGCTGGGAGGCATCACCGCGCGCGGCATGCTGCGGCTGGCCGCCGCCTACGGGCTGGGGATGGTGGTGGTGGCGGCCGCCACCGGCGCCCTGCTCGGCTCGCTGGCGCGGGTGGTGCCGGAAGCCTGGCACCACGGGGTGGAGATCGGCGTGGGGGTGATGCTCCTGGTGATGGGGCTGGCGTTCGTCATCCGCCCGGATTCCGTGCATCACACCATGGATCACATCTGCGGCGAGCATTGCCACACCAGCGGCGAGCAAAAACTGCTGCGCTCGGGCACCATGGCCGGCCTCTTTCTGGTGGGCGTGCTCAGCATGCTCATTCCCTGTCCCACCAATTACTGGCTGTACGGGCAGTCCTTCGTCTCGCGCTCGCCGGTGGACGGCGCGGTCCTCTTCGTCGCCTACGCGCTGAGCACCAGCGTGACGATCTGCGTGGTGGCGATGCTGATGGCCTCCTCGCGCGCCCTGCTCGCCCCGCTGGAGCGGAAAGGCAACCGCCTGCTCATCCTCCGCCTCAGCGGCGTCATCGTCCTCCTCGCCGGCGCGTGGATGCTCTGGCTCGGCTTCAATCCGCACGACCATCACGGCGACGACCACGAGCATGCACGGGGGGCGCGGCCGGCGACGGTGTGGCAGATGGCACAGGCGAATGATCGCTGTGGACTAGAGGCGTTCCCATTCCTCGATGCTGATTCCGGCCTGCCGGAGTAGCGAGCGTAGCGTTCCGGATGTGACTTCACGATGGCGTGGAACCACCGCAGTGCGTGTGCCTTCATCGGTGAATCGGGCGAATTTCACGTGGCTGCCCGTCTGTCCGACCTCCGAAAGCCCGCCGCCAGCAAACGTCGCCGCACCTCGCGATACGGCGCGGGGTTAGGCGGCATGCAGGTCCACCTCAATACTGGCAACATCGTGCGGGATAGTGGCAACCGGTGGAGTGAAGTGCAACTGAATCGCCTCGCGCAGATTCGTCAGCGCTTCTTCACGGGTGCGGCCCTGGCTGGCGATGTCCACCTCGTGGCACTGTGCGACATACCAGCCGTCTTCCTGCCAGATACTTGCGGAAAAGCGTTGCATCATGGTGGCGTCCTCAGACTTATTATACCATGCCCGCATCGTCCGGCAACGCCGCCAGCCATTCCCGCACCGTCTTCCCCCCAATGACCAGTTCCGGGGCGATCTCCGCCAGCGGGTCCAGCACGAAGCGCCGTTGGGTGAGGTAGGGATGCGGCAGGCGCAGCGCCGGGGTGTCGCGCGTCTCGCCCTCATACACGAGCAGGTCAATATCCACCGTGCGCGGCCCCCACGGTTCCGTCCGCCGGCGGCCGAGATCGGTCTCGATGGCCCGCGCCGCCGCCAGCAGCGCTTCCGGCGACAGCGCCGTCTCCAGCGCCACCGCCATGTTCAGGAAGGCGGGCTGGTCCGTCTTGCCCCACGGCGGCGTTTCGATGACGCGGGACGCCGCCGCCAGCCGCGTATCCGGCAACGCCGCCAGCCGCGCCACCGCCGCGCGCAGGCAGCCGGCGCGGTCGCCCAGGTTGGAGCCGAGGGAGAGATAGACGCGGTGCGTGGTCATGGGTTCATGCTAGCGGGGCGCGGGACGCCTGTCAACACGCGTGGGCGGCTATTGTCCCCAGCCGCGGGAACGCGGTACAATACCCCCCGGAGGAACGGTCTCGTGCTGGATATTCTTCGCATGTTGGAACAGGACGGCCGCCTGACCGCCGAGCAGCTTGCCGAGCGCAGCGGGCGGCACGTTGACGAGGTGCGCCGCCTGGTCGCGGAGGCGGAGCAGGCGGGCATCATCCGCAAATACAAGGCGGTGATCAACTGGGAGCGCGTGGAGGGCGGCGAGCAGGACACCTACGCCTTCATCGAGGTGAAGGTGGCGCCGCAGCGCAGCGTGGGCTTCGACGCCATCGCCGAGCGCATCATGCGCTTCCCGGAGGTGCAGTCACTCTACCTGCTCTCCGGCAGCTACGACCTGCATGTGGTGGTGAAGGGCAAGGATCTGCGCGACGTCGCCCGCTTCGTCTCCACCAAGCTGTCCGCCCTCGACACCGTGCTCAGCACCACCACCCATTTCGTGCTGCGCTGCTACAAGGTGGACGGCGACATCCTGGAGGACGGCGAGGCGCCGGATCGGCTGCCGGTATCACCGTAGTTTTTTGGCGCGCGCCGCGCTGAACCATGACCCCTCGCGCCCCGGAGGAAAGACCCTTCCGGGGCGCGAGCGCACGCGAGCCCCGCGTTATGGCGCGCCGGTGGCGGCGGGGTAGCCGTTCGTCACCGCCCCGGTATTCATCATCTCCGTCGTGCCGAGGACCTGCGGCGACCCGGAGGCGGGCGGCACGATGATGACCGTCCCCGCCGGCAGCACGATGGCCGACCCCGGCTGCACGGTCATGCCCGGATACATCTCTGTCGCGCCGAGCACCTGCGGGGTGCCGGCCGTGGGCACGGCGGCCGCCGTCGTGCCGCTCCACCAGTTCGCCGCCGCCAGGTTCTGCTGGGAGGTGGAGACGTTGCCCAGCGCGGTCGAGTAGTTCGTGTGCCACGTCTGCAGCCAGGCGTTGCCGGCGAAGGCCGGCTGATACGCGCCGGGCGAGCTTTGCTGGAAGCCGGTGCGGTACTGGGCGAACTGCTGCGTCGCCGGCTGCCAGTAGGCGGCGGTGAAGGTATTCAGCCGCTGCGCCAGATAGGGGCGCTGGTCGGCGGGGATCGCGCTGAGTTCCCGGTTGAAAGCGGCGATGTCGTTGCTCAGCGTCATCGCCTCCATCTGCAGCTGCAGCGCGGTGGCGCGGTCGAACTGCGCGGTCGGATTCGCGGCCACCTGCTGGCGAAAGATCTCCTCCCGCGTCTGCAGCGCATTCATGCGGTCCACCAGCGTCTGTCCGCGCAGCTCCAGTGAGGCGGCGCGGAGATCGGCGCGGGCGGCGCGCAGCTCGTTGATCAGGCAGGCGGTCTCCATCGAGATATTGGCCGGGCAGCCGGGCAGCGTCGTCATCGTCGTGCCCGCGACGGTCACCCCGGTCGTGGTGGTGGTCGTCGTGCCGGTCACCCCCGCCGCGCCCGGGGTCGGCGACGCCGGCACGGTCGTGGTCGCGGCGGCCAGCGCCAGGCTGCCGAATGCCGCCATCGCCACCATCACAGTGAACATCCTCATACGGTACCTCCTTGATGGAAGAGTTGTCGCGCTGTCATTCTGCCACGTGACGGCGGGGATGATGAGCGGGAATGGCCCAAAGGCGCGGGAATGTGCACTCCCCCGCACCGGCGCGGGAGGAATAGGCCACACGCGGGGGAGGGCGACGCGGGGCATGGCGGCTCATGGGCACGCGGATGCGGACGGATGTCTAAAAGTGCGTGAAGCCCCAGGGGAGCGGCTCCGCGTGTGCGCCATGGGCCAGTAGGATGTCGGCTGAATCGTCCATCGAGCCGATGCGGGCCAACGGCAGCGGCGCCAGCCGCGCGCGCAGCGGCGCCTCCGCCGCGGGCGGGGCGGTGAAGAGCAGCTCAAAATCCTCGCCGCCGTACAGCGCCAGCGCCAGCGGGTCGGCGGGCGTCCCCCGCGCGGCGAGCCAGCCGCCGGCGTCATTGACCAGCGGCGGGACTGGCAGCGCGTCCCGCTCCACGCGGGCGCCGACGCCGCTCATCCGGCAGAGGCGGTGCAGGTCGGTCGCCACGCCGTCGCTCAGGTCCATCATCGCCGTCACCAGGCCGCTGGCCGCCAGCGCGCGGGCGGCGGCCAGGCGTGGCCGCGGACACATTTGCGCGTCCACGCAGGGCTGCAAGGCGTCCGGCCAGCGCACGCCGCTCTCCAGCAGGCGCAGGCCGGCGGCGGCCAGCCCGAGGGCGCCGGTGACGTAGAGCGCGTCGCCGGGGCGGGCGCCGGCGCGGGTGAGGAGCTCGCCCGCCGCCACGCGGCCCAGCACGGTGAAGGTGAGGGTGAGCGGCCCGGCGGAACGGATGGTATCGCCGCCGATGATGTCCACGCCGGCGTCCTCGGCCAGCCGGGCGATGCCGCGGTACAGCGCGACGGCGTCCTCGGCCGGCCACGCCGGGGGCGCGGCGAGGGCGACCACGGCATGGGTGGGGGTGCCGCCCATGGCGGCGATATCGGAGAGGTTCTGCGCCAGGCCCTTCCAGCCCAGCGCGCCCGGATCGCCCCACGCCAGCCGGAAATGGACGTGCTCCATCAGCAGGTCGGTGGTGATCAGCAGCAACTCGCCGCCGGGCCATTCCACCGCGGCGGCGTCGTCACCGATAGCCAGGCGCGCGTGGCGCGCCGGCGGCAGACACCCGGCGAGGGCGGCGATGAGCGCGTCTTCGCCGGGCAGCGGCGCCGCTGTCACGGCGTCTGCGCTTTCGGCTTCTCGATGTAGAAGACTTTCCACGCCCCATCCGCCTGCCGCAGATACAGCTTGAAGGCGCCGCAGGCCACGGTGGCCATCCCCTTCGCTTCCACCGGCGGAATGGTAGTGTCGCGCGCCATCTGCGCCAGATCGGCGTACGACCACGAGACTTCGTCCCGCTTCATGAAGGCGCCGCCGGGGGCGATGGCGCCGAATTTGATGCTCACCACGCGCGCGCCGGCGCTGATGATTTTCACATTGCGCGCGTCCGTCGCCCGCTCCACGGCGGCCAGGTCATTGTTCGCAATCGCCGCCAGGAAGGCCTCGGCCGCGCGCACCACCGGGTCGTTGGCGGTGCTGCGCATCGAGACCGTGCCGATGAGCAGCACCAGCACCACCATGCCGAGAAAAATGAAGAATGTGGTCGAAGAACGCATCGTCGCCTGCTCCTCCCAAAGTGACCGCGCGAGCGAGCCGGGGCTCCGCGCGTGAGTATTATACCGCAGGAACGCCCGGATTTGAACATGCCCCGTTTGGCGAGGTGTTCCGGACGCCAGGGGCTACCGCGAATCATCCACCCAGAACTTCTCGAAGATCGTCGAGAGGGAGAGCTCGGAGTGGATGCGGCGGATGGCCTCGGCGAGCATGGGGGCGACGGAGAGGACGTCCACCCGCGGGATCCGCTTCTCGTCGGCCAGCGGGATGGTGTCGGTGATGAGCAGTTTTTCGATGGGCGACTCCTGCAGGCGCGCGATGGCCGGGCCGGAGAGGAGGCCGTGCGAGGCGCAGGCGTAGACGGCGGTGGCGCCGCGATTGATCAGCGCCTTCGCGCCGGAGACGAGCGAGCCGGCGGTATCCACCATGTCGTCCACCATGATGGCGCGCTTGCCGTCCACGTCGCCGATGACGTCAATGATCTCGCACTCGTTCGGCTCCGGGCGGCGCTTGGCGATGATGGCCAGCGTGGCGCCCAGCCGGTCGGCGAAGGAGGAGGCGCGGCCCACCCCGCCCACGTCGGGGGAGACCACCACGGTGTTGCCGTCGCCCAGCCCCCGCTCGCGAAAGTACTGCGCGAAGAGCGGCCCCGCCGGCAGGTGGTCCACCGGCAGGTTGAAAAAGCCCTGAATCGTCTGCACGTGCACGTCCACCAGCAGCACGCGGGTGGCGCCGGCGGTGGCGATGAGGTCGGCCATCAGCCGCGCGGCGATGGGCTCGCGCGGCTTCACCTTCTTCTCCTGGCGCGCGTAGCCGTAATAGGGGATGATGGCGGTGATGCGCCGCGCCGAGGCGCGTTTCAGCGCGTCGAGGATGATGAGCAGCTCGATGATGTTCTCGCTGGTGGGCGGGCAGGTGGGCTGGATCACGAAGACATCCATGCCGCGCACGCTCTCCTGCACCTGCACGCGGATCTCGCCGTCGGCGAAGCGGCTGACCAGCGTCTCGGACAATCGCACCCCCAGTTGGTCGGCGACCGCCTGGGCCAATTTTGGGTTCGCCGTTCCGGTGAGCACGCGCAAATCGAACATTGGCTGATCCTCAATACACACGGGGATACTTCACCGTTCGACGGGCGAAAGCGGCGTTCCTCCCTCTCCGGGAAAATGAATTCCCTGGTGTGTGAGTCAAGAAGAAGGGGACCTGGCAAGGTTACCAAACCCTCCCGTTCGTCGTGCGGCACGCGGCGGGAGTGGAGTGCCGTCAATATGGGGACTGTCCCCCTGCACGTCGTGCCCAGATGATCCGCAGGCCGTTCACCGGGACTGTCCCCCTGGTGCCAGCCCCTGGTGCCAAATAGGTAGAGCCAGGGGTGACGTCATGGAGGACTACGCTCGCTGTTGTTGAATCCGCTATGGTAATGGTCACACGCGTGAAGAGCACGGCGTTCATCGGTACGGTTATCGGTATTGCGGCGCTGGCTGCCGGTATCCTGTTTGCCGTGACGCGACGGCCCACCCCGCCGGACTGGGAAGTCGTGGGTCGGTTTCATAAGCTGTACCATGACGTCTATGCCAGTGAGCACGGTTTTCTGTATCGCCACCGTTTCGATCTATATATCATGTGTGACTGGCAGGGACGCGAGCGCTGGCGCGTGACGGTCACGGCCAAACCCGCCGAGCGGCTTGAAAGCCTTGTGCTCTCGCCATCCGGGCATTTCTTCGCCACCGCGCATGCCGCGAAAACGGATCATCTCATCACCACCTATCGCGACGGCAAGATGGTGGCGAGCACGGTCATACCGACATCGGCCCCATTCACGCGCATGCAGGTATTCGATAACGGCCGCGTGTTGCTGGTGCTCGACGCTCGACTCTACCTGATCGCGGGCGCAACGATCCTTGCGGAGCATAAGTACCCGCAGGGAGAGGGCGTGGCGGTTTCTCCAGACGGGACCGTGCTGATTGCTCCCTACGCGGATACACGACGGCATGCTCCTGCTAATTACGTCTATGCGAAGTGTCGCCTCAGCCATGGACGGTTTGTACCCGAGACAACACTGCGGCTCACCGTGCAGCGGCAGCATCCCAATCAGTGGATACTCTCGCGGGATGGCACCGCGATTTTCTGTGACGGAACGGTGATTACCCCGACCCACCGCGTGATCCGCAACGACGGATGGTCCACGATCACCCATGCGTTCACGCGCCATACGGCCGGTGACTATCTCATCCAGTACAGCGGTGATCCGGTGACAGCATACCGTTTCTATAATCCGATGACGCTGGACTGGTGGCAAATTCCGTCGTCGAACGCCAGCACGCACGTCAATCCGTTAGATCTCTCCCGTGATGGGCAAACGGTCTTTGTGCGGAGCGGCAGCGATGACAATACGCTGAAGGTTGCGCGCGATGGGTATCTCGAGGAACCCGGCGTTGCCTACCTCGTCTATCATCGTCACCGGGGCATCATGGCGCGCATGACCGTGAATCGCATGAACCGGTTGCTGGGCAAGGAGCAGGGGATTGCGGACGCCTACCTTTCTCCCGATGGACGCATGCTCCTGGTTGACACCTGGTTCCTGGGACGTGAGGAGCGCGAATCGGATGCCGTGCTGTTGCGCATTGTTCCGAGTCATTAACGGTCATGTGACGACCGGCGACCAGTCGCCGGTACTCGGTGCATCTCCGCACGCCACTCCGTCCCGATTGCTTCGGGATCTCCGCGGCAGGATTCCCCTCACCCCGCCGGGCATGGTACGATAGAGCCACGTCATGACGAACACCTCCGACCAGACCGGCGCGCTGTTTGCGCTGTCGCCCGACGCTTCCGCGGCGGGGGAGGCGGCGCTCGCCTGCGTGGAGGGGGTGCTGGAGAGCATCACCTATCAGAACCCGGAGACCGGTTTCGTGATCGCGCGGCTGAAGGTGGGGCGCGAGCGGGTGACGGTATTGGGCGACTTCGTGAATCCCGTGCCGGGAGAGGCGTTTCAGGTGTGGGGGCGCTGGGAGACGCACCGGCAGTACGGCCCGCAATTGCGCATGGCGCGCTATCAGGTGCTGAAGCCCACCACGCTGGACGGCATGGAAAAATACCTGGGCGGCGGCACCATCAAGGGCATCGGGCCGAAGACGGCGGCGCAGCTCGTCGGCGCCTTCGGCCTGGAGACGCTGGACATCATCGAGCGGCACCCGGAGCGCCTGCTGGAGGTGCCGAACATCGGCCCGAAGAAGGCGGCGGACATCG
>JAKPKV010000078.1 GCA_029553475.1 Armatimonadota bacterium
GATCATGTCGAACAGGCCGTCGTGATTGAGATCGTTGACGCAGAGGATCTGGTTGTGCTCGGTGGTCTGTGGCTCCGTCTCGGTAAGATTGATCGGATACCCCACGGCAAAACCGAAGCGCGGTGCAATCGCCGTGCCCGCGTTGAGATGTACGGTCATGCTGTGCATCCCCGTATTCGCCAGGAAGATGTCCAGCAGCCCGTCGCCGTCGAAGTCCATCAAGTCGAAGGCGCAGTCATACTTGAGCTGCGGGCCGGGCAGCATCTCGCCGTAGAGCGAGAAACGCGCCATTTCCTGGGCGGCCCCCCCCGCCGCGAGCAGCCAGAACGCACCGACGATCAATAACCAGCGCATGCCGTACCCCCTTTCGCGTCAGACCATGCGATACACCGCCATCCTCTTTGCCCGCAGCGTGCCGTCAATCAGCGGCGCGGGCGTTTCCCCCTCGGCGGTCACCTCGAATACTTTCGTACCCGCGGTGACGGGGTGCGTGAAGGCACGGAAGGCGAAGAGCAGTTGCTGCTCCTCCCCCGTCCAGAGCACGCCGTGATCCTTCGGCAGTATGGCGCGATGCCCGGTGACGGGGGCGATGCGCGCGTGCAGTTGATTGAACGCTTTCAGCCAGCCGCGCCACATTTCGCATGGCCCCTCGTGCTGGGTGAAGCCGAAGCGCCCGCCGGCGGCGACGGCGCGGAAGGCGAATTCGCGCGCCAGCTTCTCGCGTCCCGGCCAGAGCCGCTGCCCGATGCCCATGTTGAGGCCGATCATCATGTCTTCCTGCCCGATCCACCAGTCCAGCGCGTTCTGGTACCGGCCGGAATGCTCCGTCACCGTCTCCGGCAGCAGATTCATGCCGAAATGGCCCACGCCAAACGGCCCCAGCCCCTCGATGGTCATCGTCTTCAGCCCGACACCTTGCAGGCGGCGCACCAGCGACTCAAACGCCGCCTGCTGCCCCTCGCGCCGCGGATCGTTATAGGCCACCGGCAGGAAGGTCATATTGCCGTAGGAATCGTGGAAGAAGCCGTCAATGCCGGTGGCCTCGTAGACCGCCTTCAGCTTCTGGAACTCCCACTCCAGGCAGGCGGGATTGGCCAGATTCATGGTGATGATCTGCTGGTGCCCGTAGCCGCCGCCGTTCGCCAGCCCGTCGCGGGCGATCATCATGAAGTCAGGACGCTCTTTGTAAATCGGCGCGCGCAGGCTGAGATGCGTGGCCCACCAGAGCTGCACGGCGATGCCCAGCGCATGCGCGCGCGCCGTGAAGCGTGCCACCGCCTCCGGCCCACCCCACAGCGGGTCAATAATCCGGTCGCGCACGCAGCAAATGCTGCCCACCATCAACCCGCCGTGCATCCCGGTCTGCTGTTTGTATTTGAAGCGGTCCAGCGTGTAGTCGCTCTGCCACAGCGAATGCATGCAGATTTCCCTCACGCCCATCTCCGCCCAGCGCGGCAGCAGCTCCGCCGCCATGTAGTCCAGCGTGTCGGGGCGCGGCATCCAGGTATTGCCCAACCGTACCTTGTCCTTGGAAAACTGCGGGATCCACACCCGCGGCAGCACCGGCGAGGGGGCGATGCCGGCGCGTTCGCGCTCGCGGGCATAGACGAACTCGCGGGCGTGCCACCAGGCGTTGCGCTGCGTGTCGCGCGCCAGCGCCTGCGCCGTGGGATGGAAAAGGATGTGCTTGGGAAAAGTGCTGAACTCGGCGGAGAGCGGCCGGCGCAGCTCGTCCAGCACGTGCAGCAGGTCTTCGTCGGCCTCCTTCTGCACGATGGTGTAGACTTCCATCACCGGATCGAAGTAGTTGAAGAGCATGCCGCGGTCGTGCGCGAGGAAATCGAAGGCTTGCAGCGTGCCGATGCGCGGCAGGCGCTGCATGGAGACGCGCGCCGGCTTGCCCATCACCCCGCGCATCTCCGCGCCGTAGTAGTTGCAGGCGGTGGTGAAGTACTCCGCCCTGCGCAGCTCGGTCACCGGCGGATTCACCTGCCCTTGCAGCAGCAGCGTGTTGCCGTCCACGTGCCCGCCGATCTCCCAGGTGGCGTCGTCGAAGAGGCGATAGATCTGTCGCCCGTCGTCGCTGGCGAAATGGTAGCGCACGGAAAAGCCGGAGTATTCCCGCCCATCCAGCTCCAGCCTGCTCGGCGCCAACTCCCAGGCGAAACGATCGAGCAGCGGCGCGTCGGATGTCGGCAGCGTGAGGATATCGCACAGGTATTCATCCTGCTCCTCCCGGATATAGCCCGCTATCCCCACCGCCTCGGTCTCCACCCGCACCGCGCCGTCGCCCGTTTCAACCGTATCGCGCAGGCGGAAGGCCGCGTAGTGCACGCCTTCCGGGGTGATGATCACCGGCCGCCAGAGTTTCGCGGGATTGCGCAGCGGCACGCCGCCTACCGCGACATCGCGAATGCCGAGCACGTGGTCGCCGTCAAGGGCGAAAACGACCTCGGCGCCATTGGGCCAGCACAGGCGCAGCGCGCCGGCGTCACGGGTGATGGTTACCGTGGCTGTGAGCATGCATCTCTCCTCAATATCGGCATAGTCCGGCATTCCCGCACACTATATCATGCGCATGAATAACCGGCAAGAGTTTCCCATGCCATGCTGTCGAATGGCCGTCACGCGGTGACTTCCGCGTTCAGCGGCACCAATCGCAGGGCGTTTTCCCGTACGATCTTCGCCAAAACCGCCTCCGGCAGGTCGCAACTGACCAGGAAGCGGTAGAGCGCGTCGTCGAAATAATCGCGCCCGAAGAGACAGCGGTCCTGATACGTCAGCAAAAACGCCTTCCCCGCCTCCGGGTCGCGCGCGATGGCGCCCAGCCCGCTGCCGGCGGAGAGATCGCAGTAGAGATTGGGATAGCGATCGAGGTAGGCTTGCAGCCGCCCGCCCGGCGCCACCGGCCCCCGCGGGTAATAGCCGGCGTCGCTGTCCGCGTCACCGCTGATTTCGCGCCAGAATCCCGGCGCATGCCCGATGAAGATCGTCCGCGGACAGCGCTCCAGCGCCCGCGCCAGGTTCTCCCAGTCGCAGCAGTACCAGTAGCCGGGGTCTTTTCCCCGCGCATACCGGGGCAGCGGCACGTCCATGTGAAAGATGACCGGCAGGCCCGCCTCGCCGCAGTAATGGAACAGCTCCAGCGCGTGAGGATCGTCCAGCATCACCCGGCACTTCAACTCGCCGCACACGCGCACGCCCAGATACTGCACCGCTCCCTGCAGCCGTTTCAACGCCCCCGGCCGACGCGGGTCCGGCGCGTAGCCGGGGATGAAGCGGTCGGGGAACTGCTCCACCGCCTCCACCACATGCGCGAACGGCAGTTGCAGATGCCCCGGCCAGAAGATGTCGCCATACAGATTCAGGTCCATCTCCTCCGGCGCGCACTCCCAGGAGAGCAGCCACATGCGCGCGATGCCGTGCGCATCCATATTCTCCACCAGCTTCGCCGGGGTATACCCGTACCATTTCACGTGCCCGTGGCAATCAATGATGCCGCCCATCGCCTCCCCCTTCCCGCGCCGCTCCTCTACTTATGCAACGCGCGGCGCCATTCTCCTCCCGGGATTCGCGGGAGGACATTCCCGGCCCGCCGCGGGGGAAAAGGGATATGCCTGGCGCCGAAGGAGCCGCCGGGGGGCGCGAAGGATCGCCCGCGCGTCGAAGTAGCGCAGGATACCGGCGACCTGACCGAGGGACAGCCGAGAGACCGGCGTCGTCCGTGCGCGGCGCGCGCGTGCCGACCGCCCGCGGCGTCTGCCGCCCCCCACCCCGGCCTTCACGCCATCATCCCCTTCGATCGCCCGATGGCATGTAAGAAGTCGTGCTCACGAGTGAAATCCAGCAGGTCGCGCACGTTCGCGATGGCGAGGGCGATGACGGTGTCGGCGGCGCCGTAATACATCCACACCTCGTCGCCGCGCAGGAGGGCGCCGCAGGTGTAGACGACGTTCGGCACCAACCCGCGCTGCTCGTAATCCACCTCCGGGGCGAAAACCCAACGCGCGGCACGGGCGACGACTTTCCGGGGATCGTCGCGCTCCAGCAGCGCCAGCCCCAGGCGATAGACGGGATGGTTCCCCATCTCCTTCGCGCCGTGGTAGATGAGCAGCCAGCCCTCGTCGGTGGGCAGCGGCGGCGCCCCCACGCCCACCCGCAGGCCGTCCCACCACGGCCCGGCGCGCTCCGGCAGCAGCACGCCGTGCCCGCCCCAGCGGTGCAGGTCGTGATGCGAGCAGGCGAACCAGATGTGCTCCTGCCCGCCCGTCACCGGCCGGTGCAGCAGAATCCAACTCTCCCCCACGCGCTCCGGGAAGATGGTGGCGTCTTTATTCGTCGGGGAGAGCACCACGCCCAGCCGCTGCGCCGTCTCAAAATCGCCGGTTATCGCCAGCGCCACCGCCGGCCCGTAGCGGGAATACGCCGTGTAGGCGATGATCCACTCCCGCGGCCCGATCTGCGTCACCCGCGCATCCTCGCATCCCCACTCCTCGAACGGGTGCCCCGGCAGGTCCGGCTCCAGCAGCGGCGCTTTCTCCACCCGCCAGCCGTCCACCCCGTTCGGACTGCGCGCGACGCGAATGTGCGATAAGCCGTTCGGGTCTTCCACCCGCAGCAGCAGCACTACCTCCCCATCCATCTCCGCCACGCCGGGGTTCAGCACCCCGTTGCACTGCACCGGCACGTCCGCCGGCGTCAATAGCGGCCGGTCGCCATACCGCATGAACACGCGCGAATGCTGCATGCCTCTACCTCCCGCCCGGCACTCAGCATACCGACCCCACGGCACGACGTGTGGCACAATCGCGCGGCACGCCTTCCTCCCTCCGCCGGCTTGATACGACAACCGCCCATCCCGTGCGCGAAAACTCCCGCCGGGAGCGTATATCACAGTACGATCGGCGGACACTGCGGAAGATTTGCCACGCGGCCGCCGGGGGTATACCATCGGAGGGAGCACGGGACCCATGCATCACGCGGGACACATTCTCATTGTTGAGGACGATGCGGATCAGATGCAGCTCTACACCATGGCGCTGGCGGCGGCCGGCTACCGCTACGTCACGGCTGAAGACGCCGAGACCGCGCTGATTCACCTCGCCGCTGCGCGGTTTGATCTGCTCCTCACCGACCTCATGCTCCCGGGCATTCACGGCGACGCGCTCATCAACGCGGCGCGCGACCGCTTCCCCGAGGTGAAGACGATCCTGATGAGCAACCGCGACAACGTCCGGGACATCGCCATCGCCTGCGGCGCCGACGCCTGTCTGCCCAAAGGCGACCTGAAGCGCATGGTCGCCCTCGTCGGCATGGTGCTGCGCGGCGACGCGGGGAAATCCGCCGGCGGCGACGGACACCGGTAGGAGTCCGCCGGGACGCGGCCGGTGACGTTCACCATCGCGCATGCGCCTCACCGGCGGGGCGGCGTCAGCCATCTCCATCCATCGCCAGCACCTGCTGCTTCGCCGGGTAAAATGGCGAACCGACGAACTCCGGCCGGAAGACCAGCCGCCGCTGGCGCACCGTGCGCCCATCCGGGAATAGCGTCGTCAGCGCCGGGTCCATGCCGGTGGCGCTGAAGAAGGTCGGCGTCTCCAGCATCCCGTCCACCGCCATGAAGCGCACCCCTTCGGGATCCACGGAATCCACGATCTGCAGCTCACCGTGCCGGCCCGCATAGCGGGCATTGCGATAGAAGCAGCGATAACACGCCCAGCGCGCCGCCAGGCACTCCGCCCGAAATTGCGCGAAGGAGCACTCCTCCGCCGACGCCATCTCCACCACGCAGGCCACGTCGAGACTCGCGCGGAACTCCGGCGTCACCCGCGTCGGCATCCCCTCCAGCGCCGGCACCTCGACGCGCAGGTAGCCGTCCTTGATCGCCCGGCGCACCGGCAGCGCGCGCTCGTGCAGCACCCCGGCCGCGCGGATGCCGACAAAAACGTCGCCACAGCGCAGGAAATGCCAATCCGCCGCCGTGGCCTCGCCTGCCCACGCGGTCAACGGCACCGCATTCACGAACATCTCCTCCGGCAGCGCGCCGAAGATGCTGGCGATGATCACGAACCGTAGCTCCGCGATCTCCGTGTCGTAGAGCGAGGTGCCCAGGTGCCCGACCACCATCGCGCTGCCCGCGTCCTGGACCGTATGCCACTGGCCGCAGTCATTCACGTGCGTGGTGGGGGTGACGGTATGGTTATAGGATGGCTCCAGCGCGCCCCAATCCTTCCCGCCGCTGTGCAGGTAATGCCACAGTGCCACGCGCTGCCGCCAATCCGTCGGATCATCGCCGCGCAGCAGCGTGCCGCGCAGCGTGACGTGATGCCCCGCCTGCCCGGCCCACATCTCGCCCGACGCCGTGCCCAACGACCAGCGCGGCATGGCGTACATGCGCGTCTGGAACGCCCCCGTCTTGCCGGAATCCATGGTGGCCCGCACGGCATAGGGGTAGGCCCGCGACGCGCGCGCAAACTCCACGATCTCCCGTCGCACTTCCGTGAAGTCCGCGGCGAAACACTCGACAAACTGCGCGGTGAGGAAGGCGTTGTCCGGGCCGTGATGCAGCGGCCCGCCGTAGGCGTCGCCAGCGAGCATGGCGATGGGATCGAGGCAGTTGGGGTAGCCCCAATACCACATCAGCGCGTTCTGCGTGCTTAACTGGATGGTGTAGTCGGGCAGATACGCCCGTGACGACGACCCGGCGGGGCCGCCGATCTCCGGGTGCCAGTGCGCGACCATGTCCAGCAGGGCGCGGTTGGCGCAGGCTTTCGCCATCTCCCGCGCCTCCGCCGTCCGCGCCATTTCCGCGATATCCATCAACGCGACCAGCGTAATCGGCGTATAGGTGCTGCTGTTATACTCCGCCAGCAGCCCCCGCCGCTGGAAATGCGCGCACAGTCCCTCCAGGAAGAAGAGGCCGTGATCGAGCATGGCCGCATTGTCGAGCACCTCGCCCGCGAAGATCATCGCCCGCGTCGCCATCGCCGGCATGTTGTCGTTGAAGCCGTGGAACATGTAGTCATTCGCGCCGCTGCTCGGCACACGCCCATCCCCCGGGTCCACGAAGCGCGCCAGATGCTCCTCTGAGCGTGCGATCAGCTCAGGCGTCAGGCGCGCCCGCTCGCGCACCAGGTTGGCGGCGATGGACGAGGTGGTGAAGATATTCCACCCGCCCCAGCAGGGGTCGGCGGCATACACCGCCAGCGCCAGCTCGCGAATCTCCGCGTCGTTCGCGGCGAGCAGCGCGGGCAGAATCCAGTAAGTAATCCGCCGGTCCGGCTCCACCGACGGCCGATACTGCCCCGCGGGCGTGAAAAACCCCCGTGCGCGCGACTGCACGTAGCGGTAATACGCGTCTCTGCGCGCCCGCATCGTCTGCCGATCGAAGACGGTATGTAATGCCGTGGTCATTTCGTGCCTCCCGAACGCTCACCTCTCCCCCCGGCCCCCTCCCCGCTTAGGGCCATCTGCGTCATGCTAGGGTTCGCGTATCCTTCCTACTCGTACTCGTGCTCGTACTCATCGGAGCGCGGACATCCTGTCCGCCCATATCCGATTTCGAGTACGAGCGCTGACGCTATGATGACGCGTATGCCGCTCAGGGGAGGGGGCCGGGGGGAGAGGTGAACAGCCCCCCATGATCCCGCGCCCAGCCGGGTATCCGCTCCAGCACCGCCCGCGCTTCCGCCTCGTTGAAGCGGATTTCTTCCGCGGTATCCGGCTGGTAGAGCACCGTGCAGGGATAGATGAAGAGGCGCTTGCCCGGCTCCCAGCCCTGGAGCACATACGCCAGATACTCCGCGTAACTATGGAAATTCGTGTCGGTGTTGATATAGGCGTGTGGCGCGATGACGAGATCGGGGAACTCCTCCATCAGCCGCGCGGGGCTGACGCTGGTGGAGATATCGCAGTTGATGCCGGTCAGTCCGCTGATCTGCTTCAGCGCCGGCAGGCAGGCGTCCTTGATGGTGCAGGAATGCAGAAACAGCCCGCCGAACGCCCCGGCGATGCGGCTGTTATACGGCACCACGAACTCTTCATACACCTCCGGCGACACGTTCACCAGGTTGTCATCCGACATCTGGATGCCCGCGCGGCGCGGATACCACAGCGGCGGCCAGATGCCCGGGCAGGCGTTCGGCCCCGCGGCGTCACGCTGCGCGGTGAAGAAGGCGATGGCGTAATCCGTCACCACGTCCATCAGCCGGTGCAGCCGTTCCGGCTCATCGTAGGGCATCAGGAAGAAGCGGTCGCTGCCCAGCATCTGCTCCACGGTGGTGAAGGGGCTCTGAAAATCCATGATGCGGATCGCCAGCCGCTCATCGGCGTAGGCGGCATACGCGCGCGTCTGCTCCAGCACCCAGCCCAGCTTGCCGGCATCCACCGCGGGCGGCGTCAGCGCGTCAATCTCCTCCATGCGCGTGATGCACGGCTCCACCCAGTAGACTCCCGACGCCTCCGACTCCGCGCAGCCGAACGCCGTGGCCATCGCGCAGGTGCCCGCGCCCGTGCTCAACGTCGGCACGAAATCGTCCCCGCCCAGCGGACGACGCCGCAACGCTTCCTGCAGCCGCCACACCGCGAGCTGCCCGTCGCTCAATCCCGCCGGCGGCGCCGCCTCCGGCACGTCCAGCGGCGCCGGATGCACCAGGCACCCCGGCCGGTCCACCGCCTCACCGCCGAATAACCGCGTCAGAAATCCCTTCGCCGCCTCCACCCGCTCCCAGGGGTAGTCCGGCATGGGGATACGTGCCATACTCATGCTCTCCTAACTTCAACATCCGCGGGTGGATGCCTGTCGCTTGACGATGAAAATCACCGGTCTTATTCACGGGGTTGAGCGGGCTGGCTAGGCGGGGGTTTCCTCGTCTGGGGCATCGGCTGCGGCATTGGATTCACGGATTGAACGGCAGCTAATGTAAAAGTGAGTATCCGCAAGCGAGAGCGAATTGCGCAGGATTCTAGACCATCATGTGACCATCAGCATGAAAACCGGGGCAGGTATTCCGCCTGCAGCCGCAGCAATTCATCCAAACACGCTTCAGCGGCGGTCATGTCGGTGACGACCGGGTCGAGCAGGAGCGCTTGCAGTGCAGCCGTCCGGGAGCCGAAGATCGCCGCGCCGACCGCGAGGGATTGTATGGCAAGCTGCGTGCGGCAGAAGGCGGCGATGGGATCGGGAAGGTCGCCCACGCATGTGCCGTGAATCCCATTCGCATCCACCAGCGCGGGCACTTCCACCACGGCATCGGCGGGCAGGTTGGGGATGCAGCCGTTATTGCGGATATTCACCGCCGGCGCGTGGAATATCTCCCCAGTGAGCATGGCGCTGACGATCGCGAATGCGCTTTCCCCGGAGGTATCGCGGACATAGGCATCCACCGGATCCACGCCGGCAGCCATGCGTGCAATATGCTCCCACGCCTCCCGATTCCGCCGTTCGGCGGCGGCGAAATCGTAGCCGTGATGCAGGCAGCTCTGCCAGGCGAAGCCCAGGTATTCGCCCACGTGGTCATCGCTGGGGAATGGAAACAGGCCAAATCGCCGGCAGAGACCGACGGAAAGCGGAAGGTAATCCGGCGGCAGCTCTTCGACGCGCGTACGCACCAGCGAGTACAGGTCTTCACCGGTGCTCTTACGGCGCACGGCAGTCATCCAGAGGAAGTGATTCAGTCCTGCCGCCTGAATCGCAAGATCCTCGACCGGCACGCCGGTGATGTGGCTGATGGTACCGTATCCCATAAAAATGCCGTGGCAGAGGCCGACGGCCTTGATGCTTGTTGCGCGGTCAATCGCCAGGCAGATGCGGCTTTCCGGGTTGGTGTAATTGAGGAGCCACGCGCCGGGACATAGCTCCTCCATATCGTACGCGATGTCGAGCATCAGCGGCACATTGCGCAAGGTATGGAACAGCCCGCCCGGCCCGCCATTTTCTCCCAGGACTTGCTTGAAGCCGTATTTGAGCGGAATCTCGTAATCGAGCCGCCACAGTTCATTGCGCTTCACGGCGATGGCGGTGATGACGAACTCCGCGCCCGGCAGCGCCTGACAGCGCTCCGTGGTGCTTTCAATGACGAGACCGGCACCGGTCTCGTCATTCAATCGCTGAGCGAGACGCGTTATCACATCAAGACGCTCGGCATTCAAATCCACAAGCACCAGCGTGCTGCCGCGCAGTGCGGCGCAATGCACCGCATCAAGCAGTACGCCCGGTCCGAAGGATGCGCTGGCCGCGCCGATGACGACGACTTTTGTATCGCGCATGAATGCCTCTATCTCTCCTCTCCTCGGGGGGAGGGGATCGGGAGTGAGGGGTAGCTGTCAGTACCGCCCGTAGCGCTGAATCGCCGCCATGATCAGCCGCATGCCGGTGAGGCGCGAGCCGTTATTGATGGAGCCGGCGGTGGAGAAGATCAGGCCGCGGGCCGCGCGGGTGAGCGCGAAATCGCGGAGGAATTCGGCGACGATGCCGGCTTCCTCGTTGCGGCTGAAGGTGAAGGGCGCCAGCTCGCCATAGATGACGGCGTTGGGCAGGTGCGCGCGAATCTCGTCGGCCATCACCGTGGGGCCGAAATTCGTGCTGGTGAGTCCCAATCGGCCGAGCAGCGGCAGCAGGTGCCCCATCGCCGAATCGGAATGCTGGTGGCGTCCGTCGCCGGGGTTAGGCGCGTAGCGCGCAAAGACCCCCGCGAGAATCGGGTAGGCGAAGAGCTCGTACATCTCCGGCGTGAGCAGATAGCAGTTGTCATCGGCGAAGCTGAAGCCGTGGGGCGCCGTCTCCGGGGTATCGCCCGCCTCCTCGTCGAGCACGCGGCCCAGCTCCAGCATCGCCCGCAGGATGGTATCGCGGAAGCGCACCGCCAGCGGCTCGTGATCCACCAGCAGGTAGATCAGGTTTTCGATGCCGAAGATGGAGGTGGCGAAGGTGACCGGCCCGCGCTGATGGCGGTAGCGCGGCGGCTTCACGCCCAGCGCAGCCAGCCGCGCCTTCTCCGCGTCCCAGTTCGCCGGCAGGATGAAGGCGCGCGGGCGCTCCAGGCGAGCCTCCACCCGATCCAGCAGCGCCGCCAGCTCTCCCTCGGTATGGGCGGACTGCTCCAGCCACCAGGAGCCGTTCGACCAGACGACCTCCGCCTCGAAGATATCCGACAGTCCTTTCACCGCCGGATATTGCAGCGTCGGATCGTGCCACTGCTCGGACAGGAGCCGCCGGCCGACAATGGGCTCCGCCAGATCGTTATACGCCTTGTGGAGCTCCAGCCGCCACTCCTGGTCATGGGCATAGCGCCAGTAATCCTCCGGGATGCCGAGCTCGTCGTAGACGCATTCGCCGCTCATCAGGATGCCCAGCGGGCACTGCGGGATATCGGCGCCGAAGGGATCGGCGACGGCGGCCGCCTGGTCGGCCCAGAATTGCTCCAGGTCCACCGGCGCCAGCCCGCCGTTCGCGCGGGTATCGGCGAGCAGACACGCCACCATGCGCTGGTGGTCGGACGCAATCGCGGTCATGCGGACTCCTTTTCACGCGGGGCGCGGCGCGCCCCATTGGCGGGTACCACGGCGCGGAAGGTCAGTTGCGCCGGATCGCCGGCGCCGAGATAGCTGATGCGTTTCGGCAGGCCCGGCAGCAGGTCGAAATAGTTGTCGGAGAGCAGCGCGCGCCCGCCATCCTCCGCGTGAACGGCATGGCAGTAGACGGGGCTGACCAGCGCGATCTCCCGCCCGCTGACGGTCACCTGTATCTCCGGTGTCGGAAGTTTGAGCTGGCGCGCGGGCAGCAGCGGATAGATCGCCTCATCGGGTTCACAACGGTCGCCGCCGCGCAGCAGCGCCAGGTAGAGCCAGCGGCGCGGATCACGCTCCGCCTTCGCGGGGATGCGCGCCCGCGCCACCTCGATCATCGCGTTGGTGGGGATGAAGACGGTCAGGTCCTGCACGCGGGCGTCGGAGCCGTCCAGCCGCATCCAGCCCAGGCGCACCTCGCCGCGATACGCCTGGCGGGTGTCGTTGACGATGCGGGTCACGAGCGTGCGCCCGCGCCGGCGCACGATCACCTTCACCGGTTTGCAGGCGCGCTTGATCCAGTAGTACGCGGCCTTGCGGCGGAGGTAGTAGTCAATCGGCGTCCAGCCCATCTCGCCCCAGCAGTCGTCGAACATCCAGATGAGCGCCCCCTGGCAGTCATCGGCGGGATCGAAGCGCCGGAAGCGCAGCGCCTCCAGCGAGCCGCCGTAAAAGTGCGCCTGCGCCAACTGCCCGTACAGGGTGAAGTCGCGCAGCGACAGGCCGTCGGGATCGGCGTAATACCGCGCGATGGCGCGCTCGACCGGCGCGGCGGTGCTGCTATTGGTGTGCACCTGAAAGGCGAGGCTGTCCCGCCGGCGCTCCTCCGGTTTGAGGAAAGTCTTCAGCGAATCGAGGTGCACCGGCCCGATCATGCCGTATTCGCTGACGAAGCGCGCGCGGCAGGTATCGAAGACTTCATGCAGGAGCGCGAACTCCGCCTGGCGCCGGCCGTACGTCCACCAGTGGCAATCGCCATCGGTCTCGCCGTTCGGCGAGACGCCGCCGGCGGGGCTGCTCGGCCAGTAGACGCGCTCAGGATCGAGCGCGCGGCACACCTCGGGGAGAATCCGGTTATAGATGACGCTGCCGGCGTAGTTGTCCGGCTGGGTCGTCCACCATTCGGCGAACGCCCACAGGTTCTCGTTATTGCCGCACCAGAGGGCGATGCAGGGGTGATGACGCAGCGCGCGCACGACGGCCAGCGCCTCCTCGCGGGCGGCGGCGCGGAAGGCGGGATCATGATCGGGATAGAGCTTGCAGGCGAACATGAAGTCCTGCCAGACGAGGATGCCGGCGCGGTCGCAGGCGTCGTAGAAGGCGGGATCTTCATAGATGCCCCCGCCCCACACGCGCAGCATATTCAGGTTGGCGTCCTTCGCCGCCGCCACCAGCGCCGCGTATTTTTTCGCGTCCACGCGCGCGAGGATGGAATCCGCCGGCACCCAGTTGCCGCCCTTGCAGAAGACATCGTGACCGTTCACGCGGATGCAGAAGCGGCTGCCGCCGGCGGGCAGCGGGGCGCGGTCCACCTCGATGACGCGCAGGCCGACGGAGAATTCTCGCCGGTCGCGGCAGGCTTTCTCTTCCCGCAGCACGGCGGAGACGTGATAGAGCGGCTGCTCGCCCATGCCGTTGGGCCACCAGAGCTGTGGGTCGGGCACCTCGATGTAGTCCCGCAGCGGCGAACGGCCCGGCGGCAGGCTGAGCGGGTATTCGCGGACGAGCCGCGCCCCGTCGGGCGCGGTGAGGGTGAGCGCGAAGATGGCGGCACGTTCGCTGAACGGATGCAGGTTCTCCAGCATCGCATCCATGGACAGAAAGACCTGCGGTCCCTGAATCACCGTATCGAGGCGCAGATCGTCTATGACCGCGTGGGAACGGCCTTCCAGCCGCACCTCGCGCCAGATGCCGATATTCGGCAGCGCTTCCGCCCAGTCCCAGCCATAGCTGAACTGCGGCTTGCGCAGCCAGCGGCGCTGATGATAGTCGCGATGCCCGTAGAGACCCTCGGGTTGCGTGTGCCCGTCAGGAAACGGCTTGTCGGCGGTGAGCTCGGTGCCGGCGGTCAGCCGCACCATCAGCTCGTTCGTCCCCGCGCGCAGCACGCCCTTCACGTCGAAGATGGCGGGCACGAACGCATTGGTCGCCGTGCCGACCAGCGCGCCGTTCAGAAAGACCTGCGCATACAGGTCGAGACCGTCGAAGATGAGCTGCTGGCGCTCCTCGCGCGGGAAGGCGGCGGGCACCGTCACCGTGGTGCGATACCACCAGGCATGCTCTTCCGGCCAGCGACACCGGGGCGTATTGGTACTGGCCAGCGGCTCGTCCATTTGCCCGGCGCGCATCAGGTCGAGGTGAATCTCGCCCGGCACGCGCGCGTCAATCCAGCCCTCCGCCCGGCGGGAGATCTCGGCATATCCGTCCTGTCCATCCAGCGCCAGGCTGTCAGGGCGCACCTGCCAGTGACCGTTCAATGATCGTGACTGCATCAGCACCTCGTTGATTACCGTATTGCGAAAGTATGCTCGCCCGCGGGGATGTTGATCGTCGCCGTCCGCTTCGCCGTGCGGCCGATGACGACGCCATCCAGCGTGATGGTCCCATCGAACGGCAGGCGCACGGTGACCGTCTGCGCATCGCCGGCGGTCTCGCCGCTCACGGCGCCGGCGGTGATGGTCAGCGAGACCGGCCCTTCCGCCGCGACACTGTATTTGCCCACTCGCGCCGACCGTCCCTTGATGAGCGTCAGCGACTGGCGAGCCGCGCCGCGCCGCACCACCGCCACCGCGGCATCCAGCGCGATGTCGCCGTCGTTCACCTGCACCGTCTGCGACGCGAGGAGCAGATAGTGCGTTTCCGCGGGCAGCGTCACCTTCGCCCCCTGCCCGTTCGCCCATCCGGCGTAGGTCGGGATCGGCTCCCCGCCGCGCTTGCGCGGATACAGGAGGGCCAGATAGCCGGCGCCCACCGGCTGGGTGAGGCGCGCGCAGATTTGCCGCTCCTCGAAGACTTTGTTGCCGTTGACTTTCTTCCACGCCTCGCCCAGATACATGAAATTATGGCTCATGATGGGCGGGTGCTCCTGCTCCGGCTGCTGGTATTCCTTCGGCCACCCCGGCACCCCCGGACCGTAGGAGAGCTTCGCCACGGTGGGCGGTGGGGGAATCGCCTCGCGGTTTTGCACCCAGCTCGCCGTCGCCGGGGTCAGCGCCACCACGTCCAGGTCCACCCCGTGCTGCCCGGTGAAGCGCGCGATATTGCCGTCGAAGGCCACATCCGTCGCCAGGCACCACGCGGACCAGTCGGTCGGCTTCGTCGCGCCGGAAAAATCATCGCGCACCAGGAAGTAATTCGGCCCCAGCAGATCGGCGTCTTTCACGAAGAGCACCGCACGCCGCCAGGTCATCGCCGGGATGGTCTCCGGTTGCGATGCCGGCGTGTTGGGGAGCAGCTCCATCGGGTGGTACGGCGTCTCGCTCATCGGGAACAGCGTATCAATCACCGCTTTGCCGGCCACGAAATCCGCGGCGCGCAGGCTTGTGAATGTATAGATATCGTGCTCATGCTGGAGCATGGGGTCGAGCTTATGGTCCACGCTGATGCGGTTGTGCAGCCAGGGGCGGCTCATCATGGGGCCATACTGCGAGCCGAAATCGAGCGACAGCGGGGCGCCTTTGGCATAGAGGTGCCAGCTCCCCTGATCGCCGTCTTCATAGTGGCTCATCCACGACCCCTGCCGATAGGCCATGTAGGTCTCGTTCGGATCGGGGAAGCCATTGCGCAGGATCGCGCCGAAGCCTTTATACCAGGTGGAGCGGCTTTCCGGCGGCGCGGCCGGCAGCTCGGGACGGATGATCTCCCGCGAGCCTTTATACACGAAGAGCTTGCCGTCCTCCTGCCACATCCATTGCAGGCGCGCGGAGAGCGCGGGGTCGGTGTTCGCGTAGGCCGCCGCCGCCCAACCGAGGATGGTGGCGCCTTCCAGCGAGGTGTTGCCCTGGGTGGGGATGATGCGGAAACCGAAGCGCGGGTCCGGCGGCGGCATGATGCCGATGCAGTAGTCCAGCAGGCGCTTCACCGATGGCCGGTCGAAGAGGTCGCCATAGCCGCCGTGGCGGAGGGCGAACATCGCCTCGAACATCTGATAGAGCGAGGCGTCATACATATAATGCGGGCATTCGTTCCACGCGCCGCTCTCCGGGTGCACGTATTTATCGAAGGCGCCGGAGATTTTCATGATGCCGCGGGTCGCCCAGCGGGCGGCGGCGGGATGGTCGGGCAGCGCGCAGCCGATGAGCGCCAGCGCGGAATCCAGCGCGAGCGGCATATTCGGGTTGCCCAGGTGAAAGCCGGTGCCGACCGGGAAAAAGTCGCGGTCGGTGAGCACCAGCGCCTGGAAGGCGAGCAGCTTCGTCAGCTCGTCCCGCTGTTCGGTTGTGCAGTGCGGTGAGGAGAGCAGGGCATCCACCGGGAGCACGCAGGTGCGAGCGCTGATCGTGAAGGGGAAAAAGTGCGATTGCCGGCCCAGCGCGCCATTGCCATCGAGCAAGGTGTTGACCACGTTCCGCATGGCGGTGATCTGCGCGTCAATCTGCGCGGGGGTGGCGTTCGACTGGAATTCGGCGGCGCGCGCGGGCGGCGTATGCAGGCGCGGGCGCGCCACCGCCTCCCGCCGCCAATCGAGCGTCCAGTCCTTCACCTTATCCAGCGGGAACTCGCCATAGGCGATCATCGCGCGGTTCGGCCCGGCTTTCATCATGACATTGTCGGCGGGAATCGCCCGGCCCTTGGGCGCGGCGTAGAGCGCCCAGCAGCGTTTGCCGGCGTCGGCGGCGACATCGGCGTCCAGAAAACCGGAGTAGATGTCGGTAGCGAGCTCCGGGTCGTGCACGCCATCCACCTGCCAGTGGCGCCGGTGGGTGATGCCCAGCGGCGCGCAGAGATAGAGCCCGTCGTGCGGATCGCCCCACACCTGGATGCCGGTGGGATTGCTCCAGCGCCCGGTGAACATCCGCATGAAGCCGAGCACGGGACCGTCGGCGCCGTCGCCGTCGCGATAGACGGTGTAGTAGGCGCCGGCGTCCGGCCACCAACTCATCCAGCCCAGCAGCGACCAGTGGCGGCGCCGCTCCGTCGTCGCCAGCCGGTAACTCCCCTCGCGGCGGTCGCTGTCCGGCTTCTGGATCGTGCCGCGCTCAGGCGTGGAGGCATACCCGCGATAGCGCGCGGTATCGGGGTTCAGCCCCTGGCTCAGCGAGAAGCAGATGAGGGGGACCTTCCCGCCGTCGGAGGGGTCGCGCTGCTCCAGGCTGTTCGTCGCGTCTTGAGCAGCAGGCAGGTTAAACTGCTCCGTCACCAGCGCCACCGGGCTGCCGGCGTCCACGCGCACGGTGACGGTGTAGGCTTTCCCATTCACCGCTTCATACGTCACCGTCGCCTCCGCAAAAAGCGGGCCGCGGGCCGTGATAGTCGTCGCGGCGTTCGCGATGGGCTGGTCGCCGACCAGCCAGCCTTTCCCCGCCCAGGCGCCGCCGGGCAGGCGCACCGCCAGCAGGGGCGCGGGCAGCGCGGCGAGCGCGGCGGGCTGGCCGAGCGGCGCGAGGTCGGGCAGGCGCACGGCGGTCGTCGTCCCGTCCAGCTCGATGACCCCATCCGCCTGCCGCACCGCGGCGGCGACGGCGGGCGCCGGCGGCGCGCCCGCGGCCAACCGGTACACGCGGGTGGCGTCAGCGGGCAAATCGGTCAGGAACCAGACGTCGCCCGCGCGCACGGAGCCGTCCGCGTGCGTCCGCAGCGCGCTCCACTGGCAGGCGCGCGGCGCGCCGGCCTCATCCAGCACCACGGTGGCGTCCGGCTGCACCGCGCCCACGGGCAGCCCTTCCACCGCGAAATGAACCAGTTGCGCCGGCCAGTCGCGGTGCAGGTGCTCGCGCAGGGTGAACGCCGGCAAAGGGTCAGCGGCCCCGGCGCTGATGCGCAACATGATCAGTAGACTCACACAGATGGCAGCGGTATATCGTCGCATCGCAGCACTCCCTCAACTACCCGGAACCGGATATCGTGTGCTTTCACCGCCGGGAGAGAAACCCCTCCCCGGCTCATTGCCCAAGCAGCCACTTCCCCAGCGCGGTCATCAGTGTCGGCCATTCGGCCCATTCCCAGAACGCGGTGGCGCCGGCGGGCGCCTCGCCCAGCGGCGCGGCGGTGATGACCGCCACCCGGCCCTTGCCGTATGTCCCGGTGACGAGCACGGGCTGGCCGCCGGCGGTGACGTGGACGGTCGCCTCGGGTTTCGGGGTGACGAGGTGCTGCCAAAGCGCGACCGGGCGCTGTGTTGAGCCAATCCCCTTCGCCAGCGGGCCGGACGGCTCCAGCGCCGCCGGCGCCTTCTCGCCGACGAAGCGCAGATCGCGATAACTGTTCAGCGCCACCGGCAGCACCTCGCGCAGCAGCGCGGAATCCTGCCATTCACCGTTCCCGAAACCGTAAGGCCCGCCGAGGAGCAGCAGGCTGCCGCCGTCGCGCACGTAGCCGCGCAGCCAGTCGCGCTGACTGACGGTGAGCGTCGCCATCGGCACGTTTCCCAGCACCACGCAGCCGTAGCGCATCAGCCGCCCCGGCGTGTCGGGGAACGGCGCGGTCTGCCAGGAGGGCGTGCCCCAGGACATCACGTGGTCGGCGCGGGTCACGCGCACGCCCAGCGCCGTCGTGAAGACCGCTTCCAGGCCATAATACTCGGCGTAGAGTCCGTTGCCCAGCCAGACCCGCGACCCGGTGAATGTCTCGGTGGGCGGCGGAATATCCATCTCCCCGTCCTCCGGGTCCGGGTCCGCGCGCGCCGGCGCGGGCGCCGTCACGATTTCCGGTTCCTCGGGCGCCGGCGGCTCGGCCGGCCATGGCGGCCTATTCGTCCAGGCCAGCTGCGCATCGTCCGCGAACAGCTCGATGGGCGTGAGGGTGAAGGTATCGAGCAGCAGGCCATCCCATCCGCCGAAGAAGCCGCCCCAGTAGCGCGGGTAGGTCATCACCACTTCGGCGGTCACCTCGCCCCACGTCCCCGGTTCGGGAAAGGCGGCGGCGGGGATGGCCCACTCGGCGCGGTACGGCTTCGCCCAGGGGGTCGCGTTATTATTCGCGCTGGAGAGGAAACCGGCCACGCCGCCCGGCGCGGGCACGGGGGTGTTCACGCGCAACGCGAGGCGGTAACGGCCCGGCGCGGGCGGCGCGGGGGCGAAGCCGGTATCCACGCCGGCGAAACCCTTCGGCCCCAGCTTCAACGCCTTGCCGCCCATCGCTTCGGAGTCATCTACGATGCTCATGCCTTCGCGTTTCACGCCGATCATGCGCAGCAGGAACGTCTTGGGCGCCGGTTTCACGACATCGGGGGCGGGCAGCGCCACGATGGGCGCGGTGATGTCCGGCAGCGGCGGCACCGGCGGCAGCGCCAGCCGCTCCTCCGGCTCCGGCGCATCGGCCGGGCCGGTGCACTCGACGGCGACGATGCTCCACTGCCGTACCTCCGGCACGAGCACCGACGTGCCGGCGAGCTCCAGCGGCTGCCGCTCAAGCCCGGTGGACTCCAGATAGGTATAGCGGCGATCCCGCATCTCCGAACGCTGGTGCATCTCCCCGCGGGCATCGGCGGTGATATGATATGCCGCCCGCGCCGTCCAGCCGTCGGGCAGCAGCCAGGTGAGCGTCACCTCGCGCACCGGCGGGGGCAAGGCGGCGACCGGCGCGGCGGGCGGCGCGGGAGCCGCCGCTGCCTCATCCGGATCGGGGATCTCCCCCCCCACGTCCGCGCGCCCGCCAGCCGTGCCCGGCCGTTCCCCCATCCTCTCGGTGACCGGAGGGTTGAAGAGGTGGACATAATACACGCGCTTGCCGGGCGCGACGGCGCGATAGCGCACGTAGTCGCGCCACCACAGCTTGCCGCCGTCCATCACGCGCAGCGTCTCATCGGGCGGAGGACAGTGGCGGTTATCGCCATAGAGGAGATCGCTGTAGCGGCAGGCGAGGCGCATGTACGGCGCCTGCTCCTCCTGCACGCCGTAGGCGATGTGACAGCCGCCGGCCATCTCCAGCGCGATGAGGTAATTCCGGTCCACGGCATGCGCGCCGCTGTCGTCGGCGACATCGGTAATCACGTATTGTTCGCCGCCGTAGCGGGCGATCTGCGTGCCGGCACGGAGCGTGCGCTTCGCCCACTCCTCCCAGCGGGCACGGTTGGTGAAGGCACGATTCGACCAGTCTTCCTGCAGCGCCATGCCGCCGTCACGCACCGCCTCGGTATACTCCGCGGGTATCCCCCGCATGGGATCGGGGCGCTCCTCCTGGTTCCACTGCATGTTATGGCCGAAGATCGCCTCCGGCTTTGCCCCACGGATACGACCGCGCAGATACGCGTACATCGTCGGGTTCGTCCAGCCGTTGAACGGCGCCTTCCGACCGAGCAGGTCCACCATGGTCCGGCCGTAGCTCATCCAGTCATCATAGCGATACCCGTCAAAATCGAATGTCGCGATGCCGGCGGCCAGTTGGTCGCCATGCCATTGCAGCGCCCGCGGATTGCCGGCGATGAGGAAGGCGCACATGCTGGTCGGCTCAATATCCGCGCCCCGCGTCTCCAGCTCGGCATCGTCTTCCTGCCGCAGCACAGCCATGTCCCCCACGCGGTATGACGGTTTGGTACCGTACCAGTCCAACCAATCGGGATGCGCGCGGCCCAGCTCGAAGATGCGCCAGCCGAAGACGTTGCCATACACCGTATACGCCACTACCGACATGCCGTGTTCGTGGGCGATCCGCGTATACTCCTGATACTTCTGCACGGAGCCGAGCTTCCCCGTCTGCCCGGACCACCAGCGCTCTTTGCCGGGCGGCGGCGCCAACTGGCTCATGTCGCACGGCGCCCAGAACATCACCTCCAGCAGCGGGAAGTAGTGCCGGCGGTGCGCCATGATCGCCTCCGCGGCGCTTTCACAGCCATACCCCTCCCCCGTGCCCAGGCCGCCGTAATGCCCCACGTGCAGCGGGCGGTTCGTCGCGTAAAAATATTCCGTGGCGCGCCCGATCAGCGCCTCACCCTGGCGCACCTCGGCGATGACGGCGTGCCCGTATTCCGGCTGCGGCGGCAGCGCCACCGGGATCACCTGGGTGCCGGGATTGACGACGATCTCCCGGTCATGGGTGACCGCGCGGTCGGCCAGGCCGCTCTCGACGGCGACGGTGAGGCGGACGCGCCGCGCCTCCCCGGCGTCGTTGCGCAGCGTCACCTCGGCCACGCCGGCCTCATCCAACCGGTAGAGCAGCTTGTTCGGCCAGACGCGCAGCAGTTGCACGGCGGGTGGGTCCAGCAGCGAGCAAGTCAGCCGCTCGATGCGCAGGCCCGGCCACCTGCCGCTCAGCGAAAAGCCAGGGCGATCGAGCTCGTCCAGCAGCATGTCGCGGGTGATGGTGACGTAGCGGTCGCCGCGCGGGAACTCGCGCGCCTCCACCCGCGTTTCGGTGCGCCAGTCCGTGCCGGACCAGACGGCGAGTGCGAGGTGGGCATCCGCGGGCGCCGGCGCGAGCGCCCGCGCGCGCAGGGTGACGCGCAGCAGTTTTCCGGCGTCCTCCGCGGCCAGGTCGCCGTAACGCTCCAGCCGCAGCGCGCCCTGGACTGCAAATGCCCGCCCGCCGTCCGCGACCGCATCTTCCACCAGCGCGCCCTGCTTCGCGCCCAGCGCGTCCCAGAGGCGGCCGGCGGTGACATCGAGGACGGGCTGCCGCTGGGCATGCGCACCCAGGCCGAGCACCAGCAACCCCAGGAGCATGATGACCGAGCGACGAGCATCGGGTCGGTACGACATGCCTTCACTAATACGCTGTGCGCCGGTATTTCCCTCCCACTGGCGCTAGGCGGCAGCAGGAGAACGCGATATACTAGAGAGCAGGCCTGTGACACAACCGTCGCGAATTCTGGAGGTTTCCATGCGTATCCTCACCCTCTCACTCCTGTGCCTCTGCGCGCTGGCGTACGCGGTGGAGAACCAGGCGTACCTGGGCATCTTCGCCGAAACGAAGCTGTTGAAGATGGCGGGCATGCCGGCCATCGAGCTGCCCCCGGGCGTGGATCCGGCGATGCTGGGCGGCGCGCCGATGCCGGGCATGCCGGAGCGCCTGCTCTCCGTGCGCCTCTGGTCGCCCACCATTGCGCCCAAGAACGCCACCGCCTCCATCGTCCCGCCGGCGGGGTTGAAAGTCGGCAACCGCATGGACCTGGAGCTCTATCGGCCCAAACCCGGGCAGACCGGACCGGAGAAGGGCCAGTTCGACCCGGATGCGATGAAAGACTTCACCATCCTCATCTACTGGGGGTCCGCGGAGACGGTGAAACAGGGCCAGCCGAAAGTCATCAAATGGACCGGCCTCACCGATGAGCAGAAAGCGGCGATGCGCGAGCAGGCCAACGCGGCGCAGAACGCGGCGTCCTACTTCTACAAGCCGAACTGGACCACCGGCTACTGGCCGACAAAGCGGCAGCCGGGCCGCATCGCCAAGGACGCCTCGCTGGTGGGCACCTACGCGCTGACCACGAATTATACCGGCACGATCAGTATTGACGCGCCGCGGAACGTGGATTTCCTCGCCCCCATCGAGCTGGCCAGCCCGAAGATGGACAAGCAGGTGGCAATGGAGCCGGCCATCCCGCTGCAGTGGACCGCCATTCCGAACGCGCTGGGCATCGCCGCGGTGGCCTACGGCATGCAGGGCAAGAACACCATGGTTATCTGGAGCGCGTCGGAAGTCTACACCGAAGCGATGATGTCCGCCGATTGGGGCTACATGCAGATGGCCGACGTGCGCCGCCTCGTGGAGCAGACGGTGATGCTGGAAGGCGACGCGACGAAGGCGACTATCCCCGCCGGCATCTTCAAAGACGCGGACATGGTGATGCTGATGATGACCGGCTACGGGCCGGGCAGCGCGCTGGCGGAAGGCCAGCCCCTGCCGCGCATCCAGACGAAAACCTCGCTGATGGCGATGCTCGGCGGGAAAGAGATGGCGGGGATGTTCGACGAATAACCCGCGCCGCGGCGCGCCTGCCGGCCCACCATAACCAGCTGTAGGGAACGCCCTCCGTGGCGTTCCTGGTCGCCACAGGGTTGAGCCGCTGCGGGCGAGAGCCAGTTGTTGACCGAGGGCGGCTCGACACAAGGCGCACCGGAACGCCAGGGACGACGTTCCCTACGATAGACGAGGCAAAGTCTATCGTGACAACCCGCTACAACCAGGAACGAGAAACCATGTTTCTGCTCTTCGGCATGGGGCCAACCCGCCGCAAGCTGCTCTTTCAATACCCGGACACCCTGCGCGACGCCCTGACCGGCGAAGCTGTTTGTCACTGGCGCACACGGGCAACGCGGCTCGACGCCGCTGCCTGCACGGTGACCATGGAAACGCCGAACGGCGACGTCAGACTCTCTGAGGACACGCACGGGGTGTGGCTCGAAGCGTCCGGCGATCGCCGGGCGCTCACCACGGGCGCCCCCGTCGCGCTGCCGACGTTCGCGGAATCGCCCCACGCCGCCGTGCTGCGCATCCTGCACGCGGAAGTGCTGGTCAATCTCATGCCGTTTGGACCGGTGCCCAATCTCTGGGCCTATCCGCGCCCCTGGTATCGCGATGCCGCGATGGTGCTGATGTGCCTGCGGCACACCGGCAATCTGCACCTGGTCGAGCCCTGGGTGCACGGACTCCGGTCGCCTTACGACTTCAATAATGGCGGGATCCCCGAAGCCGATAATCTGGGCCAGGTGCTCTACATGCTGGCGCTGGTTGACGCACGCCATCACCCGCTGGTCGAAAAAATCTTCCAGGAAATCCCGCGATTTCTCGACGGAAAACATCTGCGCGGACTCAGTGACTACGCGGAGCATCCGGTGTATCAGACAAAGTGGCTGAAGTATGGTCTGCAACACCTGGGGCTGGACGATCCGTACCGGATTCCGGCGGAATACGACAGCTACAGCGCCCTTTTTTGGATGGACTATCGCGACCAGCACGTCCCCGGCCCCGGATTCAGCGCGCGGGATATCGCCCTGTACCCGTACCTGGGCTGGGCCGAAGCCCATTTTCACCGCACGCCCCCGCCGCTGCCCATCACGGCCGCGCCCCTCCCCCTCACCTGGGAGACGCAGGCCAGCGACGCCGAATACTGGCGCCTAGACCAACTTTTCCCCGCGACGGAGCGGCATCGTTCCTGTCGCCCGCACACCTGGCACGCCGCCGAGATGTTGCTGTATCTGCGTGACGCGGATGCGTTCGTCGCCCCGCCGTGAGGATTATCGCGGAAGGGGATCAATTCGCAGAGCAGATTTCACTGATTTTCAGATACATCTGCTCCTGACCGTACACGCCACTGTTGTAAAACAGCGCGAGCTGGCCCGTCGCGAGCGCCAGCAGGTGATGGCGCCAAAAATTATCGCCTTCACCATCCCGGATGGCGTCCGGAGGCATCGCCTGAATCCATTCCATCGGTTCAGGGCACCAGTGCCAGTTTTGCACCGGCCACGCCTCGTCACAATAGGCGAATCCCCCCAGGCTCGGGGGAGGTTCTTCTCGTGAGGCCAGGGTATCCGTGGGATCGGGAGCGGTCGGGGAAGCATTGAGCACGGCAATCCAGCGATGAGACGTTCCGGGGAACAACTGCAACCCCCCGACCCAACCGGACGCCCAGTGTCCGGATTGCTGGCATGGAGGAAGGATGATGCCCTGCTTCGTCGCCATTGTCTCCCCGGCCCGGTGCACGGCTACCGCCTGTGCGGATGATTCGGCGCCGTTGCGCCGCATCGGGGTATCCCATATAAAAATACAGAAAACTCTCCCTCTCCGGGAAGAAATACCCCGACACTGCATCAATATGCTTGGCATCGAAGGCGCCGGCTTCACCCCGCGGGATGCAGGCTGCGGACTCCAGCGTCCACGGGCCGGCCAGCGTAGAGGCTGTGGCACGCTGGACGACCTTATGCCCGCCGGGAGTACTGACGGTCAGCAGATAATACTCCCCCTCGACGCACGCTGCCCGGTTCGGGTGATAGGGATCCATCACCACAAAGGGTTTATGGGTTGCCCCACCCAGCAGCGCGTCCGGATTGGTGAAGACCAGCGCCTCCGGCTCGCTCCACTGTCCCGGCCCGACGGCCTCCGGCGTGAGACAGACGGATTGCCCATGCCCCGGCGGGTCAAAAAACAAGAACATCCGCCACCCAGTGATCGCCTCATCCCAGACAATACAGGGGTCCCCTACCACATGACAGCCCGGTCCGTGGGCATTCCGCGTCAGCACGGCGCCCAGACGGGACAAGGTATGGGGAATAGCATACGTCATAAATCCTCCGCTCCATACGGCTTTTGCGCGCGAAGACGGTTGTCATCCGCTCCCAATGCAGGATACTCCACACCGGCATCCCAGAACAAGCGGTTCAGAAGAACGAACACACCGTGACCATGATCGCCGGGAACGCTGAGGTGGACTGCACAAAATTCCTGTGCAGTTGCTTGGTACCGGTGGACGATGCCGGCAGCATGCCGAACGTCTCCTGCAGCCACTTGCGCGCGATGCGCCGCTGGCGCGTGCCGATCTGGAATATTTCCTGCCAAGCTTTGCCTGCTGAAGCCGGTCTGGCGAAAACAGAGAGTCATAGCGCCTCCTCATACCATCGCCAATGCTAGTATACATACTGTAGTGGGCCGTCACGCTGTACCTTGTGCCTTCAAACACGCCACCGGTAGTCCGCGCCCTCCGCGGCGCGTGGTGACGCATTGCTCCACCGCTTGCCAGCCGAAGCTTTAGCGAAGGCTGGTGCCCGATGCTGGTGTTGTCGGACACGGGTGCGCATGTCGGTCACACGCGCCGCGGAGGGCGCGGACTACAGAGCACGGTACAACGTGACAACCCGCTACATACATACGTCTAGATTGCCTGCCCCCTCATCTGTCTAGATTTTTTTGCAGTATTATGTTATACAGTTGCATGAGAGCGCTTGCTTGTATGGTAAAATGGGGGTGATATAGAGAAAGGGGCGATTCAAACTCCGTATAGTGTCTGCCGTGTGAAGAACAACGTATTAAGGAGATTGTTATAATGGAGCCTGTCGAAGCGTCGAGCGCGCCCGCGCCGGAGAAGCCCAAAGCCGTGAAACGCAGTATGCCCGCCTGGGAAGAGGCGGCGCGTGATCGGTTGAAAGCCGCAGTCAAGAAATATCAAAAGCCGCTCGCTGACCTTGTAGAACGTGATGTGAATGAAGCCGATATTCGCCTGTTCATCACTGATTTTCTCTGTGACGCACTGGGCTATGATAAGTACAGCGACCTTTCGACGGAATACCGCGTCAAAGGCGAGTATGCCGATTATGGCGTACGGATCGACAAGCAGCTTGTCGCATTCATCGAGGTGAAGCGCCCATCAACCGTACTGGGAACCAAGCACCTGCGCCAGGTGGAGATGTACGCGGTCAATGAAGGCGTAGAGTGGATCATCTTAACAAATGGGGCCGTGTGGCAGATATATCACGTTACGGGTGGCCTTCCTGTTGTCATTGATCTTGCCTTCGCGGTCAACTTGCTCGGCGAAGAATCCGTAGCCAAGAAAGCCGAATCCCTCTACTACCTGACGAAGGAGTCGTTGAAGCGCCGCCAGATTGACGAGTTGTGGAAGGCTAAGCGCGCTATGTCTCCCAAATCACTCGCGCAGATTGTGTGCTCTGCCGCGGTGACCGAGGCGATCCGTAAGGAGTTGAAGCGCCAGACGGGATATAGCACGGAAGCCGCAGACATTATCCGCGTGTTGAAAGAGGTGGTTATCAGACCTGGATGTTGCGAATGAGGCAGCCATACGAGGTACAAGATAATCGTCATTAGCTGTGTACCAGATGGCAGAATAACGGGATTCGGTAATGCTTGGATAACCTGGAGTAACCGATGACGGATCATGACCTTTGATCGAGATTCGCACGACCGTTACCGCGATCAAACATACGCTGGAGACGGCGGAAATCCCGCGCGGTGCGCGCCCCACGAGCAGGAGCACCGCTCGTACACTAGCCGCCTATAGCACGCTGAAGATGCGGCTATAGGCGGTGGTGATGATGGTCATCGGGGCGATCATCACCGAGGCCATCGGCCTGTTATTGTGGCAGTAGAAAGGAGTAGCGCATGCCTATGAAACGGATCATCGTCCACTGGACGGCGGGGACGCACACGCCGAACGGTCTGGACCGGACGCATTATCACCGGCTGATTGACGGCGAGGGGCGCACGGTGACGGGGGTGGATATTGCGAAAAACGCGGCGCCGATACAGCCAGGGTATGCCGCGCACACCCTCAACTGCAACACCGACAGCATCGGCGTCGCCATCTGCGCGGCGGCGGGGGCGACGGAAAACCCGCTCAATTTCGGTAAGTACCCGCCGACGCCCGTGCAACTCACGGAACTCATCCGCGTAGTGGCCGTGCTGTGCCAGCGCTACGGCATCCCCTGCACGCGCACCACGGTGCTCACCCACGGGGAAGTGCAGGCGCATCTCGGCATCACGCAGCGCGGCAAGTGGGACCTCAAGCGGCTGCCGGGGATTGCGGGCAGCGGCGGCGATTGGCTCCGCGCCGAGGTGAAGGCGCGCCTCGATGCGGGGATATGATGGAGATGGCAAGAAGCGCGCGATGAAATCCACCCGTTAAAACTTCCCGCTCACGCCGGGGGCGGTGCTGGTGGCGGTAGGGGCCACCACCGGCGAGATCGGGTAGGGGCAGGCGGTGCGGGCAGCGATACTCACCGTGCTGGGCGACCTCAGCATCGTGGGCGGCGCCGACATCGCCGCGATTCTCAAGGGGCTGGACGGCAGACTCACCCGTCCGGCGGGATGAGTCCGTCGTCCCTGCCGGACAGCGTGATGCCCCTGCCCAATGAGGAACGGCGGGCCGCACTGGACGCCCATCTGCGGAAACCACTCGATCAACTGTAACGCATTGCGCGTCCTCCAGCGCGCTGTTGGCTCCCGATGCGACCGGCGTCGGGAGCCTCCTCATTTGGTGGCCGGATGCCGGTTGCCAATTCAGGTTGCCATCACGCGGAAACAATTCGCCAGAATCTACAGTTTTTACCGGTGATGACGAGGTGATTTCGAGGATTTGAGTTCAAAATGATGGTGCCGGTGGAGGGAGTCGAACCCCCATGCCCGTGAGGGCGGTTGATTTTGAGTCAACTGCGTCTGCCATTCCGCCACACCGGCGCGATGAGGCGGGGTTATTGTAGCAGGGCGGGCCGAGGGCGTCAACGGGGATTTTGCGCGTGACTCCCGAGGTTTCTATGGTTGTTGCCGTCCGCGCATGCTCGCCACGGTACCCGCAGTTAATTGTGGTCGTTGCCACGGGGGAGAGCGCGTCAACGGCTCTCCCCCGGCAGGGTGGCATTACTGGGAGTTGGGCCACCCGGCGCAACGCCTCCGTGCCGTCTACCGGTGAGACATTCGTCTTCGCGTTCTGGTCGGAGAGGGACGCCTAGGAGCCGGAGTTCGGCGGAAGCACGGCCCCGGTGGTCGGGGTTCCGTTGGCGTCAATGCCGGCCACGAAGCGGAAACCGCCAACAAGCTACGGTGCATTCCCCAACTCGTCCAGCAACTCCTGCACCCGCGCCTTCCCCGCCGCTGTGTCGTCCTGGTCCACGGACGGCTCCAGCCACAGCACCGTGCCTTCTTTGACGCCTTTGGGGAGCCACGCGAGCGGCACGTCCACGGTCACGGATTCGTCCGGGCCGAGGAGGAGGGTGGCAATGCCGTTGTGTATGCGGTCTATGAAGGCGCGCAATACCCGCCCTTTCGTCGGTGCCGTTATGGGTGACACTTCTTACACGGCCGGTACCCGGCATGCACCGCCGCCTGCCGCGTGTTGAAGTAGACCCGGTTCTCCGGGTACGGCAAGTACGAGCAGGACGGCAGGTGGAAGACTTTCGTGTTCTTATTGCCGATATACCGCGTCCCGCCGCCGCTTCCTCCCGTTGCGCCGCTGCTCGCCCCGCTTCCTCCCGCCCCGCCGCTCGTCACCCCGCTTCCCGTCTTCACCACGTTCACGGTGGTGCCGTCGGTGGAAAACACCACCGTGCCATGCAGCGCCGTGTGGTAGCCCTGCACGTTGGCGTGGTGCAGCGCGGTCAGGGTTTCCCGGTGGGGGTGGCCGTAGCTGTTGCCCTTCCCGTAGGAAATGGCAGCGTATTTCGGTTTCACCGCCTTGAGGAAGGCGGCGTCGGTGCCGTTGCGCGAGCCGTGGTGCGACACTTTCAGCACGGTCGCCTGCGGCCAGGCCGCCACCGCCGCCCGGCCCTTCTCTTCTCTGTCGCCGGTGAGGAGGAAACTGACGTTATGGTAGCGGACGTGGAGCACCAGGGAGTTGTTGTTGGCGTCACTGCTCGTGCCGGTGAGGAGGTTTCTGCCGGGCGCGACGACGGCGACGTGCACGTCGCCAATGTCTTCCGAGAAACCTGAGCGGGGCAGGCCGAAGCGAATTTGTTTCCGCTTGATGGTCTGGTAGAGGGCTTCCTGGGTTTTTGAGCCGTGGTTGTACCCGCTATCCCACACCTTGCCGACGGGGAAGGCGGTGAGCACTGCCTGCATGCCGCCAATGTGGTCTTCGTGCGGGTGGCTGGCGACGAGTATGTCCACCTTCTTCACGCCCCGGCTGCGCAGGTATTGGACGACGGTTGAGCCGGCGGCGGTCGGCCCGGCGTCCACCAGCATGTGCGAGCCGTTCGGAAAAGTGAGCAGGATGCTGTCGCCCTGGCCCACGTGAATGACGCTGACGGTGAGGGGCGGGGGCGCGGTAGGACTGGGGGTGGACGAGAGCGTGAGCAGCACCCCCAGGAGGAGCAGCACCCACAGGCTATAACGGTATACCCAGCGCGTCATGGCAGAGCCTCCTTGTCCCTACGACGATTTTGCCACGTTTGGCCTCCGCCGTGTGTCGCCGCAACCGCCCTATGCGTCCGTCCGCCGTCATTGACGCGGCATGGAGGGCCGTGCTATCGTGGGGCCTGCACCCGAACGACACACCCGTGGATACGTGCATGACAACGCTCACCATCCAACCTGGCCGCCGCTTTTCCGGCAAGATGACCGTGCCTGGCGATAAATCCATCTCGCACCGCGCGCTGCTGTTCGGAGCGCTGGCGGAGGGCGAGACGGTGGTTACGGGCTTCCTGGAGTCCGAAGACACCGAGGCAACGGCGGGATGCCTGCGGGCGATGGGCGTGCGGATTGAGATGGGGGAGACCGTGCGCGTGCACGGCGTGGGGCTGCACGGCCTGCACGCGCCCGCGAAGGAGCTGTGGACCGGCAACAGCGGCACCACCACCCGCCTGCTGCTGGGCATCCTGGCCGGGCAGCCGTTCACGGCGACCGTGCGCGGCGATGACTCCCTCGCCCAACGGCCGATGGACCGTGTGGCCATCCCGCTGCGGCTGATGGGCGCCGCCGTAGACGGCCAGGGGGACCGGTGTACCCCGCCCATCACCATCACCGGCGGGCGGCTGCGCGGCATCGCGTACGCGACACCCGTCGCCAGCGCGCAAGTGAAGTCGGCCCTCCTCCTCGCCGGGCTGTATGCGAACGGCGAGACGGCGGTGACTGAGCCGCAGCACTCGCGCGATCACACCGAGCGCATGCTGCGCGGCTTCGGCGTGCCGGTCGAGGTGGACGGCCTCACCGCGCGCGTGCATGGCGGCGGGCGGTTGGCGGGACAGCATGTTGCCGTGCCCGGCGACATCTCTTCCGCGGCATTTTTTCTCGTCGCCGGCGCCATCGTGCCGGGCGCGCGGGTCACCGTGCGCGGCGTGGGCGTGAATCCCACCCGGGCGGGAATCCTTGACGTGCTGCACGCGATGGGCGCCAAGCTGAGTATCGCGAACGAGCGCCTGGAAGGCGGCGAACCCGTGGCGGACGTGACCGTCGCGCATGGCCCCCTGTCCGCCACGACGCTCGACGGCTCGCTCATCCCCCGGCTCATTGACGAACTGCCGGTGCTCGCGGTCGCCGCCGCCGTCGCGGAGGGCACGACGGTGATTGCCGACGCGAAGGAGCTGCGGGTGAAGGAATCTGACCGCATCGCCACCGTCAGCCGTTTCCTGCGCGACATGGGCGCGGAGGTTGAAGAGCGCGAGGACGGCATGGTCATCCGTGGCGGGCGCCCGCTCCGCGGCACGGACGTGGAGAGCCACGGCGATCACCGCGTGGCGATGAGCGCCGCCGTCGCCGCCCTCGCCGCCGGCGTGGAAAACCGCATCCACCGCGCGGAGTGCATCGCCACCAGTTTTCCGCGCTTCACGACCTTACTGCGCACGCTGGGGGCGCGCTGCGCAGAGGGGGCGTAACGCTGCTCCCCGGCATCGTGCGCGCCAAACAGCCCAGGCTTCTCGTACTGCTGCTCAGGGGCGCCAGCGACATTACCTGTCTTTGCCGAACAGTCGCTGGAACAATCCCCCCACCCCGCGCGGCTGCGGCAAGTCGCCGGCGGCGCGCTCGACTTCCAGTTGGAATGGTTCGGGGATTTCCGGCGCCTGTTTCACCAGGAGCTGCAGCGCGCGAAGCTCCTCCGGCGGACGCTGGGCGACGTGGGAGGTGAGGCGGTCAAGCAGGTCAGCCGCGCCATTGTCAACGAGCGCCTGCGCCAGCATGGCCAGATTCACGTATTCCATGCGCCGCGCGGCGAGCAGGCCGTCTACCAGCAAGCGACCTTTCCCCGGGAGGATGAGCCGCGCGAGATCCACGCCCGGCGCCACCAGCGCGCAGGTTAAAAAGGTGCGGAAATGATCGTCCGGCAGCCGCGTCAGCAGCGCCCGCGCCTCTTCCGGCGTGCCCGTCCAGTAGGTGTGCCAGATGCGCAGGCCGACGTGATCCGCTTTCGCCAGCAGCGCGCCCAGCGCCGCGAGCTCGCCGGCGGCGGGACGCGCGAAGCCTTGCGCGGCGTAGCGCTGATACAGCGCTTCCAACAGCGGCGGCAGTTCCAGCGGGTCGAGCAGCAGCGCCAGCACTTCGCCCGGTTCGCGCTGCTGCAGGGCCGGCAGTAATCGGTCGGCCAGCGCGCCGCCCACCGTCTGGGCCAGGCGGCGGCGCAACGCCGCGTGCACCTGCGTCGCGGAGGTAGAAAAGACGCTCCCCAACACGGGCGCGGCGATAGCCCGCAGCGTATCGGGTTCCGCCGGCTCGCCATCCAGCCAGCCGCAGAGCCGCCAGGCTTCGTCGCGCGCCCCCGCGACCACCCCCAGCGCCTGGTGATCGAGCGCGGCGGCGACCCAGCGCTCGTAACAGGAAGCGGGATCGGGCAGTTCGGGATCATCCACCGTGCGCGCCGCGCAGGAGACGGCCAGGTAATTCGGGTTGGCGGGCACGTCGGGCAGTCCCACCGCCCAGCAGTAGGTGGCGACGGGATTGCACCGGTAAAAGTAGGTGTCGAAGGTGCAGGCCGATCGGTGCGCGGTGGGCACGGCCAGCATCGCCGCGCGCAGCACCGCCCGCGTCTCCTCCGGCGAGCCGATGATGGCCAGCATCTTCCGCGCGCCCGCCAGCCGCGCGGCATGCAGGCCGGCCATCACCAGCCGCCGCCGCGCCTCGCGGCTCCACTCAGCGAGCGGCGCCTCGCTCGCGCCCGCGTCAGGCAGCGTCAGCGTGAGCGGCGGGATGGCGCCGGTCGCCATGTCACCCCGCGCCAGCGCGTCGTCTACGGTCGTCAGGAATGGCGCATGCTCCAGGATGCGCAGCGGGTCGCCGCCGCAGCGGGCGAACGCCTCCGGCGGGAAAATCAGGCAGTGCGCGAGATAGCGGCCGCCGCGCCCCGCGCTGTCCGGCTCCGGCAGCGGCACCGCCTGCCCCACCACGGCATGCCCGGCCTGCGTCACGAAAAAGAGCTGTTTGATCGGCGCGGTCGCAGAGGGATAATAGAGGACCCGCGCCTCGATCTCCTCGACTTCCCGCTCCGACAGCCCCCCCGGGGTGACGAAGAGCGTCTGAAACCCCCCGCGCTTTTTCGGCGACTGCTCCTGCTCAACGTTGGCATAGATATGCTGATACGCCTGTAGCTCCATGATGCTCACTCCTCGCAAATCACCCTGCCGAACATGCTGCGCAGCACGTTGATCGTACTCTCCGACAGCGCCGCGTGGTTCCATACCTGACAGAGCAGCCGGCGATATCGCCGCACGCGTTCAGCATCAAGATCGTTGCCGGCCCACATGCAGAAGCGTTCCACTTCATAATCGGTGGCGCGGAGAATCGCCACGGCGTCGAAATCGAACATCCCCTCGCGGGCGAGCGCATGCACGCGCGCGGTGGTTCCCTCCATCCGGTACGGCTCGCGCAGGGTGTTATCCAGCACCGCCACCACCAGATTCACCTCGCTGAGCGCGTGGGCGCTCTTGCCGCACTGGCGGCAGGCCAGATAGGGCGCCGTCCCCACCCCGTGCAGCACCGCCTGTTTCCAGATAAACCGTGACAGGCACGCGCCGCAGTAGAAGGCATGCGCGCGCGGCTCCAGCGTCTCCCGCAGCTCCAGCAGCGTCTGCACGGCCAGCGCGCGCAGCTCCGGACTGGCGCCATACAGCAGCGGCACCAGCACATCCGTCACCTGTACCGCCCCCAGCAGGCACAGCGTCCGGCAGGCCGCCGCCCGCACCGGCAGGCATTCGTCCCCCGCGCAGGCCAGCAGGCCGGGTATGGCGCGCGGGTCGCCGAGCTGCCCCAGCGCCGTACAGGCCGCCGCCCGCACCGGCGCATCGGCATCGCCCAATCGCCCCAGCAGCCCGGATACGGCGCGGCCATCCTTCAGCGTGCCGAGCACCTGGCAGGCCGCCAGCCGGGCCATCGTCTCCGGCGCCTCCAGGTACCGCAGCAGCGGCTCCAGGGCAATCGGCCCCAGCGCCGCCAGCGCCGCCCGCGCCGACTGCCGGGTGCGCCACTCCGCGTCGCCGAGCTTCGCCATCAGGGGCGGCACCGCGGCGGGATCGTTCACCGCGCGGAGCACCTGCAGCACCAGGCGGCGCACCTCCGCCTCCGGCCGGCCCAGTTGCGCGATCACCGCCTCCAGGCAGGCGGGGCCGATGCGGCCCAGCGTGGCGCACGCGGCCACCCGCACGCGCGCCGATGAGTCATCCAGGTGCGAGGCGAGCACCGGGATGAGCCAGCCGGCGTCCGTGCGCGCCCGCTCCGCCAGCGCCTCCAGCGCCAGCGGATCACCCTGCAGGCTGCGCAGCACGGTGCGCCCCAGCGCGCCCTCCCCCACGCCCTCCAGCGCCGTGGCGGCCGCCTCGCGCACCCGCGCGTCATCGTCGCCGAGCAGCGCCAGCAGCGCCTCGCGCGCGCGCGGATCGCCCAGCGCGCCCAGCGCCCGGCAGGCGGCGATGCGCACCGCCGCGCGGGGGTGGCGCAATTGGTCGAGCAGGGCGGGCACCGCGTGCGGATCGCCCTGCCGCGCCAACCCGGCGCAGGCCGCCTGGCGCACCAGGATATTCTCGTCCGCCAGCCGCGCGAGCAGCGCCGCCAGCGCCCGCGCGTCCCGCACATACCCCAGCGCCTGGCAGGCTGACTGCCGCATCTCCGGCGACGCATGCGTCGCACGCGCCAGCAGCGGCTCCACCGCCGCCGCCCCCATGCGCCCCAGCGCCGCCCAGACCGCCTCACGCACGCGCGTATGCGCATCGAGCAGCAGGCCGAGCAGCGCCGGCAGTGCCGCCAGATCGGACGAGGCCCCCAGCCGCGCGCACGCCGCCGCCCGCACCTGCCAGTTCTCGCTCGTTATTGCCCCCAGGTCATGCGAAATACTCATCTCGCGACTCATGACCGCGATACCTGCGCTCGACTCCGCACCCGTGCGTTGGCCGTGCGCCACGCCGCACAGCGGCGTGTCCCCCATGCTTTCGCGAAAAGGGATCGGCATGCGCCACCTTCGCCAGCCACCGGCGCGTCGGCAGTTCCGCGGTGATGCCCATCCGGAGTTTCTATTCGCCGCCCTCCGGCAACTTCCTCGCCACCCGCACCGTCCCGAAAATGTGCTCCAGCACCCGCAGCGCGTTCTCCGACAGCGCGCACGCCACCGTCACCGGGATGTCGCGGCGGCGCGGCGCGCGATACGGGTCCAGGTCGTTGCCGGCGCTCATGCAAAAGCGTTCGATGGTGTAGTCATCGGCGGCACGGATCTCCACGCGGTCGAAATCGCAGAGCGTCTCGCGCCGCGGCCAGCAGACGCGGGCGATGCCGTTGTGCACCGATACCGCCTTCGTCTCCCGGCTGTCCAGCACCGCCACCACCTCACGCACCTCCGGCGCGAACTGCAGGACCGCGCCGCAGCCGCGGCAGGTGAGCACCCGCGCCCGGCCCGCCAGCCAGGTGCGGTACTCGCGCGGCGTGGGCCGCAGCAGGCACGGTCGGCACAACATCCGCGGCGCCGCCGCCGCCTGCGCCGCCCAGACACATTGGAAAAGGCTGATGAGCGCGCGCTGCAGCGGGATATCGAAGCGCGTGGCGGCCAGCAACTCCAGCAGCGGCTTGGTCACCGCCTGCTCTCCCGCCAGCACCAGTGCCGCCAGCGCCGACGGATCACCCGCAAACATCGCGCGCGCCGCCTCCGCCAACTCCACCTGCCCCAAGCGTTCCAGCGCGTCCAGTGCCGCGCGGCGCACCACCGGCGCCGTATCTCCCACCCGCGCCGCCACTTTCCTCACCTCGCGCGCGGCGCCCATCGCCCCCAGCGCCGTGCAGGCGGCCTCGCGCACGGTCGGCATGGGGTCATGCACGCACTTCGCCACCTGCGGCAGCGCCGCCGTTGTCCGCAGCGCCCCGAGCACCCGGCAGGCCGCCAGCCGCAGTCGCGCATCCTGCCGCGTGGTCCAGCGCAGCAGCACCGGCACCACCAGCGTCTGCGCCTCCTGCCCCAGCCGGAAGAGCGGTCCGGTATCGCCGGTGCGCAGCAGGTGATCCAGGGCATCGAGCAGCGCCCCCTGCCCCAGCGCGGTATAGATCGCCATCCGCACCTCGTAAAATTTCCGCTCCAGCGGCAGGCGTTCCAGCAGTATGTCAACCGCCCGCGGATCGCGCAGGCGGCCCAGCGCGCGGCAGACGGTCGCGCGCATCCCCCGATCACCCTCCTGCAGCAGGCGCAGCAAGTGCTCGTATGCCCGGACATCGCCCAGCGCCGCCAGTGCCTCGCCGGCGGCCAGGCGCACGGGCAGCGACCGGTCAGTGCACAGCGCGAGCAGCGGCTCCACCGCCCGCGCGTCGCCCAGGCGGCCCAGCGCCCGCGCCGCCGCTTCCCGCACGCGCCGGTTGCCTTCACCCAGGCGCCCGACCAGGGGCTCCAGTGCTCGCGCGCCGCCCAGGATCACCAGCGCCGCGCACGCGTCCGCGCGCGTGATATGGCTGCTGTGCTTCAGACAGGCCAGCAGCGGACCCCAGGCCCGCAGGTCGCCGGACGTCGCCAGCTGTGCGATCGCCCGCTGCCGCGTCCGGGACTGGCGGCTGTCCAACTGCCTGATCCATTGCTCCACCCGGCGCACCGGTGGCATGTTCACCCCCGCTTCACCGCGCGGAATCCAAAAAACGGCAGGCGCTCGGCGGCGCGCATCGGCGTCACCGGCGGACAGGAGAGCGGCTCGCAGATGACCTCGTAGCACGCGGGGCGCGGTTTGCCGTAGCCGGCCCAGCGCGCGCCGTCGCGCACCCATTCCAGCACGCCCCCCTCCATCAGCGCCAGTTGATGCAGCGGGGCGGGGTTGAGCAGGCGCCGCAGCGTGCCGACCAACTCCCGCGCGGCAGGCGCGGCCTGCGCCAGCGCGCGATCCAGCTCCGCCTGCCAGGTGTAGCAGGACGAGAGCGCGCAATATCCCCGTCGCCACTCGTCCGCGGTGGGCAGATCGAAACCCGGCCCCAGCCAGCGCGCGAAGTGCACCGCCTCGTCGGGCAGGATGCCGGTGAGCAGCAGGCGCTCGCGGTCGGCATCCCCCGCCGCGCGATAGGAGGCGCGCGGATTCACCGCCAGCACGGCGCTGTACCAATCGTCGCCGACCGCGCCCGGCTCGGCCAGGTAGCGCTCAAACTGCACCTTCGAAACCGGCAGCAGGTGCAGGCGCAGCGCTGTGCCGGGGATCTGCACCAGCGGAAAGCCGGTCCGGTCACAGGAGAACAACATAGCAGCCGCCTCCTTCCACCGGGTGATAGGGCTGCAGCGGCCCGGCGGCCGCCCAGCGCGCCGCCGCCGGCTGATACGCGTACACGGTGCCGCGCTGCCCCTCGCGTACCACCACGCGGCCGGGCTCGAGCGGCAAGACGTCGGAGGCGGTCACGCGGAAACGTACCGCATCCTGCCCGGGCTGCAACAGCGCGAATTGCCCGGGCTGCGCCCGCAGCGAGGGATACACCGGCGTGCCCAGCAGCGCCGTCCCTTCCGTGCAGGTGAGGACGTCCCAGCGGTGCCGACCACCGCAGGAGGGACAGGAAAAGTCTTCATGGCGCAGCGCCGCCTGGAAGATCGCCCTCTCCGCTCCGGTCAGGGAACCCTGCCAGGCAAGGCGCTCCGTCGGCGCCGGCTCCGGCTCCAGGGCGATGGCACGCGTCTGGCCGCTCACCAGCGTGGCCGCCGCCCGCACCGTGCCGCCGGGCGCCGCCAGGAAGCGCAGCGTCGTGCCGAACTCCTCCAGACGCTCGCCGGTGAGCAGGAAGGCGTCGGCGAGCCGGGCCAGGCGATATCCGGCATTACCCCACCCCAACGGCATGAAGCCGTCGCCGCCGATGCGCACTGCCGCCACCGGATCATGCACGCGCTGGAACAGCTCGTTCGGCGACGGATGCGCGACCTCCATGGCATACATCGCTTCGCCCTGCAGCGAGGCGCCCATCGCCACCAGCGTGGTGCGCGCCAGCAGCGGGGTGTCCGCCCAGTCTTCCAGATCAAAGATCGGTCCGGCGCCGATGATCACGATCGGCGTGTCCGGCTGCGTGTCCAGCGCCGCCGCCACCGGCGCCAAGATGCTGCCGCGCCCGCGGTTCTCGCGGAACCAGCCGGCGGCCTTCAGCGGGAAATCGCCCGGCGAATACGGCGCGGCGCCGCCCAGAAAATACAGGCTGCACGCCACCCGCGCCGGCAGCGCGGTGAGGAGCCCCGTCACCAGCGTCGAAATCGCCGCCTGCGCCGCCTCCGCGCTCTCCGAGGCGTCCAGCACCAGCGCCAGGCTGCCGCCCGACGCCAGGCTCAACGTAGCGCTGTACGCTCCGACGTTCATCACACCGACGCCCCTTCCCGCACCACCGGTCCGCGCTGCGGGTCCACGCCCACGGTGAGCTGCACGCGCTCGCGCCCGGAATATTCCACCCGCAACACGGCGCGCGCCAGCGGCAGCATCACCTGCCGTTCCAGCGCGTTGGAGATGCCGCGCCCGCCGAACTCCGCCATCTTCTCGCCGAAATGCGCCACCAGCCAGGCAATCACCGCGTCATCGAAGGTGAGGCGATGCCCCAGCGCCCGGTACTTGTCCGCAAAGGTGGCGGTGATCTCGCGCAGGCGCGCGCGGACGATGGCATGCTGCACGTCCGGCAGGTCAATGAAATTGAACGGCACGATATTGCTGCCGATGCGGTTGAGCAGCTCTGGGCGGGAGATCTCCTGGGTGAAGAAGCGCTCCACCGCGGCGATGAAGTGCGCGCCGACCTTCACCCGCCGCTCATCGGGGGTGAGGCCGCGGTCGGCGCGGATGGCGTCCAGCGCCCGCCGTTCCTCCACCGGATTGCCGCGGCTGTCGGTGGTGCGCGTGCCCAGGTTGGAGGTGAAGATGATGACCGTCTCCGAGAAGAAGACGGTCTGCCCGCGCCCGTCGGTGAGGCGGCCGTCATCGAGGATCTGCAGGAAGATATCCATGATCTTCGGGTGCGCCTTCTCCACCTCGTCGAAGAGCACGATGGAGAAGGGGCGCTCGCGCACGGCGTTGGTGAGCATGCCCCCGCGCTCGTAGCCCACGTACCCCGGCGGCGAGCCGATGAGGCGGGAGACGGTGTGCTCCTCCTTCAGCTCGCTCATGTCGAAGCGGAGGAAGGCTTCTTCCGTGCTGAAGAGGAATTTCGCCAGCTTCTTCGCCACCAGCGTCTTCCCCACCCCGGTGGGACCGGCGAAATAGAGCACCCCCTTCGGTTTGGAGGCGGTGCCGCTCGCCAGCCCGGTCAGGCCGGCGCGCGCCAGCGTGAGCATCTCCAGCACGCGCAGAATCGGCTCGTCCTGCCCCTTCACGCCCTCCGTCTCCGTGAACCAGCCCGGCGCGCCGTTCAACTGCTCGATGCTGAGGTCCGACCAGTAATCCTGCTGCTCGCCGATGCGGTATTTGTTCACGAGCATGCGCACGTCGCGCTCGCCGATGTCCGCGGCGCCGCGGATGTCTTCGATGATGTTATCGAGGTCGCGCAGGTAGAGGCCGTCGGTGAGGTTGGCGATGAGCTCGATGTGCGCGAACCCGTCGCCCAGCCGGTGGCGTAAATACGCTTCGCGGTCCGCCTTATCCGGCGAGGGGATGGCCAGCACGTGCGTCTTCGGCGAGTTGGTGTAGAGCTCGATGGGGATGAGCGTGTCCTGCAGCGCCACCATCACCAGCCGGTTGTTGGGGGTGATATTCTCCACCACCTTCTCCAGCCACAGCAGCGTCTTCATCTCCTCGTCGGCGTAGGTGCTTTTGTACGGCGTCAGCTTGTCGAGGTAATACAGGGTCACGAACAGGTTCTGCTGGGTGGCGCTGAGATCGCGCGCCCAGGCGGCCAGCGTGGTGAGCACGTCCGGGCGCTTCGTCACCTTCGGCGCCGCCGCCCCGCCCAACTCCGCATCTGCCGGCGCATCGGCGCGCCGCTCCGGTGCCCCTTTCGCCTGCGCCTCCCGCCGCTCCATCCCCACGGCGTCGTAAAAGACCAGCTCGCCGAACACCAGCCCCCGCTCGCGCAGCGCCCGCGCCTGCGCCCGCAAGAGCTCCGTCAGGTTGTCATACACCACCCCGTTCTCATCAATATACTTATCCCGCACGTTGCCGTGCAGAATGATGACCGGGCGGTCTTCCAAACTCCCGCGCAGGTTTTTAATCCAGACGGACATCACCGTTACCTCATGTTTCTCGCATTTCAACCTGTTCGTTGGTAGTGCGCCACGCAGCAACGCGGAGTGGCGCTATGCCGGCTGCCGCCCCTTCGGGGCTCATGAGTCATATAACCCTACCTCCCACGGGTTCCGCTCCGCTTCACCCGTGGCTAGCGTCACACGGCCCTTCGGGCCTTCTTCACCTCTTCACCGTTCCATCTGCCGCTGCACCCCCGTCGGTTCGTCCTTCTCCCCGCGCGCCTTCAGCACCGGCAGCGGCTCGCCATTCTCCAGATGAAATGCCGTTTCGATGCCGAATTCTTCATCGAGGAACTGCGAAATCTGCTGGAAATCCTGCGGGCATTCGCGATCGGTGAGCCCGGAGTCGGTGCGGATGCCGTCCAGCGCCACGGTGAAGGCGATCTGGCCGCGGGCGATGGTATCCACCGTCAGCAGGATGTCGCTGCCGCGGTCGCCCTCGCGGGCGTAGCGCGGCGGAGCGGTCTCTTCAAAGCCCATCTCCGCGCACACCTGGCGCAGCGCTTTCAGCAGGTACAGGCGGTGCTGCTGCTGCGCCTCGCGGGCATCGGCGGCGGCGGTCTTCTCGGTGAGCTCCGCGCGCAGCGCCTTCAGCAGCGCCTCCAACTCCCCGTAGCGCTCCGTCTCCAGTAGCGCGCGGCCCTGCTTCAGCGCGTCGCGCCAGGCTTTCAGCTGCCCCTCGCCGTACCAGAGCGTCAGCACCTGCTGGCCAGCCAGCACCTGCCCCTCGGCGGCCGTCAACTCCGTCGCCAACCGCTGCCCCAGGGCATCCGCTTTCCGGGTGAGCGCCAGCAGCAGCCCTTCGCAGGCCCGCCGCCCGGCTTCCGCGTGTTTCGTCCAGCCGTCCAGCCCGGACAGAATGTCGGCGCGGTCGGCGTTGACGTTCAGATGCCCGCTCTCCGGCTCCGGCAGGCGCAGCCACGCTTCCACCCGCGCCACTTCAGCGGCAAACGTCGCCTTTAACCCGCCCGACGCCCCTTCCAGCGCTTCCTGCACCCGCCCGCGCAGCGCCTCGCTCTCCGCCTGCAGCGCGTTGATGCGCTTGATGCGCTCCAGTTTCTCCGCCCGCTCGCGCTGGATGCGGTAATCGGTCGTCTTCACCCCGCTCATGCCGTCACTCCTTCCGCCGGCCCGATCGCCACCCGGCCAAACCGGCTCCGCAGAATCCTCAGTGTATTCTCCGACAAATCGCACGCCGCCGCAACCGTCACCGCCATGCGCCGGTATCGTGATATACGCCTGGCATCGGTATCGTTGCCAACCATGATGCAAAAACGCTCCACGTCGTAATCCGTGGCGTGGACGATCTCCACGCGGTCACAGTCGAAAAGGCGATTCCAAACCAACCAGTTCACGCGTATCTCTCCCTCCGCATCCGCCAGGCGCTCGCTCATACGCGCGTCAATCACCGCCACGACCGGCCGGTAGTCGCGAAACGTCTCGCTCTGCCCGCAGCAGCGGCAGCCGTAATACGTCACCGGGCGGCGCCGCGCGACGCGCACGCGATGGGGGGCGGGGTGGCACAGGCATGCGGGACAGAGCACGTCCTCCGTCCGTCCAGCCAGCCGCTCCGCCGTCTCGCGCCCGATGCAGCGCATGAGCCAGCGCGCCAGCCGGGCGTATTTCCCCGTCGCCGCGGCCCCGGCCAGCGGCTCCATTATCGCCCCACCCCGCCGCGTCAGATACTGTACGGCGTAGAAACGCTTCTCCCAGCTCCCGCCGAGCAGATCATCCCGCAGCACCTGCTCCAGCGCGGGAGGGATCTGCAGATAGATCATCAGGCGCTTTTCCAGCAGCTCCGGCCACGGGCCGGCGGCGTCCGCCGACGCGGCGCACCGCTCGCGCAGCGCGCCTTCCAACATCAGCGGGTCCGGGCGCCTGGCCCACCAGATGATGGCGCGGTCAACCAGCATCTCCCCCCGGTGCTGCGTGCCGCCCACCCAGCCAAGATAGCCCAGCATGATCAACTGGAGCAGGACGGCAAAGGCCGTCGCCTGCTGGGGGTCATACCCCATCCGGTGAACCGGCAGCAGCCGGATGAGCAGGACTACACCCCACATGAGGATGCTCGCGATGAGCACCGGCCACCACGCCCGCCAGAGATGGCCGAAGCCGCTGCGCATCCAACTCGCCAGCGTAGCCCGGCGGAAGGGGATTGTGCGCCAGACAATGTAGACCGTGGCGCCGAGAATCCAGAGCGGCAGCACCACGGTAAACACCGGGCCGGCCAGCTCGATCTCCACGCCGGCGCCGGCCACGGCGCTGAAAACCATGCCGAGCACGCCGAGGAGCAGCAGCAACAGCAGCATGCCGGTCGCCCCGGCCCCCACCCCGGCCATGATACTCAATCCGAGCGCCGTCACCACCATCCGCCGCCCGGGATGCATCGCCTGGATGAACGGGAACAGCCGCCGCGCCAGCTCCTCATCCTCGCAGTGCGCCCACTCGCCCAGGATCACCTCCCGCGGATCAGGCGCCATCTCGCACCCCCCGCCCATCCGCCACGCTCACCTGCCCAAAGATGCTTTTTAGCACCCGCAGCGCGTTCTCTTCCAGCGGGCAGGCGACGAGCACGGGGATGCGTTTCCGGCGGTCGGCGCGGAATTCGTCGAGATCGTTGCCCAGCAGCATACAGAAGCGCTCGGTCTCGAATTCGCTGGCGTGGGCGATGACGATGCGGTCGTAATCAATCGGCGCGCTATCGCGCAGCCAGTTGACGAGGAGGGCGCCGGGCGTCCGCTGGCGCGCCTCCGGCATCAGCGCGTCGAGCACCAGCACCACCTCGCCCTCCAGGAAATCGCGGCTTTGCCCGCAGGCGCGGCAGGCGTAGTAGCGGTAGCCGGCCGCCTGCCGCGCGACGCATTTCGTCCGGCAGGTGGGGCAGAGCAGCCGCGCGGCGTCGCGCCCCAGCCGCCGCCGGGTATCCTCGCTGATGGCCGCCAGCAGCCGGCGGATTTCCCGCCGCTGCGCGCGGTCGCGCAACCGCTGCGCCAGCGGCTCCATCGCCGGCCCGCCCAGGTGGATGAGGAGTTGCCGGCCTTCAAAGCGCTCTGACCAGAGCGGGTGTCCGAGGGCGGAGAGCAGCGGCGGCACGGTGAGCGGCGTCGCTTTGCGCGCCTCCAACTCCTCCATGATTTTCCCCCACGCCTCCTTCGCCCGCGGGTGCGCGCGCGCCGCCTCGCGCAGCGCCGCTTCGACCTCCGGCGGTTTTGGCCGCGGCCACCACCACCACCAGAGCCAGCGCCGGTCATACACGCGGCCGCGATAACTGCCGGCCATCAACGCGTGCAGCCAGACGGCGCACTCGATGCCCAACAGCACGACGGCGGCATACGGGTACAGCGCGCGCTCGCCCCACTTGAGGTACAGCGGCGCGGCGCCGGCCATCCCGCACAGCAGCGCGAACATCGCCCAGGAGAGGCGCTTTTTCCGGATGGCGGTCACGATATCGCCGACGAGGAAGGCCACCAGCGCCAGCGCGGCCAGCGCGAGCAATCCGTACCGGGTCGGCATCGTTTTCGCGGGATCGTTGAGCCAGCTCGTCAGCATCATGCCCACCACCGCCACCCCCGCGCCGACGGGGAAGCAGAGCAGCGCCAGATGAAAGGCCGTGGTGACGATGAACCAGAGGAAGCGAAAGAAATCGGCGAACAGCCGCACGTGCGTCAATGGCCAGGCCAGCAGGCTGTTCAGCCACCAGGCTGCCGTGAAACGGCGCCAGGCCAGCAGGCGCGTCAGCAGCAGCAGCGCCGCTCCGGCCAGCGCGCCCTGCTCCATCAGGCTGAACAGCGTGGCCTGATGGAACTGCCACAGCCACGGCATGCGCCAGGCGGGGGCGTTGAGGTAGATGAGCCAGCTCAGCGCGGCCAGCAGCGCTCCCAGCACCGCGCCGATGGGCAGCAGCGTCAGCGTGGCGAGCACTCCCGCCGGCTCGGCGCCGAGCACGCGGAACAGCCGCCCGGCGAATTCCGCATCGCCGGTCGCCCGCCATTCCCGCCACAGTACCCGTCGCCAGCTCACCGCCCCTCCCATCCCATCGTCATCGTCATCGTACTCGTACTCGACCGCTCCTCTTCACCCCCTGGAGGGCGAGACTCCGTCGAGCCGCGCGCGTCAGCACCACTGCCGCCTCTCTTCATACGTTGGTGTGTAGCACCCGCTCAAAGGTATATCGAAATGTGATTACCGGCCCTTACGCGCGCGGCTCGACGGCGTCTCGCCCTCCAGAACATGCGGCGCTTCGTGTCTCCGCAAAAACGAATGCCTTTCGCTCATACGCACCTCAATAAATGGTGGCAGGTACGAATAATTCCGCCGTTCCACGCACGTATCACGTGATCCACCCGCAATTATTCGTGCCTGTTACCATTTATTCGCATTTCTCCACCGTTTGCCAGCCGAAGCTTTAGCGAAGGCTGGTGCCCGACGCTGGTGTTGTCGGACACGGTGTCGCCTTTTGGTCACACGCGCCGCGGAGGGCGCGGACTACGGGTGGCTCGGCGATGGGACAAGGTACAGCGTGAACGACCACTACAATTACTGATTACTGATGACTCTCCCCTACCCTCCCCACCCCTGCATCCATCGCTTCACCCCCCGCCAGGGATCGGGCAACGACGACTCGATGGTCCAGAGCACGGGATCGAGCACGCGGCGGGGCATCACCTGCACCGTCAGGTCTCTTCCCTGCGGGCGGGCGCCCAGCGAGGACACCATGGAGAAGGAGACGCCGCGGAAGTAGGCGCGGGTGGCGTTGAGAAACTCGTCCGCTTCCAGCTCGTGCCGGGTGAAGGCGCGCAGGCGGTCGGAGACGAGCGCCATCTGCTCGTAGTATTTCAACGGCTGCGCCAGCCGCGCGATGGAGCCATCGCCCAGATACCCGGCGATGTCCGTCCACTTGCGCAGGCGCTCGCCCATCTGGTCCGCCTTGGTGTAGACCACGCTCAGATGCTGCGCCCGCGTCTCCGCGCCCAGCTCCGCCATGCCCACGATATAGGTGTTCAGCAGCTTGTGCAGGTCGCGCGAGGGGTCCGGCATATCGGGGATGCTCAGCAGCAGCATCGCCGTCCTCGCCCGCCGCACGAAGCGCGCGTCGCGCACCAGCTTTGTCGGCTGCTCAAAACTCTCACCGCTGGTGTCGTAGAAGACCAGCGTGCAGTTCGGCTGGTGGGGAATGCCTTCCACCCGCACCAGCGTAGGCCGGGGGAAATTCGCCGGGGTGGCGTCCGGCAGGTGGCCGCCCTCCAGCATGCCCACGTTCTCGTAGACCGTCCGCAGGCTCTCCTCGTCCAGCCCTATGGTGAAGAAGCGCTGCCAGTGCCGCGCCATGCGCATCTTCTTCAGCAGATGGAAGAGGGAGGCGAAGTAGACCGTTTTCCCGTGCTGGCGAAAGCCCACCGCGCTCATCACCACCGGCGGGTATTGCCGGTATTCCTTGACGTAGAGCGCCGGCACCGGCTGGTTACAGGCCGGGCAGAGGAACACGCTGACGCCGCGCACGGTTTCCTGCTTGAACGTCACTTCGGTCAGGCACATGGGGCAGAGTATGGTCATGCTTGCAGCAGCTCCTTCAGGCGTTCCAGAAACCCCGGCGGCCAGATGCCAGTGGCGGAAAGATACGCCTCATCCACCGCGAGCTCGACCTCCGCGGGCGCCTCATCAATCGTCGCGGAGAGCGCCTGGTAGCGTGGGGTGAGAAAATGCACGCGTTGATTGCGGCTGCCGCGCCAGCGCAGCGCCGCCGCCTGCTCCGCCAGATACGGCCCGTCAATGAGAATATCCGTGAGGCGCAACAAGCGGTCAATGTCGGGGTCGTGTCGCGTCCGCAGCGCTTCCAGCGTATGTCCGGAGAAGCAGAGCACGGAGAGGCCGCCTTCGCGCAGGCGCTCGCTCAACTCGGCCAGCGCCCCCGCCTGCCGCGTCGGCTCGCCACCGGAGTAACTGACGCCCTCGATGCCGGAGGTGTCCAGCACCATCGCGGCCACGGCGTTCACGGGCAGCACCGTGCGCGCGTCCAGCGGCTGGAATTCCGGATTGAAGCACCCGGGGCATCGCACGTCGCACCCCTGCAGCCACAGCACGAAACGCGTCCCCGGCCCATTGGCCGTGGACCGCGCGCGCCACAGGCCGATATTCAACTCGCGGGAAGCCGCGGTCATCGGAGTTCCGCCAAGAAAATTTGGTATATCCCTTTATACGCTGACCGGACGCGCACCTGCCGAATACAGCGCGTATTTTCCGGGCGGGCGAGACTCCATCGAGCCAGAGATTGGAAGGCGGGACGCGGCCGTGGCCCCTTACTTCAGCGCGTCGGCGTGCTCCGCGACTTTGCGATACGCGGCAGCGTATTCGGCGATGATCTCCGGGCGGTCGTGCTTGAACCAGGGGATGCCGAAGGCGATCTCTCCGATGCGCTCGGCTACCGGCAGCGTGCCCGGTCCCTGGCGCACGTCGCGCTGGCCGAAGGAGATCATCGTCGGCTGGCCCATGCGGAAGATATCCGCGGTGTGAAAGACGGGATGCAGGTGCAGCGGGAAATTGGCGCCGGGGTGGCACCAATGCGCGGCGTTGGGCATCTCGGCGCGCACCGCTTCACAGAATGTCGCCGCCGGCAGGCCGCCCAGCTCGTCCGCGCGATAGCGGCCGCGCGGCGAGTACCACCCGCCCATCGTGCTGCCGGAGTCCTTCGCCGGCCGATGCGCGCGCAGGCCGGGCACGCCCTCCAGCAGGTCCCAGAAGCGGTTCATCCCCGCATGAATCTCCGCCATGCGCGCGTCGTAGTACTTGAGCTGCACGCGGCCCATCGCCGCGCAGGTCTGGTTCAATCGGTGCTTAAAACCGCCCAGCGGCACGCCGGCGTACGGCTTCAGCTCTTCCATGGTGATCTGCGCATCGGGCGCGTTGAAGCGGCTGGCGACGCCGGTGCGCTCGTAGAAGCCGTAGGAGATGCAGCGCTCGTACAGCGCGCCGTTATCGGTGGCCATCATCCCCGCTTCGCCGATGGCAAAGCTCTTGCCCGCCATCATGCTCATCGCCGCGATGTCGCCGAAAGTGCCGACCATCTGCCCTTTGTAGAGCGCGCCGTGCGCGTGGGAGACGTCTTCGATCACCCGCACGTCGTGCCGGCGGGCGATGGGCATGATCTCATCCATCGGCGCCGGATAGCCGGCGTAATGCACCACCACGATGGCCTTCGTGCGCGGCCCGATGCGGTGCGCGATATCGTTTGGGTCAATGCACAGGGTCTCCGGATCAATGTCGGCAAAATTGACCGCCGCGCCCAGCGACAGCGCCGAGGTGCAGCTCGCCCAGTAGGTCATGCTCGGGCAGATGATCTCGTCGCCGGCGCCCACGCCGCACGCCCACATCGCCGCCCGCAGCGCTTCGGTGCCGTTCGGGTAGGTCAGCGCGTGCGCCAGGCCGATCCATGCCGCGAATTCCCGCTCAAACGCCTTGGAGACGTCGTTTCCGCTCATCGCGCCCCGGCGCAAGACCTCCAGCACCGCCTCTTCATCTTCCGCCGTGACAATCGGCCAGGCGAAGATATCCCCCGCCTCCTTCGTCACCGCCGGCGTTCCACCGTTGAACGCCAGCACACTCGTCGAAGTCGTCATCGCTGAACTCCTTTTTGGTATGCACCGCAGAGAGCACGGAGAACGCAGAGCGATCTCTTTCCGCTTCGCGCAAGAAACGGTTACGCACATGCAGCGCAATATCTGGACACCAGACTGTTCGTGTCTCCCCACCTTCGCGCCTTCGTGTTGAGCGCGCGAGCGCCGCCCCCGCTTATGACGCGGCCACCGTCTCGATGTGCGCCCGATCCACTAGCCGCCGGGCGTTGCCGCCGAGAATCATCCGCTTGGCCTCCTCGCTGATCTTCGCGCCCGCCACCTTGCCGGGGTGCGGGGTCATGCTGTAAAAGAGGGCGTCGCTGCCCCAGGTGAGCTTGTCCGCGCCCACCGCCTCTACCAGGCGTTCCCACAAGCCGCGCGGCGTGCGGCTCATCGTCGGGTCGAGGTAGACATTGGGGAATTCGCGCGCCAGCGCGATATACGTATCCTCCGCCAGCACCCCGGCGTGGCCGAGCAGGAAGGCGGCGTCCGGATACCGCGGGGCCAACGCGCGCACGTCCGCGAAGGTGGGGGCATCGCCCCAGGTGTGCAGCAGCACCGGCAGGCGGCGCTCGTTGGCGATGGCCAGCGCCGGCGCGTAACCGGGATCGGTATAGCGAAAGCCGTTCGCATTATGCAGCTTCACGCCGATGAACCCCTGGCGCATCCGCAGCTCCATCTCCCGCCGCGCCGCCTCCGCGTCGCCGGGCCAGAGCGTGACGTAGCCGAGAAGGCGCCCGGGGAAGGCGCGCATCGCCGCCAATACTTCCTCGTTGCCCTCGGCGGAATCCCACGACATGCAGTGCGTATGGCTCACCACCGCGCAATCCACGCCGATGCGGTCCATGGTCCGCAGATGCGTTTCGACCGACGGATCAGCCGCCGGCACCGCGCAGCGCCCGAGATGGCCGTGCAGATCAATCACCGCGCAATCCGCCAACGGCTGCCCCCGGCGGACGCGCTCCCATAACGCGCTCATCGCTGCACCCCCTGCAGCAGGCGGTCGAGGTTGCCGGCGCCGATGAGCCGCTTCTCGTCATCGGCGATATCCGCGTACATGAGCTGCGCGATATGCGCGGGCATATCCACCTCCGGAAAACCGGTGCCGAACAGCAGCCGCCGCGCCCCCACCGTCTCGACGCATTGCTCGATGCCCCCCTGCACGATGTAGTTGGAGCCGATGGACAGGTAGATAGTCGCGAAGGCTTCCAGGAGCGGCAGCAGGATGCGCTGGGAGCGATAGTCGGCGCCGATGATGACGAGCGGCAGCGTGGGATAGCGTTCGGCCAGCGCCGCGACGTCATCATACGACAGCTCGCCCAACTGGCAGAGCACCGGCAGCCGGCGGGTTTGCATGGCGGTGAAGAGGCGGTCGCAGCACCAGGGCGCCAGCGACCAGGTGTCCTGACGCGGGCGAATGCTCACCGCCCCGGCGCCCTGGCTGATCACCTCGCTGAGCTGCAGGTGCTCCGGCGCCAGGTCGCGCGCGCTGTTCGGCGCGACAATCGGGCAGGGCACCAGCCGCGGGTGGCCCGCGCAGGCCGCGAAGAGGTGGCGGTTCGACCAGGAGATGTCTATCTCCAGCGCCGCCGGCACGGCCCGCGCCAGCGCCCGCTCCACGCCGGCTCCGTCCATCTCCGCCAGCAGCGCCGCCGCCGACAGCGGCTCCCGGCTGCCCGGCGCCGCCCCGCCGAATCCGCACTGCACATCAAAGAGCGCGATAGTCATGACCGCTCCTTTCCCCCCGAATCGTACTCGTACTCGAAGGCTCCCCTCACCCCATCACCTCTTCACCTCTTCACCTCTTCACCCTGTCACCCCTTCACCCCGCCACCAGCTTCGGGTCCGTCACCCGCGCCGCCGCCATCTCCCGCTTCCGGTAGGTGGAATTCGCCCGCCGCTCCGCCAGCAGCGCGTCATACGCCGCGCGGTCCACCGGCAGCGCCACCTCGCGCCCCAGCGCGCCGGACAGCGTGATGGCGTTCGCCAGCTCCAGCGACGCCAGCGCGGAGGCGGCGTCGCACCACAGCGGCTCGCCCCGCAATATATGGCGGGCGAAGTTTTCCAGCACCAGCGACTGCCTGGGAGCTTCATTCACCTCGCCGGCGCTGATGTCCTCCACCGGCGGCTTCGCCCACACCTCGTCGGCGACGCGCGCAAAGGCGCCCACCCCCGCCGGGTAGCGCAGGATGCGCAGCCGCCCGCCGCGATAGCGCACGGCGCCGCGCTCCCCCACCACCTCCAGCCCGCCGCCGTCCGGCGGCTCCACCGTCGAGCAATGGATATAGCCGCTGCCGCCGTCGGGATAGCGCAGCAGCGCCTCGGCGGTATCTTCGACCTCGATGTCGTGCAGGCGCGTCTCCGCCCGCCCGTACAGCGACGCCGGCAGCCCGCCCACCAGCGCGAAGATATCCAGCAGATGCGCCGCCTGGTTCAGCAGCACGCCGCCGCCTTCGCCGCGCCACGTCGCCCGCCAGGGATTGGAATCGAAGTACCACTGCGCGCGGAACTCCTGCACCACCAGCTCCGTGCGGATGACGCGCCCGATCCCCCCGCCGCGCGCGAACTCGATGGCCGCGCGCATCATCCCGTCGAAACGCCGCTGGAACATCACCGCGAAGGCGACGCCGCGTGCCCGCGCGGCGGCCAGCATCGCGTCGGCGGCGCCGACCGTGTCCGCCAGCGGCTTTTCGCACAGCACGTGCCAGCCCGCGGCCAGGCACGGGAGCGTAATCGCCGCGTGCAGCGGATGCGGCACCGCCACCAGCGCGGCGTCGGCGCAGCCGGCGGCCAGCAACGCGTCAACATCGGTGAAGGCGGGCACGCCGAAGCGGCTGCCCACCGCGCGCACCGTCTCTTCATGGGTATCGCACACCGCCGTCAGCCGCAGCTCGGGCACGCGGCCGATGCTCGAACAATGCCCCTGCCCCATGGCGCCGGCGCCGATGACCGCGATACGAAGCCGTTCGGTCATGCTGCATCCCCCTCTGAAATATGCCGTACCGGATAGCGGCGGTACGGGACCCGTACCGTCCGCTCGCTCACCACTTCCCGCCCGATGAGCGCCCGCAGCAGCCGCCAGGCTTCCGCCCCCACCAGGTCCGGCTGATGGGTGTAGGCGCTCTCCTCCAGCCCCTGCCGCGTAGTCCTGCCCTCGACGATGTCGGTGGAAATGAGGTGGAAATCGCGCGCGGGACGGAGCGCGGCGCGCTCGGCTTCCTCCAGCACGACCTCCGCGTATGTCACACCGTCGGTGATGATGCCGTCCCAACGCTGCCCCGCCGCGAAGGCGTTGCGCATCTGCAGGGCGAAGCGCGAGCCGTCCGGCGCCAGCGTCGAGCCGACCAGCCCCCGCGCGGCTCGCGCCGCCACCGCGGTCGAGAAGCCGTCGGCCATGCGGGCATTGGCATCACAGGCGCGAAAATCGTCCACCAGCAGCAGCGATTTGCACCCGAGCGCCGCCAGTTCCTCCACCGCCTGGCGCATCATGCCGTCGTGATCGGCGTGCACGCACCCCGCCCGCGGCCAGCCTTCGACCGGAACCCCCCGGTTCACCACTACGGTGGGGATGCCCGTCTCCAGCACGCGCGCGATATGCGAGACATCGAAATCGCTTTGCAGGATGAGCATGCCGTCCACCCGCCCCTGGGTGATGACCTTCAGGTAGCGGTGGTCGTCCGAGCGGAAGAGGGCGAGCAGGTGATAATCGTCCGGCTCCATCGCCCGCGCCATGCCGCGCATCATCGTCTGATAAAAGCCGTTGAAGACGGAATCATACGACGGCTGCAGCAGGCCCACGGTATAGCTCTTGCCCTCCACCAGCGCCCGCCCCACGAAGCTGGGCGTATAGCCCATCTCCCGCGCCAGGCGCTGCACGCGCAGCCGCGTCGCCGCGGAGACGCGCGCCCCCGGCACCGGGTTCAACGCGTGCGTCACCGTCGTCAGGCTCACGCCCGCCGCCCGCGCCACGTCCTGCCGCGATACCCGCCCATGTTTCGCCACCCGCCGCCCTCCGGGAGATGCCAACTCGATTAAGCAGTGTAGCGGATGATCCGCTATCTGTAAAGTGCGTGTGCCGGAAAACTCGAATCATCATGCCGGCGGACAGACGAAAAAAGGATTTCCCGGCACTCCGACGAACACCAACGTCACCCAGCAGGCGCTCTTCTCGTGCGCCGGACAGGACACGATCCATGATTGACATCCACCTGCACATCGGCCGCCTGTATCTGTCGGAGCCAGGCCCCCTCACCGCCCGCCACCTGCTGAAGCTGATGGACACACACGGCATCGCGCGGGCCTGCCTGCTGCCGATGGAGAACCCCGAATACACCAGCTTTTACGTGACCAATGAAGACGTGCTGCGCGCCTGCCAGCGCCATCCTGATCGCTTTATCCCTTTCTGCAACGTGGATCCGCGCCGGGAAGGCCCGCTGCGCGGCATGCTGGAGCATTATCGCGACCGCGGATGCCGCGGCTTCGGCGAGGGCATCGCCGCGCTGCCGATTGACGACCCGCGCTGCATGGAGATGTATGCCGTCTGCGGCGAGTTCGGCTGGCCGGTCATCCTCGACATCATGGGCGTGGCCAATATTGACGACGTGGGCTTCCCCCGCTACCAGCGCATGCTGCGCGAACTGCCCGACACCGTTTTCCTCGGCCACGCGATGCATTTCTGGGCGGAAATCTCCGGCGACGTCACCGCCGACCAGATCACCGGCTATCCGAAAGGTCCCATCGCCCCCGGCGGCACCGTGCCGATGATGCTGAACACCTACCCGAATCTCTACGGCGACATCTCCGCCGGCAGCGGCTACAACGCCCTCACCCGCGATCCGGCATTCGGCTATCGCTTCCTGGAGGAGTTCCAGGACAAACTCGTCCTCGGCACCGACATCTGCCGCCTCGATCAGGATATGCTGATCGTCCCCTACCTGAAGGACGCGCTCGCCACCGGCAAGATCAGTCAGGCCGCCTTCACCAAGATCACGCGGACGAACGCGGAGAAGATCCTGCGCCTGGCGTAATACCCGCCGCGCACGGGTCGTGCTCGTACTCGTATTCGAAATCAGCTACGTGCGGACAGGATGTCCGCGCTCCGACGAGTACAAGCGCTGACGCGCTGGTGACGCGTATGGGGCCGGGGAGTGGGGCCGATACCAGCTCCTTTACAGATCGCTCACCAGGGCCATCGCCGTCAGCGCGGGCACGGTCAGCGTCACGCGGCCGTCAATCGTCACCGTCTGCTGTGCATCGGAACCGGCGGTGAGCACCAGCCAGGCGCCGGCGGGCATCTCGTCGTCGAGGCAGAGCGTCACTGCGCGCGCATCGGTCGCCTCGTTCAGCAGCAATACCGCGAAATCGCCGTCGGGAGATTGCCACACCGTGTTGCGCACGGCGGGGCGCTCCAGCGCCACCGGGCGTTCTTTCCCGCAGCAGGCGGGGGAGAGATCCAGCGCCAGCGCGGCGCCGCTCACCGTCATCTCCAGCGGGCGCTGCATGATGCCGAAATGGAGGATGGCGCGCACCTGCGCGCGCAGGCGCACCAGGTCGCGCAGGAACGCGGCGGCCTCCGGGTGGTCGAGGATCGCGTCGTGCATCCAGCCAAGCTGCCCGCCGAACAGGAACTGCTCGCCTTGCTCGATGACGAACAGTTGCGGGTCCGCCATCACCGCCTCGGGCGTGGAGCGCCCCATGACCGTGGTGTAGCCACTGTAGATGGCGGGATGCAGCGGCACGTAGTCCTCGATGGGCGGCACGAAGGACAGGTACAGATCAATGCGGTCCATGAAGGCATCCGACAGCAACTCGCTGCTGAGGAAGCGGTCGGGATCTTCCGCGATCATCGGCGCCATCGCGCCCAGCGCGTCATCGTATCCCTGCCAGTACCACGCGCCCCCGCCGAGCGGGTGGCCGTGCCCCGCGTGGTAGCACAGCGAGGGGCCCATGGCGGTGATCTGATCGAAGTAGACGCCATCAGTGCCATAGTGCCGCCACAGCGTCCGCGCGGTATCCCACCACTGCATCCGTGCCCAGCGATCAGCCGGGCAGAGCGCCAGCGGCCAGTCATCCTGATCGGTGTATTTCTCCAGATACGGCTGGCCGTGCGCCTCGACGGTGGCATGCGCGCGGTCCGTCGCGAACGTCGGCCGGTCGCGATAGAGCAGGCGGCCCTGACAGTAGGGCATCACCACCACCCCGCGGCTCTGCAGATCGTCCAGCACTTCGACGAACCCTTCCTGCACGGGAAAATGCGCCGGGTAATGCGTGTGCCAGGAGAAATCATGCCAGTGATACCAGTGAATCCCGAAGGGCGCGCCGAAAAAATCGAGGAGTTTGTGCATCGCGCGCTGGAAGTCCCATGCCGGCGCTGACTCCCGCGCCCACGCCGGGAAGGCGTAGCGGATGAACCAGAGATCAAGGCTGGCCAGTGTCACCGACGCGTCATCGCGCTCGGCGAGCAGGCCGCGCCGGCACCAGCGCTGCCGCGTCGCCCACGCGCGGTGGATGTGCCCGGCGTCGAACCAATCGCCGGTGAAGCCGCGCAGCACCACCGGATACGGGCAGGTCCACGCATGGCGCATCTCCGGCCAGTGATTCACCCGGAGCTGCATCGCCGGGTCGGCGCTGAGACGCGCATCCAGCGGCGCGCGCGCGGGCAGCGGCGGCATCACCACGTCCCAGAAGTGGCGCCAGCCGGCGGGATGCTCCCCTTCCACGTACTGCGCGTCGAGGCCGGTGAAGTGGCTGTCGGGATCGAGCACCCCCACATACAGGCCATGCGCGCCGTGGAACCACGCCATCATCTGGCACCAGTTCACCGAGCCGGGGTACTGGCCGGCGAAATCGGTCATGTCCGCCAGCGGGTTTCGGCGCAGCACGCCCCAGTTCTCCGGATAGAGCAGCGCGTCGTCGTCCGGCGCCGCGTAGTCGCCAAAACCGCGGATCCGCGGGAAGGCCGCGCGCTTCACCGCCCAGTCTTCCGGCAGGTGTACACCGAAGGTAAAGCGCAGCTCCTCCGCGTCCTCGCCCCCCGTGACGCGCAGCGTCACCGTCGCCAGGCCGCCGGGCACGGGCGCGGTATAGGTCAGCGACAGCCCGTCTTCGTCGCCGGCGATGACCGGGGTGAGCGCGCTGCTGTCCAGCGTGAGATCGGCGAGGTATTCGTCGCGGTTCGCCATCGCCGTGCGCCCCGCGAAATCGTTCAGGCTCGGGAAATCAATCGCCGGCAGCGGATCGTCATAGCACACCGGTCGGATGATGCCCAGCTCCCACAGGCCCACCGGATGCCGCTGCGACGCCAGGAAATCATACGTCCCATCGCGCCGCGCCAGCGACACCGCGCGCCCTTGCGCGTCCAGGCGCAGCACCAACGACTGACAACGGACCTCATACATGCGCGTCACCCCATCAAGAAGATACTCGCCTGTATTTCGCGCTATCGCCCGTCTTTCCTTGCAGGAACGGGCCGCTTCGCAAAGAAAGTATCCCTAATCGCTTCCGGAGCGCGCCGCGCGGGCAATGCGCTGCCGCGCGGGGGCGCCGGCCGGATAACGACAACGGCGGAGGAACGTCGCCATGCGCTGGTTCATGCTGTTGCTGCTGTGTGTCATGGGGGGAGCATTCGCCGTGGAGCCCATCACGCTCGTTGCGCGCCCGACAGGGGGCTGGCGGACTGTCGGCCTGCCGTATGCCGCCCGCATCTCCGCGCAGGGGCATCTGGAATCACTCATCGTGGATGGGGTGGATTTCCTCGCGCCGGGGGACGGCCCGATTCGCGGTTTTTTCATCAGCGACCGCGAGGCGCCCGCGCCCTTCACCACCGTGGCGGCGACGGATACCACGCTCACCGTCGGCAATGACGGCGCGGAAGCGAGACTGCGCTTCGCGGCGGACGGCATCCACGTCACGACGCGCAACCTGAAGTATACCGACGGCCACTGTTTCCGGTTGGCGGTCACGAAAGACCTGGCACGCCTCAAAAGCCCCGTCACCGGGCTGGAGCACGCGCTGCCGGTGACGGGCAACGTCAGCGAGAAGATGCGCCTCATCGCCTATAACGGCGCCTCGCTCACCCTCCCCGGCGATTACCTCTACGCCGGCGGCAACGGCTACCTGGTCAAGCTGCCGTGGGTGCTGCGGGAAGGGCCGGAAGCGAGCTACGTCATCGCAGTCGCCGCCACGCCACAGGTCGAAGACCTGCTCAAAGTGCTGCCCAAAGCCGCCTTCCAGGACTTCACCTACTGGGAAGGCGGCGCGCAGCCGTATTACACCGAGCTGACCAACATGTCGCCCGACATCTTCCGCGGCGCGATGGTCCTCGCGCTGCGCCATTACCTGAAACCGGCGCCGACGACCGAGCTGCGCCAGAGCTTCGTGCTGGGCAAGGGGGCGACGAAGCTCCTCACCTGGAAGCTGGCAGGGCTGGAACCCGGCCTCTACATCGCCGAGATGCGCGTGGAGCGCAAGGCAGAGCGCGGCACCTGCGGCTTCTCGCGCTTCGTGTACCACGCCGGCGCACTCCAGCCGCAGACGAAGCCCGCTGATTTCGACGCCTTCTGGGCGCGCACGCTGGAGGAACAGGCGAAGATTCCGCTGGACCTGCGCATCGCGAAAGTGAAGGAGATCGGCAAGAGCGCGCTGTATAAATTCGACTTCGCCGGGCTGCTCGGGTATCGCTGCTACGGCTACCTCTCCGTGCCGCTGGACACGACGCGGACGTATCCCGCCGTGCTGGTGCTGCCCTCCTCCGGCTTGCACGCCATCGCCCCGCCGTATGTTGACGACCACACCGTGGGCATGGCCATCAACATCAGCAACGTGGACGTGGACCTGCCGAACGAGCAGTATGACTGGCGCACGTGGCCGGCGCCGTACCTGGTCACCGGCATCCTGGACAAGGACCACTACAGCCTGCGCTTCTCGTATGCGGCCATGGTGCGCGCCGCCGAGCTGCTGGCCGCGCGCCCGGAGGTAGACGCGGAGCGGATGCTCGTCACCGGCAGCAGCCAGGGCGGCGGCCTCACCCTCATCGCCGCCGGCCTCTATCCGCGGTTCGCGGCGGCCATCGCCAACGTGCCCGCCCTCTGCCGGCTGGACTGGAACTTTGAGATCATCAAACCGGAGTATTTTCCCATCGGCGCCACGAAAGGCACGCAGCCGATGATCTCGCGCACGCTCAACTACTACGACGCCGTACACTTCGCCCCGCGGATCACCTGCCCCACCTGGGTCTCCGTCGGCCTTTTTGACGACGTCACCCCCGCCATGAACGTCTTCTGCGCGTACAACGCCATCACCGCGCGGAAGCAGATGCTCGTCCAACCCTTCACCGGTCACGGCGGCGGCTGGCCGCGTGACGCGGCGAAGGGCGTCTGGCCGTAGCCCCCGCGCGCCCGCCCCCCGCTCACTCCGGCCATTCATCCTTTCGCGCCCGCATCTCGGCGATCATCGTTGCCCAATGGCCCTGCAAAAACGGCGGGTCTTTCAGGCTGTCCAGGACGTAGGAGCGGTCGGCGCGATCGAGATCGAGGACGGCGGTGATCATCTCTTCCTGGTAGTAGCCGGCCTCGGCCAGCGGGATGCCGTTGGGCTCGCGGATGACGGACATGCCGCTGGAGGTTTGCAGGCCGTCGGGGGATTGCCCCACCGTGTTCGCCACGCAGTGGAAGATCTTACAGTTCGGCCCCACCGGCTGTTGGGCGCGGCCGGAGACGCGCTTCCACGCCACCGCTTCGATCTCGTCGGAGCTGCAGGAGGGGTGGAAGAGAATTTGCGCGCCCGCCATCGCCGGCAGGCGGTAGAGCTCCGGGTGGCGGCCGTCGCGGCAGATGACCAGCGTGCAGAGGATGCCGTCAAGCTCGAAGAGCGCCAGCTTGTTCCCCCCGCGACAGTATTTCTGCTCGTCGCGGCCGGCCATGTGCACCTTGGCGTACTCGTAGACGATCTCGCCGTCGGGCGCGATGACGTGCATCAGGTTCAGATAGCGGTCCGCCGTTTTTCGCAGGCTGCCGACGAGGCACCAGATGCCGGCGGCTTTCGTCAACCGGCAGGTCTCTTCCAGCGCCGCCCGCACCGCCGCCGGAGATAGGGTGACGACGTAGGGGAAGTAGTAGCCCGTCAGCGTGGTCTCCGGAAAGAGCACCACCCGGCTCCCCGCCCCCGCCGCCCGGCCGAGAGCCTCCCCCACCCGCGCCAGGTTATACTCCAGCGGCTTCGCCCAGTGCATTTGCACGCACGACACCTGCAGCGTCCGTCCCATGCTCGTCCCTCCGACCGTGTTACCGTACTGGAAGGCTTGCCCGCTGTCAAGCAACGCCACACTGTCGTGCGCGTGCCGGCACGCGGGCGTCGTGACGGATACCGGCCAGGGCATGCCCGCCGCATCTTTTCGCCGCCCCCTGCCGCGCGGATGCCGCCCACGCGGTCACCTCCCGCTCCTCTTCGCGACCGGGGGCTTTACAAGCGTGAAAACAGGGTGTAAATTATAGGACAATATATAATATAGAGGTTTAGTATACCCACCTTTGTCCAGACTTTACTCCATTTTTATCAATCCTTTATCATCGCGCGCAATTTGTCGGCGATAATCACGACACCATTCGCCGTCCCGGGCGGCTTGCGTTTTTCCGAGCTCTCATACCGCGATTCGGCGCTCTTTCGCCGTCATCGCAGCACGGTACGCTCATCTCTCGAAAGGAGACCATGCATGGAGAATCCGGACATCCAAGCCCAGATCAACGAGATCAGTTCCATCCGCGGCCAGATTTCCGTCTGGCGCTCGGCTCTGGTGCTGATCATGGTGCTGGTGCTCGTGATCTGCGTTGGGCAGATGTGGGGCGCCGTCACCAGGCTGACCCAGGCAGGGCCGACACAGCAGCAGTTCGTGGACAAGCTGACCCTGTCAACGCAACAGGATATTTTACCGCAGATACAGGATGTCGGCACGCAGGCGTGGAAGAGCATTGACTTCAATACGCAGGTCGACAAGCTCAACGCCCGCGCCCCGGAAGTCGCCGCCGCCGCGCTGAAGGAAGCCCAGACGCTATCCACAAATATCCCGCGCAAAGGCAAAGAGATCATCAGCGCCCAGTTTGAGAAGGCGCTCAAGCAGCAGGCCGCCAAGCTCACGGAAGAGTTCCCCGACGTGGATGAGGAAGAGCTGCGCGCGTTCCTCGGCGACCTGGCGGAAGAGGCGCAGACCCAGGTCACCGACCTCACCGACACCCTCTTCACGCCACATATCGAGACGATGAACGCCATCGTCGCCGATATCGAAGCGATTAAGACGCTCGAAGGCCCCGCGGCGAAGGCCGACATCCCCACCTGGGAGATGGCGTTCCTCATCATTGATATCGCCCGCGCGGACTTTGCCGAAGAGCCGGCGACGGCTGGAAAGGGGACGAAATAATGGCTGACGAAGAAAAAACCCCGCAACCCGAAGAGACCACCCCGGAAATGCCGGACGACGTGACCCAGGAAGTCGTCGAAGAGACCGCCCCGGACGCGGCCGAAGCGGCCGTCCCGGAAACGGCTGAAGAGCCCGCGGCCGCCGTCGCGGAGGCCGCGCCCGAAGCGCCCGTGACCGCCGAAGCCTACGTCGCCAAGGAGCTGGCCGCCGCGCGCGCCGCGCTGCTCCGCACCCAGGTGATCGGCTTGCTCGTCGTGATTGGCTTCAGCATCTATCTCATCGCCATCACGCGGATCTTCACGCTGAACTTGCAGCCGGACAACGCGGTACAGACCATCAGCGGCCTCGTGACCGGGCAGATCGAAGAGCATCAGGACGCGTTCATTCAGGACGTGAGCACCCGCGTGCCGGAGATGATCCAGGAGATTCCGGACCGCGTGATCACGCAGATGCCCGTCGTGCGCGGAGAGCTGGAAAGCCGTTTCGAAGAGACGCTGACGAAATACTGTGAAGCGACCGCGAACAACCTTAGCGGCAACCTGGCGCAGTATATCGCCGACAATAAGGAAGCCATTGCCGCCGTGCTTACCGCCAGCAAAGACCCCGACGCCGTGGCGAAACTCGGCCCCTCCATTCGCGAAGAGGTGATGGCCTTCCTGAAAGCAGCGCCGGCCGACGGCGGCCCGAGCATTGACGCGCAGGTGAAGGAGTCCCTGAAGATGCTCACCGACGCCGAGAGCAAGCTGCATCACCTGATCACGGCGAAAACACTCACCGCGACCGAGCAGAAGACCCGCCGCGCCATCGCGATCATCGCCAACGCCATCGAAGCGGAAGCGCTTCAGCCGATCGAGATGCCGCAACTGACCCTGGAGGACGCGGACGTCGCCGAGTAATCCGCCGCTTCCTCACCCGGTGACGGCCCGACAGCGCTCCGCTGCCGGGCCGTCACAGTTTTTCGCGGGCGCGACGGCGGCACGCCGCGCGCGGAGGCGACGGGCACGCCAGTACTGCGCTAGGCGGTTCCCAGCACGCGCCGGCTGATCTCCCGCCCGCGGGCGAAAAAATACTGCATGGTAGGGAAATCCACCTGCGGGGGGATCGAGTGGTCGGACATGAGGATATAGCGCCCGCCGCTGCCGAGCATGGCCGGCAGCTTTTCCTCCAGCTCCGCGTCTATGCGCGCCCGGTCATTCGTGAGCAGCGCGCGCACGTCCATGTTGCCGAAGTAGGCGATGGCGTCGCCATGCTGTTCGCGCAACCGCCGCATATCCATGCCCGCTTTCACCTCCAGCGCCTGCAGGCAATCCATGCCCGCCTCGATAAGCCCCGGCACCAGCGGTTCGACGTAGCCGCACGAGTGCACGATCACCGGGCGATTGAGGCTATGCGCGTAGGAGAAGAGCAACGCGTGCCCCGGCTGCATGATCGCGCGATACATCGCCGGCGACATAAACGGCTTGCCTTTGAAGCCCATATCCTCGCCGAAGAAGAAGGCATCCGGCGCGCCTGCCTCCGCGACCAGCGTCTCCAGATGCATGAGGGTGAAGCGCGCGTAGGTCATCACCATCTCCCGCACCCAGTCCGGATCTTCCGCCATCCCCGCCAGCAGGTTCTCGTGCCCGCACATCGGGTGCATCTGCTCGAAGGGGGCGATGCCCCACCAGACAAAATAGCGCTGACGCGCCGCCGCGTCGCGCTTCGCCGCGCGGTAGATCTCAACGGGGACGCGCCGCCGGTCCAGCTCCAGCAGATGCGGTTTGATCCACTCCTCCCACCCGCGCCGGTCCGCCACGGTGAAGCCGACGTGCTCCGGCGTGCTGGCATGCTGCTTATGCTGGCGCAACATCGCCCCGTTGCCGTCGCGGGTCAGGATCGTCTCCTCCGTCTCGTCGAGCACTTCCGGTTCCACATCCAGGTTGGCGATGCTGTTGATCCAGCCGCCGCTGCGCATATCCATGTCCAGCGCGTCGCACACGTCCTCCTCCGCGCCCATGTGCCCCTCCGCCCGCCAGCGCGCCGTCGTCTCGCCCCACGGCGCGTCATAACAGGCCACGCAGTCAATCGGCTTGCGGCGCAGGGTGTTGTCCATGCGCTCGAAACTCGTCAGCGCTCGCATACTCACTCCCGTTCTCCCGCCGGTATGGGCAGGATGTAAATGAGGCAATACCCGCCGTCGGCGAGGCGAATCTCCTGGTTGCGCTGCGCGCCGTGCAGCGCGTCGGGGCCGGCGCCGGCCCGACCGGGCAGCGTGCGCAGGCCGGCGAGCAGGTGGCGCTTCGCCATCACCTCCGCCGCCCGCCGATCCTTGGCGACGCCCATGCCGTAGATGAGGCGGTCGCCGACACTGACGAGGTAGTTGGTATACCCGAGCAGCCCGGGCAATTCCGCGGCGGTGGGCGCGCCGCCGAGAGGCGCGGGTTTCGTCGCCTCACCGGACGCGGGCGGGGCAACCGGTCTCGTTGACGTAGGTGAACTTGCCGGTGGCGTAGTTGGCCTGGACACAGGATGCGTAGTCGTCGCGGTGCTAGGGGTGTGTGTCACGGGACGTTCCTGGGGTGTTGGGGGCGGTATTACGGTCGTCGTAGCAGTGGGTGCAGGTGGTGTTGGGGGTGAAACCGGCGGCTCCTGGCGCGGCGGCTGATAGATCAGCAGTGCCGCCGCCCCTGCCAGCACCACGGCGGCGATCCCGACCAGCGCGTGCCGGCGCCCGCGTCGCCACCAGCAAGATACTCGGGTGCATATTGCCATTGCCCCCTCGGCGATCCCGATCAACGCGCGCCGGTCCCCGCGTCGCTGCCCCGCCCACCAGGCGCGCACATCCCGCGGGCGATCCTCGCGCCGCGCGGCCACCGCCCGGGCAATCAGCGATCGCCAGGGTTCCCCAACGCCCCGGGGGGTCCAGGAACGGGGGCGCGCGTATTCCGGCGGCGGCAGGGCGCCGGTGAGCAGCTCGTGCAGCGTCATCCCCAGCTCATAGATGTCGCTCTCCGGGCCGACGGGCCCGCCCTGCTGTACCTCCGGCGGCGCGTAGCCCGGCGTATAGATTCGCGTGGCGGGGCGGCCGTCGCGGGTCATCCGCGTGAACTCCTGCCGTGCCGCGCCGAAATCAATCAGCACCGCCCGCCCCTCCGGCGTCAGCAGGATATTCTCCGGCTTGATGTCCAGGTGGTAGATATGCCGTTCATGCAGCAGCGCCAACGCGTCCACCAGCATCGCGGTGATCGCCCAGGCGCGCGCCGGGGGCAGTTTCTCGCCCGGCTGCGCCAGGCGCTCCGCGTACAGCGAGCGCCCCGCGATCCGCTCCATCACCAGATACGCGGTGCCGTGTTCCTCAAACAGGTCGAAGACCTGCACCACGTGCGGGTGGGTCACCTCGGCCAGCAAATGTCCCTCGCGGATGAAGCGCTCCAGCCCGCGCGCGAACAGGTCACGGTAAGCGTCGTGCGGGACGACGCCAGAGCCGCCTTCGGTCCGCGAGGCCCAGGCGCCTTCGCCGTCGCGGGGGAAATATTCTTTAATCGCCACCGTGCGCCCCAGCGCCCTCTGCGTGGCCGCATAGGTGATGCCGAATCCCCCGCGCCCCAGCGGCGCCTCCAGGCAATACTTCCCCTCGGCCAGCAGCGTGCCCGGCGGCAGCACGGCATCCGCCCGTATGCCACCCTGCTCTTCGCGGTAGTCCATGCCGTAGTATAGTCCGCGCAGGCAGGAGATGCCAAGGGGAGCGAAGGGGGACGATCGTTCATCCCGCGCGGCGGTCGGCTACTCCCGCAGCCGCGCGAGAATCCGCTCCGCCACCTGGTCCGGGGTCAGCGGGTCGGTATCAATGGCGAGGTCGGCGGCGGCTTCATACAGCGGCGCGCGGCGTTCCAGCACCTCGGCCACCTCGTCGGTGAAAGACTTGGCGCCGGTGAGCGAGGGGCGCTGGGTATCGCCCTGGATGCGGGTGACGATGGTGGGCACGGCGGCGCGCAGCCAGACCACCCGGCCGTTGGCGCGCAGCGCCGCGAGATTCTCCGGGCGCTCGATAATGCCCCCGCCGCAGTCAATCACCGCGTTGTCGAGGGCGGCCAGCTCGCGGGCCAGCGCCGACTCGCGGTCGCGGAAGCCCGGCCAGCCTTCCCGTTCAACGATCCGCGGGATCGGCATGCCGGCGCGCTCGACGAGGAGCGCGTCCATGCCGACCAGGCGCATGCCCAGCCGTTCCGCGAGCAGCGCGCCGACGGCGCTCTTGCCGGTGCCGCGATAGCCGATGAGGACGATATTCATCGCGAGAGCTGCTCCATGAGGACGCGGCGCATCACCGCCGCGGGGGCGGGCGCGCCGGTGAAGTATTCGAACTGCAGCACGGCCTGGTTGAGGAACATCTCCACGCCGGGGATGACGCGGCAGCCGCGCGCGCGGGCGTCGGCCAGCAGCTTCGTCTCCAGCGGGGTGTAGACGATGTCGAAGACCGCCTGCTCCGGGCGGAAAAGCCCGGCGGGCACCAGCGAGGCGCCCACCTTCGGGTGCATGCCGATGGGCGTGCAGTGGATGACCACCTCGGCGCGCGCCATGGCCTCCGCCAGCGTATCCGGGGCCAGCACGGCATCCACGATGGGCGTGGCGGAGCCGGCGCGCAAGTCGGCGGCCAACCCGCGCAGCATCTCCGCGTGAATGTCGAGCAGCGTCAATTCCGCCGGGGCGGCTTTCCAGGCCAGCGTGAAGCCGATGGCCCGCGCGGCGCCGCCGGCGCCGAGCATGAGGATGCGGCGGCCCTCCACCGCCACGCCGGCATCGGCCAGCGCCTTCAGCGCCCCCGGCCCATCGGTGCCGAACCCGATGAGCTTGTCGCCTTCATGGACGACGGTGTTGATGGAGCCGATGGCGCGGTCCACTTCCGCCACTTCATCCACGTGCCGCATCGCCTCGATCTTATGCGGGATGGTGACGCTGAGGCCGCGAAAATTGCCCAGCGCGCGCACGCCGCCCAGCGCCGCGGCCACGTCCTCCACCCGACAGGCGAGGTACACGAAATCAAGGTCGAGCGCCGCGTAGCCGGCATTATGAATGGCGGGCGACAGGCTGTGTCCTACCGGATTGCCCATCACCGCGCACAGTTGCGTATTGGGAGAAATGGTGCGCATCGCATGCCCCCTGGCGGCATCATGATACCGCACGGGCGGGTGCGTGTCCAACGGCCCCGCCCGCGCGAGACGCCGGCGGGACCGGATCACGGCCAGTCCACCCATCGCCGGAACACGCCGGGCTGGGGCAGATTGCCGACGGTGAAAGTGCGGCGGCCGGCGAAGACGGGGATGATGAGCATCTCGTTGCCGGTGCCCGGCGCATACGTGAGGCCGTCCATGGTCACCGCGGGCAGGTGAGTGAGGCCGGCGGGCATGCTGAGATGGATGAAGCGGGCCGGGCCTTCCGTCACGGCGGTGATGCGGTCGCGATCATACGTGACTGCATACGGGCCATCCGCCACGTCCGCCCGCGCATCCTGATAGCCGATGCGCGAGCCCTGAAGCATGATTAACTGCACCGTCCCTTTGTGCGGGTGATCAACGATGATGCCGCCGCGCGTGCCGTCGAATACCACGCCGTCCCGCGCGAAATGGATCGGCTGCGCGCTGGTGAAGAAGTAGACGGTGCGGGCATTCTGCACCTGCTTCTTGACGCCGGGCGCCAGTTCGGTAATCGGTCCGTCGCTGGCGCTGGGCTCCGCGGGGAAGGCAATCGTGACCGGGTCAGCCGGTTCCTGCGCCGTGCCGCCCGGCGCGATCTCCGCCAGCGGGATCACCTTCGTCGCTGGCTTCCCGGCCTTCAGCGTATACCCCTGGTAGCTGACGGCACCCGCGCCTTCGGCGACGACCAGGTGCACCGCGTGCGGGTAGACGCGCACCGCGCCGGCGATGCCGGTGAAGGCGATCTCGCCCTGCTGATACGTCATGCCGTCACGGCTCACGAAGATGTAATCCGTGCTCTCGCGCGTGGTGATCTTCGCCGCGCCGTCCCCCAGCGATTCATACGCCGGCGCTGCTTCGTCCTTGCCGCGCGGGTAGAGCACCACCAGCACATCCTGCCCGGCGGGGAGGGGACCGGCGGCGTTGACGGTGATCGTCTCCTCCGTCCCGGCGAACGTCTTCGCGCCGGAGGAGGCCTCGCGGGAGGTGATGGCCACCGACGCCGGCTGCAGGAACCGCACGTCCAGCTTCGGCCCATACTCGCTGCTGTAGGTGAGCCCGGCGGCACTGGCCGCCACCTGGCGCGTATGCCCCAGCGTGCGCAGATACCACCACGTCGGCTGCAGCTCCCCCACCCTGGCGGGCGCGCTGATCTCCGGCTTCACCATGGCGGTCGCCAGCGCATCCAGCGGCGAGAAGCTGTCGCGGAAGACGAAGTAGTTCGGGCTCGCCGCGCGTTGGCCTTTGCAGAAGAGGATCTGCCGCGTCCAGCGCTGCGGGCCGTAATCGCCGATGCCGCGCAGGTAATCCACGGAATCGCTGAAGAAGTGGCGGTCAATGCCGGATACCGGCCCGCCGCCCGGCCAGCCGCCCCAGTCGCGCATATCGCCGAAGCGCACGCGGCTGTGCCAGCCGAACTCCTGATAGAGCTGGCTATACGGCGGATAATTGGAAATCGCGTAGCCCAGCAGGCTGAGCGGCACCAACGGCGCGCCTTTGGCATACAGCGTGAAGTCGCCCTGATTGGCGTCGCTGTGGCTGGCCATGTATCCCTGGCGGTAGCCCAGGTACGTCTCGCCCTCCTCGCCGGCGTGGGCGCGCAGCACGGCGCCAAAACCCGGCAGCCAGGCGCTGCGCAGCGCCCGGCGGATGGCCTCCGGCTTCGCCAGCTTCGCCAACGGGCCGCACGTGGGCATGGTCAGCTTCTCGAAGCTGATATCGAAGGGGTTCGTGCGCTTCTCGCCGGGCCGGCCGACCTGGTCCCAGGCCCAGGCATAGACGGCGGCCTTCTCGGGATCGTGCTCGCGTTCCAGGGCGGAGGCGGTGAGCCAGTGCGCGCCGGCGGTGAGGTGGCCGATGCTGGTCATCGCCCCTTCGTGGCCGAAGCCGGGCACCAGCCGCGCGCCGACGCGCGGGTCGGGCGGGGAGATGAGCTGCAACGTGAAATCGAGCGGCAGCAGCGTGAGCCGGCGCGTCGCGTCGTCCAGCCGGCCGGTCTCGTGCAGCACCAGCGCGCCGTTCGCCAGCATGGGCATGCTGGCATAGTAGTAGGTGACGAGCTCGCTCCACGCGCCGCCGGGGGAGACGTTCATGCCCAGCTTGTAGCGGACGTATGCATCGGAGACGTCCATCCAGCGCTTTGCCTTCGGGTGATCGGGAATCAGCGCGGCGGCGAAGGGGAGCGCCATGAAGCGATTGATGGGCATGTTGGGATTGCCCTGGTGGGTCATGGAGGCGCGGGTGTTGACATCCGGCTCGGCGATGAACTCACAGAACGCCGCCAGCTCGGAGCGGATGCGCCCCTTTTCTTCGGCGGAGATGTGGGGATCGGCCAGCTTCGCGCGCAAATCCACCGTCCAGCCGCAGTCCACCCCCTGCAGGAAGTGCGTGAACCAGGGGTACCCGTCGGTCCCCTGCAAGGTGTTATGGATTTTCCAGATCGGCCCGGTGTTCGGCGCGTTCCCCGGCGGCGGCGTCAACAGCGCGGCGCGCGTGTCGTCCGACCAGGCCATCACCCAGTCTTTATAGTTGTCCAGATTGATATACCCCTCATAGGCGCGCAACGGCACGAGGGTGTCGTAATACTGGAAAGGCCCGCCCACCAGACACCAGAGGCGGCGGGTGCCTTCCAACCCGAAATCCGGATCATATTCGCCGGTGTGCAGCACGTTTTGCGAGTGCGGCTGCGCGCGCACCGTCCAGCGCATCACCAGGTCACCATCCGCGTAGGCCACGAGCTGCTGGTAAATCTGCGGCTTGGGTGGGAAGCAGAAATGCCCGCCGCGCCAGGAGCCGGCATGCATGGGCACGATGCCCAGAAAGGGCGCCGCCTTGTCTTCCTGCAACCGGGCCGTCTCGGCCACCCCGACAATGTGCGCCGAGAGGTTCCACGGGTAGTGCTGGGTGACGTCGGCGACGGCATGCTCGTCTTTATCGTACGGAATAGGCGCGCTGGCGAGTTTTGGGGTGAATCCCCGCGCCTTCAGCGCCTCTTCCAGCGGCGCGCAGCGGTCCTTCAGCCGGGTGTTATACAGGAACGCGGCATCGGGACGCCAGCCGCCGGCGCCCTTCGCGTTCATCGCCATCACCACGTAGATGGGGGCGTCCGGCGGGGCATTGCCGCGCATGTCGCTCATCTCATCAATGCGGATGGCCGGGTCGCCGGGCAGCACGCGGGCGGTCAACTGGTAATAGCAGCCGTTGGAGAAGGTGAAGCGGATGCGGGCCTCGGTGAAGAGCGGGCCTTCCTCGGTCACCTCCGCCGCGTAGCCGGTCACCGTCGGCGCGGCCTGGCGGGCGGCGGCAATCTCCGCGGCGGTGGGCGGCGCTTCGCGATACAGGCCGGCGATCTCATTCGGCACGGAGACGTGCAGGCGATTCAGCACGGCGGCCAGCGGCTCGGTCGCGAAGTAGCTGCCCGTGACCCAGCGCCCATTGGCGAGGCGCACGCCGGCAATCGGCCCGAAGGCGAGGCCGGCCTGTTCCAGCGCCGTATGCGGCTGCATCGTTCGGCGGCCAAACACCAGGGCCAGCGGCTTCGCATAGCGCTTCTTCCCGGCGGGCAGGCGAATGGCGGTGATGCCGTTATCGAGGGTGATGACCCCGCCGCGCGTGCCGGCCCGCACTCCCGCGGCCTTCGCGGGCGTGCCCGGCAACAGGTCAAAGCGGTAGCTGCCGCCTTTGGGCAGCTCCGCGTAGAAGGAGAGGCGGGCGGTGGCGATGGAGCCGTCGCGGTGCGTCGTCACCCGCGAGAACTGGCAGGGGTGCGCCTGCCCCTCGGCATCCACCAGCCGCACGCGCCCGACGCGCGCCTGCCCCGGCGTGAATGCGACGGGATAGGTCACCATCGTGCGCCCCCAGTCGCGCGCGACGCGCTCCCGGCAAACGAACGTGGCGAGGGGGTCGGCAGCACACGCCAGCCCGACGAGGAGAAGAACGGTCATGCAGGTGAGCGCGCGGCGGATCATCGGTTGAGTCTCCTTGGTTGAGTCTCCTTACGCGCGGGCGCGTGGAGTGTCAGCGCCCGCCTGTCCCGTATCATAACATACGGAACCGCAAGAGGAAACACCGCGCCAGGGTCGTAGCAGTTCAGTCTTATCTGCGTGATTTTCGTGCTGCTAGTATTCCTCCCGTCCTCCGTCCCCTGCACCCCCCTGATGCTCTTTGACAATTGCATATCGCTATGGTGGGGGAGGCTGGCACTGAAGTACCCCCTGCGCGGCCATGCGGCCAGGCGTCCCTCTCCAGGGACGCGGCGGAGCGAACAGACCAACCGGAGGCTAGAGATAGCAATATGCATTTATCAAAGAGCATCAGCTGGGTGCGAACGATGGCAAGGACGCTGAAGCGCCCTGTGTGCTGTGGAACACGCGCGCGCTTCAGCGTGCGTGTCGTGGGTCGCACCCTCCTGCAGGGGGTGGGCAGAATCCTTTTACGGTTCCGGCGCGGCCAACACACACCGAAAGCCGAGTTCGGCGAGGGGGGTATTCGGATTCTGCCCACTCCGATAGACGAGATTGAAGCCGGTTTGGGAGTTGCCACCATATGAGCCGCCCCGCTGCACGCGGTGCGTGCCGCTGTCCGGGCCAAGCGGATCGGTCTTCGCCTCCGCCGTGTAGGCGGCATGCCAGTCCGCGCACCATTCCGCCGCATTGCCGTTCAGGTCGTGCGCGCCACACCAGCTCACGCCGGCCGGGTAGCTGCCCACCGGCTGGGTGGTTGACAGACTATAAGGGGGAATTGAATTCGCGCACTTGCTGCCATCCCAGGTATTGCCCCACGTGAAGGAACGCCCCTCCATCCCGCGCGCGGCGTGCTCCCACTGCGCCTCGGTGGGCAGCGCCGCCTCCGCCCAATCCGCGTAGGCTGTGGCGTCGTCCCATTTCACCCGCACGATAGGATAGCGATCATAGGTGGTGTCCTGGTACCAGGTGGCGTCGGTGCCGCTCCAGCCGGCGAACGGCTTCACCGGCATGGTGCGCCCGGTGGCCGCGCAGAACGCCTTGTACTGCCCCACCGTCACCTCGTACTTGTACAGGTAGTATCCCTGGGTAAGGGTGACCTGGTGCGCGGGGGCGCCCTGCCCGGGAGCCGCCCCGCCCCTGGTGAAGGCGCTGGCAGGGCGGGGAATATGCACCAGTTCGGCGCCGTCTTTGGGGTTGCGGGTGAGGGAAAGAGTCCCGGCGGCCTTCCGGACTTCCGTATGCCCATCCACAAAGGCGGCCACCACCATCCCGTTGTGCCGCTCATCCAGATCGGGATCGAAGCGGCCCAGCGTGATGCCCGGTTTCGCATCGGCGATCAGACACATCTCCGCCGGATGCGACACATCGCCGAGCGCCGTCCCACACAGGCGCTTGTTCAAGGCGTATTCCGGCTTGTCGTTGTTGCCTATGCCGGTTTTGGTCGGGCAGTCATAGATGCTGGGCTCGTTGTAGGCTTTCAGATAGCTCGACCATGCCGCGTGGCCCGGATCGGGGAAAAAAGTTTCTTCGTGGTCCTGCACGTACATCATGGCCGCGACGGCGATCTGCCGTTGATTGTTCAGGCAGGAGTTGGTGCGGGCCTTCTCCCGCGCCCTGGCAAAGACCGGGAAGAGGATAGCGGCCAGGATCGCGATGATGGCGATGACCACCAGCAGTTCAATGAGGGTGAACGCCACAAAATGGCGGCGCGACGACCGTGGATGGACTTTGTTCATACTGCGTCTCAACGGGTTCCCGTCAGGGC
>JAKPKV010000086.1 GCA_029553475.1 Armatimonadota bacterium
GGGCGGGAGCGGTGCCGTCTCGACGTGCCAGGCCGTCACGCCGCCGCGTCGGGCCATGCGCAGGGTGCGGCGCGCCCCGGCCGCGTCGACGCACAAGCCGATCATCATCCCGAGCGACCGCGCCACCGAACGCGGGTCGCCGGGCCGGGCGGGAGGGTAGCCGGCGCGGGACACGGCATCCTCGATGGCGGGGCCGTGCCCGCTGGCGAAGAGCTCCGCCGCCGTGACGGGCCGGCCCGCGGTCGCGCAGCATGCGGCCACCGCGTCGAACAGGGCGGGGAGCTCCGCCGCCTCGAGCGCCTCTTGCTCGATGGGCGGGCGCGCGCCCGTGGGTAGCCCGCGGGGCGTGAAGAACGGCACCGGGTAGCCGGGCGCCTCCCCGCGCGCGGCGGCGTCCACGATCCGGCAGAGGGTCGCGGTGCGGTTCGGGCGGCCGGGGTTGTCGCGCCGGGCGAGGGCGGCGAGCTGGCGCAGGGTCAGGGCGGGGAGGTCGAGCGAGGTCTTGGGCATCCGCCCATCATACCGCTGTCGTACCACTAACGCCCACACATGGGGCGGCGACCGCGGGGGGGGGAGCCTCGGGTAGCCGGGTAGCCGGGTAGCCGGGAGGGTAACCGGGGGTAGCCGCCCGGTCCCGAGCGGTTACCCCTTTCGCGACCCGTGGCGAGCGGGAATTGCCGCTTGGCGCGTGGGCGAGGGGAACCGGGTAACCTCTTGGACCCTCTCTCGCGTGCGCGAGGAAAAATAATTTTCCGGGTGCGCCATATGGTCCCGTCTATACAATCTCTTGCGATCCTGATAGGCTCGCGGGCGGTAGGGATGGGCGCGGGTGCGGTAGCGCCTCCTCTTGGGGGGGGCGGCACCGCTGTGCCAGTCCGGAGGTGCTCGGCGGCGCCGAGTCTGCGCTGGCGCTCGAGGCGCGAGGGCGGGCAGGGCTCCGAGGGATGGGGCCGGCGGAGCTCCGGCCATGGGTGGGCGATCGGCGCGCGTGGCGATCTGCAAAGAAAAAGATTGACGCGCGCTAAAAACCATGACCCATGGCGGAGCATGTCAATCGGCAACACCGATGGTCGAGAGAGTCAATAAGCAACACCGATGGTTAAGCATGTCAATCTGAAACAACGATGGTCGCAATCGTCAACGATGTAGGATAATGTATGTGTCAACTGGCGTTCACGTGAACCAGAGTTAACGTCAACTGGCGTTCACACTGTGAACTGGCGTTCACACATGCAATAATCGTGCCAGTTTTTGGCCACGGTGGTTGGCACAGTCCGTGCTAAGCACGGACTGTGCCAACCACCGTGGCCAAAAACTGGCA
>JAKPKV010000092.1 GCA_029553475.1 Armatimonadota bacterium
CTTCTTGTTTTTGGGTGTGGGATTAGCAGCCATGATAAATTGAAAAGGTTGACCAACTAGACCTCAAATCGTGCCAACCATCAGCACGTTGACGACTTATTTCTGAAATCTACGGGCGAGTTCACCGTGATGTAACTCAATGTAGGTCGGTTTGCCAGCCGGGCTCGTCAATGGCGCCCGCGTCGCGAGCAACTGCGCCAGCAGCGCGCGCATCTCCGATTCCGACACGACGGCGGGCAACCGCACGGCCTTGGCCGACGCCAGCCGCGCCAGCTCCTCGCGGGCCAGATTGACCTCGCGCTCCTGCATGCGCCCTTCGCGCAGCGCCCCGAGCACATCGCGCAGAAACGGCTCCGCGTCGCCCGGTTCCATCCACACCGGCACCGCTTCGATCCGGAAGAAATTCCGCCCAAACTCCACGATCTCGAATCCGTGGGCGTTGAGAAACGCGAGCTTGTCGAGCAGCAGCACGCTCGCGATCGGGTCCAGCTCGACCGGCACCGGCAGCAGCAACCGCTGGCTCGGCACGCTGCCCTCGCGGAACTGCTCCTGCAGCCGCTCGAACCACACCCGCTCGTGCGCCGCACGCCGGTCCAGCAGCACCAGCCCGGCGGAGGTTTCAAACAGCGCGTACGAGCCGTGCGCCAGCCCCAGGTAACGCCATTGTGGCGACGGCGTCACCGGCTTCGGCGCCGCACCGGCCACCGGCTCACCGTCGGTCCGCACCGGCGGCTTGGAAAAACTCGGCGACGCGACGCCCGTCGCGGCGGGCGGCGTCCAGGTGCGACCGGCAGGGATATTGGTTTTCGCCGGCGCGGTGCGCACGGTGCTCACCGCCGCCGGCACCACGCCGGGCGCGGGCGTCAGCGCCACGGCGGGCGCGGGCGTCAGCGCCACGGCGGGCGTGCGCGTCACCGTCACAGACGCCGCCGCAGTCGGAGCGACCGTGGCTGGCGACTCCAGCACCGGGCCGCCGCCGAGCTCGCGCAGGCGTTGCAACACGGCGCGGATCACAAACCCGCGCACCTGCGGCTCGCTGCGGAAACGCACCTCGCGCTTCGACGGGTGCACGTTCACATCCACCGCCGCGGAATCGACCTCCAGAAACACGACGCCCACCGGGAAGCGGCCCTTCGGCAGCGACTCGTGGTAGCTCTCGATCAACGCGTAGTTGAGCGTGCGGCTGTCGACCGGCCGCGAATTGACGAAGGTGATCAACTCGTGCCGCGTGCCCCGCCCCACTCCGGGCCGGCCCACGAGCCCGCTCAGCCGCATGCCATCCTCGCCGGACTCCAGCGGCACGAGCTCCTCGGCCAGTTGCCGCCCGAAAATCTCCGCCACGCGGTCCTCCAGCTTCGCGCACTCCGGTGAGCGAAACACCGTGCGCCCGTCGTCGATCAGCGTGAAGGCCACCTTGGG
>JAKPKV010000097.1 GCA_029553475.1 Armatimonadota bacterium
TGCTGAAACCAATGCAGTCGCGGATTTTTGCTCCACTCTATTCCCAACGCCGCCAGAACCCTGCCGATTGGCGGGCACCGCTCTCGCTCAACGCCTGAATAAGGAGTGATTTTCCCCTTCACGGAGCCTGCGGTGTCTCGATATACCCGTCAGAAACGCACCTCGTCGCTCAATCACCGACATGTCCTCCACCGTTGAAATCGTCGCAGCCCATAATGGGTCTAGGTCGCCGCCCTCATTCCCAAGGAGCCCTCGCCATGCCCACCCACACCCGCTACCCTCACCTCTTCACCCCCCTCGACCTCGGCTTCACGCGCCTCAAGAACCGGGTGCTCATGGGCTCGATGCACACCGGGCTGGAGGAGGCCGAAGGGGGCTTCGAGCGGCTGGCGGCCTACTATGCGGAGCGGGTGCGCGGCGGGGTGGGCATGATCATCACCGGGGGCATTCCGCCCAACGAGGAGGCCGGCTTTGGTGCCAAGCTGTCCACACCCGAAGAGGCCGATCAGCACCGGTTGATCACCGACGCGGTGCACGCGGCCGATCCGGGCGTGAAGATCTGCATGCAGATCCTGCACATGGGCGCGCTGGCGCCCAACCCGGCGTGCGTGGCGCCATCGGCCGTCAAGTCGCGCATCGCGCCCCATACGCCTCAGGCGCTGGACGAGGCCGGCATTCAGAAGCAGCTGGCCGACTTTGCCCAATGCGCCGCGCTCGCCCGCCAGGCGGGGTATGACGGGGTGGAGATCATCGGCTCGGCGGGCTACCTGCTGTCCACCTTTCTGGTGCAAAAGACCAACCTGCGCACCGACCAATGGGGCGGGTCGTTCGAGAACCGCATGCGCTTCCCCGTGGAGGTGGTGCGCCGGGTGCGCGCGGCGGTGGGGACGGATTTCATCCTGATCTTCCGCATTTCCGCGATGGACATGCTCGAAGGCGGGCTGGCCTGGGACGAGATCGTGGCACTGGCGCGCGCGGTGGAAGCGGCCGGCGCCAACATCCTGAGCACGCACTTCTGCTGGCACGAGGCCCCCGTGCCCACCATCGCCACCATGGTGCCGCGCGCGGCCTTTGCGTCCGTTACGGGGCGACTGCGCCGGGCGGTGACGGTTCCGCTGATCACCAGCAACCGCATCAACATGCCCGAGGTGGCCGAATCCGTGCTGGCGCGCGGCGATGCGGACCTGGTGTCGATGGCGCGGCCGATGCTGGCCGACCCCGAGTGGGTCAACAAGGCGCGCGAAGGCCGCGAGGACGAGATCAACACCTGCATCGCCTGCAACCAGGCCTGCCTGGACCACACCTTCGGCGGCTACAAGCAGGTGAGCTGCCTGGTCAACCCGCGCGCCTGCAACGAGACACTGCTGAACTACGCGCCGACGCCCGCGCCCAAGCGGCTCGCCGTGGTGGGCGCCGGGCCGGCCGGGCTGGCCTATGCGACGGTGGCGGCGCAGCGCGGGCACGCGGTGACGCTGTTTGACAGCGCACCAGAGATCGGCGGGCAGTTCAACCTGGCCAAGCGCATCCCCGGCAAGGAGGAGTTTTTCGAGACGCTGCGTTATTACCGCCGGATGATCGATGTGCACGGCATCGAGCTGCGGCTGGGCACGCGGGTGGATGCGGCAGCGCTGCAGGCGGGCGGCTTCGACGAGGTGATCGTGGCCACCGGCAT
>JAKPKV010000080.1 GCA_029553475.1 Armatimonadota bacterium
TGATGTCATCCCGAAGGGATCGAAGCCGCCCGCGTCGGCGCCGTCCGATTCCCGTGGGGCGCCCCCGGTCAAGATGGCGAAGCGAGGCGCAACGTGACGACCCGCGACAATTAGGGGTGAGGGATTGGGCGCGCGCTACAGGCGGTTGTCCTGATACGCACACGGCAACGTGACGCCCCCCTCACCCCTAATCCCTCACCCCGACCAGCGGTCGGTTCGCAGAGCACGAGACAGCGTGACGACCCGCAACAGATATTTGCTAGAACCCCGCCAATCCGGGTATCATGCCTGCGTATGACGGAGCCCACCCCAACGCTGACCGCGACCACCTTCACCGGGCTGCCCGGCGCCCCCGGGCGCGCGGAGGGCGCGACCTGCCTGCTGCGGCGGGTCCAAGCGGCCGTCTCTGCCGTGCCCGCGGACGCGCGGCTGGCGGACGCGTTCGCCGCCGCGCACCGGCGGCTGGCGGACGCGCTGACGACCGCCGACGCCACGCTGGCGCCGCTGCTGGACGCCCAGCGGCTGATGCTGGACGACCCCGAGCTGCGCGAGGGCATCGCCGCGCGCGTGAAAACCGGCACGGACCCCGTTGCCGCGGCGCGCGCGACGGCGGGAGCGCTGGCGGCGATGCTGGAGGCGGCGGGCAGCGACTATTTTCGCGAGCGCGCCATTGACGTGCGCGCGGTGGGGGCGCTGCTGGCGGAGGAATTGGCGGGCGAAACGCCGTCGAGCCGCGTGCCGGCGGGCGCGGTGGTGCTGGCCGAGGAGCTGGCGCCGCTGGATACCGCGCGGCTGGCGGACGCCGGGGTGGCCGCCGTCGTCACCGTGCGCGGCGGGCCCACCTGCCACGCCGCCATCATCGCCCGCGCCTGGGGCATCCCCGCCGTCGTCGGCGCCCCGCGCGCCATCCTGGAGATCCCCGACGATACGCCCGCGCTGGTGAATGGGGACACGGGCGTATTGGTCCTGCACCCGGCGCAGGCGGCGGGCACCTCCGCGGCCCCGGTCGGCCGTCAACGCGCTGCTCCGCTGGCGCCGCGTATTCCGCTGCTCGCGAACGTCGGCGGGGTGGCGGAGGCGGCGCGGGCGGTGGAGCTGGGCGCCGAGGGCATCGGCCTGCTGCGCACGGAATTCCTCTTCCTCGACCGCGCGACGCCGCCCACGGAGGATGAGCAATTTGCCGACTACACCGCCATCCTGCGGGCGATGGCGGGGCGGCCGGTCATCATCCGCACGCTGGATATCGGTGCGGACAAACCGGTGCCCTTCCTGCCGATGGAGGCGGAGCCGAACCCGCAGCTCGGGCTGCGCGGGGTGCGGCTGTGCCTGCGCGAACGCGCGCTCTTCCGCGCGCAGCTTCGCGCCCTCGTCCGCGCCGCCGCCGTCGGCCCGCTGCGGATTCTGCTGCCGATGGTCGCCGGCGCCGATGAGGTGCGCCAGTGCCGCGCGCTGCTGGCGGCGGAGGCCGCCGACCTGGGGCTGCCGGCGCCGCCGCTGGGGGCGATGATCGAGGTGCCGATGGCCGCGCTGGCCGCCGGGGAGCTGGCCGAGGTCTGCGACTTCTTCAGCCTGGGCACCAACGACCTGCTGCAGTTCCTCCTCGCCGCCGACCGCGAGCACGCCGGCGTCGGCTATCTGCACGCCGCCGACCACCCCGCCGTCTGGCCGCTGGTGGAACACGTCATCGCCGCCGCCCATGCCGCCGGCATCCCCATCGGCGTCTGCGGCGAGTGGGGCGCGGACGCGGCGAAGCTGGCGCGCCTGCTGGCGCTGGGCCTTGACAGCGCCAGCGTGGCCGTCGCCGCGCTGCCGCGCGTGCGGGGCTGGTTTGCCTGACAGCGTCGCTCATTCGAACACGAACAGCAGGCTTTTGGCGCGCGCGTGCATCACGCGGTTGCGACCGGCCTCCTTGGCGCGGCCCATCGCCGCGTCAGCGTCGTGGAGGAGGCCCTCGGCGTTGTCCGAGGTCTCCGGGTAGGCGGCAATGCCCAGGCTGATCGTCATGCGCAGGACGCCGCCTCCCGGCAGCGGCAGGCGGAGGTTCTCGATGGCCTGGCGCAGGCGCTCGGCGAGGATATCCGCCTGGCTGAGGGTGGTTTCCGGCAGGATGAGCACGAACTCCTCGCCCCCCAGCCGCGCCGCCATGTCCATGGTGCGGATACGGTCGCGCAGCGTGTGCGCCACCGCGCACAGCGCATCATCCCCCACTCCATGGCCGTGGACGTCGTTGATGAGCTTGAAAAAATCAATATCGGCGAAGATCACCGCCAGCGGGCGCTGATAGCGCGCGGCGCGCGCCACCTCGTCCGCAAGACGCTGGGTGCAGGCGCGCGTGTTCGGCAGGCCGGTGAGCGGATCGGTCACCGCCGCGCGCTCGCTCTCCCGCACCCGCCCCAGCAGCGCCAGGTATGCCAGCCGGGTATGCAGCGCGTGCAGCAGCGCCCGTCCCAGCGCCAGGAGCAGCAGCACGCCGAGCAGGACGCAGAGCTGCGCCGCGCGCGCGCCGGGCAAGGCTGACGGCCCCGCCGCCAGTGCCAGCCCGGCGCCGACCGCCAGCAGCAGCGCCGGCGGCAGCATGCCCAGGCTGCCGAGATAGGCATCCATCTCCCGCGCGGCGGCGGCGTCATGCGGGCGAGCGGCCACCTCCCAGTGCGCGCTGATGGCCATCAGCGGCAGGCCCACCGCCCACAGCAGCGCGGCGAGCGGGAATCCCGATGCAAGCGTGATCAGCGGCAGCCGGCCGAGCGCCGCGCCCCCCACCGCCAGCAATCCGACGGCGGCGGCCAGCAGCCAGCGCGGCCCGCGCTGCCAGCCCGGCGCCGCGCCGCTGAGCATGACCGTCACCGCCAGCAGCAGCAGCGTCAGGCCGCCGGCATAGGCCCAGGCCACCGCGGTCGCCGCGCCGAACGGCAGCAGAGGTGTGAATTGGCCGCGCTCGAGGAGGACGAGCGCCATCGCGCCCGGGATGAGAAGGGCATCACCCAGGAGCGCGGCCAAACCGATGACCGTGCGCGGCAACCGCCCGCCGCGCAATACCAGGCCCCATCCGAGGGCCAGGCAGGTCAGCAGGAAGAAACCGGCGCCCCAGGCCGGATCGGGCGTGCGATGCCCGACCAACCAGACGCCCGGTCCCGTCGCCACCCAGCCGGTGAGGCACGCCAGGGCGAGGAGGATCGGCCACCAGCGCCGCCGCTCATCCGCGCGCCGGACCCGGCGCAGCGCCGCCAGCAGCAGCCCACCGGCCGCGGCAGCCGCCAGCAGCAGCGCGCCATAGCCGGCGAGCAGCCGGGTGGGCAGCGTCGGCGCCGTTGCCCACCCGACAATCACCGCGAGTCCCAGCACGCCGGGAATCGCGGCGAATCCCCCCCATCGCAGCCACCCCGTCCTCACAACTCTTTCATTCCATATCCCGCGCCCCGTTGCCACCAGTTCACGCGCTGTTCCGGGTAAAAAACCGCTGCCCCCGCTCTTCTCAAACGCGGCGGGGTGTGTTAGCATGGCATCGGAACCAACCCATTCCCGGACGAGGAAGGCGAGCGCATGAGCATGACCAGTTACGAACGCCTGGCGCGCACGCTGGCGCGCCAGCCGGTGGATCAAGTGCCCGTGGCGGTGAGCCCGTGGGGCGAGACGGTGGCGCGCTGGCGGAGCGAGGGGCACCTCGGCGTGGAGGAGGACGTCGCCGAGCATTTTGGCCAGGATCTGCGCACCGGCGGCTGGCTGAACAGCACCGCCAATCTCGATGTCGAGCCGCGGGTGATCGAAGAGACGGAGGAGACCGTCCTCATGCTGGACGGCAACGGCGCGAAGCTGCGCCGCCACAAGCAGCACGCCAGCACGCCGGAGCATGTGGATTTCACCGTGCAGGACCGCGCGAGCTGGGAGGAGATCGGCAAGCCGTTCCTCACCGGGCTAGACCGCCGCCGCATCCCCTTTGACAGCTATCGCGACGCGAGACGGTTCGCCGCCGAGCGCCAGCGCTTCTTCTGCTGGGCGGGGGTGGCGCCCTTCGAGCAGATGCACCCCCTCTGCGGCCACGAGTATATGCTGATGGGCATGGCGCTGGACCCGGAATGGGTGCTGGACATGGTGATGACCTACGCCGAGATGACCATCCGCCACCTGGAAGTGCTCTTCGCGGAAGAGGGCAGGCCGGACGGCATGTTCTTCTACGAGGACATGGGCTTCAAGGAGCGCCCGTTCATGAGCCCGGCGATGTACGACGACATGATGCGGCCCGGCCACCAGCGCCTCTTCGATTTCGCGCACAGCCTGGGTTGCAAGGTGATCGTGCACTCGTGCGGGTACGTGGCCCCGCTGGTGCCCGGCCTCATCGCCGCCGGCATGGACTGCCTGCAAGCGATGGAAGTGAAGGCGGGCATGGACCTGCCCACGCTCTTCACGGATTTTGGCGATCGCATCGCCTTCTACGGCGGCCTCGACGTGCGCCACCTCATCGCCAACGACCGCGCGGCCATTGACCGCGAGCTGGAGACGAAAATGCTGCCCGTACTCGCCGGCGGCGGCGGCTTCATCCTGCATAGCGACCACTCGGAGCCGCCGGAGGTGGATTACGCGACGATGCGCTACTTCGTCGAGCGCGGCAGGGCGCTGAGCCGCCAATTCGCCCCGGTGGGGTAGCATCCCCTCACCCCTCAACCCTCTCTCCCCGAGGAGAGGGGGAGTGATTGGAAAGGTATAACAGGTTCGCTTCCGTTTACCAATTCCCCCCTCCTCGGGGAGAGGGGGTCGGGGGGCGAGGGGGCGATACGAGAGGGGCCGAGATGGTTGACCGCAACAGCGTGTACCTCGCGCTGGAGGAGATGGTCAAATACGGCTCTGACCTGACGCAACTGCATACGCTGACCGCCTACTTCTCTTTTCCCACCGAGGCGGCGGCGCGGCAGGCGGCGGCGGAGCTGAAGCGGCGCGAGGGGGTGGAGTGCACATGCGACCTCCTCCCGCCTCCCTGGTGGCAGGCGCTCTTCGTCAGACCGCGCTGGGCCGTCCGCGGCACCCGCCCGCTCATCCCCACCGCTGACGAGATCATCCGCCTCACCGACGTATGCAACGCCGTGGCGGAGCAATGCGGCGGCGTGTATGCGCGGTGGGAGGCGAAGCTGGTGCGGTGAGCTCCGGGTCGGCGACCATCTCCGCGTATGCGCGCGGCAGCGGTTTCCCGGCGACGCCCCCCCGTTACCCCCCGCTGACTACCCCAGAATAGTGTGCGTTCTCGCCAAACGGGGGGTAGTCGTTTTGCAGTAATGGTCTCACGCCAAGGCGCCAGGGCGCAAAGACGCGAGCCGGTAACAGGTTATTTTCTGTAAAAAGTATGTGTAAGACCACTGCCGCGGTCGTGTCCGGATGGGCAGACGCTCTGCAGTTGTCACGATACGGGCGGCAGTATAGCATAAATACGTTTGCTTGTCAATCATGTGTTTGCGCTTACCGTGATATGCGGGAGTGAAAAAATAGGGGATACCAGAGGCTGCCCCTATTGCCGTCACACCGCATCTTCGTCGCTCCCGGCCCATTCGTCATCCGCAATCAGGCCGCGTTGCACGGCGAAGCGGTAGACGGGGAGCGTGCGGAAGTGGGGCAGGCCTGCGTCGCCGCCGACCAGCGCCATGAACTCCGGTGATTTGTACGCTGGCAAGTCCCACGTGCGTTTCGACCAGTCCGCGTTGTTCGCGTTATGGTCAATGGTGATTGCCATCATTGCCCCCTCACTGCTGCGTTCAGCAATGCACGTATCGCACCGGGTTCTGCATGCTGGCCGGGAAGTAGGCGCGGACGGATTTGAGGAGGTAGCGCTTGCGGATCCACGGACTGGCCACACTGCCAAGAAATTCCCGGCGGCCATCCCAGCTATCATCCATCTCGTGGGTGGCGTAGGGGGTGGTGCCGCTGGGGTGCCAGCTCTCGATGCGGTAGACTTCGCGGACGATGCCGTCGAAGACCGCCATGGCGTAGCGGGCATCGTTGCGGCGCTCACCCAGCGCACCTTATGTCTTCAGCTTGGGCGGACGTAGCATCATAATAAGCTCATATTCACCCCAATGGTAACCAACCCAAATTTCGCGGCGTGTACCGGGGAAATACACAAGTTGGTAACCCATCGCAAGGTTACTGTCCTTGTTCGACAAATGCAGATATGTCGGCTCATGACCTTGCGCCTGCAGCTCTTTGAAAAGGCTTTCGAGAGGTGGCTCACGTAGCGATTGGAACTTAAACGGCTCATGCCCAATAGCCATGCGCCGCAGGTCCTCCCGGTGGGCAATGGTATTGCGTGATCCCCGTCTATACCATACCTGCCCATCATATATTGCGCCCCCCATAGACTTGGTGCAGACATGCGGATATTCAGGGATACGCTCGATGTGGAAGATGCCGATGCGTTTGGCTTCATACTCGATTTCGGTGTACCGGAAGCGTGGCGGAGGGTCAAAGGCTGCTTCGGCAAAAGCCTGAAAGTCTGCATCATCCCAGTGTGTTGAGATGCCATGAACCTCACGAGATGAGCCGGTGTCCTTCACGCCATAGATCAGGTAGCCGATAGGCTCCCCTTCGCCGTTGGCGATGGCTACAAGGTCTTTGAGGAGCGTACCCTTCCCCTTGTCCCAATCAGGATTTTTACTTCCAGCGAGCAGGCCAGCGGGGAAGTCGCGCTTCCAGTCCAGCCACGTATCTTCACCATGACCAAGGAGTTCGGTAAACTGGTCGGTGTTCATGTTGCTGTTTCCTCCCGGCGGATTTGCATGGTTGCTTCGCCTATCTTCACATCACCGATACCGTGTCCTGCACCTTCCCATCAAACCACGCCACCAACCGTCGGGCTACCTCGCCAAGGTCGGGGTAGCGATAATCGGTGTAGCGGTCGGCGGAGGTATCTTTCACGCAGGGACGGATGACAAGATGGTCGCGGATTTCATGGGCGACGGTGCACAGTTCGTCCGTGGGGATGAGCCATGCGCGCTGGACGGTGAGGGGGGTGGTGTCCTGCGCGAAGAGGATGGCGAGAAGGAAGGCGCTGGGCAGCGCTTTGAAGGTGGCGAGGCGGACGCCGAAGTGGGCGGTGTTGCTGTGCAGCGTGTAGGTGCGGCACTTCACCTGCACGGGCACGGCGCGTCCGGTGTGCTTGTCGTAGATGAGCAGGTCAATGCCGCTGTCATCGGCGACGGCCTTGAATGGCGAGATCCGCCCCCCGGATGCGAGAATCAGGTAGGAGGCGACGGTATTCTCGCCGATTGCGCCGAGCTGGGTGGCCTGGCGCGGCATGCCCGGCATCACCAGCCGTGCATTGGGTGGCATGGAGGCAGTATAGCAAGCGGTAATGAGCTTGGCAAGCGCGAGACAAATAGGCATCGCGAACACTGTCGCCAATCTATCGTGGTCGAGTCGTACGCGCATGATTGGGCAGGGTGTCGGAAGGTGGGACGTACTGGTCGGGTACGGGGTGGAGACTTCCAGCCCGGCGCGCCAGGGCCGGCGCGCGCTACGGACGCGGGGCAAGGCGGATAGGTTGCGCGAGCACGAGTACGATTTCGCTGGAAGGTATGCGCGTATCTTGTCGTCATAAACGCTCTGCTCCACGACAAGGACTTTTCCGCCGGGAAGGCTAATACTCTCTCCGCGAATCCGTATCAATTATCGAGGAGGCGTCGCCGTGAGCATCCCCCGTCCGGAGTATCCGCGCCCGCAGATGGTGCGCGACGCGTGGCTGAACCTGAATGGCGCCTGGGAATTCGCCATTGACCAGGGACGCAGCGGGCGCGATCGGGGGCTGGTGACGGCGCCGCTGGGCGGGGAGATTCTGGTGCCCTTCTGCCCGGAGAGCCGGCTGTCGGGCGTCGGGCATACCGACTTCATGGCGGCGGTCTGGTACCGGCGGGCGTTCACGCTGCCGGAGGCGTGGCGGGGGATGCGCCTGCTGCTGCACTTCGGCGCGGTGGATTACGAGGCCGAGGCGTGGGTGAACGGCGTCTCCGCCGGCACGCACCGCGGCGGCTTCAGCTCCTTCACCTTCGACATCACCGACCTGGTGCAGCCCGGCGAGAATATCCTCACCGTCTGCGCCGAGGACGACACCCGCTCCCCGCTGCAGCCGGGGGGCAAGCAGAGCCCGTGGTACGCCTCGCGCGGCTGCCACTACACGCGCACCACCGGCATCTGGCAGACGGTGTGGCTGGAGCCGGTGCCGCAGACGTATCTCGCGCGGCCGAAAATCACCCCGGACCTGGAGAACGGGTGCGTCTACCTCGAGGCGCCGGTGGTCGGCGATGCCGCGGGGCTGACGGTGGCGGCGACGGCGACGCTGGACGGCGACAGTGTCGGGCAGGGGGCGGCGCGGGTCTCCGCGCACGGCGCGCGGCTGCGGCTGCCGCTGGCGCGGGTGGCGGCATGGGCGCCGGGCTCCCCCACGCTGTACGACCTCACGCTGACGCTGACCGGTCCGGACGGCGAGATTGATCGCGTGGGGAGCTATTTCGGCCTGCGCTCGCTGGATTGGCGCGGCCCGGCGATCCTCCTCAACGGGGCGCCGGTCTTCCAGCGCCTCATCCTCGACCAGGGCTTCTACCCCGACGGCATCTTCACCGCGCCCAGCGACGCGGAGCTGCGCGCGGATATCGAGCGGTCCCAGGCGATGGGCTTCAACGGCGCCCGGCTGCACCAGAAGGTTTTCGAAGAGCGCTTCCTCTACTGGGCGGACACGCTGGGCTACCTGGTGTGGGGCGAGATGGCGAGTTGGGGATTGGACGTCGCCAACCCGGCCGCGCTGGAGCGTTTTCAGACGGAATGGCTGGAGATTCTCGCGCGCGATTACAGCCACCCGGCCATCGTCGGCTGGTGCCCGTTCAACGAGACGGTAGCCTGGCAGGACCGTGAGGTGCTCCGGCAGACCTACCGGCTGACGAAGGCGATTGACGCCACGCGGCCGGTGATTGACGCCAGCGGGTATGTGCATGTGGAGACGGACGTCTACGACAGCCACGATTACGACCAGAACCCCGACACCTTCGCCGCCCGCCACGCGCCTTTCGCCGACGGCGGGGAGCCGTTCCGCAACCACCCGAAGGCCGACGCGCCCTACCGCGGTCAGCCCTACTTCGTCAGCGAATACGGCGGCATCTGGTGGAATCCCGGCCAGCGCGACGCGCAGGCGTGGGGCTACGGCAACCGCCCGGCGGGCGCGGACGAGTTCCTGGCCCGCTACCGTGGCTTGACGGATGCGCTGCTTGACCACCCACGCATGTGCGGCTTTTGCTACACCCAGCTCACCGACGTGGAGCAGGAAGTGAACGGGCTGTATACCGACGACCGCCAGCCGAAATTCGACCCGGCAGTGATGCGGGCCATTACGGCGCGGACGGCGAAGATCGAGGGCGGGGAATAGGGTCGCAACACGAAGACACGACGGTGGGAAGACGCGAAAAATACATTACGGGATGGCCCTGATGGGCCATCCCGTTCTTCTTCTCTCCGTGCCTTCGTGTTGAATCGCACAGAACCGTTGCGATGCTATGCTTACCCTCCGCCGACTTGCTGTCCGCACTCCGCGCAGAATTTGGCGTTCGGGGCGAGTTTGCCGCCACAGCCGGGGCAATGCTCCGCCCCGAGCTTCGCGCCGCACTCGGGGCAGAATTTCGCGTTGGAGCCCAGCGGGGCTTCGCAGTGCGGGCAGCTCGCGCGAATGGTTCCACGCCAGTCGTCCGCCGTCAAATGTTTGTCGTCATCGGCCATGCGGGCGTGCGCCCAGATTTCCTCGACGGAGTGGCTGGCCTGGGCGGCGGACATCTCCACGCCGAGATCGGGGGCGCAGTGCTTGCACAGGCCGCGCTGCTGATTCCAGCAAGCTTTGCGGCAGACCCAGTTCGAGCAGCGCGGGCACTGGATGAACTCGGGAGTGATCTCGCGGATCGCCTCTTCCAGCGCCGCGTCGCGCGCTTTCTGCCAGTTGGCGCTGCGCACGCGCTCGGAGAGATCGGCCGCATTGCCGAAAATGCCGCCCAGCAGGCTGCCGGCGGCGCCCAGCGCCTCGGACACCCCGCCAAGGGTGGACGCTTTGAACCGCGACCGATACCCGTTGCCACAGCGTTCGCAATTGAATTCGAACTGGAAGCCGCGGTTCGTGCTGAGATCGGAATAATTGGAGGTAAACAGTATGCGTTCGCTCACGCGCGCTCCTTTCGCCAGTCGGGACTGTGTTTCAGCGGTCGCCGGCCATTATAGTATATGCTGCGCCCACCGCTCCCAGGGCAGGCGGGACGGCCTGGCCGGGCCGTCCCGCGTTTGATCGCTCCGCACTCGGCGCGCGGCTCACGCCCCCGCGCCCACCGCCTCTTCGCCTTCCACTTCGTCGGCGGCTTCTTCGCGTTTCACCACCACGGCGACGGCGGCGATGCGGATGTCCTCGCCCATGCGCATGATGCGCACGCCCTGGGCGGAGCGGCCCGTCTCGCGGATGGCGCACACCTTGCTGCGGATGACCTGGCCGCCGGTGGAGATGAAGAGCACCTCATCCTTCTCATCCACCGCTTTGCAGTCCACCAGCGGGCCGTTCTTCTCGGTGATCTGCACCGTCTTGATGCCGATGCCGCCGCGGTTCTGCAAGCGATACTCGGTGAGCGGCGTGCGCTTGCCGTAGCCCTTCTCGGTGACCGCCAGCAGGTCCTGATCCGGCCGTACCAGCGCCACGCCGACGACCTTGTCGCCCGCGCGCAGGCTGATGCCGCGCACCCCGCCGGCCGCGCGCCCCATCGGGCGCACGCCGGTGCCGCTCGTCTCGTCATACTCCTCCGAGAAGCGGATGGACATGCCGTGGTGGGTGGCGAGCACCAGGTGCCGGTGCCCATCCGTCACCTTCACCCAGCGCAGGGCGTCGTCGTCATCGAGCTTGATGGCGATGATGCCGCCGGAGAGGCGCGTGTTGTAGTCGGAGAGCCGCGTCTTCTTCACCGTGCCGCGCTCGGTCACCATGAAGAGGTAGCGGTCGTCGCTGAACTCCTTGATGTTCAGCACCGCCGTCACCGTCTCGCCGGGCTCGATATGGATGAGGTTGATGATATTCACCCCGCGCGCGGTGCGGCTGGCGGCGGGCACCTCGTGCGTGCGCAGGCGATACACCTTGCCCTTGTCGGTGAAGACCAGCAGGAAGCTGTGGGTGTTGGCGATGAAGAGGTGCTCCACCAGGTCCTCTTCCTTCGTCGTCAGCCCCACGATGCCCTTGCCGCCGCGGCCCTGGGTGCGGTAGGTGTCAATGGGCAGCCGCTTCACGTAGCCGTCGCGCGTCACGGTGATGATGACATCCTCTTCATCAATCAGGTCTTCGATGGAGAGCTCGGCGGCCTCTTCCTGGCGGATGCGCGAGCGGCGGGCATCGCCGTGGCGCTTTTTCACCTCCAGCAATTCCTCTTTCACCACGGCCATCAGCTTGCGCGGGCTGGCGAGCAGGTCCTCCAGGTAGTTGATGCGCTTGATCACCTCGGCGTACTCCTTCTCGATCTTCTCGATCTCAAGGGAGGTGAGGCGATGGAGCTGCAGATCGAGGACGGCCTGCGCCTGCCGCTCGCTCATGCCGAAATTCCCCATCAGCCCGTCGCGCGCCAGCGTGGGGGTGCGGCTGTGGCGGATGAGGCGGATGACCTCGTCCAGGTTGTGCAGGGCGATGCGGTAGCCTTCCAGGAGGTGGGCGCGCTCGCGCTGCTTCTTCAGCTCGAACTTCGTGCGGCGGGTCACCACCACGCGGCGGTGTTCGAGGAACTCGCGCAAGAGGTCGAACATGGAGAGCGAGCGCGGCTCCGGTTTGCCGTTCACCTGCACGATGCCCACCATGTTGAAGTTGAACCGCTTGCGCAGATTCGTATGCTTGTAGAGCTGGTTGAGGATGACGTGCGGATTGGCGTCGCGCTTCAGCTCGATGACCAGCTTCATGCCCACGCGGTCCGATTCGTCGCGCAGGTCGGCGATACCCTGGAGCTTCTTCTCCTTCACCAACTCGGCGATATGCTCGACCAATCGCGCCTTGTTCACCTGATAGGGCAGCTCGGTGACGATGATCGCCGTCTTGCCGTTTTCCGCCGGCTCGATATGCACCACCGCCTGCATGGTGCAGGCGCCGTTGCCGGTGACGTAAGCCTCGCGGATGCCCGCGGTGCCGAGGATGAGGCCGCCGGTGGGGAAATCGGGGCCGGGCAGCACCGCCATCACCTCTTCGATGGTGAGGTCGTAGTCGCGCTCGATCATCAGCGCGCAGACATCAATCACTTCGCCCAGGTTGTGCGGGGCGATTTCCGTCGCCATGCCCACCGCGATGCCGCTGGTCCCGTTGCAGATGAGGTTGGGGAAGGCCGCCGGCAGCACCGTCGGCTCCTTGGTGGTCTCATCGAAGTTGGGGATGAAGTCCACCGTATTCTGGTCAATATCCGCCAGCAGCTCGGCGCCCAGCGCGGTCAATTTCGCCTCGGTGTAGCGCATCGCCGCCGGCGGGTCGCCGTCCACCGAGCCAAAATTGCCTTTCGGGTGCACCAGCGGGTAGCGCGCGTTCCAGTCCTGCGCCATGCGCACCAGCGTATCGTAAATGGAGGCATCGCCGTGGGGATGGTATTTCCCCATGCACTCGCCGACGATGGCCGCGCACTTTCGCGTGTTGCCGCCGGGATTCAGCCCCAGCTCGTTCATGGCAAACAGCACGCGGCGCTGCGAGGGCTTCATCCCGTCGCGCACGTCGGGCAGCGCGCGGCTGATGATCACGCTCATCGCGAAGCGCAGATACGAATCCTTCATCTCGTCCACGAGCGAGACATCGGTGATTTCCCGGGCGATCCCGGACAGTTCGTGTTCGTCAGACATGCATTCTCCTCAAAAGCACGCCCGATCTCCAGTGATCGGGCGGATACTGCAACGAAGCCGCACGCGTTGTCGTTAGATTCATTCGGCGTGTCCGCCACCAATTCCTGCCTGCCGGCGAGATTGGTGATGCCCTATTATAGCACACGGATGTATTATTAGAAAGGATGGCAGGCTGGGAGACGGGGAGCGGAAGGCACGGACCCCGGCGATGCCGCGCATGCACGGACCCCCATGCGTGGCCTGCTCTTGCATCTCTCGCGCGGCTCTGCTATAATGCCCCGCTGTAGCCTGTGTTTTTACACACGGAGGAGTTTGACGGTGCCCAATACCAAATCGGCCAAGAAAGATTTGAAGATCAGCGAGCGCAACCGCGCGCGCAATCAGTCGGTGAAGTCCCGGCTGAAGACGCTCCGCACGAAGGCGTACGCCGCCATCGCCACCGATGTCGCCGCGTCGGACGATGCAGTGAAGGCCGCCCTCAAGGCCTTCGACAGCGCCGCCACCAAAGGCGTCATTCACCGCAATACCGCCGCCCGCCGCAAGAGCCGCCTGATGAAGCGCCTGAACGCCGCGCAGCCGGCCGGCTAACGCGTCACCGCGCACAGTAAACGCCGCAGGGTGCCTCCGTTCGCCGGAGACACCCTCGTGTGGCAGATACCCCCCGGCGGGGCAGGTCCATGGACCTGCCCCGCCGGGGGGCGTGTTTATCTCCCCTTCACCGCACCAGCGCCCTTCACCGCACCAGCGCCTGCCACCAGTCGGCGAAGGTATTTTTGAGGAAGTCCAGGCGGCCGATGAGCAGGGTGATGCGGCCCATCACCGTGGTGCCGAAGATGGCGCCCAGCGCGATCATGATGAAGTAGCGCCCGGCGTTGGCGGGCCGGCGAATCCACGTC
>JAKPKV010000123.1 GCA_029553475.1 Armatimonadota bacterium
ACACCGCGCTGCTGCGCGCCGCCGCAGAACTGCTGCCGCCCGGTATGACACTGGAAATCACCGACCTGGCCGGCATCCCGCTTTTTAACCAGGATGAAGAAAATCCTTTCCCCGAAGAGGTCGCCCGTCTGCGCGCGCGCATCGCGGCGGCAGACGCGCTGCTGTTCGCCACGCCGGAATATAACAGCTCCATCAGCGGTGTGCTTAAGAACGCGTTGGATTGGGCTTCGCGCGCGAAAGATATGCCGCTGGCTGGCAAGCCTGCGGCGCTGATGGGCGCCAGCACGGGCGTATTCGGCACAGCCCGCGCGCAATTACACCTGCGCCAGGTGCTCGCTCACCTGGGCGCGCTGGTGCTGACGAAACCTGAGGTGATGGTCATGCGGGCCGCGGACGCCTTTGATGAACAGGGCAGGCTGGTGAACGAAGTGACACGCAGTTTTTTAGGTCAATTGCTCGTTGAACTGGCGCAATGGACGCGACTGGTGAGCGCTCGTTGAAGCGAAGAGAATTATAGAACAGTGCGAAAGCAGGCTGCCGCCGGAGGAGCGCTCCCCCGGCGGCAGCGATGAATGCGGCTTTTCTCCGCCTGTGGGAATGGCTTTCACCCGCCGAACATGGGCACGCGCAGCTGCACCTCGTCGCCCTCGTGCAGCAGGTGCAGGGGGTGCACCACCTCGTTTTGGATGATGACCTGCGCGTTGCGCAAAAAGGGGCGTATCACGGGGTAACGCGCCGCCAGCGTGTCGAGCATCAGCGTCGCGGCGGCGCCTTCGGGCAGCGTCAGCTCCAGGCGCGATTCCCCGCAAAAATCTTTGAGCGGCGAATACAACTGCACATGAACGTTCATCACCGTTCACCCATTTAATTGATTATATGCGATTTGCCTTGAGAACTGCGTGGAGAGGGTGGAACCAGGGGCGCGGTGCACAGTCATGCCTCCTTGAGCGATCGTACGGCGGGCGAAAGCAGGGTTGAACCGTGAAACAAGCGGCGCTGCTAACCACCCCCTCGCGGCGGCTGCAGCTTATCCCGGCGGCGCTTGGCCAGGTAGAGCAGCCCCAGCGCGATGAGCACGCCGATAAGCCAGCCGTGCGGCGGGAAGGTGAGGTGCACCAGCGCCGTCACCACTGCGGTAAAGAGGGCAGCCAGCAGCCAATCTGCCGGGCTCATGCGAGAAAAGAGAGGGGGTTCTTTATCCATTCCAGCCTTGGTCTCCTGAAGCGCGTATAAAGCGCGCGCGGTTTTTTTATCCTTCGTCTTCGCCTTTCTCTAATCTCACCCCCTGGTTGGCGATGTCGTTGGCTTCCACGTAACGGCGCGGCATGGCGAGCGAGCTCCAGCCGCCGGCCTCCTGCAGAACGAAGGGGTCGGTACCGTGGCGCGCGGCGGAGGTGGCCCAGTAGTGGCGGCAATCGTGCGCCGAAAGCCCCAGGATGCCCAACCGCTCACCCAGCAGGCGCACGCGCGCGGTGATGGCGCGCTGGCTCATGCCGGGGGCGCCCAGCTCTTCGTTCTTTTTGCTGCGACGCAACAACAGCTCTCCGGGCAATAGCTCGTGGTTTGCCAGGCAGTCTCTC
>JAKPKV010000130.1 GCA_029553475.1 Armatimonadota bacterium
TCGAGTTCCTTCTGGCGTTTCTGGATTTCCTCCAGTTGCGCCTGCAGCGCCTTGGCCTGGTTGGCCAGGAACTGCTTTTCGTCCGCCTCGGGCAGCATGGAGCCGCCGCGCGCCCAGGCGGGCAGTCCGGTGGCGAGGAACTGGTTGCGGTAGCCGCGGCCGAAGCCGCCGCGTCCGCCACCGTTGCCCCGCCCGAATCCGCCGCCGCGGCCGAAGCCGCCGTTGGCGAAGCCCGGAGCGCCGTTTCCCGCGCAGTATCCGGCTGCGCGTCCGGTCATGGAACCCAGTCCATTGGGTCCCGTTCCATCTCCTCGTGGCATGGTATGCCTCCTTTTTTTGGTGTTCTGGTTAGCTCACAATCGCTTTGTCGAACCTTTGGAACGTGTCGTAATCTTGATCTTAATCCTAATCTTAATCTTAATCGTAATCGTAATTGAACAAGCGTGTGGCGCTGGTGCGAGTATTCCGTTGCGGGGTCTAGACGCCGCCGCGCCCAGCTCCTCCGCTCACGCCACGCCGGTGCCCCGCGCCAGCACCGAGGCCGTGCCCAGCACTTACGCCCATGCCGGCTCCGCCAGCGCCCGTGCCGCCTCCGCGCCCGCGGCCGCGGCCGCGGCCCATGCCGCATCCGCGGCGGCGTCCGCAGCAGCCGGGCATGGCGAAGGCCGGCTTGGAGAGCGTGTTGGCGGCCTGCGCGGCGATCACCTCGTCGAGGTCGCCGCAGACGAAGGGAACCACCGCGATGCCGGCGGCCGCGAGCGCGTGCTGGAGCGGCTGGGAGACGGCGCCGCAGATGAGCGTCTGCACGCCGGTTTCGGCCAGCCACGCCACCTTGCCCTGCAGGTCGTCGTCGTCGAACCGGCAGAAGGTCTTCGTCGGGGCGCCGCTGGCGCTGCGCTCGACGAGGCAGATCTCCCGCGCGGTGTCGAAGACCGGCGCGACGCGCGCGTCAAATATG
>JAKPKV010000132.1 GCA_029553475.1 Armatimonadota bacterium
GGGGATATCGGTAAACACACGGTTCACCCCCACGTGCGTGGGGACAACGGAGTACGCGCCCGCCCCGCCAAGCCCATGAACGGTTCACCCCCACGTGCGTGGGGACAACGGAGTACGCGCCCGCCCCGCCAAGCCCATGAACGGTTCACCCCCACGTGCGTGGGGACAACCGTGCGAGACCTGGTGCGGTCTCGGCTGCGGTCGGTTCACCCCCACGTGCGTGGGGACAACGGCCTAGTGGGGTGTTTGCGCAGTCGCGGTGTCGGTTCACCCCCACGTGCGTGGGGACAACCCATCCCTGGTCGGTGGCCCGCCGGATTCACCCGGTTCACCCCCACGTGCGTGGGGACAACTCACTTGCGTCGACGGATACACACCGGCTGGCCGGTTCACCCCCACGTGCGTGGGGACAACGCACCACGCACACGTCATACCCCGCCAGCGACGGTTCACCCCCACGTGCGTGGGGACAACCGCAGGTTCTCGACCGCGATGATATCGCCCGCCGGTTCACCCCCACGTGCGTGGGGACAACCCGAGCAGTGGGTGCGCACCGGGAAGCTGGAGCGGTTCACCCCCACGTGCGTGGGGACAACGTAAACACGGCGCTCAAGGACTTTGAATGGCGCGGTTCACCCCCACGTGCGTGGGGACAACTCGTCAACCTGTGTTGTGGTGTCGGCGTCCGTCGGTTCACCCCCACGTGCGTGGGGACAACACCGGCTTCCACCAGTTTAGTGAGCGCCGTGACGGTTCACCCCCACGTGCGTGGGGACAACTTAAAAAATATTTTCGCTAGTAGGCACGCTGGCGGCGTTCGACGCGTTTGATCAAGGCGAGGCCGTCGTAGTCGACGACTTTCCGCGTGGTGTCGCCGTAGGTGCGGATGACGAAGCCTTGTTCCGTTTTCGCACTGTAGAACAGGGTGATGGCGCATTTCGGATGCTTTTTCACCAGATAGCTCCAGAGTTTCTCGCGCACCATGGCCGAGACATTGCCGATGAAGACCCCTGCGCGGGGTTCGATGAGCCAGCGCGTCAACTCGCCGCGGGCGGCGGAGGTGACATGCTCGATGATCACGATAACCATGCTAGGCCTCCTCCTCCGGGCCGCGGTCCGCCCCAGGAGTCCAGAGCGCGGTGGGCAGTGCCGCATCCTCGTCGGGGAGAAACGTCTCCTCCTCGTCCTCCTCGGACTCGCCCAGCACGGCGCGGATGTCCGGCACGATGCGCTGCAGCAGCTTTTTCTCCTTGAAGAGATCGCGGCAGCGCAGTCGGCAGACCCGCTCCAGGTCGTCCGGGTGTTCGCCGGCCACCTGGAACGCCAGCGGGATCGTCAGCTCGGTTTTATACAGGTCGCCGATATCGTAGACAAACGACTGTTGCTTGCCCGTATGAATAAAGCCGAGGGCCGGACTCATGCCGATGGAGAGGATGGCCGCCTGGCAAAGGCCGTAGAGGCAGGCGTTGGCCGCGGAGAGGGCGCGGTTCACCGGATCGGTGTTGTCCCACTCGCCGCGGTCGTAGTTCCGCCCCGACCATTCGACGCCGGTTTCGCGGCTCATGCGGGCATAGGTGTTGCGCACGCGGATGCCCTCCAGCCCGCGCAGTTGCTCAATGGACAAGCCCTCCTCCACCGGTTCTTGGAAGCGCAGGCGATACATGCGTTTCACCACCTCCAGCCGACTGGCGTCATTGGAGACCAGCGCGGCTTGGCGCAGCAGCGCCGCACTGCTGCGCGTGCCACCCAAGCCGTGGGCGTAGCAGCGCACGCCCTGCTCGCCCACCCAGACGGCCAGCGCGTTGTTATCTGCCAGCGCAACCATCGCCGCATGGGTGACGCGCGTACCCGGCCCGAGCAGCAGCACGGCCGTCGAGGAGATGGGCAGCGGCGTCATGCCATCTTCATCGTAGATGGCGATGGCGCGTTCGTGCTGATCAATGCGCGCGTGCTCGACGTAGACGAACGACAGCATATCCCGCACCTTGGGCAGGAGATGCAGGTCTTCAAGGCGGCTCATGGTTCACCCCCTGGCCAGTGACAGCAGGCCGAAGCCGAAGCCTTTGCCCGCGCCGATCCCCGTTTCCAGGGCGGCACGAAAGGCTGCGGGGTCGCCCACACGCAGCACGCCGTCAAAGATGACGCCTTCCAGGTGCGCGGCACGCCCCTCGGTGGTCCGCGCGGTGCAGGCGGCGGCCTCGCGGAGACGCACGGCGATCAGCGCAAAGCCATGGTCGTCCCCCTTGCGCCGCAGCCAGGCGATCTGCTCCTCCTCGGTGCGCAACAGATGGCGTTTCCCCTCCCGCTTCACCGTGGGGTTGGCCTGCAGGCGAAAGCGCAGCCGCTGGCCGGTCTGAAATACCGGATCGAGGGGTTTCACCACCGGCGGTTCCAGCAGGTAGGTGGCCGGCACCGTCAGGTGCTGCCAGCATGGCTCACGCAGCGATTGCAGCAGCAGCACCGGCAGATTGCCCGACGGCAGCACGTCCACGCGAAAGAGCGGCCGCGCGGCGGTATAGGCCACCCCCTGGCCGAACGCTTTGGCCAGGGTCCGGTGCAACTCATAGGGGTTGCGCAGTTCGGCCTGCACCTGGCGATGCCGGGGGTTCAGGCGCAATTGCGAAAGGTACATCATCCCATCCCTCCTTCAACGGCGGCGGGACAGGGCACGTCGAGCCGTGTCACGCGCCGGAAGCCATAGGCGCGCGCGGCGTTGACGCGCAGGGCATCCTGCCGGGCCAGCGTCCCGTCCGGGTGCTCGAGATACACGGTCAACGGCCCTGCCGGCGCGTCGCGCAGGGTACAGGCCGCCCCCTGCCAGGCCCAGGGATGCCGGCGCAGGGCATCTTCCAGATCCGCATACGCGTCGTCGGTATAGTCCTCGAAGATCGGCCGCGTCGGGCAGCACGCCTTGCGTCCAAGGTACAGTGGCCACACCGGATGCCGCACCGCGTGGGCGTAGCGGACCAGCCGCCCCGCGACGCCGGGAGCTTCCGCCAGCGCGACCAGGAAGGCAGCGTCCTCCAGGTAGGCGCGCGGCGAGAGGATGGTGGCCGGTTCGGCCTCCGGATCGGCGCGCAGTTTCTGCAGCGACGTGCCGGTCTTCACGCCGGAATGCCGGTAGCGGCCGTCGGCGGTGGGCAGGAAGTCGGTGACGGTCTGGAAATCGACGATGACGCGGCCGGGGTGCTCCACGCGCACTCCCACGCGCAGGCCGGCGTCCAGCTCCGTCTCCAGGCGGTGGTCTCCGCGCGGGTAGCCCAGCGCGCAGCCGAGCAGGCCGATGATGCCGGATTTCGTCGGCTCCGGCTGTGTGTCGCGCACATCCCACCGGGACCGCGCGCCCCACGCCTGCAACGGCCCTTCCAGGCGCAGCAGCAGCAGGGGATTACCCATGACTCCCCACCTTCTCGCCGGAGGCCAGCGTCGCCGTCAGCCGGGCGCAGAGGGTGTGCAGGTCGCCGACCGTCTCGACGCCCCCGATCTCCACCGCGGACTCCGGCGCCAACAGGAAGCGTCCGACGGCGGGCAGGTTGAACCCGGCGGTGAGCGCTTCCACGTGAGCCTTGAACTTCAGCAGCGAGTCCTGCACCAGGCTGGTCTCCCCCCGCTGGCGCGCCGGCTGCACGAAGGCGTTGGCATAGCTCACCGGCGTCGCCACCGGCCGCAGCTCCACCAGCACGGCCGCCGGCAGTTGGTGGGCGGCAAAGCTGTGCTGCTTGCCGCTGGGCGTGGTGAGCACCGCCGCGCGCAGCAGCGCTGCCACCGCCTCCGCCGCCAGCGTCTCCGCCGCGGCCTGCTCCTCGGCCGGCACCGTGCGCCCCATGCTGGCGCCGGTCAAATTGGCCACCAGGCCGGCGACATCCACCGAGAAGTACTTGTAGTAGCAGGCCGAGTTGAACTCCACGTCGCCCAGCATGTCCGCGCCGGCGTCCTCTTCCGCATCGCCGACGGCGTCTTCCTTCAGGTCGTCCACGGCGGTGAAGTAGTCGAACTCGTGGTCCACCTTGTGCGTCGAGAGCGCGTGCGCCACCTGCGCGGCGGCCTCCACGTCGCGGAATGCCTCCGAGGTGGTCATGCGCCCGAAGAGGCCGATATCGACGCTGATCGGCCGGAAGCCGGCCTGCTGCGCCTGCGCCTGCAGGTCTTTCGCGGGCACCTTTTCCAAGGCCTTCGCGCCCCCCGCCTCCCGCGCCGCCGCGCCCAGCACGGCGACCACGGCGGCGATGTCCGCCTCGGTGAGGAACATGGTCTGCGCCGTGCGCGGCGTCTCCTGCTCTTTCCCCTCGCTGGTGCCGAAGCCGGAGGCCTTCTTCGCCGCCACCGCCGCCAGCTCCGCTGGCAATCCCTCGGCCAGCAGCCGGCTCTGCACCAGCTCCGGCAGCTGCCGCGTGCGTGTGGCCAGGTGCCCGGCCATCGCCGTGCGGAAGATCTCCGAGCGGCGGATGCTGCGCTTGAGGCACTGGCTGGAGATGCGCGCGCGCTTCACCCCGCCGAAGGTGCACTCCTTCGGGCTGCCCGTATCGTCGCGGTTCAGGTTCGACGGGGCGTGGTTTTGCAGAATATGGATCTCGACTAACATGGGAACTCCTTTCAACCCTTCGTTTCGTCACTGGCCGCGGCCGCCGCGGCCTCGGACTCGGCGGCCAGATACGGCGCGTAAAAACGCTCGGCCCATTGGCGCTGAACCCGTTTGCCCTGCCAGTGCCAGCGTCCGAGATCGACCAACAGCTGCGCCCAATCCACCCCCACCTGGTGCGCCGCCGCCAGCTTCACCAACTGCCGCAGGCGGAAGGGCAACTCGCCGCCGCCGGCCCGCCCCGGCGTCTCCCAATCGGCATCCAGCAGGATGCGGAAGCGCCGCTCGACGCCCTCCGGGTTGGCTTTCCCCTGCACGGCGCGCATGGTGACGCCGAAATCGCCGCGCAGTGCGTAGGGATTCAACCCCACCAGCGTGGCGACCAGGAAGTAGACCTCCAGGTTCCGATACCCCTCGTCGTCCAGCAGGCGGTAAAACCAGGCCACGCCGCGCGCCTCCGGCAGCGTGTTGCCAGCGTTGCGGCGCAGGGCCGCCAGCTCGCCGCGCGACAAGCGTTTCACGCGTTCGATGAAGTCGGTGGCGGACGCCAGGGCCGCCTCACTCTGCGTCGTCATGATGCGGTGCCTCCTTTCCGGGACTCGCCTTCCGGCCGCGGCCGCGCGCCTGCTCGGGGTGGAAGAGGGCAAAGAGCGCGTTGCGGAACTGCTGCCGCGCCTCCACCACCCGCTTCAGCGCGTCGCTGTCGCTGTCCAGATCGTCAATCGCCTCGCCCAGCACGCGCCGACCGGTGTCGCCGAGGGCCGCCTGCCAGGCCGCCGTGCCGGCGACCAGCGCGGCCGCATACGCGTCCTCCGCCTCCGGCAGGGTGGCCAGTTGATGCAGCAGCGCCTCGTACGGGCCGCGCACCCGCGCCCAGAAATCGCGCTGGGCCTCGGTGATGCGGGTATTGAACGCGGCGGCATTGCCCTTGCCCTCGCGGGGGTAGGCGTGCTTGATGGCGCTCTTCAGCGCGTAGGCCACCCCCTCCGCCAGTTCCATGGCCCTCTGCGCCGCGCCGCCCAACGCCCCGCGGCGGGCGATGGCATCGGGTAGGTGCAGCGTCTCATGCTGCCATTCGAAGATTTTCATCTTCATATCGGTGCGCATGCCGTAGACCGCCAGATCGCACTTGGTCTCCTTCGGGACCAGGCGGTTGCTGATCAATGTCTCGAGCTGGGTGACCACCAGCGGGCGCTCGAAGCTGATGTTGCCGCGTGCGGAGGTGAAATCCTGCTGGCGCAGCAGGGCCAGCGGCCCGGTGTCCCGCCACAGCGCCCGCCCCTCCTGTGGGCGCAGCGGCGTCACCTTGTCGCCCGTCACGCGGTAGGCGACGTTGGGGTCGAACCAGGTGAAGTCGCAGGCGGCGCCCGGGGCGAACTGCATCTGCCGGATCAGCACGTCGCCGGCGGCGCCGGTCACCGCGCACGCCCCTGGGCCGGCCTCCGGCAGCAGGCGGAGGCGGCGCGGGCGCCAGGTGAAGGCCTCCGGCACGCTGGTCTGCCGATAGCGCCGCACCTCCACCGGCTCCGGGTTCCGCCAGGCCGGCGGCGCCGTGCCCGCGGCAGTGGGAATCTCCAGCACTGGCAAGTTCAGGCACAGCGTCTCGAAGAGCGTCTGACCCTGCACCAGCACGTACCAGGGCGGCGCGCCGTTGATGGACGGCGACAGGCCCGCCCCGCCGGCGGTCATGAAAGGGGCCAGCGTGGTCAACAGCCGCGCGGCCATTGCCGAGCAGACGCCGAAGTCGTCCTCGCGGGCATGGTGAAAGTGCACCGCGTTCGTACCCGAGGGGATGGCGGCGAAGAGGCCGGCCAGGGGTTTGGCTGCGTCGCCGGCCATCGCCGCCGTCTGTAGGAACGGGTAGCGGGGATGGAAAAGGTCAAAGCGGTCCGCCCAGCGCGTGAAGTAGGCGTCGAGGGCCGCGGGGTCGAGGCGCCCCTGCCGCAGCAGCCCGCCCAGCGCTGCCAGCGAGTCCGGCGCCGCGATGTCCAGCAGCAGGGCGACTAACAGGCGGTAGAGCCCGAATTCGACGGTGGGAAAAGGGTCGTGCATCGCCCGCAGCCGGTGCGCCTCGTCCAGCACCCGGCGCAGCCCGAGCAGCTCCGCCGTCCCGTCCAGGCGCAGCACGGGAATCCAGGGCTCGTCCCGCAGGTCGAAGGATGGCATGCAGCACCTCCTTGCGTATGCCAACAGCGCCGGCGCCGGCGCCGGCGCGCCAGGCCAGCACCAGCGGATCTATAATGATAGCTTACCATGCCCTTGCCTCCCTGTCAATATTATTTATGAATCTTTTTAATGAACCTTTGCAAAATGTTGTGAGTTGAAAATCTCGCTTCCTCCCCTTTGTCATGGCAAAGGGGACGCTTTTTTCGTAGCTGCCGGCTCATTCGCGATTCGCCCCCACCGCCGTGGGGAAATGCCTTCCTGACGTTTCGAGTCTTTTTACTGAACCGGTACACCTCCATCGAAATGGAGACCTGACACGGCGATGTCGCCACGTCATGCCTCCTAATTCTTCGCGGTCAGCCCGCATCTTCCTGGTCCTCGCGATATACCACTCCCCACTCGGGATGATCGCGGATCGTGACCGGCGTACCGTGCTTCATGCCCGGCCACACGCCGTCGTCCAGCGGCAGCACCAGCCGGCCGTGCAGCCAGCGCGGGCCGGACAGGTCCAGCGGGTCGCCGTCCGGCGTGGTCAGGTCCGCCAGCCACCAGGCGGGCAGCGCCACCTGCTGGCGGAAGAGCCGGACGAGCAGGTCGCGCGGCGGCGGCGTCTCGGCACGGGCGGTGGCCAGCAGGTCGGGATCGTCCAGCACCAGCACCGTGCGCGTGCGGCTGCCCAGGCGCGTGCCGGCGTGCAGGAAGTCGGCGCTGCCGGCGCTGGCCGCGTCGTCTTCCCGCTCCGTCTGCGGTCCCTGGGTGGCGAGGACAAACTCGTCCGCGCGCGGCAGCGGGATGAGGAAGGTGCGCGCCTGTTGTGCCTCCGTCTCCATCGCGGCCAGGCGCGCGGCGCGTGCGGCGGCAAAGACCTCCGCGGGGATGCCCGCCGGGGGCGGGGCATCCGGGGCGTAGCACCCTTCGATGAGCGGGCGGAAGTCCGCGGGCAGGGTGAAGGCCGACCGCGTCGCCAGCAGCGCCAGCGTGCGCAGCAGGAGTTCCGGCTGATACACCCTGCCGCTGCCGCCGAAGTCATACGTCCCCGCGGGGGGCAGCAGCACGTGTAGCCGCGGCGCGGGGCCGGTGGGCCGCGCCCCGCGCGCGTGGCGCCAGACGCGGCCGCAGCGCTGCAGCAGCAGGTCCATGGGGGCCACCTGCGAGAGCATCACGTCGAAATCGACGTCGAGGCTCTGCTCGACCACCTGGGTGGCCACCAGAATGGCGCGCGCCGGCCGCGGGAGATCGCTGTCCGCGGTGGTCTGCTTGCCGAAAAGCCCCACCACCGTCCGTTCCAGTTCCTCCCGGCGCTCGGCCCGGAAGCGCGCGTGAAAAAGGAGCACTTGCGTGTCGGCCGGTTGGAGTTTCATGATCGCCTGGTAGATCCGCTGGGCGGCATCAACGGTATTCGCCAGCACGCAGGCACAGCCGCCGCCGGCCACGGCCTGCACCGCCAGCGCCGCCGTGTCCACGGCAGCCTCCAGCAGGCCGGGGTGCGTCTGCACCTGCACCGTGCTGCTGTTCCGCGGGTCTGTCGGCACCGGCACGGTCCGCACGCCCTCATCCTGTGCCGCGAACGTCAGCAGCGGGTAGGTCTCCACATCCAGCGTCTCCGGCGCGACGGCTGTCCCGGTGTAGGCGGTCAGCAGCGCCGCCTTCTGCGCGGCGGACAGGGTGGCCGACAGCAGGATCACCGGCGTCTCCAACGCGCGGCACCAGGCCAGCAGACGCGCGAGAATCGTGCGCATGTAGGCGTCGTAGGCGTGCACCTCATCAATGACCAGCACCTTGCGCGCCAGGCCGTACAGGCGCAGAAAACCGTGCTTTACGTTCAGCGCCGCCAGCATCGCCTGGTCCACCGTGCCCACGCCGTCGTCGGCCAGCAGCGCGCGCTTGGCCGGGCGGAACCACTCCAGCGCCTCCGCCGCCTCCTCCAACTGCCAGGGGGCGGTATCGGCATCAGGGGTGGCGGCATCCAGCAGCCACGCCATGCCATGCACCAGGCGCGGCGCCGCTTTGGCCGGATCATGACGGCGCAGGAATGCCGTATAGCGCGCGTGCATCTGGTTGCTGGTAGCCGCCGTGGGCAGCGCCAGGTAGGCGCCTGCCCGTCCGGTCATCTGCTGCCAGACCGTCGCCAGGTACAGGGCGGCCTCCGTTTTGCCCTCGCCCATCGGCGCCTCCAGGATCGCCAGGCCGGGGGAGGGCGGCGCGGTGGCGCACAGGGTATCCAGCGCCGCCTGGGTCGGACGCGGCGGCGCACAGGTGGGCCAGAGATCGGTGAAACACGGCGGGGTCGCGGCGGCCGGCGGTGACGACGGGGCCAACTGCAGCCGGTCGACCACCTCCGCCGCGCGCGCCCGTGCCGCCGCCAGGTAGGCCGGCAGGTCCGTGGGCAGCGGGAAAGGCGCCAGGGGAAAAAAGCGCTCGTTGGAAGCCAGCCAATCCGCCAGCACGATGAGCCCCGACAACCGCACCCCCGCGGCGGCGGCGTCCGGAAACGCGTCAATGGCGCACGGCGCGACCTGCAACACCCGGGCCAGGCAGGCGGCCAGGTCCAGACGGAGCTGATCCCAGAGCGCGCGCCGCGATGGCTTGGGATCCTCGTCCGCCGTGCAGAGGAAATTGCCATGATGCCCGCGCATCGCCATCGCGGCAACCGCCGCCGCCGGCTGCCCCCACCCCTGCGCCTCCATCAGGTAGTCAATCAGCCACTCGGCGCCGCGGGCTTCATGGCGGAAGGGGGTCACCTGTTCCGGCAAAAAGATATCCTGTTCGTTCAGCCGCTCCCGCTGCCACTCATCTTTGTTTTGAAAAAACGGATCGGCCTTCCCGATGTCGTGCAGCCCGGCGAGGAACGGCAGCCAGGCTGCCGGCAGGGGGGCACAATCCCGGGGAGACGGACGCAGCGCGTCGCACACCGCGGCCACGTCCAGCAGGTGCAGGAGCAGCGGATGATAGCCCGCCGGTCCCCCCGTCTTGCCCCAGTAATAGAGGAGTTCCGTCGTCGTCATCAGCCGCTCCTTTCATCGGATGCGTTAGCCGACACTACCTTTTTATGTAACTTGAAAGCTGCCACAGACCCATCGATGGAGAGATCACGGTGGCCGAAGTGTCATGCGACACATACGAATACTGTTTCAGTTACTGATTCGCGTATAGGTTTCTTAAAAACACGATGGGTGTCCGCGAGCTTCCGAGTAGCCGCCAACCAGAGATTTATTTAAGAAACCCATGTGCATATCAGTAAGCAGTTTAGCGCACACGCGTTGGGCGTGTAAATACCGCGTGGTCTTCATCCCGAAGTATCGGCGGAAGACCCGGAAGGAATTGGGCCACGTGTTGGCGGACTTGGCCCGGCACAACGAATGCCGGATTGTGCGGGGGAGTTTGCAGCCAGACCCTGCGCATATGGAGATCAGCATGCTCCCCAAGTATGCGGTCGCCCGCATGATCGGCGCTATCAAAGGGAAAAATGTCATCTGGATTGCGCGTACCTCTGGCGGGCGCACGCGGAACTTTGTGGGGGAACACTTCTGGGCACGAGGCTATGACGTATCGACCGTGGGCGCGGACGCGGAGGTGGTGCGCACCTATATCCATCCGGGTTCCGTCGCGGCTCATGAGGATATTCGCCCTCCCGGTCGCTGATCCACTGGGTTGGGGTGCTCGGGGGTTCGAATCACTCCCGGCGCCCCAGTGCATCCTCGAACGCCGACTTGCTCAGTCCACAGATCAGGGGGCGCCTGAAGGCTGATTCCGACAGCTCCAGCCTCGAGGCTTCGTCCCCGTACCACGTTTTACACCAACAAATCTCCGCCCGCCCCATTTTCGCCCGCTTCACGCGTAAAAATGCCCCATTTTACGCCCCGATCTGTTGACTGCCGCCTCCTCGATTTGAGCGTAAAATGGCCCGCATTGGGCAATTTTTCTCCGTTTCTGTGGGTCCGGAGATTTTCGCCATACCTCGGCACATCTCGTGAACGCGTGCAGACCACTGTTCCGCTATTTGGTCAGAGCAGCGCGCCATGCTTGGCATAAATACCAGTGAAACCACGCCTTGTGAAATGTTACAGAGAAGGCAGGAGGTTGTATAGCAAGCGTTGAATACGGTTTAGAAAATGAAGTAGGATCGGTAGGTTTTTGCCTGCGTGAAATAGGAGGAATCATGGCTCGACACGCTCGACGAGACCGGCAGCAGACTGCCGCTACGCCGTCTTTTTCGGATACAACACCTCGCAAGCGACAGCGCATGGCGCACTCTGCCAAACCCTGGCAGCGCTTTGCGCTGACCGCGCTGTTGATTATTCTTGCCCTCGGCGGCTTTGCGTTGACTGGCCTGTCGGGACAAAAAGGCGCACCCGCTGGGACCGCCTTTGCCAATGACGGCATCACGCCGGTGGCGGCGCAGGCTGCCGTCCCGGTGGCCCTGGCCCCCGACACGGCCGTGGCCATGTTCTCGCCGCGCCACGGCCACTGGCCGTCCGCCTTGTTGCACGACGTGCAGCCGGGCGGCGAGTTCATCTACCAGGATCACCTGCACCGGGTGACGGACAGTGGCGCGGTGGAGAGGGTGCCCGATGTCGACGTGCGCAAGCTGCCGGATGCCGACCGCGCCTTCGATAAAGCTAGTCACCGTTTCCCCGAAGCCGCCGACGTGGTCATGGTGCTCGATAAAGACATGACGTTCACGCACCACGCCGTGCTCGGTACCTTACAGCCGGGCATTCGCGTTTGCTTTCAGGGGCGGGCGTACGACCTGCGCGCGGGGCGCACGGCGAGCACGATGGCCATCGCCGATACCGGGATCGTGTCCGCCCGCGTGACACAGACGTTCCAGCACACCGGGGACAAGGCTGCCGATACTATCATCGACGTGACCATCCGCACCGCCGATGGCCAGCACACCGTCCTGCACGCCACGCCGAACCACCCGTTCTTCGTGCCTGATCGCAAAGAATACGTCGAACTGGGCCACCTGACGCCGGGCACCAAGCTACAGACCGCCGACCAGGGGGAGGCCACCATTGTAGCCATGAACACCCGAAAGGGGACGTTCGATGTCTACAACCTGGAGGTGGAAGGACCGCATAACTACTATGTTGGCGACCAGAAGGTGCTGGTGCATAATAAAGCTGCTGTGATGAACTCTATTCGTGCTCGTATTCGAACAGCAGGATTACCTGGTGGCGGTTCTAAATCCGGGCCATTACGGTACAGGCCACCAGAAGGATACCAGCCAGGTAATCCTTTGCCCAAAGGACCTAACGGTGGATATTTGGATCGCTTTGGCAACGAATGGGTAAAATGTTTGGGGTAACGGTAAGCCATATATCAATGTAAGACCTGATGGATATCTATCGCATTAGGCTTTATGCTTACGGTTGATTGGAGCATGACAAATGACTCTACCCGATTCCGATTATAAGCTTGCACAAAGCAAAAAGTTGCGTTTTCAAGTAAGCACGAAAGAAGGAAAAGGCAAGAGATGGTCTGTTTATAAGTGTGATTTGGATTTACTCGAAGCATTTTCAACTGCCTCATCAATCACTGATGAGGCAGTTGAAATCGGTATTTGGTTAATTGGACCTTCGGAGGAGGGGAACTACCTTTACTGGACTAATTCTCATCCAGATGTTTTCAACACAACGATACTAGAACGAGGAAACCATGCCAATAGTAAGTCTAACAACGGATCAGCTTGATTTTCTTCGGTCAAACATCGAAAGCCCTGTGATTGCCGCAGCGCTCTCCCAAAACACGTGTGTTCCAAAAAAACATCCAAAGCAAAAGGCACAAATTGACCTTTCTGACGAGATTTTCGAAAAAATTCTCTATGAATTGGCAATCATACTCGCAGGAGTAGGTTTTAGTGAAGATAATGAGCCGAACGAAACCGGGTACTACATCGAAGAGATAATCGATGCGCTTCATGCTGATAAGCGCTAATGGGCTTCACAGACCATAGATTTCCGGTGGATCACAGACTAATTCACTCTGGTGACAGTTCAAGGATTCGCCCCGTCCCCAGTGAAGCCTCGAACTGTTGGCGTCTCAGACCCTCAGCTTTCTGGCAGATTCAGGGTCGGATCAGGCAGGCGTGGGTTCGAGGCTTCTCTCCCGTGCCAGGTTTGAGCGTGAGACGGGGTGGAAACTAGGGTTTCTGCTCCGTCTATTTTTTATTTTGTGACCTGGATTTTCAGGAGGCGTGGCGGCGGGACTTTGCCCCTGCCAGACGGCGAGGGGAGACGGGGCGGGCACTGGAGGGCGGCACGCGGCTCCAGGCCACGGGGATACCCCGACGGCGGGCTTGCCTCCCCCGCCGGGGCGCGGGGGAGGGGCTGAGGCGCTACAGGGTGTTGACCAGCATGTCCTGATAATGCAGGTTGATGCGCTTCACGTAGTTCTGCGTCTCGCGGAAGGGGGGGACGCCGCGGAAGCGGGAGACGTTGCCGGGGCCGGCGTTGTAGGCGGCCAGGGCGAGCTGGATATTGCCCTTGAAGGTTTTCAACTGCTGGGCCAGGTAGCGGATGGTGCCGTCGATATTCTGCGCCACGTCGAAGGGGTCGCGCACCCCGAGCTGCGCGGCCGTGCCGGGCATGAGCTGTCCCAGGCCCATGGCGCCCATGGGGGAGACGGCGCGGGGGTTGAAGCGCGACTCCTGGGCGATCAGGGCCAGCACCAGGCGGGGGTCGACGTTGTAGCGCGCCGACTTGGCCAGCACGTGCTTCACGATGGTCTCCGCCAGGCTGCGCGAGAGCGACGGCGAGATTTTCCGCATCGTCGCGACGT
>JAKPKV010000137.1 GCA_029553475.1 Armatimonadota bacterium
ATGCTAACCTTACCCGCCGTGGTTGTGGTACAATGACGCCGTTTCATTCAGGCGCCTGCCCGGCTGGGCGTCGCTGTAGGAAGACAATCGTACCATGGTCACCGGCACGCTGCGCGGTCAGATCGACCGCATCTGGGATGCATTCTGGTCCGGGGGCATCTCCAACCCCCTGGAGGTCATCGAGCAGATCACCTACCTGCTGTTCATCAAGCGGTTGGACGAGCTGCACACGCTGGAGGAGGTGAAGGCGAAGCGTTTCCACCAGCCGATGGAGCGCACCATCTTCCCCGACGGTGCCGATCCGCGTGGGCGGGCGTATGAGGACTTCCGCTGGGTGCGCTTCAAGAACATGGCGCCGGCCGAGATGTATGCCGTGGTGGCCGATCACCTCTTCCCCTTCCTGCGCACGCTGGGCGGCGATGGCTCCACCTACGCCCACCACATGAAGGACGCCCGCTTCACCATCCCCACGCCGGGCCTGCTGGCGAAGGTGGTGGACATGCTCGACGGCATCGAGATGGGCGACCGCGATACCAAGGGCGACCTCTACGAATACATGCTGGGGAAGATCGCCACCGCAGGGCAGAACGGGCAGTTCCGCACCCCACGGCACATCATTCAGCTCATGGTGGAGCTGACGCAGCCGCGGCCCGAGGACATCATCTGCGACCCGGCGTGCGGCACGGCCGGCTTCCTGGTGGCGGCAGGCGAGTATCTGCGCGCGCACCATCCCGAGCTCTTCCGAAACGAGCGGCAGCGCCGGCACTTTCATGAGGGGCTCTTCCACGGCTTCGACTTCGACAACACTATGCTGCGCATCGGCAGCATGAGCATGCTGCTGCACGGCGTCGAGAACCCGGATATCCGCTACCGCGATTCGCTGGCGCAGGACCACGCCGGCGAGGAGGAAGCCTATACGCTGGTGCTGGCTAATCCCCCCTTCGCCGGGTCGCTGGACTACGAGAACTGCGCCAAAGACCTGCTGCAGATCGTGAAAACGAAGAAGACGGAGCTGCTCTTCCTCGCCCTCTTCCTGCGCCTCCTGAAACCCGGCGGGCGCGCGGCAGTGATTGTTCCCGACGGCGTGCTCTTCGGCTCGTCGAAGGCACACCAGGCGCTGCGCAAAGAGCTGGTCGAGGGGCAGCAGTTGCAGGCGGTCATCAGCATGCCGTCCGGCGTCTTTCGCCCTTACGCCGGCGTCTCCACCGCCGTGCTGGTCTTCACGAAGACGAACTCCGGCGGCACCGACCACGTCTGGTTCTACCGCATGGAGGCCGACGGCTACTCGCTGGACGACAAACGCACCCCGCTGCTGCCCGAGGAGAAGCTCGGCCCCACCGCCGCCCTCACCGACGAGGAGGCGGAGAAGAACAACCTGCCGGACATCGTCGCCCGCTTCCGCATGCTGGCCGAGGAAGCCGCCTGCGTCCGCACTGAGCAGAGCTTCCTGGTGCCCAAAGCGGAGATCGCCGCCAACGGCTACGACCTCAGCCTCAACCGCTACCGCGAAATGGAATACGAGGAAGTACAGACCGAATCTCCCGCCACCATCCTCCGCGACCTGGCCGACCTGGAGAAAGAGATCGTGCAGGGGCTGTGGGAGCTGGAGGGGATGCTGCGATGAGGAAAGTCGTTCTCGGCGAGTTGATCGAGGACTCACGGTCGGGCTTCGCCTGTGGGGAGATTGATCCTGCCGGTGTGATTCAAGTGCGTATGAACAACATCACCAAGGATGGCAGGCTCGACTTCAGTGTTATCCGAAGAGTGCCACTGGAGGCAGCAGATGTCGCCAGACGCCAAGTTGAACCTGGCGAGGTGCTCTTCAACGCAACGAACAGCCCCGAACTAGTAGGAAAGTCAGCGGTCTTTCGTGGCTATGCAGAACCGGTGGTCTACTCGAACCACTTTCTGCGGTTGCGCACCTTCAAGGAGCGCCTGGATGGCACATTCCTGGCTCACTGGTTACACTCACTCTGGTTGCGGGGTGATTTCAGCCGGCTGTGTCGCCAGTGGGTCAACCAGGCAACGGTCAGCCGCGACTGTCTCCTTGAACTGCAGATCCCACTCCCTCCCCTCGAAGAGCAGCAGCGCATCGCCGCCATCCTCGACGCCGCCGACGCGCTGCGCGAGAAACGGCGGCAGGCGCTGGCTAAGCTAGACGGGCTGGTGCAGGCGGTGTTTCTGGAGATGTTCGGGGATGCCGAGACCAAAGGATGGGCGATGTGGCCAGTTAGCGATCTCGCTGCTAACATTCCGAATGCTATTCGAACCGGACCGTTCGGCAGCCAGCTTCTGCATTCCGAGTTTGTTGACGAAGGCATCGCGGTACTTGGCATCGACAATGCCGTTCAGAATGAGTTCGTCTGGGCAAAGCCGCGCTTCATCACAGACCGGAAGTATGAGAGCCTTCGACGCTACACCGTGCGACCAGGTGACATCCTGATCACCATCATGGGCACCTGTGGCCGTTGCGCTATCGTTCCGGACGACATACCCGTTGCCATCAATACCAAGCACCTATGCTGCATTACTCTGGACCGGCAGCGATGCCTCCCCAGCTACTTCCACGCAGCCTTCCTGAATCACCCCGCGGTGATGTGGCAACTCGGCATTCGGGAGCGCGGCGCGGTCATGCCGGGGCTTAACATGCAGCTTATCAAAGAGCTACAGATTCCGATTCCCCCGCTCGCAGTGCAGAAAGACTTCGACAGGTTTCTGCAGGTGCACGCGGGATTGCGGCTGAACTGCCTCGCTGCACTTGCTCACCTCGACGCCCTTTTCGCCTCCCTGCAGCAACGGGCCTTCCGGGGGGAGCTATGAGCGCCGTCATGCACCAATTGGCCTTCTCTGGTGCCCTGCTGCAGCGTGGCTTCTGGCTCTACGTGTGGGAGATCACCGCCGCGGGCGGGCGCACGGTGCTCTACGTCGGTCGCATCGGCGACAGCGGCTCGCCCAATGCCCAATCGCCCTTCAACCGGCTGGGCCAGCACCTGGGCTTCAACATCCACCAGAACATGCTGCGCAAGCACCTGGTGAAAGCCGGCCTCACCCCCGAGGAGTGCCACTTCGCCCTCTACAGCTACGGACCCATCCTACCCGAGGGCGACGGTTGGGACCAGCACCGCGCATGCCTGCGTGTCATCGCGCCGTTGGAGAAGGCGCTGTGTGACGCGCTGCAACAGGCTGGCTACCAGGTGCTGAACGAAGTCAGGGGCAATCATGAGCTTGACAAGCGCCGCTGGGAGACGGTGCGCCAGATGTTTGCCGAGTACTTCGATCTCTAGCCACGATTCCGTCAGCGGAGGAGACGATAATAAAGATACACTGGTCGGATTTTCGAATCGGTTTCTGGAAGCCCTTCAGCCCGCATGGACAGGAATCGCGGGATGCGATTCTCGCACGGAAAGCCCGGGAGATTGCGGTAAACGGCTGGACGTTCTGGTCGTTTCAACGTCGCGACATTTCGCCCTGGGCGGGACAGTTTGAGCGCATCCGGCCATCTTCGGTTTATGTGCTCTGCTCCGACAGCCAAGGAGCCACCGAGCCGAAAGGCGCCGTGGTATTTTTTACAGAGAGTTTCGCATGGGCGAGGCCACCGACTGGCAGACGATTCCCCCACCGATCAGCGTGCCGCACCCGATCGGACAGAAGGCAGAAGCCAGTGCATTCGTCGTGAAACGCATTCTACAGCCCAACGACTTCGCCGGGGAAGACCCGTTGTTGACCATTGAACGGTTCTGCACGCAGCAAAGAACCTGGCGCACTGGCGCCTTGCCCACGCGGGGGGGGGGGTATCTGATCCGTCGCGGCGGCACGACCGCACTGCGCAAGGTTTACGCGGTCCTCGAATTGGCAGCCCCACATGTCGCCGTGTTGCGAAAGTGAGCGCTTTGAGGTGGGCAGCAATGGTGACAAAAGCTAGAGCTGTCAGATATAATATCCTCATTGTAGGATCATATCGAAGCGCGGTATCGTATCAGGAGGACTGTCGCTAGCCGCAGTCAACGACTCTCCAATTCCTTCAGCATGAATAGGCCGAACTGCATGCTTCGGCGTTCAATGTTGCGGTGTTGATGCTGCCCTCGCAGGGTGTGCGGTGTCAACGCCGTTTCACCTCCCCGCAGCGGCGGGGCTTTCGGGGGAATTTTGACATGGTACTGAGACGGAGCGTATCGCGAGCCGGCACGAGAACGCACCGGCTGGGAACGCCGGACAGGGATAAGCGTGCGCGCGCGGGGACACCGCCGGCACCGGCTCCGGGCGGGCCGACCTTCTCACGGATCATCGAACAACTGCTCAAATACAGCCTGCTTATCGCCCTGCTCGGCTATCTGCTCGTCACGTTCCGGCTCAACGCCCTCGGCCTGCCATCCACCACATGGCTGGGTACCGAGCGCTACCTCGCCATGGTTTCATCGACCCTCTACCGTCTCGCCCTGGACGTGAGTACGCTCTTCATGCCTAATGTCGCGAAGCTCCTGCTCGTCGTGCTGGTGCTTTCCATCGCGGTCTCGGCGTTCCCCTGTCTCGCTAAGTTGTCCTGTGCTGCCGGCCGATGCTGCCGCCATGCCGGGCACTGGTTGACCGGGCACACCGGGATGATGACCGTGACCTTCATATTTTTGATCACATTCGCCGATTACGTGGTCCGTATCAGCCAGATTCTTACCCCGACTGATCCGCTTGCCCCACTTATTACCCCCAACAGTGTAATCGGACCGTTGAGTGCCCAGGCGCTTGCGGCACAACCGTCCGCCACCCCATTTTATCTCAGTCTGCTCCTCCTTGTATTTGGCGCGCTGCTCTATCGGCATGCCGGCAACCGCATCGCAGCGGAACCGGACGCCTTCACCCACGCCACCTCGCAGCTGGTGCATGCCTTCTTGCTGGCGGCAGTGCTGTCTGTGGCGATCTGCGCCATCTTCTACTACGGCGTTGCCCTCGATCAATCCCTCTACCGGTTGGTCAGGGTGGAAACCTCCGGGCAACCGGCGGCCACGAATTACGGCCTGTTATTGACCGACGCAGATGGCGTACAAATTTGGCAGGCTGTCGGCGGCAAGGGGCGAATTCTCTCTCTGCCCAAAGATCAGATCTCATCGATGACAATCGGGCCGGCTATCGATATCCGGCGTGCGGCCGCGCAAGCGGCAACATCGCAGTCCGAGATATTCCCGCACGAGGACTTCTTCCGGGAGAAGATGTCGCCGTAACGAGGCTACGTCGCCCCAATGGAACGGAGGAATGATGAGAAAAAGCATGTGGTACTGCGTGACAACTCTGTTACTGTGCCTCTGTGTGCTGGGGGGCGCCCCACGGCCGGCCTACGCAGATCGTGCGGCACTAGCGGCATGGCTGGGACAGATCACCAATTATCTCTTCGGCCGCCGGGTGCCGCAAAGTACCCCCCTTGTACATCGCCATCACACTGGCCCGCAAGGCCCGCAAGGCGAGAGAGGATACGTCGGTCCTTCCGTTAGGCCGGATAATGGGGAATGGATCACCCGTTATACCGGCAAGGGTACGCTCTGCCTGCTGGAGATCGGGCATGATCAGCCCACGATCGTCGATCTCCTTACACCACCGGAGACATGCTGGTCCCCGGTTCCCATCAACGAGACGCAGATCGCGGTGCTGGTCGATACACCCGACAAGGGCGCAGGCATTGCTCTCTATTCCTTGAACGATGGCACGACCCGCATCACGCTGACCTCCGCAGTGATGGGAAAGACACGCCAGTTCTATGGCATTATCGGACTGTACAAAGATGATCCGCAGCGATTGCTCGTCATTATTGGAGACACTGACGGAAAAGAAAAGACGCTCGTGCGCGTCGCAAACCTCAGAGCGAGCGTTATGCAGGTCGCCGAGAATGTTCCGATAGACGATCTCAACACCGCCGTTCCGCCGACGAACAACGCCGCGGTGCTCGATATGCTCTGCGGCAGTCGCATCCGCGTGTTTCATAACGTGGCCAAGGGGCTGGATTATGATGAGAATGGGATCGACCAGTATCTCTTAACCCCCGAAGGGGATGAGCGTGACCGAACCAATCTCTTATCTAGCACAGTAGATTCGAATCCGTTTTTCGCCCAGACGCGTCCACCGGAATTCTTCCAATACCCTAACTGGTTAACCGAGACAAAAATCGTGTTTATCGCAGAAGTCGGGCAAGTTGAAATAATTCGCGCGCCTCAAGCTGGGCCACCACCGCCAAACCGTTAAGTATCTATGCGGCATAGCCGTCTGCTCGTGCATCCATCCCTGAATTCGTGTACAATAGCGCAGGAACTACCATACTAGCGTTAGCCATGCTGGGGGACAAAATACCGGATGCCGTCCAACTTCACCTTCCTGCAGGATGAATGGCCCGAGTTGCACACCTCGGCACGGCAGGCGGAGGCGTTGATCGCCGCCGACCCGCGGAGCGCGTGTTTTTACGCCCGGCGCACGCTGGAGTTGGCGGTGCAATGGCTCTACACCCACGATGCCGGCCTGACGCTGCCGTACCAGGACTACCTGAGCGCGCTCATCTACGAGCCGACCTTCCGCGATACCCTCGGCCCCACCGTCTTTGCCAAGGTGCGGCTCGTGAAAGACCTGGGCAACCAGGCGGTGCACTCCACCCGTGCCGTGCGCCAGGCCGACGCGCTGACGGCGGTGAAAGAGCTCTTCCACGTCCTTTTCTGGCTGGCACGCACCTATGCCCGCGGCACACGACCGGCCGATAGCCTAGCCTTCGACCCCGCCCGCGTGCCCCAGACCGTCATCACCCATGCGCGGACGGTGGCCCAAGTGCAGGCATTGGCCGAAGAGGTGAAGGCGCGCGATGCCCGGCTGACCGAGCTGCTGGCCGACTGCGCTGCGCTGGATGCCGAACTGCAGCGGATGCGCGCGGAGGTGGCAGCGGCGAAACAGCAGAACGCCGTCCAGCCGGATACCCACAATTACTCCGAAGCCGACACGCGCGCCGTCTTCATCGACCTGCTGCTGCTGGAGGCCGGCTGGCCGCTGGACGGTCCGCAGGACCGCGAATACGAAGTGCGCGGCATGCCCTATGGCACAGGCGTCGGCTATGTCGATTACGTGCTGTGGGGTGACGACGGCCTGCCGCTGGCGGTAGTGGAGGCAAAGCGCACGACTCGAGACGCGCGAGCCGGCCAGCAACAGGCGAAGCTCTATGCCGATTGCCTGGAGTCACAGTTCGGCCGCCGCCCGGTCATCTTCTACACCAACGGCTACGAGCACTGGCTATGGGATGATACGCACTACCCGCCGCGCCCCGTGCAGGGCTTCTACACAAAGGACCAGCTCGAACTGCTCCACCAGCGCTGCACCACGCGCAAGGCGTTGACCACCGCGCCGATCAACGAGGCGATTGTCGAGCGCTACTACCAGAAACGCGCGATTCAGCGCATTGGCGGGGCCTTCGAGCGCGACCACGACCGCAAAGCGCTGCTGGTGATGGCGACCGGCGCCGGCAAGACGCGCACCGTTATCGCCCTGGTCGATCTGCTCATGCGCTGCAACTGGGCCAAGCGGGTGCTCTTCCTCGCCGACCGCACTGCGCTGGTGCGCCAGGCGGTGAACGCCTTCAAACGGCACTTGCCAGATTCCTCCCCGGTGAACCTGCTGGAGGACAAGGAGAGCGAAGGCCGCGTCTTCGTCTCGACCTACCCGACGATGATGGGTCTGATCGACGAAACGCGGGATGGGCAGCGACGTTTCGGCCCTGGCCACTTCGACCTGGTGATCATCGACGAGGCGCACCGTAGCGTCTACCAGAAGTACCGCGCCATCTTTGAATACTTCGACAGCCTGCTGGTCGGCCTCACCGCCACCCCGCGCGACGAGATCGACCGCGACACTTACGGCCTGTTCGACCTGGAGAAGGGCGTGCCCACCGATGCCTACGATTTGAGCGAGGCGGTGCGTGACGGCTACCTGGTGCCGGCCAGGACGGTGTCTGTGCCGCTGAAATTCCTGCGCGAGGGCATCCGCTACGATGAGCTGCCCGAAGAGGAGAAGGAAGCCTGGGAGGCCAAAGACTGGGACGAGGAGGGCACCATCCCCGACCGCGTGGAGGCAGCCGCGCTGAACGCCTGGCTCTTCAATGCCGATACCGTGGACCAGGTGCTGGCCCACCTGATGACGCGCGGCTTGCGGGTGAAAGGCGGCGACCAGCTCGGGAAGACCATCATCTTCGCGAAGAACCACGCCCACGCCGAGTTCATCGCCCAGCGCTTCAACGTGCACTACCCGCACTACCGGGGCGAGTTCGCCCGCGTCATCGACGTGAAAGTGGACTACGCGCAGACGCTCATCGATACCTTCTCGCACCCGGAGAAGCCCCCACACATCGCTATCTCGGTCGATATGCTGGACACCGGTATCGACATCCCCGAAGTGGTGAACCTGGTCTTCTTCAAGCTGGTGCGCTCAAAGACGAAGTTCTGGCAGATGGTGGGCCGCGGCACGCGCCTCTGCCCCGATCTCTTCGGCCCCGGCCAGGACAAGGCGCACTTCTTCATCTTCGACTACTGCCAGAATCTAGAATTCTTCAGCCAGAACCCGGATACCACCGACGGCGCACTGGCGGCCTCGCTGGGCACCCGGCTCTTCCGCGCCCGGTTGGAGTTGCTGGCGGCGCTCGACACGCGCAACGGCGCTGCCGACCGTGTGCAGGAAGACCCGCCAGCGTATGGCGATCCAACCACCGAACCCGAACTGCGCCGAGACACCGCCGACCTGCTGCGCCGGGAAGTGGCCGCCATGAACGTGGACAACTTCGTGGTACGGCCGAAACGGCGGCTGGTGGAACGCTTCGCCGAGTCGGACGCCTGGCTGGCGCTCTCCGCCGATGATCAGATCGAGCTGAGCCGCGACGTCGCCGGCCTACCGAATGAACTGCCGGCCGAGGAGGAAGAGGCCAAGCGCTTCGACCTGCTGCTGCTGCGGCTGCAGCTCGCACTGCTGCATAGCGAGCCCACCTACGCGCGCCTGTGCGAGCAGGTGCAGGGCATCGCCGGCCTGCTGGAGGAGAAGCGGGACATCCCGGCGGTGCGGGAGCACCTGGCGCTCATCCATGATCTGCAATCAGAGGAATGGTGGCAGGATGTGACCGTGCCAATGCTGGAAACGGTACGCCGGCGTCTGCGTGCCTTGGTGAAGCTGCTGGATAAACGCCAGCGCAAGGTCGTCTATACGGACTTTGCCGACGAGATGGGCGAGGAGACCGCCATTGCGCTACCCGGCTTCACCGCCCCCGACAACTTCGAGCGCTTCAGCGCCAAAGCCCGGCACTTCCTGCAGGCGCACACGGACAGCCCCGCCGTGCGCAAACTGCGCCAGAACGAGCCACTGGCCCCCGAGGATCTGGCCGACCTGGAGCACCTGCTGATAGATGGCGGCATCGGCACCATGAGCGACGTGCAACGCGCAGCCGAGATGAGCCATGGACTGGGTCTCTTCGTGCGCAGCCTAGTCGGTCTGGACCGCGAGGCCGCCCACCGCGCCTTCGCCACCTTCTACGGCAAGCCGCTCACCCCGAACCAGTCCGAACTGCTGACGATGATCATCGACCACCTGGCCGAACACGGCATCATGGAGCCGGCGCTGCTATACGCATCACCCTACACCGACCTCAGCCCGCTCGGTGTCGAAGGCATCTTCACCGGCCCGGACATCGATGCCCTGTTCGGCATCCTCGCGGAGATCGGTTCGCGCGCCGCCTGTGTTGCCGCATAGCCACGGATCCCTGCGGCAGCGCTCGTTTCCCCGGTAGCCCATGCCCGAAGGCCCGTCTTCAACAGCCGGTTGGCGCGGACAGCCTTCGTGGGATGTGCCTATCTGGTAGCCCGCGTTCCAAATCGGTGCCGATGTCACGGGCATACCGCCCGCAGTTGATCACCGTTAGCCGAACGGATTACTCGGGCATCCGCGCCTGAAGAGCAACGTCCATAGCGTAGGGAGCACGGGGAGGATAGGGAGGAGATGTCCATCACGTTCTTCTGGGCTAACCTTTCTTTGAAGAATGTACTGGATTATCCTCCCCAACCTCCCTGAAATCCCTACATTGATTAGATGATCCGGTGGGCGCGGCGTGATGCGGATGAGAGAGTGCCCCGCCGGGTGACGGGGCACGTGTTGCGTGTGAGGGATTAGTAGTCGTCAGGCGCAGGTAGCTGTTCCTCCTCGCGCATACGGAGTTGGAGGCCAGTGTACCCTTTCCTCCCGCCATGACGCTTATCGCTTTTGATGCCGAAGGACTGCTCACGGCCCTTTAGATCTCTGGAGAACTTGGTAAAGGAAGGGACATGCCGCATACCGCGTTTACTGAGCCAGTCCTCATAGCACGCGTAGATCTCATGGGTGGTCAGGAATCCGTTGCCTCCGATGTCAAAGGTCTCGCTGATGAACTGATCCAATTCGTCTTGGTCTTCGACGAACTCATCCGACGACTCGACCACCGGCGCGGGGTATCGCAAGTTCCGCCCATCTTCCACCCATAGACGGCATCCCTCTGCCATCCATGCCAGGATACCTTCTGCCTCCTGGAGGAGCACTTCCTCGTATGCCGGATGTCGTTCATTCTCGGGAATCTGCACCTCAAACGGTATCAGTTTCAACCGGCGGCGCGCTCCGGTGGAGAAGTCGCGTATTTGTGGGATGTGGTTCGTCAGCACGAAGAGCGTGTGCGACGGCATGAATGTCACTGGTGCCCGGTACAGCCCCCGTGCGTTGATGGGGTCACGGCTGCAGAGCATTTTCACTGCGCCGTCCGACAATACAGTGCCGGCATCAGGTTCGGATGCGACCACAAACCGCCGCCCTTTCAGGGATAGCAGGACAGGGGTAGCATTCTCCCCGTCGGGTTTGCTGCCGATGAACACTTCGGGCCTGATTTGGCATGCATAACCATCGCTGTCAACGCCAAGCAGGGTCATGACCGTCTTCATCAGCGTCGATTTACCGTTGTGTCCCTCACCGTAGCAGACGAAGAATGCCTCCTCAACGACAGTGCCGACTAGCGCCAGCCCCAAGGCGCGTTGCAGGAATACTACCATCTCTTCCCGCTCGCCCATGATTTGCCGCAGGAACGCTAGGAACGTCGGACATCCGACCTGGGTTGTACCGGTAGGGAATCATCCGGGTGATAAGATCATCCGGTGAGTGCGGGCGCAACCGGCCGGTTCGCAGGTCGAGTGTGCCGTTGTTGAAGTTCACGAGCCAGGTTGTATCAGGGGCGTCGAAGCTGCTGGCTGGCGTTCGGATACCGGGCAAACAGGCTGCGAGTTCAATCACATTATTGATCTTCGCGCGCGAGTGCAGCGTGCGGTGATGCCGTTCTGCGGCAAGGTAGGCATGTCGGTCCTGCTTTGCATGCAGTTCGGATGCCATCACGTCCAGCATTCTCCGGTAGCTGTCGTGTATCGCCCCTTCCACGTCAGGCACCCAGCGGCGGCCATTAAAGAGGTACCACGCCTTCTCCTGCACATTGTACCGGGCTTGCCCCGGATCACATCAGCGAATCGTTCTGCGGCCCCCAATTCGGTATCGGTATAGACAGCCGGTGGCTTAGAGGATTGCTCTTCCGCATCGGGCACATGGGCGGGCATAGGCGCGTAGTTGTCGCACAGCCCCTTCCCCAGGTCAAAGGTCTCTTCTACGGTCATCAAGTCACTCCTTGTGGTTAATGTCATCCCTATTGCTGATCCATGCCACCGCCGCGGGATTGTCATCGGGGCACGGCATATCTTCGTCCCAGGCTATCGCTGCAGCCGGTCATTCTTCAGGCAGTGGCGCTGGCCTGGCGGCTTTCACCCTCTCCGGGTGGCACAGCACTACCATCGCGCCCCATATAGTCGCTGGATCGACATCATTCAGCACTAGCTCATAGTGCCGGTCACCTTCCGTCCATCGCACGACCCATTCCACTTGGGTTGGAGGATGCTGCATCAGATCGAGAAGCTGCATGGTCACCGTCGGGGCATCATTCGGCAGGGAATTCTCCTGGTCACGTGCTGTGCGCATCCCGGCCAGGGCTTCCACCTCAGCACGTCGCACTACTTTCCCCTGCTTCTTTGCTGCCGGCTGATACGCTGCCAGGCGCTTCTCTTTCACCATCCGGTACACCGTCCCACGGTCCACACCAAGCCGTTCTGCGGCCTCCGCGATGGTCATCCACTCATGCATGGCTGCTCTCCTCCTCTGGGGGCAAGCGTACCCCCTCTCTATTATACACCGCAGTTGCGATAAAGTTGCAACAGTTTCAACAAAGTTTCAAAGATTCTTTGGCGAAACATCCCGTACAAGCTGATGTTCGCTATGCCAGCAGTTAGCTAGACGGCAGATCGAAGGCGCCGGCCACTCCACGAAGAGCATGCCGACGCCGAAACGAAGTTGAGCATAGTTGGGGAAGCCCGATATGGATACCGGGCCATTCGGTTACCGCAGCCGTTTTCGCCCACTGGTGGGCTGTGGCAGGTTGAGCCTGTCTGCCGGCCCAAAGGCGCGGTGCTTGGCTACGACGTCGGACTGCGCCAACTCCGCATACTTGCGGGTCATGTCCAGCGTGGTATGCCCCAGCATCTTCTGCAGCGCGAAGACGTCGCCGCCGTTGCGCAGGAACTGCACCGCGAAGAATCGGCGAAAGGTGTGACAACCGCACTGGTCACGCGATAGCCCCGCCTTCTCCCCATGGCGTTTGACGATGTCCAGCACGTACCGGCGGTCCAGCGGCTCGCCATAACAGTTGATGAAGACGGCCGGCTGGTTCGTGACGCCGGCGCATTTCGCCAGGTACTGCCGCAAGGCCCGCGCGGTCGATTCGCCATACGGCACCTGCCGCTGCTTGTTGCCCTTCGCCATGGTGACCGTGATGATGCGCTCGCCGGGGTCCAGATCCTCAATGCGCAACCCCGTCAGTTCCGATACGCGCAGGCCGGTGTCGCAGAGCAGCAGCATCAGCGCGAAGTCGCGGGCGCCGGTGAAGGTCTTCCGGTCGCATGACGCCAGCAATGCCTCCACCTGCCCGGCGGCATACGTCTTCATCACGACGTTCCGCACCTTTGGCTTGCCGACACCCTCCATTGGATTGGAGTCTAGTAAACCCTCGGCATACAGGAATTTGAACCAGACCGACAGCACCTGCCAACTATGCCGTGCCGTTACGCTACTCCGGGTAAGCTGCCGTTGGGAGAGGAAATCACGGATCAGCGTCGCGGTGATCGCCCCCACGGCAATGTCAGGATGGTGCTCGTCGAGATAACGCCGGAAGGCACGGAACTCGTTCCGGTAGAACTCGTCGATGGTGCGCGGCGAGTAGTTCAACGCCCGGCAGTGGGTGTAGAAGAGTTCGATGCACTGGTCGAAGTGCGTGCGGGGAGAAACCCGCACCTGCAGGGAAGTGGTGCCCATGTCGCGGACCTCCAGTGGTAGATTCGCGAGACTGGTCCGCAAAGTGGGGATGCCGGCAGTCTGTGGCGCAAGTGGGGGTTGCCGACAAGGCTAAAACGCTGAAGACCCCCGCTTTCGCGAGGGTCCTCGTGTGTATCTGAACTCATTTGAGCCTGATTGGTCGGGGCGAGAGGATTTGAACCTCCGACCCCCAGTACCCCATACTGGTGCGCTACCAAGCTGCGCCACGCCCCGATGCCGCCTACTGTAGCACCCCGCGCGCGTTTCGTCAACTGCGCGCGGGGGACACGCCGACAGCCCGGCTCCGGCGCGGCGTCCTGCCGCGGGGCGGAACCGGGCTGTCGGCAGACGTGCGTCATGCCAATGCGAAAGGCCCGTCCATAGGCCGCACCATCCTGGTGGGATCATCCCTGCTGACGAGTCTGTCAGCGCCCTCGTCATTACTGAGAGTATACGCGCCTCCCGGCGACCGCACTATCAGGGAATCCCTGATCTTGCCCTTCGAAAAACCCGATTCTTGCGAGGATGTCAATCCCCCAGCGAGGTTAATCCCTCGCGAATGGCGTATTTCGTCAGCTCGGCGATACTATGCAGGTCGAGCTTCTCCATGAGTTGGGCGCGGTGCGTCTCCACCGTCTTCACGCTGAGCATCAACCGCTCGGCGATAGCCTTGACCGATTCCCCTTCCGCGAGGAGCTGCAGCACTTCCCGCTCACGCGGACTCAACAGGGTGAACGCGCTGGACTCGTCGCGCTGCAGATTCGCCACGTAGTCCTGAATCAACTGCGTGTTGATGCGCTCGCTCAGGTACAGCTTCCCCGCCAGCACGGTGCGGATGGCCGTCACCAGCTCCTCGAAGGCGCAATCCTTCAGCAGGTAGCCGCGGGCGCCCGCTTTCAGCATCGCGGTGACGTAGCGGCGGTCGGCATGCATGGACAGGCCCACCACCTTGATCGCCGGGCAGACGTCCAGCAGCTGGCGGGTCGCGTCAATGCCGTTCATGTCCGGCATGCGGACATCAATGATCGCGACGGCGGGCGCCAGCGCGCCGGCGAGCTCCACCGCGTCGCGCCCATCCTCCGCTTCGGCGATGACGGCAAAATCCGCTTCCTGTTCCAGCAGCCCGCGCAGGCCCTGGCGGACAATCTTGTGGTCGTCGGCAAGGAGCAGCGTGATCGGCATCGGTTACTCCACTTCTCCGGGCACGGCGGACGGCAGCGGCGCCGCGAGCTCGACGCGCGTGCCGGCGCCGGGTCGCGAGGTGATGGTGAGCGTGCCGCCGAAGTGGCGCAGCCGCTCGCGAATACTGAACAGCCCATACCCGCTGCGCTGCTCTTCGACGGCCGCGGGATCGAAACCGACGCCGTCATCCGTCACGGCGACGGTAATGGTGCCGGCCTGCGCTTCGGCAGAGATCGTCACCTGGCTGGCGCGGGCATGCTTCACCGCATTCATCAGCAGCTCGCGCACGATGGAAAAGAGCAGCGCCCGGTGGTCGTCGCTGACCAGGCGGAAATGCCCGGCCACGCCCACCGCCACCCGCAGGCCATGCCGCTGCTGTATCTGTTCACCGAGCCACTCCAGCGCGGCAATCAGCCCCAGCTCATAGAGCACCGGGGGACTGAGCTCGAAGGTGAGGGTGCGCGCGCTCTGGATGGAGGATGCCAGCAGCGCCCGCGCCTCATCAACGGCCTCGCGCAGCGCCGGGGCGACCTGCGCGCGCAGGCCGCCCAGCATGATCTGCAGCAGGGCCAGGTTCTGGATGATCGAGTCGTGCAGGTCGGCCGCGATGCGGCGGCGCTCGCGCTCCTCCGCCTGCGAGAGTTCCGAGGCGAGCCCGAGCAGCTCGCGCTGGTATTCGCGCACCTGTTCCTCCGCCAGCTTGCGCGCGGTGATATCGTAGAAGACGGCGGCAAAGCGCCCGATGCGCGGGGAGAAGACGGACGCCACCACGTGCTTGCCGAGGGTGGGCAGCTCCGCCTCGAAGCGCGAGGGCACCCCGGTCTCGGCCACGTGCGCGCAGATCGGCAAGAGCAGCGCCATCGTCTCCGCGACGCCGAAAATGGCGCTGCCCCGCTCACCGACCGGCGACGCCGCCGCCCACCCCAGCATCTCCCGCAGCGCGGGGTTCATCTGGTCCACGATCCAGTCCACGGGCCGACCCCCCGCGTCGTAGACGATTTCGCAGAGCATGAAGCCTTCATTCATATGGGCGAACAGCGCCTGGTACTGCCATTCGCTCTCGCGCAGCGCCGTCTCTGTCTGCTTGCGCGCGGTGATATCCATGACGGTGCCGATGAGATACTGCAGGGCGCCCGCGTCGTCATACACCCCGGCGCCGATCTCGATGACCCAGACGGTGTGCCCCGCCCGGTGGCGGAAGCGCAGCTCGACGGAATACGGCTCCCGCGCTGCCAGCGCCGCCGCGACCGCCGCGTTCGCGCGCTGCAGATCCTCCGGGAAGATGATGTCCGTGAAGGCGAGGTGCCCGGAGAGGAACTCCTCCTTCGGATACCCAAAAATCTCCGCGACGTGATCGCTCAGGAAGAGGGTGCGATGCTGCGGCTCCGCCGTCGTCATCCAGATCATCCCCGGGAAGGTCTCGACGATGCGGCGGAAACGCTCCTCGCTGGTGCGGAGCGCCTCCTCCGCCTGTTTGCGCTCGGTGATATCCACCACGAACACCGCGACCCGCGTGACCGTGCCCTGGGCATCGAAGACCGGGCAGTTCGTATGCGCGAGGATGCGCCCGTTCCGCGCATCCTCGTAACAGACGGTTTCCCCGGTGGCAAACACGCGGTCAATCTGTGCCTTGCGCGACGCCGCCAGGTCGGGATCGAGCAACGCGTAGGCATAGGTGCCGACCAGGGCATCCGCCGTACGGCCGAAGCGCTGCGCGCCCGGCTCGTTGATGGCCATAATCGTGCCGGCGGCATCGAGCAGCATGGATAAGCCCATCGGCGCGTTGAACATCGCCCGCAGCTCCGCCTCCCGCGCGCGCAGCGCTTCCTCCGCCTGCTTGCGCTCGGTGATATCCATCGCGACCATGGCCACCCGGTCGGGGCCGGTCGCGAAGAGGGAGATCAGCAGGTGGCGCAGCAGCCGGGGATGGTAATATTCGAACACCTGCGGCGCGCGCCCCTCCGCCGCCGCCGCCATCACCGGCAACAGCGCCTGGACCTGCGCGGCGCCGAAGAGCTCGTGCGCGCCGCGCCCGACGATCTGCGACGGCGGCAGCCCGATAATTTGCGTGATGGCGTAGTTCGCCTCCAGCACCGTCCAGTCCGTCAACGCCCCGTGGGCATCGTAGCGCAGGGCATTGAGGGTCATCCCCTCATTCATGTGCTCGAACAGGCCGCGGTATTTCTCCTCGCTCTCCCGCAGGTGCTGCATCGCCTCCTTGCGCTCGGTGATATCCATGGACACCATCGCGAAATGCTCCGGCTGCACCTCGAAGAGCGAGAGCACCAGGTGCTTGCGCAGCTCCGGCGAGTAGGCTTCAAACTGAATCGGCTGATGCGCGGTGACGACGTGCGAGACGAACGGCAGGTATCGCGCCAGCCGCGCCGGACCCAGCACCGCGCTCGCGCGCCGGCCCAGGCTGGCGCCTGCGCCGACCTGCGCCGTCTTCTCCAGCGCGGGGTTGATCTCGCGGATGATCCAGTCCACCACCCGCCCGGCGTCGTCGCGCACCACCTCGCAGATATTCGCGCCTTCGTTCATGTGCTCGAACAGGCCGCGATACTTCTCTTCGCTGCGGCGGAGCGCCTGCTCTGCGCGCTCGCGCTCGGCGATCTCCTCGATCAGCTCGGCGTTCGTCCGCGCCAGCTCCTCGGTGCGCTGCTCCACCAGCAGCTCCAGCGTGTCATGCGCGCGGCGTAGTTGCTCCTCGATGTCGGCGCGCTCGCGGATCTCATGGCGCAGTTGCTGGGTGGGACGCTGGTCGGCGCCGATGACGACAATGCCGACCACGTCACCGTACCCGTCCCGCAGGTACGAGCAAGTGACGGCGACGGGCAGCTCCTCCCCCGCGCGGGTGTGAAACACCGCGTCGTGCTCGACCGCCGTCGCCAGCGAACAGCCGGGGAAGGGCCATTCGGGCTGGCCGGTGTCCGGCAAGTAGTAGAGGTCGGGCAGCGCGCGCCCGACGAGCTCCGCATCGCCCCACCCCAACAGGCGCACGGCGGTGGGGTTCACCTGGAGGATGGCCCCCTCTTCCGTCGCCAGGATGATCAGCTCTTTCACGTGGCCGACGATGTAGTGCGCGGCCAGCGACGTCGTCGGCACGATGAAGCGGTGCCAGGCGACGGCGTAGGTCAGCCCGACGGCGAACAGCAGGTGCTCGACGGCCCAGAGCGTCTCGGTGCCCCAGAAAGGCGGCAGGAGATAGCGGCGCGTGATCTCAATGGCCAGCGCCAGCACCCCGGCGCGCAGCACGGTCTCCGCCTGCTGGCGTTCCCGCCGGCGGTTGGCATGCACTCCCCAACGCCAGACGATGAGCAGCGCCGGCAACACGGTCAGGTACTGATACCAGGTGTAGAGGGCGTCCCAGCCCGTGCGCGACGGGATGCTGATGAGCGTGCCCCACTGGGGATGCCGCGCGAAGGTCGCCACGCCGAAGGGCGTGGTGATGCTGTAGGCGAACAGCACCGCGGCCACCGCGTAGAGCGGGATCACCAACAGGTGCGCGGCCGCCGGGCGGCGGGTGCCGGTGAGGGTGAGCGCCGCATGCAGCGCCGCCGCCGGGTAAAAGATCCAGCCGATGGCGGAGAGCTGGTGCCAGACGACGCAGGCGCCGTAATTGGTGACGACCAGGCGAAATGCCTGCGCGCCCGTGCCGAGTGCGAGCAGCAGGCACAGCACCAGCAGCGCGCGATTGGGCGCCCCTCCGCGATTGGCGTGCCAGGCATACCCGCCGCACCAGAGGAGCGCCAGCGCCGCGACCAGGAAGATGACGGCGTTCAGGTCATGCATGCGGCATCCATCCTCCGGCAGTCCCCGCCGGAATTACTGCCGTTGATTATACACCATATTCGCGCGGGAGCGCCTAACCGCCCATGGCGGCCGGGGAGGGCGGACGCGGCGTCATCGGGCCGGGGCGGCGCAACTGTCGCGGATGACCAGCGTGGGGGGCACCTGGATCAGCGCGGGCACGTCGCCACCCGCGGGGTCGGGAGCGGTGAGCCGCGCGATCACGTGCCGACAGGCGCGCCGGCCGATCTCCTCGGGATGCTGCTCGATGGACGTGAGCGGCGGGGCGGTGAACTCGGCGATATTGAGATTCGCGCAGCCCATGATGCTGACGGCGCGGGGGACGGACAGGCGGCGCGCCTGTGCCGCCTGGATGAGCGCGGCGGCGATGCGATCTTCAAAGCCGATGATCGCCGTGGGGCAGGGACGGTGCGCGAGCGCCCGCGCGAGTGTCGTCGCGGCGGAAAAGCCATGATACGCCTCTGTCTGCCAATCTACCAGATACTGACTTGACAGCCCACGCCGCGTCAGCGCCTGCCGGATGGCCGCGGTCCGCTCACCCCGAAAGGCGCCGATGGACGGGCCGACGAAGGCGATATGCCGGTGGCCCAGGTCATGCAGATACCCGACCGCGAGGTCCGCCAACGCGGACTCGTCCGTGCAGACGCGCGTCAGGGGACGCTCGGCGCGGCTGTGATCGAGCAGCACCGCCGCCACGTTGTGGCTGATGATCTCCAGCACCGCCTGCCGGGGCAGCGGGATGGGGTTGATGTGCACGATGAGCATGCCTTGCACCCGCTGCGCCAGCAGCGTATGGACCGCTTGCAGCAGGCGCGGCATCTCCCGCCACGTTTCCGTGACCAGCACCTGATACCCGGCGCCATAGGCGGCGTCGTAGATGCCGCGCAGCAGGCGCGCGCCGAAGGGGAGCGACAGGTCGCCGCTGATGAAGCCCAGCAATCGGCTCGCGCCCGACAGCGCCCCCTGGGCGAGGCGGTTCGGCTGATAGTGATACTCCCGCGCCAGCGCCTGGATGCGGCGGCGCGTCGCCTCGCCGATCTGCGGGTCATCGCGCAGGGCGCGGCTCACCGTGGAGTGCGACACGCCGGCCAGGGCGGCGAGTTGACGGATTGTCGGCATGCGCTTCCTCGCTCCGCACCTTGGTGCGGAGCTATTTTACCATCTCCCACCTTGTCCTTCAAGGGGCAGAGAGCTACTATCATTAATAGGCGCAGTATCCATCATATGCGCCGTTCAATATGAGGAGGTCTCGGTATGATATCCACAAAACGTCCCCAGGGCTTCACGCTCATCGAACTACTCGTCGTCATCGCCATCATCGCGATCCTGGCGGCCATCCTCTTCCCGGTGTTCGCGAAAGCCCGGGAAAAGGCGCGGCAGACGAGCTGCATGAACAACCAGCGGCAAATAGCCCTGGCGGTGATGATGTACGCGCAGGATCATGACGAAACGCTGCCGGCCGCCGACACCGTGTGGCGGGAGCTGTCTCTCGCCAAGGGGGTGATGGTCTGTCCGACGGCCGGGAAAACGCTGGCGAACGGCTACGTGTATCATGGCGCGATCAGCGGCAAGGCGCTGGGCGATATCAGCGATCCCACCACCACCTACGTGACCGCGGACGGGAAAGCGGCCGGCAGCACGCCGAACGTCGCGCGCAGCTTCGTTGATCTGGCCGACCGGCACGGAAACATGCTCATCGCCAGCTACGTGGATGGGCATGTCGGCCAACGCACCATCAAGTCGTTCGTCTTCTCGGATGCGGCGCTGTACCTGACCACGAAATCCGGCCTGACCGTCAGTGGCGGGAAAGTCTCCGCCTGGGCAGATGCCAACGGCAACGGCATCACCGCCACGCAAACGAACGCGGGGAACCAACCGACCTACGTCGCCGCGGGCACGCCCAACAGCACACCGGTGATCAGGTTCGAGGGCTCCGTCGCCGTACCCCACTATCTCACCTGCGGCGACGTGCTGGACAGCATCTTCGCCGGCAACTCGGCGCAATACACCTTCTTCTATGTGCTGAAATCGTCAGTGGATGGCAGGCAAGCCATTCTGTCCAAACGCACCAATGTCGGCGAATCGAACCGCGGCGGAGTGGGGTTGCGTCTTGAGAGGTCTGCGACTTTCGGGAGCTACCACGTCGCCATTATGTACAATGCCGGCGACGAGAATTTATCGGGCGCTGCTGGTGATGGTGGCGCCACCACCGGGTTGCAGCAATACACGACGTCGGTCCCCGATGTGTTTTCCACCACAACATTCAACATCATCGCGAGCCGATTTGACGCCACGCTGGCTCCGAATACGGCGCGGCAGGCCATTTGGATCAACGGCAGCGCGAGACCGCTCATTCCCTACGAGAGTGGTAGTCTTCCTTGGAATAAGACCGGTATCTACCCCGGCAACAACCAGGAACATCTGCTGATCGGCGCGGAGTATAATAAGACGGCCGCCGAGGGCTCACGATACACTAACCGCCTGCTTGGCGACTTGTGCGCGGTCCTCATCTACGCCAATGCGCTCCCCGCCGGTGCGCAGGCGACCGTCAGGACGATGCTGAAGGAGGAATTCGGGCTGTGAGCATCGGCCCGGCGCGATGCGGGCAGTGACGCGGGGCGGCGGCGAGTTTGACGGCGCGCCCCCCGCGGGCTGAAATCGGCGTGCACAACTAGCGGGCGCCGGCGGCGCGGGTGTTCCCGTCCCGCGCCGGCGCCCGCCGCTGTGCCGCGCCGCGCCGCGCGCCTCCCTTCATGGCAGCAGAGATTGCCGGGCCCCCCGCGCGCCGCCCCGCCGCCATCCGCGCGGCGCAAATTTTGCCCACGGTTTTTTCAACTCAAGCGGCTTCCCCGGCGCGGTGCGTGGGTATCCTCGGAGCGCGGGAATACCCTGACAGAGGAGCCTCGGTATGCAGACCTTGCTGATCATCAACATTGCTCCCTGGCGTGAAGCCGAGATGCTGGAGGAGCTGGCGGTGCTGTGCCGCGACATCGGGGCCACCGACGTCGGGTTCCTGGTGAAGGCGCACCCGGAAATGCCGCCCTATCTCGACAAGATCCACGCCGCCGTCGCGCGCTTCGCCCGCCTGAAGGCGCGGCTGGCCCCTGAAGGCGTGCAGTGCGGCATCCTGCTGCAACAGACCATCGGCCATCTGGAGCGCGGCTTCCCCGTCTCTCCGGCCCCCTTCCAGCGCATCGTGGGCGCGGATGGGCAGCTCTGCGCCGCCTGTTTCTGCCCGCTGGATGATGGCTTCGGGGAGCATCTGTCCGCCACGGTCACCCTCCTCGCGCGAGCGGAGCCGGCCTTTCTGCTGGTGGATGACGACTTTCGCCTGGAATGGCACGACCCGGCGCAACGCGGCTGCCTGTGCCCGCTGCACCTCGCCGCGTTCTCCGCCCTCACCGGGGGGGCCTGGACACGGGAGGCGGTGCTGGCGGCGGCCGCGCGCGATGACGCGGCGGGCCTGGCGGTGCGGCGGCAGTGGCAGGCGCATCTCGACGACAGCCTGCTGTCATTGGCGCGGCGGATCCGCCGGGCGATTGACGCGGTGGACCCCCATCTGCGCTGCGGCTTCTGCAGCGTGAGCAACCAGCGGCTGCTCCACGAACGCCTGGCGCGCGCCTTCGCCGGCGCGACTCGCCCGTGGCTGCGCTTCAACAGCGCCTATTACGGCGAGCAGGGGTTCAAAGGATTCCCCGCGACCATGACGCGGCTCGCGCACCAGCGGGCGCGCGTGCCGGATGACGTGGAAACCATGAGCGAGGCGGATACCTCTCCCCACAGCCGCCACAGCCTCTCGGCGACCTCGCTGCGGGCCTACATCACCGGCGGCGCGCTGCTCGGCATGGACAGGCCCAAGCTCTGGATCACCAATACCCTGGATTGGCGGCTGGAGGAGGCGGCGGCGTATCGCGCGGCCCTGTCCGCCAGTCGGCAATTCTTCGCGGAGGCGCGCCGGCTCGGCCAGCGCACGCGCTGGCAAGGGCCGGTCGCGCTGTGCAGCGGGCAGGAGCTGTGGCGCGCGCCCTGGTCGGCGCATGACGGACAGGGGATAAACGAGCTGGGCTGGGGCAGCGTCTGCGGGCGATCGGGCATCCCCTTCCGCACGGACGGCGAGGGCGTGGTCATGCTGGAAGGCACTGCGCCGCAGGGGTTCACCGATGAGGAGATCACGGCGCTGCTGGCCGGCGGCGTGCTGCTCGATGGGCCGGCGGCGCGGGCGCTGACCGAGCGCGGCTTCGCCGACCTGCTGGGGGTGCACGTCCGGGACGGCGCTGAGCTGAAGGTCAGTCTCGAGCAATTCGCCGCCGAGGAGGCGCTCAACGGGCACTATGCCGGTGCCCGCCGGGGAGGGAGCCGCACCAGGCCGCATGACCTGACGTGGCTCACGCCGGCGTCTCCGGCGACGCGCGTGCTCTCCTGGTTGCTGCGGGAGCCGTGGCATTTATCCGGGCAGACCGAACGCGTCGCGCCGGCGGCGACCGTCTATGAAAACCATCTCGGCGGCCGCGTCGCCGTGTATGCCTACGCCGTCACGCCGCTGATCAACCATTTCCTCAATCCCGCGCGCACGGCGCAACTGTGCGCGGTGCTGGCGTGGCTGGGCCGCGCGCCGCTGCCCGTGGTGGTGGAGGATGACGGCGATGTCTACGCCCTGTACGGCACCTGCGACGACGAGGCGGTGCTGGCGATCTTCAACCTCAGCCCCGATCCGATCAGTCCGTTGCGCCTCCGCTGGGCCGGGCCGGCGCCGACGCGGGTGCACATACTCGCGGATGACGGCACCTGGCACGCCCACCCCTGCATCGTCGAAGGCGACCGCTGGCAGCTCGCGCTGACGATCCCCACCATGCGCCCGTTCGTGCTGCGCATACCCGGCGCGGCGCCCGCCCCCTGACGCGCCGCCACGAGGGAGGCGCGGCCCAATGCGTCACGTGCGCGAGGGATTGCGCGCCCGCCGTGGAAGAGAGGGGAAACGCTTGGGTGGAGAAGGAGCCCGCGATGGAATGGCGCGCGCAGTGGATCTGGGTGGACGGCCCGGATCGGCACCCCTATAACGAGACGATCATGGCCCGACGCGTGTTCGCGCTGGCGGAGATCGCCCGGGCGACGCTGGCCATCACCGCGGATGCGGTCTACCGGCTGTTCATCAACGGCCACTGGGTGGAGGATGGGCCGTGCCGGAGCTGGCCGGGACATTTTCAGTACGACGTGCTGGACGTGACGGCGCTGCTGCATCCCGGCGAGAACGAGATCGTCGTCGTCGCGCGGCACTTCGGGATGAGCACCTTCCACCGCGTGCCGCGGGAGGCCGGGCTGCTGGCGCAGCTCGACGTGGTGGCCGCCGACGGGACGCCCCTGTGCATCGCCACCGATGCGCGCTGGCAGGCGGCGCGCGGCGCGGCGCACGTCGCGGATACCGCGCGCATCAGCATCCAGATGGACCAGGCGGAGTGGTATGATGCCCGGCTGGCGGCCGCGATGGATTGGGCGCCGGCAAAGGCGTACTACCCGGCAACAGGCGGCCCCTGGCAGGACCTGCATCCCCGCGACGTGCGTTTCCTCACCCGCGAGCCGATCTTCCCGGTGCGCGTCTACGAGACGGCGGTGGTGACGGCCCCCGCGCGGCACTTCACCTTCGATCTGAAGCGCATCTGCTTCCCGGAAGACCGCACGGCGAACGGCTGCGCCTTCGCGGTCGTGCTGGCGACGGTGCTGGAGAGCGAGACGGCGCGGGAGATTCCCGTCCACGGCGGGACGGCGCTCTACTGCAACGGCGCGCGCGTGGACGACGGCGCGCTGCGCCTGCGGGCGGGCGAGAACCTGCTGGCGATGGTCGTGAATAGCGTCGGCCATCTCTACGACACCACGCTCATTTTCCCCCAATGGGACGGTCTCACCGCGCGCAACCCGCTGCGGCCCGACGATGAGAACCCCTGGCTGGTGATTGACCCGCCCGGCGAGCGGGACGCCGTCAGCGCCATCGCGGGGTATCCCGGCCGGCCGGCGGTGAGCGACGCGATCGCCGCGACGATGACCGCGCTGGCGCAACAGCCGGACGCGGCGGCGCTGTGCGCGGCGGCCGGTCCGCTCTGCCGGGTCATCCCCCGCGCGGTGATGCTGCCGAAGGATGCCTACCCGGACTTCCGCCATCGCCGCGTGGTGCGCCCGGCGGATGACCTGCTGACCGACCCTGCGGCGCTGCTGGCGGATAATCGGGAATGGACGACGATATCCCCCGCGCCAGAAGGCGACGTGGAGCTGTGTCTGGATCTCGGCAAGGAGGTGGTGGGCTACCTCACCTTCGAGCTGACGGCGCCGGCGGGCACGGTGGTGGACGCCCACCTGATCGAGTACCGCGAGGGCGCGCGCCTGCAGCACACCGGCCACCGCAACGGCTTCCGCTATATCTGCCGCGCGGGCGTGAACCGCTTCGTCTCCATGCGACGGCGCGCCGGACGCTACCTCTTCCTCACCCTGCGCGGCATGACCGGGCCGGTGCGGATACGCACCGTCTCCCTGCTGCAGGCGACGTACCCGGTCGAGCATCGCGGCGCCTTCCGCTGTGCGGACAGCGCCTTCACCCGCATCTGGGAGATCAGCGCCTACACGCTGCGCCTCTGTATGGAAGATACCTTCACCGATTGCCCACTCTACGAGCAGACGCTGTGGGTGGGCGACGCGCGCAACGAGGCGCTGTACAACGCCATCTGCTACGGCGCGGACGACCTCACGCTGCGCTGCCTGCGGCTCACCGCGCAATCGCTGGATCACCTGCCCATCACCGGCTGCCAGGTGCCCAGCGGCTGGGATATCCTGCTGCCGGCCTGGAGTTTTCTCTGGGGCATCGGAGTGTGGGAGCATTATTTCGCCGGCGGCGACCGCGCCGCGCTGGAGGAGCTCTACCCCGCGGTGCTGCGGAACCTGCGCGGGGCGGAATCCTTCTGCACCGACCGCGGGCTGTTCAGCCTCCCCGCCTGGAACCTCTTCGACTGGGCGCCCATTGATCAGGATCACTGCACCGTGCTGCATAACTCGCTCTTCCTGCTCGGCGCGCTGCAGGCGGCGCAACAGTGCTGCGACGCGCTGGGCGCGGCGGACGGCCCCTGGCTGACCGCCTTCCACGACCGCCTGCGCGCGGCGGTGTTGGCGCGGTGGGACGCGGAGCGAGGCAGCTATCCCGACGCCATCCACGAAGACGGCACGGTGAGCGCGCGGACGAGCCAGCACACCAGCGCGCTGGCGCTGCTCTATGACGCGCTGCCGGCCGGCGCGGAGGCGGCGGCGCTGCGCAACCTCCTCGACCCGCCGGCGGAGATGACGCGCATCGGCAGCCCCTTCGCGCTGCAATACGTGCTGGAGGCGCTGGAAAAGGCGGGCCGCGACGCTGACGCCGTACGCATCGTGCGCGAATTATGGCAGGGGATGCTGGACGCCGACGCCACCACCTGCTGGGAGGGCTTCCCCCAGCCGGACTCCTCCTTCCCGACGCGCAGCCACTGCCACGCCTGGTCGTCCGCGCCCGTGTATGTCTTCACTCGGACGATTCTCGGCATGCGCCCCGCCGCGCCCGGCGCCGCCGAGGTGGTGGTCAGCCCGCGCCCCTGCGGACTCGCCCACGCCGAGGGCGCCAGCGCGTCCCCGTTAGGCGACCTGCGGGTCGCCTGGCGCGTGGAGGGCGAGACGCTGGCCATCACGGTGGAGATGCCGGCGGGCGTGAACTGGCGCGTGGAACCCAACGCCGACTGGGCGGCGTTCAGCGCGGTGACAGTGAACGGCGCGGCGGTTGCCCGCGCAATCGCCGGGGCGACGGATCGTTGATGACCCCTGCCGCGTGAATGGCCATGCTCGGCAACGCGAACCGGCCGGGGGGCGGGCCGGCCGCGCTCTCAGACACTGTTTCGGAAGTATCCGCCGCATGCTGGAGGGCGAGACTCCGTCGAGCCGCGAGTAGGCAATCATCTGTAGATATCGTCACCGTCTGGAACAGGGCGCCCGGCCGAGTATAGGTAAGCTTCCCGGGATGCGGCCGGGCTCCCGCCCTGTTCCAGACGGTGACCCGCACTCGCCCGTGTGCATCCGGCCCGACGCCGTCGCGCCCCCTACCCTTCCCCTACGCCGCCCGGCGGCAAGCCCCGGAGCAGGCACGCGCCGAGACTTCCCGTACAGTTTCTCAGCGGTAGAAATCTACCCAGTGGAGCGCCAGCTCCGCCGCGTCGCCGTGGAGGAGCGGCGTGGGCGCTTCAAGGGTGAAGGCGTCGTCCCCCCGCGTCAGCGGCATCCACAGCGGGCTGCCTTCGGCCAGCGGCGCTTCCTCCGCCTCCCCACGGCGCATGATCCAGCGGCGCACGGGGTGATCGGCGCCGCTGCCCACCGCGGCCCCCAGCGTGGTGTCCCCCTGGGTCAGCGAAAAATGTTCCAGACCCTTCAGGTGCAGGCGGATGATGAGGCGCGCGGGGCGCGGATCGCCCAGCGTAATCGTCGCGCTGCCGATGCCGCCTTCGCTGGTGATGTCAACGGTGACGGTGTTGCCCCGGGCGGCGGTGGTGATAGCGGTGGCGCCGCGGCCGGGTGCGGCGTGGACGACCGGCGCCGGCGATGACCGGTGCAGGAAAAGCAGCGCCAGCACTCCCACGACCAATGCGGCGGCTGATGACATACCAGCAGTATAGCACATCGCCGATGTCCGCGGGCGAGACCAGCGCGGCCCCTCCGTCGCGCACGTGTCGCGTATCTGTTCACGTTTTTGCGTCTGTGTCCTGATCGAAGCAACCTAACCCCCCGCCCCCCTTCCCTGAGAGGGAAGGGGGAGTGATGGGGTGCAGATCCGGTGCTCCCCTTCCCTCGATGCTCTTTGGCAAATGAATACCGCGTTGCTCGGTATCCGGTTCGTCGGCCCGGTCCGGTGAGTCCACGCCGGTGGACTTCGTTTCTCCAGCCCCGGATTTCAATCCGGGGGACGCTGTCGGTGCACAGCCCACCAAAGCGGTATTCATTTGTCAAAGAGCATCGAGGGAAGGGGGGGGGGAGAGGTGTGCGCGCGGATGGCAAGGCACGCCGAGAAACGTGAACAGATACCGTGTCGTCCGCCCGTAGACATCCCCGCCCCGCGCGCGTATAATGAGACGCCTCGGAACGCGGATTTCGGGGCGTTTCGCGTGTTTTTATGATTGCACAACGGCAAATACGCAATTTCTGCATCATCGCGCACATTGACCACGGCAAATCCACGCTGGCGGACCGGCTGCTGGAACACACCGGGTTGGTGACGGATCGCACGAAGGCCGACCAGATCCTCGATTCGATGGAGCTGGAGCGGGAGCGCGGCATCACCATCAAAGCGAGCGCCGTGGCGATGACCTACCGCGCGCGCGACGGGCAGCTCTACGAACTCAACCTCATTGACACGCCCGGCCACGTGGACTTCCACTACGAAGTGTCACGCAGCCTGGCGGCGTGCGAGGGGGCGATCCTCGTCGTGGATGCCGTGCAGGGCGTCGAGGCGCAGACGGTGGCCAACTGCATCCTCGCCAACGAGCAGGGGCTGACGCTGGTGCCGGTGATCAACAAGATTGACCTGCCCAGCGCGGACCCGGCGCGGGTGCGCGGCGAGCTGGAAGACGCGCTGGCCATCCCCGGCGAGGAAGCGATTGACGCTTCCGCCAAGGAAGGCATCGGCACCGAGGAGATTCTGGAGGCCATCGTCGCGCGCATCCCCGCCCCGGCGGGCGACAACGCCGCCCCGCTGCAGGCGATGATTTTCGACTCGCATTTCGACCCCTATCGCGGCATCATCGCCTACGTCCGCGTGCGCAACGGCGTCCTGCGCGCCGGCATGCGCATCATGATGATGTCCACCGGCCGCACCTACGAAGCGCAGGAAGTGGGCCGCTTCACGCTGGGGATGAGCCCCACCGACGAGCTGGTGGCTGGCGAAGTCGGCTATGTGGCGGCGGGCATCAAGAGCCTGGGCGACGCGCGGGTGGGCGACACCATCACCGAGGCGGCCAAACCGGCGGCGACCGCGCTGCCCGGCTTTCGCGAGGCGAAGCCGATGGTCTTTTGCGGCCTCTACCCCACCGACAGCAGCGACTATCCGCTGCTGCGCGAGGCGCTGGAAAAGCTGCAGCTCAACGACGCCGCCCTCACCTACGAGCCGGAAACCTCCTCCGCGCTGGGCTTCGGCTTCCGCGCCGGCTTCCTCGGCCTGCTGCACATGGAGATCATCCAGGAGCGCCTGGAGCGCGAATATAACCTGGACGTGGTGGCCACCTCGCCCAGCGTCATCTACCGCGTCACCACCACCGCCGGCGAGGTGCTGATGGTGGACAACCCCGCCTTCATGCCCACCGCTGACCGCATCAAAAGCGTGGAAGAGCCGTACGTGAAGGCGACCATCATCGCCCCCAGCGAATATATCGGGCCGTGCATGGAGCTGGCGCAGGAGCGCCGCGGCGTCTACGTGAGCATGGAATACGCCGGCACCAACCGCGTCATCATGCACTACGAGCTGCCGCTCGGCGAGATCCTCCTCGATTTCTTCGACCAGCTCAAATCGCGCACCCGCGGCTACGCCTCCTTCGACTACGAGTTCGCCGGCTACCGCCTCGGCGACCTGGTGAAGGTGCACATGCTGGTGAACGGCGAGCCGGTGGACGCCCTCTCCTTCATCACCCCGCGCGACCGCGCCTTCCGCCGCGGCTCGGCGATGGCGAAACGGCTGAAGGAGGTCATCCACCGCCAGCAGATGGAGATTCGCATCCAGGCGGCCATCGGCGGCAAGATCATCGCCGCCGAATCGGTGCGCCCCTACCGCAAGGACGTCATCGCCAAGTGCTACGGCGGCGACATCACCCGCAAGCGCAAATTGCTGGAAAAACAAAAGGCCGGCAAGAAGCGCATGAAGGCCATCGGCGCGGTGGAAGTGCCCCAGGAAGCGTTCATGAGCGTGCTGCGGCTGGAGGAGTAACCTCCGGCATGAAGAGTGCGGGCTCAGCAGGCGGATCCGCGCTGCCGCGGCGCACGGCGCGGTGACAGGGTGGTGAAAATTTGATGGTGCCCGTATGGACAGCATGACAGGTGGCATGATAATATTCACCACAAAGCAAGCGCTTCGTACTTGAAACCATCAGAATTGGGCGCGGCATGCGAGACCGGCGATGGGATCGGTATCTCGGAGGCGTCCTCCTGCTCCTAGGCATGCTCGCCTGCGCGCCTGCGCACGGTAACGCCCCCCCCGCCCATCGCCATCATCCCCCAGGACGGCTTCAACCTGGAAGTGGTTGACCAGGTCACTCCCCACTACGTCATCGTCCAGCTCGCCTCTCCCGCCCACAACTGGTTCGCCGGCACCTTCACCAACCTCCCTACCGACACCGAGGTCACCATCGGCCTCTCCATGGCGGGCAACGACACCAAGGGCAACGCCGCCGATGTGAAAAAATGGATGGGGCTGATGCCGATGATGACCTACGCCGACCCCACGCAGTACGAGACGTACGAGTGGTTCACGAAGGACAAAGACGGCCGGTGGGTGAGTGGAGACCCGTTCAAACAGGGGGAGGCGAAATGCGCCGGGGCCGGCAAGGTACCCGACCAGACGGTGATCCCGAAGGAGGTGGCCGAGCAGTTCCTATCACAGGATGGGACGTACTGGCAAGCGTGGCGGGAAGTAGATAAAGCAGAGGCGGTGACGGGAATCAACGTCTTTCGCATCACACAGCAATTTACACTTCCTACGGCTACTATCGCGATGCGAGTGCCATTTAATTACACCTATCTACAATTGCTACATGAAAAAATCAGGAATGCGAAATTTCCAGGAGTTACTTTAGAGCTGATAGGAACCTCTGGAGAGGGTAGACCACTAAACATAATACGGCTTGATCCTTTGGACAAAGAATGGTTCGAGACTTGTCCGACAGTTATTGTTTATGCACGTGAACATGCAACAGAGCATGATAGTAGTTGGGCTGTTATGGGAATGCTGAGAAGGTTTCTGTTAGCAGATCCAACACAGCGGAAAGTCCGTTGGCTATTAGTGCCGATCCTAATGCCTGACAAAGCAATATCATCATCATTTGAACTTGGGGATTACTTCCGAGCAGTGAAGCCTGTTATGCCCGAGATAATTTCTTATGCAACATACTTTGTTAACTTGATAAATAAGGGGAAAAGGCTTGATATCGTTATAAACATACACAACATTGAATGTAATGAAGGCGCAAACATCGAATGTCCGATGGTTAACAGAATATATAAAGAAGTTGTGTATAATCAAAACGATATGTTATTTAAAGAAGCAAATAATTACGGTTATTCAGCTGGCTCTCCAAGTGGATGGGATCACGGAATAATGGGGCTTCGTTTATCAGGATGGTGTTTCGTGAAATTTCGTACACTCGATCTATATTACGAAGTGAATTCACGTTACCCACGGTGTAAAATGACGCTCTCTCAATCCCAACAACTCGGGGCAGTGATTGCATTGTCAACGAATACATTTACAACGAGCGCACATTATCGTGTGCTGCGGGATGAAATGACAAAGTGGCTTTCTCAACGTCAGAGTCATCGTGAAGAATGGTGGAAACAGATAGGGCACTCAGAAAATCAGCGCACGGAATTTGATCTGCTGACTATGGGATATTAATGAACGGAGGAAAGGCTCATACGTCCACATAAATATATCGTCATTACGGGCATCTTCAGTTTATTAGTATTGTTAGGCATAACTATCACGGTAGCGTATGGGCGTTGGGGTAGAAGTGGGTTTTCCGGAGTCACAAGCCTCACATTGACTTGTAGCAAAGATCAGCAATCGATAGAACTTGGCACAACAGGTTTGGTCGTAGGATGGGGTGTGCAAGTTAGTGGCGGTGAAGGTGCTGATATTGAGGGTAATGTTGCACTCACGCGTATCTCACCGTCTTGGAAAGATGACGACTTTTTTACGACGGGGGCTGACGGTTCGGATTCATCTACAACGACAGAGTTGGATGGTGTTATACCGAAAAGTGCCGGTACATATTCACCCAGTACTTCTGGGGTCTACCAATACCGCGCTGTTTTGTGGAATAGAAATACAAACGGTCAGATGGTGCCAGTTGAATCTTCGAATATCGTAACTGTGACCGTCGTAGATACCACGCCCCCAGCGATTACATTCATACAACCCGCAGTCGATGAGAAAGTTAGCGGAGCATCTGTGCAGATTAGTGCCACTCTAACAGACTTGTCAGACGTACTTAATGCGAAAGTATATATTGATGACACGTTTAAAGGCAATATGACAAAGGCGGGTGACAACTGGACGTACTCCTGGAATGCAACAGGAACAGCGGAAGGCTATCACACTATAAAAATTATCGCACAAGACAACTCACCATCACGGAACGAGGCAAATGCTACACGGAGAATCATTGCTAACTACAGCTTACCTAGTGTAAGTATTGCAAAGCCGGCAGTCGATGGGGAATACGTAAGTGGCACGGTTGCTGTCAAGGCATATGCTCATGACCCATCAGGCATTAACGTCGTAAAACTCTACGTCGACGACATTTTTAAAGGTGACATGACAATTCCACAAGGCGCCGACTATTACACTTACAACTGGAACACAACAGGAACGACTCCGGGGAATCATGTGATTAGTGTCAAGGCCATTGATCAGTCACCTATGCAGAACGAGAATACTGCCACCCGGAGCGTATATGCCCATCCTTCTGTTACAATCGATCAGATTAGCTTTACGGGTGATCATACCTTGTGGAATAGACAAAGCGATGTAGCAATAGCACGTCCACAATGGACAGCTTCCGTGACAAAACCAATTGCGTATACGATAAGCTCGACGATGACATCTGATGCTAGGTTAACCTCCAGCACAGTTACTGGGAGCGTGAATATTCGCTATGCAGTTACCGGCACATGGAGCGATACACAAACTTACTCAAGCGATGTATCAACAACAGGATCGTTCCCTCGTTCGTTGTCCCATACATTCACAGCAAGAAACCGTGCAAAAAGTTATTCGTTATCGCAACAGTATACAATATATGTTCGGAAGAGTAACAACAGTGATTGGGCACAAGCAGGAACAGTTACGGCGACACACCAGGAAGTGTTTTTGACATTCAATATTCCAATCAGCCCTTGGGGAGCAACTTCAGCTACACCACCGGTCACAAGGACTTGCTGGAGTCGAGTACTCAAGAAAGCATCAGATTGGTTAGCTGCCGGTATTGCTCCAGATGGGCAAAATGGGTATACTTCCACATATACAACTGAAGCCTATACGCAACTTGCAGAGAAAGCCTATACAAGCTCTGGCATGAATTACGATGGATTAGATAGTCATTACCAAGTTAGATTCAGTAGTGGAACTCCCGTGGCAGTACGTTTCAGTCTTTGGGATTTCATGGATCAAACGGCAGCGGACTGTCAAGATATGTCGCTCTGGTGGGAGGTGCTCTGTCACAGTGTCGGACTTTCCGCTCAAGCCCAAAGGATTGGTGGACCTTTCGGGTATCAATCCCTTGATCCAGTCGGTACTCCAAGTTGGAATACTGCTATATGGAACTTTCACCATGTTGGCATGACAGGATCGGTAGTATATGATCCCTGCATAAGAATTATGCCATCCGCACCATATGTTCCGACCAACATGACGATGTCCGCATATAAATCAAGGGTGTTTGATTATGGAACTTGGGACGATACGACTTACCCGCCGTTTGTTTTAGGCGCGATAGACCTTTATTATGGATTACCTTCGGAGGTGGATTAAGATGGTTTCTTTTGCTCATGGCCGATGGGTTATGGCAATATTGTTGTGCATCAGTTGCGCCATTACTATACTGGTGTTCGTCATGCGACCTAAATTACTATTTGGCGCCGGCGACTGTATCACACCGGAACAAGGAGCATCGCTCATTGTTTCTCGTGACCTTCTTTTGAGTGACTTTATTCCCTTCTCACTTGAAGTCACACAAGAAAAGAATGCACTTACAATACGAGAACTATGGTTTGGGGAACCTTTGGCTGATATTGATCGTGCAAGTAGCCGTGTATTGGTATCTATCTATGTCGTGCCATCGAAAGATAATGCGAAGAGAATGGCGAATCTATTACTCGATTCCGTTGCGGTATCACCAACTGATGTGACCAATACAGAACCCTACAACACCTTTAGCGATTCTGCCTGGATTGGTCCGACGCGACTCCTACAAATACGGGCGAATGTCTTATGTGATATTGTTGTGACCACCAATGATGCTGAAAAAGGCCAGAAGCAACTAATCACTATTGGAAAAGAGCTCGGAAAGAGGGTCGACACTCTATTATCCGGGAAGCCACTTCCTGTTCCATCAGGGCTACCAGTGTTTGCCAATGAATTACACATCGGATTACGCGATGCCTGGAACACACGAAATATTGGCACGACTTTATGGGGCAAGGACAGCACTTCTGTATCGGTATCTTTTAAGAACAGCATTATTCGTCAGATACCAGCAAAGCTCATTGATCAAAGTAGACGTGAGTACCTTGTACCCCTTGCACATATCATTGGAATTATTGATCCTGCCGCTCGCTTTGATATTGAAGGTGGGCGTGCAAATGGACGAGTTTTGAATAAAGAGATCATGATTAGCCATCAAAATAACCAGGTAAGATATGATACGCGTATTGTAAGCATTCTTCATCCGGCAGAGATTAGGTCTAATACTGTACTTGTGCCGATGTCCATACTTGATACGGTGCTTGATCTCAATGTAACATGGAAGAAGGAAGGTGACCATGAAATTGCTGTGATCACTATGAAGAATATCTCGGAAAGTAGTAAAGTCGAATAGAAATCTATTGCATGTTGCTCTGCCAAATTTGACTTTATAATGTGAAACTGACGTATAAATGGAAATAAGGGACTGGAAATACGGGGCAGCCTCCGGTGTCCCCTGTTTGCGATGTCAGCTCCCCCAGCCGCTTGATCTCTTCCCGCTGCGTCGCGACTTCCCCGCTACCCGCCCGCGCCGGCTAGGTAGGCGTCGAGTGTCACGCAGGGCACGCCGATATTCATGATGTCGTGAATGTTGGCGGCGGCGATCTCCGGCGTTTGTGCGGAGGTGGCGTCGGTGATGTTCGTCACCCGGTAGCCCAGCGCCACCGCGTCGAAGATGCTGGCGCGGATGCAGTTCGGGTATTGCGTGCCGCAGATGACCAGGTCGGCAGCGCCCAGGCGGCGCAGCATCAGGTCGAGCTCGGTCAGCATGAAGGCGCTGAAGCGGTTCTTCACCAGGCGATACTCACCCGGCAGCGGGGTCAGCGCCGCCACGATCGCGCAGCCGGGCGTGCCGGGCACCAGGTAGGGCTGCCCGCGCACAAACCCGTCCAGCCGCGGCAGCTCGATATCGCTGCCGTCCGCCCGATACTCCCGGACGACGTGAAAGATGGGATCCCGGCGGCTCCGGAACGCCTCGAGCAGGCGGCGAATGACCGGCACCGTCGCCGCCGCTCCCGCCACGCACGCCGGCGCGCCGGGCAGCACGAAATCGTTCTGCATGTCCACGATGATCAGCGCGCGGCGCGTTGCCGACATGGATGCTCCCTCGATTTTTCGCCTGACTCACGGCTGAGGGCCTATCCCTCCCCGGACACCGCATCATGGTGGTGGTGGTCGCACGCCGCCCCGTCTTGCTTCTCCATGCCGGGCAAGCCGACGCCGGTGGCGCGGAGGAGATAGTCGTTGATGGCGGATTTCACCGCTTCTTCCGCCAGCAGCGAGCAGTGCATCTTCATCGGCGGCAAGCCGTCAAGGGCCTCGGCCACCGCGGCGTTGGTCAACTGCACCGCCTCGTCAATGGATTTCCCGATGATCATCTCCGTGGAGATGCTGCTGGTGGCGATGGCGGCGCCGCAGCCGAACGTTTGAAACTTCGCGTCTACGATGATCCCCTCGCGCACTTTGATGTACATCTTCATGATATCGCCGCACACCGGGTTGCCCACGGTGCCCACCCCGTCGGCGTCCGGCATCTCGCCCACGTTGCGCGGGTGCGCGAAATGGTCCATCACTTTGGCACTGTACTGTGGCATCTCTCTCCTCACTCCCACCGGGTTTCCCCGGAATATCGCGCTTGGCAGACGGCTGACCGCCGCCCGGAACTACAGACAGGCGATCGGCCGCCCGACCAGCGCCTCGTGCACGGCGTTGACCACGCAGTCGCGGTCGTGCTCGCTGCCGCAGTGCAGGCAGCATTCCTGCACCGTCTCTTCGTCACAGAGGACGCCGCGCAGGAAACGCTCCAGCAGATCGTGCAGCAGCGCCTGCTCCTCCTCGCTCAATGCCCCCAGCGCGCGCTGCAGGCGGGCGATGCGCGCGGCGCGCACGTCCTCCAGCACCGTGCGCCCCTTCGCGGTGAGCGACAGGTGCACCAGGCGGCGGTCTTCCGCGCTTTCGCGGCGGTCCACCAGCGCCTTGCGCACCAGGCGGTCCACCAGGCGCGTTGAGGACGGGATGCTGATGCGCAGTCCTTCGGACAGCGCCTTCGCCGAGCACCCGCCGTGGCGATGAATGAAGGTGAGCGCCTCGAACTGCGCCGGCGTCACTTCCCCCGTCGTCACCGCTTCCAGCAGCCGCGCCGTCAGCACCGAGGCGGAGTAGGCCCCGAGCAGCTCGACGAAGCGCTCAAGCCGGCCGTTCCCCCTTCTCTTTTCACCGCGCGCGCGTCCCGAATCGGCCATAATCATTACCTAGGCTAAATATTAGCAGAGACAGCGGATGGTGTCAAGAGCGGGATGGGGTTGGCGGCCAGATGGCCACGGCATCATGCGCTGCGACAACGTGTTTTCGCTTTGGTGGGGTGTTCACTGGGGCCGCGGAGTTGTACTCCGCATGCATTGCTACACAGATCTATCAGATAATCCATGTTGCAGATGCGTACGGAGTACAACTCCGCGGCCCCAGCGTCCCCCGGATGCACATCCGGGGCGGGAGAAACGACGTCCACCGGCGTGGATCGGCCGGAGCGGGCCGACCGACCGGATACCGAGCACCGCGGGAGTCATGTGGCACAGCGCATAGGGTCACCCCGCCCTCTGCCGGCGTTCCATCAGTCAGTATGCCGGGCCGTGGCCGGCCCATTGCGGCGGGGAGGCGCTTCACCCCCGGCGGAATTCCGAGGGGGTGCGGCCGTCGTGGTAGCGTTTGAAGATGCGGCTGAACGCGCTGTGGGAGACAAAGCCGCATTGCCTGGCGACGGCGGAAATCGGGGCATCGGTCATGCGCAGTAACGTGCGCGCATGCGCGATGCGCTGCGCTTCGAGATATTGCATCGGTGTTTGCCCCATCTCCGCGTGAAAGAGATGGGCGAAGCGTGACGCAGACAGATGGCAGCGCTCCGCCAGGTGCGGCACGCGTATCGGCTCGTGCGCGTGCTCGCAGAGGTAATGCAGAATGCGCGTGATGCGGACATCGCGCCGGACTTCCTCGGCCAGGGGGTTCACCGTCTCGCACCAGAGCAGGATATCCTCGATCCGATTGAGCGCGAATGCCTCGCACCGCTTCAGCGGGCTTCTCCCCAACTGCACGGCCTGCGCCATGCGCTCCCGCAGCTCCGCGCGCAGCGACGGCGCGCTGATGGTGATTTTCCCGAGCTGCGCGGCCGGCGTCGGCCAACTGAGGAGGCCCTCCGGCCAACTGGCACGCGGGGTGAAGCAGACCCAGAGATATTCCCAGAGGCCGATGGCGCGGTCCGGGCCATAGTCCTGGTACGCCCCGGCAGGGATGAGGAGGAAATCCCCCGGCTCCACACAAAAGTCCCCCGCCGGCTCATGGATGCGCGCGCGGCCGGCAAGGGTGTAGACGAGAATCCAGCAATCCGTGCCGGCGGGACGCAACACCCGGTGGGCGGGGTTCCGTTTATCGCGATCATGCCCAGTTGAAAAGCCGATATAGCGCTGGTCACGCATGGCGACTCCACCTCAAGTTCCTGGCCGTATCTTCGCCGGCATCGTACGCGGCAATATAGCAGCATTATAGCAAAGTATAGCATTTTCCACACTGGCCGCCCGGCGGAAGATCGCCATAATTTCTATATGGTGCCACCTGGCTTTTCACCGGCAGAGGGCGCCGCGACCTCATCATCTGAAAGGACGGTCTCACATGAAACCTCATGCTTCCGGCAAAGGGTTCACCCTCATCGAGCTCCTGGTCGTCATCGCGATCATCGCGATCCTGGCGGCCATTCTTTTCCCGGTCTTTGCCAAAGCGCGCGAGAAAGCCCGGCAAACGTCGTGCCTGAATAACGTGCGCCAGCTTGCCGCGGGGATGCTCATGTATCTCCAGGACCACGAGGAGACATTTCCCCTCGCGCAAGAGTGGAATACGGCGCTGGGAGGCCCCTACGGCCTCGAGGGGAAAGTCTGGGATTGCCCCACCTCCTCGAAGCGCGGGACGGTGACCGCGCCGGACTACTTCTTTGTCGCCGGATCGCTGCTCTCCGGGTTGGCGCTGGGGGATATCAGCAGCCCCGTCGAGGCCCCCATGCTTGCCGACTTCGCGGGCGCCGACCGCACGAAACCCTACGTGGTGCATAGCAGCAGCGACCTGGCGGCCGACACGATCAACACGGTGGACTACCGCCATGCCTCCGGCGCCATCTTCGGCTTTGTGGACGGCCACGTCGGCTTGGCGCGGAAAAGCCAGGTCACCGCCGATTTCTTCTTCGCCTCCACCGGCCGCTCAACATCCATGGCGGTGGACAACTTCATTACCGCGTCCTACGTGACGCAGACCGGCGGGCGCAACGACATTACCGGGACGCTGGCCTACCGCTTCACGCCCACCACCGATATTACCGTCGAAGCCCTGGGGCGCGTGGTGCTGGCCGCCGGCATGACCGACTCGCACCTGATATCGCTCTGGCGCGTGTCCGACCAGAGCCTCGTCGCCGCGGTGACCGTCACGCCGTCGTCGTTGACCGACAGCCAGGGCTTCAAATACGCCCTCCTGTTCGCGCCCATCCGCTTGACCGGTGGGGTGACCTACGTCATCGGCTCCAGCGAAACCAGCGGCAGCGCGGACAAGTGGCTATCCGACCTCAGCCTCACCGGCAAGATGCGCGCCATCGCCACCATCCCCGGCCTCTGCTACGCCAACGGCGCCCCCGGCACCTACCCGTCCAGCTACTACACCGGCGTGAACAGCGTGTATGGGCCGGCGACGTTTTATACGGCGCAATGAGGCGATCTGCACAGCCGGTCACCGTTCGGTGATGACAGCGGGACGGCGCGTCCGACGAGGGCGTGCTCACCCTATCGGCGATGCCCAGATTTTGCGGGGATTTTTCGCCAGACACGGCGGAACAATGCCGCGGTGGCGGGACCCACCGCCCATTGTGACACGTCCGGCGGAAAATACGCCACAAGATGGGCGTTGAACGGTAGGGTGAACACGCCCTAGGCATCCCGTTCCGATTGCTGGGATCAGTGGGCCGGGGATGAGAAGCGGGTGGTATTCGGCAAAGCGCATTCTCCCCCTTGATCGGCAGCGCCCCGCGGCGAGCGGTTTTCGCGCCCACGGATACGGTATAATACGTATACGGCTATCGCTCAGGAAGGGAAACGCCATGTGCCGATGCGTCCTCGTCGTCCTCTGCCTCGCCAGCCTCATCCCGGCCTGTGCCGCGCTCGATCCACCGGCCTGGGAGGCGGCCATCGCCGACGGGAAGGCGGCCGCCGCGGCCGGCAACCCGCGGGTGGCGGCGGCGGCGTTCGCCCGCGCGCTGGCGCTGGCGGAGGCCGATGACCGCGACGGCCTGCGCACCGCCGACAGCCTCACCTGCCTCGGCATCCTCGCCTTTCACCGCGGCGTCGAACAGCTCGGCAACGCTTATTACCACACCATTGACCTTCACTTCACCGGCGCCCGTGAGTGGGATGCCGTCGAAACGCCGGTCCGGCCGCACTACAACGCCATCGCCTACGGCGATCCGCATCCCATCGCCGCGCACCGCGCCCAGGCCGCCTTCAAGGAAGCCGCGGCGGCCTTCAATCGTGCCCACGGCATCCGCGTGCTCGCCCTGAAGACGGACGATCCCGCGCTGCTCGCGGCCGCCGGCAATCTCGCCGCGGCGTTCAGCCTGCAGGGCAAGCCCGCCCCCGCGCGCAGCCTGCTGGCCGCGGCGCTGGCCGCCGCCCCGGCGGAGACACCGCTGGCGGCAACCCTGCAATCCAATCTCGCCGCCGTTGAAGCGAACACCATCAGGTATCCGCGCACGTATGCGTTCTCTCGCCTCAGCGCCGCCCAGCAGCAGGCCGCCGAGGCGCTGCTGCGCCAGGCGCTGGCGGTGCGCGTGAACATCTACGGATCGGACAGTCCCCAGGCGCTGATGAGCCTGCTGCAGCTCGGTCACCTGTTCGCGGACGCCAATCCTCGGCTGGCGGCGCGGCAGTTAGCGCAGGCCCTCGCCATCGCGAAGAAGCGCTACCCGCCGGACTCCCACAATGTGCTGGCGGTGGCCGATGCCCTGGCGGCGACGTATCGGAATTCGTCCGAGCTGCACGCCGACGAGGAGCGCCTGTTCAACGAGCTTGATGCCGATATCACCGCCGTCGCCGGCGCGCGGTCCGCCCGGCGCATCCCGGCGCTGCTGCGGCTGGGGTGGCATTACGGCATTTACGGCACCCCGGCGCAGGCGCGCGAGCCGCTGCTGGCCGCGCTGCAACTGGCGGAAGCCGCCGGGGAAGACAGCACGGCCGTCGCGGACGTGCTCGAGTGTATCCTCCGGCACAGTACCGTGGGCGAACCCGCCGCCCGCGACGCCTGGCGCGCGCGCGCGCAGGCCATCCGCGCGAAAGCCTGGGGCGCCGTCAGCGTGCGGATGGCCGAGCATATCTTCGATGGGCAGCGCTACGAGCCGGATCACAAGGTGCGCGCCGATCAGCTCGCCCGCGTCCGCGCCATCTTCGAGCGGGTCTTCGCGCCCGATACCCCGGAGATGCTGGCGCTGACCCTGGCCGACGACGAGCATGGCGAACCGCTCTTTTTTCAGAAGCCGGAGCAGCAGCAGGCGCGCATTGACCGGATGGCCGCCGTGTATGGCGACACGCACCCCGCGCTGACGCCGCTGCTGCTGCGCTACGGCAAAGGCGCTCGCCGCTGGGAATACACCCCGCAAATCGAGGCCAACACCCGCCGCGCGGTGGCGATCCAGGAGGCGGCCGTCGGCCCGGACAGCCCGGAGATGGCGGACGCCCTGTGGGAGCTGCAGGAGATCTGCTACCGCACCGGACATGACGCCGAGCGCGAAACGGTGTTGCTGCGCGGCCTGGCCATCCAGGAGCGAATCTACGGAAAAGGCGATCTGCGGCGGCTCTCCCCGTGGTTGGATGCGCTCACGGAAACGTATGCCTGTCTGCAGCGCCTCGCCGATCAGGAAGCGGTCCTGCGCCGCATCCTCGGCCCGCAGCGTCCCGAACCGGGCGATGATCCGGTGGACATGTCATATCGCACCGCCGACCTCGCGGCGGTGCTGAAAGCGCAGGGAAAGTTCGCCGAAGCCGAACCGTATTATCTGCGGATGCTGGCGAATGAGGAGAAGGAATACGGCGTTAACCATTTCCACCTCAACTTCCCGCTGCGGGCGTTGGCGGAGTTCTACGAAGCCTGGGGCAAGCCGGAAAAGGCGCAGCCGATGTGGGAACGCTCGCATGCGCTCTCCATGCAGGAACCGAATTTTTCCAACGACGTGATGGAACAGCTTGCCGCCAACTACCTGAAGCTGAACCAGGTTGACCGGGCGGAAGCCGCCTACGCCGTCTACCTTGACGCCATCAACCAACGCCATCCCGGCAAGCCGGAAGCGGGGCTGTGGCGCCTGCTGGACTGGGCGGAGTTCGAAGTGAAGGCCGGCCGCTATTCCGAGGCGCGCGCGCATTTCCGCCAGGCCGCCGCCCTCCCCCGTCCCCATGATCTCCGGCTCTATCTGGATCGGCGCATCGCCATCGGTTTGGGTGACGCCGCATTCGGCCTGAAGGAGTTTCCGGAAGCGGAGACCCAATACCGCCAGGCCGTCGCCGCGCTGCGCGCAGTCGCGGAGAACAGCACCTACGACCTTGGAAGACTCGTCGCGACCGAGGAGCAACTCGCCATCACCCTCCGCGCCCTCAACCGCCCCGATGACGCCGCCGCCATCGCGCACACCGCGAAAGCCGACCGGGAACGGCTGGAGGCGCGCACAGCCGAGGACGAAGCGAACGCCAGAGCGCGGGAAACCCCTCTCCGGCGCCGCTTCTGATAGCCCGCGCATGCCGGGGAGGGGGGCGCGCCCGGCACGGCTCCTCCCCCCTTACGCGCCGTCGCGCTCCGCGTCCAGCGCGGCGAGTCGCTGCTCCAGCGCCTTCACCTTCTCCGCTAGCTCGGGCAGGCGGCGGAGGGCGGCTTCCATCTTGAGCTGGTCGGCGTGCGGCTGCGCGGGATGGCCGGAGTACGTCGCGCCCGCGGGCACGTCGCGGGTGATGCCCGCGCGGACGGCGATGCGCGCGCCGGCGCCGATGTGCTTGTGGTCCGCCACCCCCGCCTGCCCGGCGATGATGACGCCGTCCGCCAGCGTAGCGCTGCCGGCGATGCCCACCTGGGCGACGATCATGCAGTGGGCGCCGATGGTGACGTTGTGCGCGATATGCACCAGGTTGTCAATCTTCGTGCCGCGCCCGATGACGGTGGCGCCGGAGGTGGCGCGATCAATGGTCACGTTGGCGCCGATTTCCACGTCGTCCTCGATCACCACCGTACCCAGGTGCGGGAGTTTCTGCCAGCCGTCAGCGGCGGGGACGAACCCGAGGCCGTCCGCGCCGACGACCGCGCCCGCGTGCACGATGACGCGGGCGCCCAGGGTGCAGTGAGGATAGATGGTGACGGCGGCATGCAGCACCGTCTCCGCGCCGATGCGCACCCCGTAGCCCACCACGGCGTGGGGATGCAGCACGGCGCCCTCCCCGATGACGCTGTCCGCGCCGACGGCGGCATGGGCGCCGATGGCGGCGGTGGGATGCACGACGGCGGACGCCGCCACGTGCGCCAGCGGGTGGATGCCCGGCTCCGGCGCGCGCCGCCAGTCAAAGAGCGCCAGCGCCCGGCCAAAGGCCGCGCGCGGGTCATCTACCAGGATGAGCGGCTTCGGCGAGGTGACGCCGGCGGGCGCGAGAATCGCCGCCGCCGGCGAGGCTTCCGCGGCGGGCAGGCGCGCCGCGTCGGTCACATAGGTCACCTCGCCGGCGGCGACGGTATCATACCCGGCGGCGCCGGTGATGGGCAGGTCGGCATCGCCGCCCACCAGCGCGCCCCCCACCCGCGCGGTCAGTTCTCCCAGCGTGATCTGCATGGTCATCCTCCGCAAAAGCATCTTCGCCGGGCGGGGCGGAATGCCTGCCGGCCAACGCGGAGCATCCGGGGGACAGCCCCCCACAGCGGTCATCAACCCTCTACCCGCATCACGGTCGGGCTGCCGCGCGGTGTCCCCTGGGCCAGGAGCGGACAGTGGACGCGCTCCCCACGGCGATTTTCCCTTCGGAAGGGGGCGGAGTCAGCACCGACCGTGCGGAGGTGGGCGCGTTACTCCAGCTCGTCCATTTTGCCCAGCGCCAGGAAGAAGATCAGCAGCGCCGGCAGGGCGTCGAAGATGAAACGCCAGATCGTCATGCTGCCAAACATGAACGCCAGGCCGACGGGGATGACGGAGAAGACGCAAAAGAGCCAGAAGCCCCAGCGTCCGCCGCGCAGCATGCCGATGCACGCCGCCACGCGGATGCCGGGAGCGATGGCGAAGAAGAGGGCGATGGTCCACACCCCCGCGCCGCCGCCACCGCCGAAGGCGACATGCGCCACCAGCGCGCCGATGACCAGCACGAGCAGGCCGAGACCGTTCACCACGGCGACGACCCAGAGCAGAATCGTGAGCGGCCAGCCCAGCGGGGGGTCGTAGGTTTCGCGCGGTTGCGGGCGTCGAATCTGTCGCGGCGCGGGCTGCGGTCGTGCCGGCTCCGGCGGCGGCTGATACTGCGGCGCCACCGGCGGGGCAGCGACGGCAGGCCCGGCGGCAGCGCGTCCGGCTTTGGCACACTTCGGGCACGCGCGCTCAAAGGGGTCCATCACATACCCACACTGCGGACACTCCATGGGGTACCTCCTGGTCGCATCGGGTCACGCGGGCATGGTTGATCCATTGGTCGCTAGTGTACTGGAGATTGCCGAATCCCGCAAGACGGGCGTTTGCCCCCTCGACCAACGGCGCGAAGCGGGAACAGGCCCGGCGCCGGCGATGCCCACCCACGCACCGTCAGGACTGCTCTCCCACCACCAGCAGCACCGGCTGATCGGCGGGAAGGTGCCGCAGCTCGGCGTCGGCGAGGGAGAGGATGTGCTCGGCGGAGAGCAGGCCGGAAAGGTTGAAGATGCGCGGGCCGGCGGCGAGGAAGACGGCGGGCAGGCGCTCGCCGCCATCGCCGTAGTGGGCCTGCGCGTCAATCATCGCGCGCAGCCGCGCGGAGGCCTCGCCGGCGGCGACGGCCGCGGCGTCGGCGTGGGTGAGCTGCAGGCGGATGACCCCCTGCGCGTCCACCAGGCGGGCAGGCAGGCGCACGGTTTTGATGAGGCCGAAGAGCTTCTTCGTCTCGCGCACGGCGCCCAGCGCGGCGAAGTGCGGGGTGCGGGCGAGTTCCCGCAGACCCGCGGGCGTCACGCCCAGCGAGGCGGCGGCGGCGCGCGCCTGCGCGGCGGCATCCGCCGGCGCGCCGGCGCGGTCGCGCGCCCGCAGCTCGGTGGCCCCGCTGGCGGTGGCGCGCACGATCTGGTGCTGCGGGTCCACCTCCACCTGCACCTCGATGGTGTCCGGCGCCGCACCCATGCGCGTCACCGCCTCCACCGCCTCCTGCCGCACGCGCAGCAGGTCCTCGCGCGAGGGGTTGGGGATGGTCCGCTCCACGGTGTCGCGCACCAGCGCCAGCGCCACCCCGATGGCGGAGATCACCGGCGCGTTCTCCGCGATGCGCCAGGGGAGATCCATCATCGTGCCCGTATAGGGTACGACGGCCCCCGCGCCGCCGCCGCCCCCGATGAGGGTGACGTGCTCGCGCGGCACGCCGTAGTCCTGCAGCAGCGTCTCCACCGTACGTACCGCCTGCGCGCAGCCGCTGGCCAGCACCTGCTCGGCCGCCGCGGCCGGCTCACTGCGCAGCGCGTCGGCCAGCACCCGCGCCGCCAGCGCGCCGTCGCCGCGGGCATAATCGCCCTCCGGCACGTACCCGGCGGCGTTGGCCGCGCAGGACATGGTGAGCGCCAGCCGCGCGTCGCCATTGACGGCGATGAGATAATCGGCGGGATCGTTGGCGAGCGGCTGGATGGTGGCGGGCGCCCACCCCTCGCCCCCGGCGGGAGAAGGGGGAAGCGCCTGGGCAAAGCAGCTATAGGCGAGCCCGGCGAGGTGCGCGCTGCGCGGGCCGACGGCGACGACCGTGCCCTCCTTCACGCGCACCATGCTCCCCCCCGCGAGGCCGATGGTGCGCACGTCGAGGGTGCGCAGGAAGAGCTTGTGCCCGCCCAGCGTGGCGCTCTGCACGGCGGCCTGGCCGTTGCGGATGCAGGTGATGTCGCTGGAGGTGCCGCCCACTTCCACGAAGATGCCGTCGCTGATCTTCGCATACATCAGCGCGGCGGCCACCCCGGCGGCGGGGCCGGAGAGGATGGTGAGGATGGGCCGGCGGCGCATCTCGTCAATGCTCATCACCCCGCCGTCGCTGCGCATGATCATCAGCGGCGCGCTGATGCCCGCCTCAGCCACCGCGTGCGCGGTCATCCGCGCCGTCTGCACCATTTTCGGGAGGATGCTGGCGTTGATCACCGCCGTGCGCGTGCGGATGCGCAGGCCGTAGAGACCGGACACTTCGTGGCTGGCGGTGGCGGGGATCTCCATCCCGGCGCAGACCTCGAGCAGCAGGCGCTCATTGGTGGGATCATCCACCCCGAACGCCTCCGCGCCGACGATCACCTGGGCGCCGCGCCCGCGCAGCGCCTCCACCGCCGCGCGCAGGGTGTCCGGCGTGGCGGCATCCGCGCCGAGGAAAGTGTGATACGTCTCCAGAAAACGCCCGGGAGCGACTTCCAGCCGGCCGATCTCGGTATCCGCGCGCGCCTTCAGCGCGTCGGCGCCGCGCGCCATGCCGATGATGCCCACCGGCGCCACGTCGCCCTCCAGCAGCGCGTTGGTGGCCTGAGTGGTGGAGTGCGCGATGAAGATGATCTCCTCCGGGCGCACCCCCGCCTCCAGCAGGCCGCGCAGCGCCTGCGTCACCCCCAGCGCCACGCCTTCGGCGGCGCGGTGCGTGGTGGGGACTTTCGCCTGCGCGGTCACCCGCAGCGTCTCGGCCTCCACCGCCACCGCGTGGGTGAAGGTGCCGCCCACGTCAATGCCAATGCGATACGGCATACCCACAGTGTGCCAGAAACGCGGCCATTCGTAAACCGCTGAGCGCCCCGCGCGCATGGGCAATTCCCCTGCAACCTTGCAACCTGCAACCTGCAACCTTGCAACCGAGCGCCCCGCGCGAGCGCATGGGCAATTCGCGGGAAAGGTGCTATGATGATGCGGCGATCAGGGGCGAGCTGGCAGGCATCCCTCGCACCGCGATCCGGAGGGAGAGAGAATGGCAACGGCTGATCAGAATCTGGACGCCATGCAGCGGCTGGCGGAGATCGAAGACGCGACGGCGCAGCTCTATCGGCGGTATGCCGGCTGTTTCCCCGAACACCAGCCGTTCTGGGAGGGGCTGGCGCGGGAAGAAGACGCGCACACCCGCTGGGTGCGCGCGCTCGTGGCCAACCTGCAGGCCGGCGTGATCACCTTCCGCGACAACCGTTTCGCCCCCGACACGTTCCGGACATTCCTCGACTACCTGCACGCGCGGATGCGCGAAGCGGACGCCTACCCCCTGTCGCTGCCGGCGGCGCTGGCCATCGGCATTGATATCGAGGAGTCGTTCGTCGAGCGCGGCTTTTTCGACGTATTCGACAGCGATGACGCGCGGGCGCGCACGACGCTGCAGCGGTTATCGGCGGAATCGGCCAATCACCTGGGGCGCCTGCGCGCGTATCAGCAGGAGCAGCGGCTGGCCGGGGCCTGAATCACGACGCGCTGGCCAGCAGCGCCTCGCGCACGGCGTCTTTTGACGGATAGGTATCGAACCCCAGGCGCTCGGCGCGCTGGCACCACGGGCACGCGCCGAACCCGGTGCGGAAGACGTGCTGCGGATTCGCCTTGCAGGTGGTGAGGCTGTTTTCCGCGTGATCCAATGCCTGCTGCCAGTCGGCGGCCGTCGGGCGCTCCGCCGGATGGGCGTGGCCGTGGTCGAAACAGAGCCGCACCAGATTGCGCACCTCGGGATGGAGGATGCCGATGGGCGGCGCGGTGGACATCGGCTCGTACGGCCCCCGCCGCATGGCGCTGTAGGGGAAATGCCCGGCGAGGATGCGGTCGGGGAGGGGCGGCACGTCGCCGGGGTCGGTATAGCGGCCGGCGAAGGGGTGAGTGCCTTCCATCAGCAGCAGGAAGATCAGCACCCCCAGCCCGAAATTGTCATGCTCCGGTTTGCGATCCACCTCGCGGAAGCGCACGCCCTGCAGCTCCGGCGGGGTATATTCCGGCTTGCCCACCGGGCAGCGGTAGACGCCCGCTTCCGCCGGCACCTGGAAGGAGTCGGTATCCACCAGCGTGACGAGGGCCGTCTCGCTCACCAGCACGTTGGACTCGTTCACGTCGCCCACCACGTAGCCGCGGTCGTGCAGCGCGCGGAACGCCGCCGCCAGGTTGCGCGCGGTGCGCACGAGGTAGCGGTAATGGAACAGCGGGCAGGTTTTCCGCCGCGTGCGCGGATTGTAGAAGGAAAACACCGGCCGCATGTGCTCCACGCGGGGCATGACGTAGCCCATGAAGCGTGGCGGCGCCTCGTCGGTCAGGAGCCGGTCGGTCGGCCAGGCGATGGACGGGTGCCCGCGCGCGGACATCGGATCAACCGGCGGGCGGGCGATCATCGCGTCCAGCTTCATCGCGCGGTCAAGGGTGGGACGATGGTACACTTTCGCGATCAGCAGCTCGGTGCCGACGATGGGATACAGGCCGGCTTCGCCGCCCCGGGCTATCGGGGCGGCGGCGATGGTGAGGATGTCTCCACTCCGCTCAAGTCGCAATCGCATGGCGCTATCCCGACGCTAGAGATGATGGATCGAAGCTACGACCAGCGTCAGGTCGTCATCCGCGCGTGCGGTAATGCGGTCAGACTGGAGGAACACGCGCAACTCCTCCTCTACCTCTCGCGTGTTTTCCTGCGCGGCGACCATGTCGAAGAGCGGCAGGAAGAACGCCGGATGCGGCCGGCCTTCCGGCATCTTCAGCGCCAGCATCTGCAAGCCGTCGGAGAAGACCGCCACGCCGCGCACCGAGCCGTGCCAGATGGAAAACTGCGCGGCGTCCTGATAATTCGGGGCGGTGAAAAAGAACGTTTCGTTCAGATGCTCGCCGCGCTGCGGCGCGGTGACCGCCTCCACCTCGCCCTCTTCGGTGAGCACCACGCAGGCGCCATCGCCCACCTGCACGCAGGCGACGGTATCCAGGGTGACCACGGCGAGGATCAGCGTGGTGGCCAGCTCGCGGGTGGTCACCTTGCGTTTGTCGGCGACGGCGGTCACCGATTCGTGGGCGGTTTCCAGCGCGGCCAGCAGCAACTGCCGCCATTCCTCATCGCGCGTCGGCAACTGCCCGTTCATCAATTCGGCGACCCAGTCTACCGATGACACCGCGGCGCGCGCGGCGCCAAGCTGCGACAAGCTGGCGGAGCCCGCGCCGTCCGCCACGGCGACGACCATGGCGGCGCCGGGGAACTCGCGCCAGAAATGCGCGTCCTGACACGGCTGGTTCCGCTTCACGTGCGACACGCCGCGCACCGACACCCCGGCCACGTGCCAGTGTGCTTTTGTCGCGGTGGCCAGCTCGCGCGGGGGCAGACCGGTCACATCACCCCTCCTCCGGGCGGCGGCAGGGGCACTTGCGAGTGGGCGATCTGCTGGGTGCTGCGGGAGAGCCAGACGAAGAGCTCGACGAAGTTCAGGCCTTCCAACTCCACCGGCGGGCGCACCGCGATCTGCCGCAGCGTCTCCATGTGGGCGCCTTTCACCGCGACGGCGAAGAAGGCCACGCGTTTTTGCTCCTCATCCTCATGCACCCGGCGCACCGCCTCGCGCACGGAGGTCTCCGGCTCGCCTTTCGGCTTGCCGTCGGTGATCATGAAGACCCACGGGCGATAGTAGGCGATGCCGTTCGCTTTGTAGACGGACTTGCGCATCTCCAGCAGGTCCAGCGCCTTCAAAATCGCCGAGCCCATCGGCGTGAGGCCGGCGGCTTTCAGCGTGGGGGGGGTGAAATCATCCACCGCGGTGAAGTTCTGGATGACCTTGACTTCCTGGCCGAAGGTGATGATGGCGATCTCCACCCGGCGCGCGGCCAGCGGATCGCGCACCAGATCATCATGGAAGGCGGCCAGGCCGCGGTTCAGCGCCTCAATCGGTTCGCCGCGCATGGACTTGGAAACGTCCAGCAACAGGATACACGGGCACCGGGGCTCCGGGTTTTCTGCGAACTCGATGGCATCTCCGACACGGTAGCTATCCGGCATGACTCCCCCTACTCTCCGGCATCACACATCTACGTATACGCATAATCTTCTCTCACGTTTCGCCATGAGAGGCACCGACCCTTTTTATCTTATCGTGGAATGCGACAATGCGCAACATTCCCCGGAAATTGTGCGCACCGCGCGCGGCAGGGTCGGCACGGCGGCGCGCGGTACGCCCCCTGCGCGCCAGGCCCCTGCTGCGCCCGCCGGCGCGGTTTAGCGGGATGGGGCGCGCGGGAATCCCTTGCGTGACGGCGGGAGAGTGTGTAGAATGAACCCCGTTACGACTGTGGAGGTAACGACGGACCGTGGCAAAATCCCTCATCATCGTCGAGTCTCCGGCGAAAACGCGGACGATCAAAGCGTATCTGGGCGATCACTATGAGATCATGGCCTCGATGGGACACGTGCGCGACCTGCCCGAAAGCGGGCTGGGCGTGGACGTGCAGCGCGCGTTCGCCCCGGAATACGTGACCATCAAAGAAAAATCCGAGACGCTGTCCCGCCTGCGCAAGGCGGTGAAGGCGGCGGAGATCGTGTACCTCGCGACGGACCCGGATCGCGAAGGGGAGGCCATCGCCTGGCACCTGCGCGAGGCGCTGCACCTGGATGGGGCGCAGCGCATCGAGTTCAACGAGATCACGAAAAGCGCGGTGACCGCCGCGCTGGCGCACCCGCGCGAGATTGACATGCAGCGGGTGAACGCCCAGCAGGCGCGGCGCGTGCTCGACCGGCTGGTGGGCTATCAGCTCAGTCCGCTGCTCTGGCGCAAGGTGCGCCGCGGCCTTTCCGCCGGCCGCGTGCAGTCGGTGGCGGTGAAGCTCATCTGCGACCGCGAGCGCGAAATCACCGCCTTCGTGAGCGAAGAATACTGGACGATCATCGCCCACCTCACCCCCGCCGGCGAGCGAGACGCCGTCGAGCCGCCCACGTTCACCGCCAAGCTCATCGCCCGCGACGGCGAGAAGATCAAGCTGGGCGACGAAGCCGCCGCGCGCGCCGCTGAAGCCGATCTCCAGCAGGCGCACTACACGGTAGCCAGCGTGAAGGTGTCGAAGCAGCAGCGCAATCCGCAGCCGCCGTTCATCACCAGCACGCTGCAGCAGGAGGCGTTTCGCGCCTTCGGCTTCAGCGCGAAGCGCACGATGGCGCTGGCGCAGCAGCTGTACGAGGGCGTGGAGCTAGGCGCGGACGGCCACGCCGGCCTCATCACCTATATGCGCACCGACTCCACCCGCGTCTCCCACGAGGCGCAGGCGCAGGCGCGCGCCTACATCGAGGCGCGGTTCGGCGCGGATTACCTGCCGAAGGGCGAGCGGAAGGCGAAGGCGGTGAAAGGCGCGCAGGAGGCGCACGAGGCGATCCGCCCGACGGACGTCACCCGCGCGCCGGACACCCTCGCCGGGTATCTCAACGCCGATCAGCTCAAGCTGTACCGGCTCATCTGGCGGCGCTTCCTCGCCAGCCAGTTGGCGGCGGCAGTGCTGGAGGTGATGGTGGTGGACGTGACCGCCGGCGCCTACACGCTGCGCGCGAACGGCCAGCGCGTCATCTTCCCCGGCTACCTGACGCTGTCGCCCGACCGGCAGGAGTCGGAATTCCTGCCCCCGGTGCACGACGGCGATCCGCTGGACCTGCAGAAGCTGGACACCGAGCAGCACTTCACCGAGCCGCTGCCGCGCTACACCGAGGCCACGCTGGTGAAGGCGCTGGAGAGCCGCGGCATCGGCCGGCCGTCCACCTTCGCCACCATCATCAGCACCATCCTGGACCGGCGCTACGTCTTCCAGGAGAGCCGCAAATTCCACCCGACGGGCCTGGGCATGGTGGTGACGGAGCAGTTGGAAAAGCATTTTCCCAATATCGTGGATTATGACTTCACCGCGCGCATGGAGGGGCAGCTCGACGAGGTGGAAGAGGGCGACGCCGACTGGGTGAAGCTGCTGGAGGAGTTTTACGGCCCCTTCCAGCGCGCGCTGGATACCGCGGCGGAGACGATGGAGCGCATCACGGTGCCGGCGGTGCCGCTGGAGCACCCCTGCCCGCAGTGCGGCAAGCAGCTCGTGCTGCGCGAGGGGAAATTCGGGCGTTTCGTGGCCTGCACCGGTTTTCCGGAGTGCGCCTTCACCGCCGAGGAGCAGACCTTCGTGCAGAAGGATGACGGGGAGGGCGAGAAGCCGGAGGGCGACGCCGCCGCGCCGGAGGCGCCGGCGGAACACCCCCCGTGTGAACAATGCGGCGCGCCGATGGTGCAGCGCCGCAGCCGCCGCGGGCCGTTCCTCGGCTGCTCGCGCTACCCGGAATGCCAGCACATCCGCCAGCTGCCCGGCGAAAAACCGCGCGAAGCCAAAGCGCCCGCGCCGTGGACGAGCGTCGCCTGCGAGAAATGCGGCCGCCCGATGGCGCTGCGCAGCAGCAAACGCGGCCAGTTCCTCGGCTGCACCGGCTTCCCCCGCTGCCGCACCATCAAGCAGCTCCCGCCGGAAGGGGAATATACCCTCCTCACCCCGGAAGAGGTGGAGGCGCTGAAAGCGAAGACGGAGAAGAAGACGGTGGGGAAGAAGGCGACGAAGACGGCGGAATAATCACCGGGCCACCCATGAGGGTGGCCCGTGAAATTATTGCCGGAGTTGCCGGGACATTACTTATTCGTCATCGTCGTCGTCATCGTGAAATTATTGCCGGAGCGGCCGGGGGAGGGGTGGTCGTGAGACCGTCACGCCCTTCTCCCCCTGGGAGAAGGGGTGGGGATGAGGGAAGTTCCGCCTCTTCCGCGCGCCAGGCGGCGTATGCCAGCGCGGCGCGAATATCCTCCTCCTCAAGGTATGGATAGGCCTGCAGCACCTGCGCGGCGGTATGCCCGGTCGCCAGCAGACCGACGACGGTGCCGACGGTGACGCGCAGGCCGCGGATGCACGGCTTTCCGCCCATGACTTCCGGATTCATGGTGATGCGTTCGATCTGTTCCATACGCGTATGGTACCACCATCACACGGGCGGGCAGGATGCCCGCGCTCCCACCTGCGCTCCCACCTTCATTTACACGCTCACCAGCCGCGCCCGACCCGATGATTTACTGCTCATATTCAAAGAGGGTGCGTGACAACCCGGACTGCCGAATGATGGATAGGAGCGTACCCACGCGCACCACGGCATGGTCGGGCACCGGCACGGTGATGGTCGAGTTCTGCATGCGCTTTTGCATCACCAGATGGCTGCCGCGTTGGCGGATGGATACGAAACCATGCACGGCGAGGATCGCACAGACCTCTCTCCCCGACAGCGTTTTTAGCCTACCCAACCGCCACCTCCAGCCGGGTGATGAAGACTTCCGCGTGCAGGCGGTCGTGGATTTCGGCCGGAGAAGCCGTTTCGAAGAAGAGTTCCAGCGCCTCGATGAGGTTGCGGCGCGCATGCTCCACGGATTCTCCCTGGCTGGCGATATCCACCTCCGGGCACAGCGCCACGTACCCGTCATCCTCCCGTTCGATGATCGCCGTCAGTTGTACCGATTGTTTCATGCCGATGCCTCCGCGCGTATTGTACCACAATCACACGGGCGGGCAGGATGCCCGCGCTCCCATCTTTATTTACACGCTCACCAGCCGCGCCCGGTCGAGCACCTCGCGCAGATATGCGCCGGTGTAGCTGCGCTCCACCTCCGCCACCGCTTCCGGGGTGCCCTGGGCGATGATCTGGCCGCCGTGGTCGCCGCCTTCGGGGCCGAGGTCAATGATGTGGTCGGCCTGTTTGATGACGTCCAGGTTGTGCTCGATGACCATCACCGTATTGCCGGCGTCCACCAGCCGCTGCAGCACGCCCAGCAGGCGCTCGATGTCGGCGAAGTGCAGGCCGGTGGTGGGCTCGTCGAGCAGGTAGAGCGTCTGTCCCGTGCCGCGGCGGGCGAGCTCGGTGGCGAGCTTCACCCGCTGCGCCTCGCCGCCGGAGAGCGTGGTCGCCGGCTGGCCCATGCGGATGTAGTCCAGCCCCACGTCATGCAGCGTCTGCAGCTTGCGCTGGATCTGCGGGATGTGCTGGAAGAGCTCCAGCGCCTCCGCCACCGTCATGTTCAGCACGTCGGCGATGGTCTTGCCCTTGTAGTGCACCTGCAGCGTCTCGCGGTTGTAGCGCGCGCCCTTGCACACTTCGCACGGCACGTAGACGTCGGGCAGGAAGTGCATCTCGATCTTGATGATGCCGTCGCCCTTGCACGCCTCGCAGCGCCCGCCCTTCACGTTGAAGGAGAAGCGGCCGGGCTTATAGCCGCGCACGCGCGCCTCTGGCGTCTGCGCAAAAAGGGTGCGGATGAGGTCAAAGACGCCGGTGTAGGTGGCCGGGTTGGAGCGCGGCGTGCGGCCGATGGGCGACTGGTCAATGTCAATCACCTTGTCCAGGTGCTCCAGTCCGCGGATGTCCTCGTGCTTGCCCCAGAGCGTGCGCGCGCCGTGCAGCCGGTGGATCAGCCGCCGGTAGAGGATGTCTTCCATCAGCGTGGACTTGCCGCTGCCGGAGACGCCGGTGATGGCGATGAAGGTGCCGAGCGGGAAGCGCACGGTGATATTTTTCAGATTGTGCTCGTGCGCGCCGCGCACCTCCAGGTGCTTGCCATTGCCCCGACGGCGGGCCTCCGGCACGCCGATGCGGCGCGTGCCGGAGAGGAAGTGGCCGGTGACGGAATCGGCGCAGGCCATGACGTCCGCGGGGGAGCCGGCGACGACGATGTGCCCGCCGTGCTCGCCGGCGCCGGGGCCGATATCCACCACGTAATCGGCGGCGCGCATGGTGTGCTCGTCATGCTCGACGACGATGATGGTGTTGCCGATGTCGCGCAGGCGCTGCAGGGTGGCGATGAGCCGGTCGTTGTCGCGCTGGTGCAGCCCGATGGAGGGCTCGTCGAGGATGTAGAGCACGCCCATGAGGCCGGAGCCGATCTGCGTGGCCAGCCGGATGCGCTGCGCCTCGCCGCCGGACAGGGTGGCGGCGGCGCGGTCGAGGGTGAGGTACTCCAGCCCGACGTTGAGCATGAATTCCAGCCGGCGGCGGATTTCCTTCACGATCTGGCGAGCGATGATCTCCTCGCGCTCGGTCAGCGAGAGATCGCGGAACCACGCGGCGGCGCGGCCCACCGACATGCCCGCCACGCCGGCGATGTGCTCGCCGTGGATGGTCACCGCCAGCGCTTCCGGCTTCAGGCGCTGGCCTTCGCAGGTGGGGCAGGGCTTGATGCGCATGAACTCCTGGATATGCTCGCGGTTGTCCTCGCTGGTGGTCTCGGTGAACTCGCGCTGCATCAGGCCGACCACCCCCGGCCAGCGCGCGTGGTAGACTTGCAGCCGGCCCATGGTATTGCGATGGCGCACGCGGAAGACGCGGTCGTCGCCGGTGCCGTGCAGGATGATGTCCACCTGCGCCGCGCTCAGCCGCTCGATGGGCGTCTCCATGCTGATGCCCAGCGCCTCGCAGGCGGCGATGAGCATGGAAAAATACCAGCCGCGGATGCCCCGCCAGGGGAGGATGGCCCCTTCGCCGAGGGAGAGCGTGCGGTCGGGCATGATGAGCGCTTCGTCCAGCTCGTGCCTGGTGCCCAGCCCCATGCACTCCGGGCAGGCGCCGTAGGGGCTGTTGAAGGAGAAGGAGCGCGGCGCGAGCTCCTCAAAGCTGATGCCGCAGTTCAGGCAGGCGCCGGACTCGCTGAAGGTGATCGCCTCGCCGTCAAGCTGCTGCACGGTGGCGAACCCCTGCCCGATCTTCAGCGCCGTCTCCAGCGACTCGGACAGCCGCGAGCGGATGCCGTCCTTCACCACCACGCGATCCACCACCACCTCGATGGTGTGCTGCTTGTAGCGCTCCATCTCGATGTCGTCGCCGATTTCGTGCACCACGCCATCCACGCGCACGCGCACAAACCCCTGCTTGCGGATGTCCTCGATGATCGTCTTGTACTCGCCTTTGCGCCCGCGCACCACCGGGCCGAGGATGAGCAGCTTCGTGTCGTCGGGCAGCGCCGCCACCTGGTCCACGATCTGCTCCAGGCTCTGCGCGGCCACCGGCGCGCCGCACTGGTGGCAGTGGCGCGCGCCGATGCGCGCAAAAAGCAGGCGCAGGTGGTCGTAAATCTCGGTGACGGTGGCCACCGTGGAGCGCGGGTTGCGCGTGGTGGATTTCTGGTCAATGGAGACCGCCGGGGAGAGCCCTTCGATGGTATCCACGTCCGGCTTGTCCATCTGCCCGAGGAACTGCCGCGCGTAGGCGGAGAGCGACTCGACGTAGCGGCGCTGCCCCTCGGCGTAGATGGTGTCGAACGCCAGCGAGGATTTGCCCGAGCCCGACAGCCCGGTGATCACCACCAGCTCGTCCCGCGGGATGTCGAGGTCAATGTTCTTCAGGTTATGCTGCCGCGCGCCGCGAATTTTCAGGTGCGAATGTGCCATGGTGTTGTTCCGCCACCGTCATGCAGGGATGAATCACCGGATTATAGCACATTTGTATGCCGATTGTCCGCGGGCGGGCGGTGATGTAACAGTTCAGTCTTGTCAGCATGATGTAGCGCCTGTCCGCACACCTCTCCCCTAAGCGGGGAGGGGAGCACCGGATCTGTACACCCATCACTCCCCCTTCCCTCGCAGGGAAGGGGGGTGGGGGGGGTAGGTGTGCCATCAATCGGCGAAATGCTGACAGGACTGAACGGTTACGCGGTGACGGAGGAAATGGGCGGGCGAGCGTCCACGCGAGCCGACGATTTCCGCGCGGCGACGCCCGCCTCCCCTACTCCTCCCACGCCTACCAGTTGCGGAAGATGGGCGGCTGCTCCAACGCGCGCAGGGTGAAGCTGTGCTCGCCGGGCAGCACCGGGACGATGAGGATGCCGCCGCGGTTGCGCGCATCGTACGGATTCCCCGTCTTCGCGATATCGCCCAGTTGGAAGTCGCCGGAGGTGCCGGGGGCGTAGGTCTGGCCGTCCACCACCAGCGTCGGCAGGCGGTCGAGGCCGGCGGGGCGCGTGAGGTAGAGGAAGCGGCCCAGTCCCTGCGTGCGTCCGGTGATCCGGTCCTTGCTGAAGGTGACGGTATAGGGGCCTTCGCAGCCCCAGGCGACGAGGTCGCCAGCGGCGATGCGCGCGCCTTCCAGCATCGTGAGCGTCACGGTGCCGGCTTTCTCGTCTACCAGGATGCCGCCGCGGTGCCCCCGGAAATGCACGCCGTCGCGGGTGAGATCCAGCGGCTCTGCGGAGTCGAATTGCCAGGCATAGCCGCCGTTAAAGGTGAGCTTCGCGACCCCGGGCTGCACGGCTTCGCGCTTCGCCCCTTTCGGCGTGGTCACGATGATGGGGTGCTTCGTCACCCACGCCGTGCCCATATTGCTGCCGTCCAGCTTCGCGATGGGGATCACCCTGGTCATCGGGGCGCCGGAAATCCCCGTGCCGCGGTAGCGCACCGTCCCGCCGCCCTCGCCCAGCACCAGATGCACCGCATCCGCGTACACCCGCACCGCGCCCGCCGTGCCGTGGAACTCAATATCCCCATCCTGGTAGTCCATCGGCCTCTCACTCAGGAACACGTAGTCCGTGCCCTCGCTGGTGGTGATCTTCACCACGCCTTCGGCGAGACGCTCATATTTCGGCGCAGCTTCGTTGGCGCCTTGCGGGTACAGGGCGACGAGGATGTCCTGCCCGGCGGGGATGGGGCCGGCGGCGGTGACGGTCATCGTCTCCTCGGCAGTGGCGCCGTCCAGCGGGTTGCCGGCCTGCTTCCAGAGCATCGCCGCGCGGTTGTAGAGCGGGCCTCTGGAGGTGGCCTGGCGCGATTCCAGCGTCACCGCCGCCGGCTGCAGGAAGTGGATGTCCAGCTTCGGCCCCCACGGGGTGGTGTAGACCAGCCCGTCCGGCTTCGGCGTGACGCGCGTCGTCTCGCCGCCCGATTTGAAGTACCACCATTTCCGCTCCAGCGGCGCCTCGCCGAGCCTGGCAAAACTGTCGCGGAAAATGAAGTAGTTGGGGCCGTCCGCCTTTTTCCCCTTCAGGAACATCACCTGTCGCGTCCAGCGCTGCGGCGCGTAATCGCCGTAGCCACGCAGGTAGTCGGCGGAGTCGCTGGTGAAGAAGCGGTGCACCTGGGAGGCCGGCCCGCCGCCCGGCCAGCCGCCAGTGTTCGTCTGCGCGCCGAAGCGCACGCGGTTATGCCAGCCGAACGACTCATAGAGCTGCTGGAACGGCGAGTTGTTGTAGATGGCATACTGGAAGAGGCTGGCGGTGGTGAGCGGCGCCCCCTTGCTGAAGAGCATGAAGTCGCCCTGGTTGGCGTCGCAGTGGCTCACCATGTAGCCCTGGCGGTAGGAGAAGAAGGTCTCGTTCGGATCGCCCACGTGCGCGCGCATCGTCGCGCCGAAACCGGGAATCCACTTGCTTGTCAGCCGCGCCGGCACGTAATCCTTCGGCAGCTCGTTCAGCAGGTCGGCGTAGATAATCGCGCGCGGACTGAAGCCGGCGTCGTGGTGGTCTTCCTGCGGGCGGCCCAGTTGATCCCACGCCCACACCAGGTCCCGCGCGAGCTGCGGGTCGCGCGTCCGCAGGAAGGAGGCCGTCGGCAGCCACTGGGTGGGGATCATCCAGTACCCCTCGTGCCCCCAGGCGGGCAATGTGCGCGCGCCGAAGCGCGGGTCTTTCGGGGCGATCAGGTCCAGCGGAAAACTCCCCGCCTGCGCTGCCAGGTTGGCCGTCTGACCGTCCAGCATCCCCTGGGCCTGCATCACCATCCCCGCCTGCATGCAGTGGCTGGCCGCCGCCATGTAGTAGGTGAGCAGCTCGCTCCACCCGCCGCCGGGCGCGGTGTTCATCGCCAGCTTGTAGCGCAGGTAGGCATCCGCCACGCTCATCCACGTCTTCGCCAGCGGATGATCGGGGATGAGCGCCGCCGCCATCGGCAGCGCCATGAAGCGGTTCATCGGCATGTTCGGGTTGCCCAGGTGCGCCATCATGCCGCGCGGGTTGAAGTCCGGCTCCGCCAGCGCGTAGCAGGTGGCGGCGATCCACGCGCGCACCTTCGCCCGCTCCTCGGGGGTGAGGTGTGCGCTGGACAGCGCCTCATCGGCGGTATTCGTCCACGCCGCCTTCTGCGCATGGCGGAAGCCCGCCACCCAGCCGGTGCTGCCCTGGTTGTCGCCGTCGCGCCCCAGGCAGCGCAGCGCGTGCCCGCGCGGGCTGCTCCAATAGCTCTCGGTCGCCAGCGTATTGAACAGCGCTTTGCACCGGTTCGCGTCGTCGGTGAAATACAGCAACCCCTTCAGCTGCTCGCCCATCGGGTGCTGGTTCAGCTTCCCTTTCCACTTCTCGACGTACGCCTTGTCGTGGATCTGCCGCGGATAGGTCACCTTCGCGTCCGCCGGCCATTCCAGCGTCCAATCCTTGTAATCGTCCAGCGTGATGTAGCCGTGGTAGCGCCGGAAGGCGCCCATCTCCTGCTGGTACTGCATCGGCCCGGTCATCAGCGCCCACTGGCGGCGGATGTGGGTATAGGGCAGCGCGGGATCATACTCGCCGGTGTGCAGCAGGCTGTTCGGATGCGGCGACACCACCAGCGGCCAGGAGACCGCCAGCCGCCCGCCGGGATAGGTGAGGATCTCCCCGTTCGCCGACTCCGGCATGCCGCGCCAGTTGCCCGCGTGCATGGGCATGACGCCGACGAAGGGAATCTGTTCCTTCGGCCCCGCCAGCTTCGCCCGCTCGGTGAAGCCGGCGTAATAGGCCGTCGTCGCGTAGGGATACCAGACGGCCATCTCAAAGAGCCGCTTTTTCTCTGTCGGCGGCTGGAAGGTCATGCTCCCCAGGTGGCCGCGGTTCCCCGGCAGCGGCGCGAAGCCGGCCTGCGTGACGGCGGCCTCGAACGCCTCATCCTTCCCGCCAAGCCGCCCGCCGGACGTCGCCCACCAGGCGGCATCGGGCTTGAAGGCGGCGTCAAAGTCCGTCAGCGGATAAATCATCCGCCAGTCGCGCGCCGCGCGAATCATCTTCAAATCGCACTGCTCGTCGAGGTACACGTTCGGATCACCGGCCACCAGGCGCACCGTGCATTTGTACCAGCCGCCGTTATCGAAGGTGTAGCGCGTGGTCACCTCGGTGAAGAGCGGCCCGTTTACCGTCGGCGTGCAGGTATAACCGGTGACTTTCGGCGCGGTGGCCGGATCAGCCGCCCGGAAATGCGCGCCGGCCGTCCACACGCCATGCAGCAGCCGCACGCCGCGCAGCGCCCCCGGCACGAACGCGTCATCCGCCGCGTCCATCCTCTTCGGCGGGTTCAAATTCTTCGTTCCCGGCGCCGGCACGCGAATGGCGACCTGCTCATTCGTCAGCAGCAGCCCATCCGGCTCGGTCTTCACCGCCATCATCGCGCCGGGCGCCGGCTTCCCCGGCACCAGCGTATAGCTGTAGCTCCCGTTCTTCTTCAACTCCGCAAAAAACGACACCCACGCCGACGCCAGGTACCCGCCCTTCTCCGTCACGTGCGAGAGCTGCACCGGCACCCCGTTGCCGTCGGCATCCACCAGTCGCACCATGCCCGCCTTCGCCGCCCGCGCCGGGAAGGTCACTTTATACGTCACCAGCGTCCGCGGCCAATCCACCCCCAGCCACTCCTTGCTGGTGAAGGTGGCCAGCGGCTTCGCCGCCAGGGCGGCGGCGGTGAGGCAGAGCAGGATGAACGGGACTGCGCGCATGGTTGGATCCCCCTCGCAAAAAATGCACGGATGATGCGGTATTCGCCGCGCGGGGTGATTCGCCTGCCGGGAGGGGATGCGGTATGGGGGCGGAAAATAACATAGCAGCCGGCGTTCACCTCTCCCCCCGGCCCCCTCCCCTACATGGGGAGGGGGAGAATGCGGAAAATGAAAACCGTTTCTGATATTCTGCTCCGCTACCCCCCCTCCCCGCTTAGGGGAGGGGGCCGGGGGGAGAGGTGAACGCCGGTACATGTTTTTCAGACAAGGACCATCCCATGCGCGCGGAAATCCTCTCCATCGGCACCGAGCTCCTGCTCGGGCAGATTACCGATACCAATGCCGTCTACCTGTCGCAGCGGCTGGCGGAGCTGGGCATCCCGCTCTTCTTCCGCGACACCGTGGGGGATAACCACGAGCGGCTGCGGGAGACGCTGCGGCTGGCGAAATCGCGCGCGGAGCTGATCATCTGCACGGGCGGGCTGGGGCCCACGCAGGACGACATCACCGCCGAGGATATCGCCGCCGTCTTCGACGCCCCGCTGGAGATGCGCGCGGACGCCCGCCTGGTGGTGGAAGCCTTCTTCACCGCCCGCGGGCGCGCGGTGACGGAGAAACAGCTCAAGCAGGCGATGCTGCCGCGGGGCGCCCTCGTGCTGCCGAACCCGAACGGCACCGCCCCCGGCTTCATCCTGGAGAAGGACGGCGTCATCGCGGTGGCCATGCCCGGCCCGCCGCACGAGATGGAGCCGATGTGGCGCGACGGCGTGACGCCGTATCTGCGCGCGCGCAGCGGCGAGACCATCGTCTCGCGCACGCTGCGCTTCTGCGGCATCGGCGAGGCGGCGCTGGAAACGCTGCTGGACGAGGTCATCACCGCGCAGACGAACCCCACGGTGGCGCCCTACGCGAAGCTGGCGGAGGTGCACATCCGCGTCACCGCCCGCGCCGCCGGCGAGGAGGACGCCGCCGCGCGCATCGCCCCGGTGGAGGCCGCCATCCGCGCGCGCGCCGGGCAGTATGTCTACGGCACGGACGAGCAGACGCTGGAAGAGGTGGTGGGCCTGCTGCTGCGCGCGCGCGGGCTGACGCTGGCGGTGGCGGAATCCTGCACCGGCGGCGGGCTGGGCGCGCGGCTGACGAATATCCCCGGCAGCTCGGAGTACTTCCTCGGCGGGGTCATCGCCTACAGCAACGCGCTGAAGACGAAGCTGCTCGGCGTGCCGGCGGAGGCGCTGGCCGCTCACGGCGCGGTGAGCGAGCAGACCGCCGGCGCCATGGCCGCGGGCGTCATCGCCGCCACCGGCGCGGACGTGGGGGTGAGCATCACCGGCATCGCCGGCCCCGGCGGCGGCACGGCGGAGAAGCCGGTCGGGCTGGTCTACATCGGGGTGGCGCAAACGGGGCAGGCGCCCCGCGCCTATCGCTACACCATGTTCGGCAGCCGCGCCGCGGTGCGCCTGCGCGCCGCCCAGGAAGCGCTGGTGGTGCTGCATCACACCCTGACCGGCCGGGAGGTGACGCCATGGTGACGGACATCCCTTCCTTCATCGGCTATCATCCCGACGATGCGGAAGCCGCCGCAACTGCCCTCGGCCTGCGCGTGGTCCGGCAGGACGGCACGCCGCCCCGCTGGCTCTCCGCGCACCGCGAACCCCGCGTCGCCCGCCAGCGGCTGCGCGAGGACGGGGCGCTGGAGCTGCTGGTGGTGCAGGCGCCGTCAGTGCGGGTGGGTGAGTAGGCGCCAGGCGGTACAGACGTCACGCCGAGAGCGCGGATATATCCCGCAAACACACCCGGCTGTTGGTAGTGCGCCACGCAGCGCAGCGGAGTGGCGCTATCGGGGTGCAGGTATAGACCGGCGCGGCGCCACTCCGCTGCGCTGCGTGGCGCACTACCAACAGCCGGATCTTTTTTCAAAAGAAATACCGCTCGTCCCCGCTCTCTGCCTGGATGGCGGCCGGGGGAGGGGGACAGCTGCGACCGTCACCGGCCATGTTCACTTCCCCGCCACCAGCTCGGAGACCGTGACGAAGGAGAAGCCCTTCGCACGGAGGCCGGCGAGGAGGCCGGGGAGGATGCTCATGGTGCCGTCCACCGGGCCGTTGTGCAGCAGGACGATGCTGCCGTCCTTGATATTCGCCAGCATGCGGCGCACCTGCTCCTCCGGGGAGGCAGTCTTGCGGTATTCGCCGGCGTTGATGTCCCAGTAGATGATGTTGTAGTCTAGCGCGCGCAGCTGCTTCGTCGTGGCGTCGTCAATATTGCCGCCGGGCGGGCGGAAGAGGTAGGTCTGCCGGCCGGAGATGTCCTTGATGAGCACGCGGGTGCGCAGGATTTCGGCGATGAGCTCGTTCTGCGTGAGCTTGGTGATATTCGGGTGCGTATAGGTATGGTTGCCCAGCTCGTGCCCGGCGGCCAGCAGGTTCAGCACCAGGTCCGGATACTGCTGCGCCATCATCCCCACCAGAAAGAAGGTGGCGCGGCCATCATATTGTTTCAACGCCTCCATGATCGTCTCGGTGTAGAGCGGGTTGGGGCCGTCGTCGAAGGTGAGCGCCACGCGATGCTTCCCCGCCGGGCCGCGCGTCACCTGGCCGGTCGCCGAGATCGGATGGAGGCCGGTTTCCCGGTAGAGCTCCGCCAGCGTTTGCAGCACGCCCTCACTGGCGGGGTTCACCGCCGCCGCCTTCTCGTAGGCCGCCAGCGCCTGCGGCACCTCGCGCACGTCGCGGTGCCAGCTTCCCAGGTGGGTGAAGAGCGAGAGCGGCTCCGGCACGGGCATCGTCAGCGCCAGCAGCTCGCCCTGCAGCTTGGCGGCACGGGCGCTGGGCGGCGTGGGCGGCGGGGCGCCGGCGGTCGTGATGACCGCAATGCTGTCTTCCTGCAGCAGCGTGCCGCGGCCGCTGAAGGCGCGCACGGTCAGCGTGTGCTCGCCCGCCGTGGCGGCATCGCTGTCCCAGGAGAAGTGGTAGGGCAGCTCGGTGATCATCCCGCGCAGCACGTCGTCCACCAGAAAAACGAGGAACTTCATCTCCCCCGGGTCGCGGAAGGTCACCTGCACGCGCTGCATGCCGCGCACCGTATTCCCCTCCGCCGGCGCGACGATCCGCAGCGGGCGGTCCGCCGCGCGCGCGCCCGGTTTCGGCGCGTCCAGCTCCAGGTCGGTGCGCTGGATGCCAGCCGGCGCGGCAGGCTCCGCCTGCGGTATCGGCGTATCAATCGTCACCATGGTCAGCGGCAGCGACACCGGATGCACCGGCGCCAGAAAATTCATCCCATAGTAGGCGCGCGCGGCAAATCCGCCGAATTCCAGCGCTTTCTGCGCGTAGCCCATCCGCCGCTGCACCATCGCCAGCGTGGCCAGCAGGAACGGCGACTTCTCGCCGCCGTCCAGCGCCGCTTTGCCCGCCGTCGCCGCGTCGTTCACCCGGTTCAGCAGGCAGGCGGTGTAGGCCTGCAGCGTTTTCACCCGCGTATCCCCCGGCGCGAGCGCGGCGGCGCGGTCTATCAGCGCCGCCGCCGTGAAAACGCGGTGGCGCTGCAGCAGGCACAGGCTCAATCCCCACAGCGCCGGCACGTAATCCGGATCGCGCGCCAGCGCGGCCCGGAACGGCGCCTCCGCGGCGGGGAGATTTTTCGCGTACAATTCCACCGCGCCGCGCGCCGTCAGCGCCAGGGGATCGTCCGCCTCCGCGTCGGTCATGGGCGCCAGCGCCGCGCGCGCCGCGTCCGCCTCGCCGCTCGCGGCCAGCTTCAGCGCCCGCTCGATGGCGTCATAGGGGTCGGCGGCGGCGCGCGCCGGCAGGCCCAGCACGCCAGCGCAGAGACAGAGTACGAGTATTCGCGACAGCAGGGATTCCCTCATCGTACTCCTATCATACCCATGACACCCGCCCTTCGGCAAGCCCGCTGCCCCCGGTATTGTGCGCGTATTCGCCGCCCCCTTTTCGGGCGCACGCGATGCACGTCATGCTGCACCGCCGTGGCGTGCGCCCAGGCACACATCGCGGGAGGGAGTCCTCTCCCGCCGTCGAAATAGCCGCTAATCCACCAATCAAGGAGCATGCGTTATGGTCCGCGTCATCCCGCCCGATCCCGCTTCCCCCGTCATCGAACACGCCGTCGGCATCCTCGCGCGCACGGTGCGCGAGCGCTGCGGCGTGGCGCTGGAGGACGCCGGCGATGTGACCCTCACGCTGGCGTGCGAGCCGGGCATCGGGGCGGAAGGCTTCCGCATCACGGACGCCCCCGGCGGGCTGCACATCGCCGGGGACGACGCGCGCGGGCTGGTCTACGGCATCGGCAAGCTGCTGCACGACGGTCGGTACACCCCTGGCCGTTTCACCCCCGGCCCGTGGCGGGGCGTCTCCGTGCCGGAGAAACCGGTGCGCGGCATCTATTTCGCCTCGCACTTTCATAACTGGTATCACGACGCCCCGCTGGAAGAGGTGGAGCGCTACATCGAAGAACTGGCGCTGTGGGGGGTGAACGCCCTCAGCGTCTGGTTCGACATGCACCACTACACCGGGCTCGATGATCCGGAGGCGCAGGCGATGCTGGCGCGGCTGCGGGCGATGCTGGCGGCGGCAAAGCGCATCGGCATGGGCACGGGCCTGACCACGCTGGCGAACGAAGCCTACCGGAGCAGTCCGGAAGCCTTGCGCGCCGAGTGGCGGGCGGGGCAGCACGGCTACCACACCGCGCCCGGCGGCCACTATCACGTGGAAATCTGCCCGAGCAAACCGGGCGGGACCGACCTCATCCTGCGCTGGGCGGAGGAGCGCCTGGCCGCCTTCGCCGACATCGGCATTGACTATTACTGGATCTGGCCGTATGACCAGGGCGGCTGCACCTGCGCGGCATGCGCGCCCTGGGGCGTCAACGGTTTCCTGCGCATCGCCGAGCCGCTGGCGCGGATGTATAAGCGCGCCGTCCCGCGGGGCAACGTCCTCCTCTCCACCTGGTACTTTGATCTCTTCACCGACGGCGAGTGGGAGGGCCTTCAGCGCGCATTCACCACCCCGCCCGATTGGGTGGACTATCTGATCGTCGAGAACCTGGGGGCGAAATGCGACCACGATTTCGCCGCCGGCATGCCGGGCGGTTTTCCGGCGGTGGGGTTCCCGGAGATCAGCATGCACGCCAACGACCCGTGGGGGGCCTACGGCGCGCTCACCTTCCCCGGGCACCTTCAGCAGCTCTGGGACCGGAACGGCGCCTTCCTCGCCGGCGGCTTCCCCTACTCCGAAGGCATTTTTGAAGACCTGCACAAGGTCATCATGGCGCAGCTCTACTGGGACCCCGCGCGTCCGGCGGCGGCCATCACCCGCGACTATTTCGCCGACGCGTGCGGGCCCGACGTCGCCGATGAGCTGGCGGCCATCACCGCCGAGCTGGAGCGCGCGCTGCCGCACTGGCTGAAGACCGACGGCGGCGTCCCGCGCGTGGAGGGCGGCGACCTGACCGGCGCCGCCGCCACCCTCGCCCGCGTGCGCGCCGTGGAGGCCGCCCTCTCCGCCTGGGCGCGCGCGAGCTGGCGCTGGCGCATCGTGGCGCTGCGCGCGGCGATTGACGCCGGGTTGGCGGAGAGCGGCGGCGTCATCACCCCCGCGCTGGAAGACGCCTTCCGGCAGTTAGTGGCCATCTACCACGCCGAGCACGCCAGCCGCTGGGTCTCGCCGCCGACGCGGGAGGCCATCGCCGCCAACCGTGAGCCGTGACCGCGCGGTGCGATCCCTCGCAGGCCGGGGGCATGTTGTAAGAATAATTCCTTGTTTAGAACCCCTACACCAGGGGAAGGTATGGTACACTACCGGTGTGGAGGTGCATGATGATGCGGACCCTCGAAGCATGGTATCAGATCGCCGCGCCCTATGTGCTGAGCATCGTGCGCATCGTGGCGGCGCTGCTCTTCATGCAGCACGGCGGGCAAAAACTCCTCGGCTTCCCGCCCGGCGGACACGGCATGCCCGATCCGTTCACCCTGAGCTGGGTCGCCGGCATGTTGGAGCTCGTCGGCGGCGGTCTGCTGGCGCTGGGCGTCTTCACCCGCCCGGTGGCCTTCCTGCTGTCCGGCCAGATGGCGGTGGCCTACTTCATGGCCCACGCCCCGCGCGGCGTCTTCCCGGCGGCCAACGGCGGCGAGCTGGCGGCGCTGTACTGCTTCGTCTTCTTCTACCTCTGGTTCGCCGGCGCGGGCCCGATCAGCATAGACTGGCTCTTCCGGCGGCAGGCGGCGCCCGTCGAGGCAGATATTCACACCCAGTAATCGCTGCTATCTCGGGCGGGCGATCTCCGGGGGGAAATGATGGAATGTCGTGTTCGTAAGATAGGCTATCTCTTGAGCACGACGGATAAGACTTCCCCCCGGAGTCGGCTCGCGGGGACGCTCGCCCGCCCAGGCGCACTATCAACACGCGAATCTGTTTATGATGCCGCTCGTCCCGATGGCATCGGGATCGCCCGCCCGAGAAACGCGGGGGAACAACGGTCCACAAAGCGACAGCGCCGCGTCCCGATGATGGGACGCGGCGCTGTGTATTGATCTATACGACTTGGTTATTTCGCCCGCGCGAGTTTGGTGGCGCTTTCGCCGCCGTTGAGGAGGTAGAGGAGCGGCAGCGGGCGGTCGGTGCCTTCGATGAAGCCGGGGCGGGCCTGCCAGGGGGCGACGGAGAGGACGTTGGTCAGGTCCATCCAGCACTGCAAGCGGGCGACGGGCAGGTCCCAGATCATGTGGAAGTGGTTCGCCGGCGCGTACTGCTTGTACTCGGTCATGGTGGCGTATTTCGGCACCACCCAGGTGTGCGGCCAGGTGACGTTGGAGCTGTTCGCCACCGCGGAGGCGAGGGCGTCGGGCAGGTCCACCGTGCACGCCTCGTCCCAGATGAGGCTGAACATGCCGGTGGCCTGGCTGTAGGCGAGGCGGGCGGCGATGCCCTGGATGCCGCCGGGGGAGATGAAGGTGACGCTGTTGCCGCCGCCGGGGAAGTAGAAGAGCTCGGCGCTCGGCAGGGTGACGTTGCGCATGATCTCTTCCACCGACGCGCCCGGCTTGGCCGCCCAGTTGAGGCTGGCGGAGCCGGAGTTGTCGCCGTCCACGATGCCGCGCTGCGCCCACAGCTCGCCGCCGGTGTAGGCCACGCCCAGGCCGTCGGCCAGTTTTCGCAGTTCGCCCGCCGGCCACACTTTGCGGAAATCCATGAAGAGCGGCGGGTTGCCGCCGGAGAGCCAGCTGCTGGCGAGCATGGTGAGCAGCCCCTGCACGTCCGCCTCGGTGGCGAAGGGCAGCGCGGCCTTCGGGCCGTTGTGATCGAAGGTGGAGTTGAGCAGCGACTCGGCGAGGTCGCAGATGGGCAGCGGGATGGCGCGCAGGTCGCTGCCCCACTCGAGCTGGTTCATGAAGCCGCCGCCCACCGCGTTGAGGTCGGCGAGCAGGTCGCGCATGATGAGATACATCGCCAGCGACTGGTCGAATTTCTCCGAGGCGCCGGGCTGGGACAGGTCGAGGCGCGCGCCGATGAGCTGATCCACCCAGGCGCGCAGCGCGGCGAGCTCTTTCGCGTCGTAGGCGCCCTTCTGCAGCATGTCGGCCAGGAGCTTCATATCCAGCCGGGTGATCTCCAGGCCGAAGACGCGGCGGGTGGGCAGCACGTGGGCGAGGGCCGTTTCCATGCCCATCGAGTCATGGCCGAAGACCACCACGCGGCGGCCCTTGAGGCCGACGGCGGTGAGGGCGGCGTAGCACCAGTCCACCAGGGCGGTGATCGTCTCCTCGGTGGGCTGCGGGTCCATGCCGGTGTCCGGCCAGGTGCCGACGTTGAGGTGGGTGAGCTTGCCGCTCTGCGCCAGCGCGCCGTTCACCGCGTGGGCGAAGACCACGCCCGGCTTCGGGGCGCTGTTGCCGCAGGTGATGTTCACCGGCGTCTCGGCGGGGAAGTGCGCGAGCAGGCTGATGAGCGAGAGCTGCGGGTAGGCCCAGGTGTCCGGGGTGCAGACGATGGCCTCCACGCCGGCATCTTTGAACTGGCGCGCGACGATGTCGGCCTGTTGCTCGCCGTCAATGAGCAGCGGCGTCCAGACGACGCGCACCGGGCGACCGTCCGGCATCGTCACGCGGGCGGCGATGGCGTCGGCGATGGTGCGCACGATATTGACCGTGCGCTCGCGCGAGGCCTGGTCAATGCGCGGGTCGCCCGCGGCGCACACACCGAAGGTGACGGTGGTGGGGGTGAGTTCAGACATCTCCGGAAGACGGGTCGCGTGTGCCATGGTCAATCGGCTCCCTTATGTAGAGAATACGGTGGTTGCTATAAAACTACCGCATTCCGGCGAATTGAGCAAGAGGTTGGCCCGGTCATTGACCGTGGAAAGGGTCGCGGCTCTCCCGGTTGCCGCCCCGCCCACCGGGGACTGTCCCAATACCGTTCAAATACGGACTCTCGCCCGCCACGCGCGACCTCCCCGATGTCATCGGGGCAGGCTTCCCCCAGACTCCTCCCTTACGTGAGGAGCGTGATGAGGAAAGAGGGCGGCATGGGCATTGGGGACTGTCCCCCTGGTGCGAGGCGGCAACCGTCAGCATACGCGAACGGCACGCCGCGCCGCCGCGTGCCTGACGACGCACGGGTTCTCGTGTTATCGGGGGCGCTCACCCCAGCTCGAGGATGCCCTGGGCGGTGAGGTCATGGATGATCTTCATCGCTTCGTCGTGGTCAATGCCGCTGACGGCGATGACCTCATCCACGCCGCGCTGGCCGTCAATGGCGCCGAGCAGGCGCTTGACCTTCTGCGGCATGAAGCGCAGATTGCTCTCCGAGCCGGGTTTCAGGCGCAGCGCCTGCCCGCGCGGGCCGGCGGCGGCCGGCGGGGGCGCGGCGGCGGGGGTGATGGTGAGCGTCGGGGGCGGGGGTGCGGCCGCCGGCGGCGGGGTGGAGGTGACCGGCGGCGCGGCAGCCGGGGGCGGCGGAGCCGCGGCCGGGGGCGGCGGCGCGACCGGGGGGGGGGCGGCGGGCGGCGCCGCGGCAATCGGCGGGGCAGCCGGGGGCGGCGCCGCAGCGGCGGCGTGGGCGGCCTCTTCGTCCGACACCTCCACGGAGACCATCTCGATGACGTCCTTTTCCACCATCTCCTGGATGACGGCGGAGACGTCGGCGGGGTCCAGTTGGCTGAACTGCACCACCTGCTTGAGGGTGCGGGTGCCGTCAATGACCTGCAGCACCTGCTTGGTCTTCTGCGGCACATAGCGCACTTTCGCTTCCGCGCCGGGCAGGAAGCGCGGCACCTGCTCGAGCTGCTTGGTATCGCCCAGCGTATCGGCGGCGGCGGCGGCATCGTCCAGGCGCTTGGTGCCTTCCAGGATGAGGGCGTCGGTGCTCATCTGCACGGTGCGCTCCAGCGTGGGCAGCACCTGCAGGCGCTGGAAGACGAAGGTCCCGTCAGTGGCGGCGATCATCTCGAAGATGACTTCATCCGGCGACGCGCCGCGGAAGCCGCGCGGCTCGACGTGCCAGACCTGGCCGGCCTGGAAGATGACCATCGCCCACCGGCGATCAATCGTGACTTCCAGACGCCCGGTTTTCTGGGTTTCGTGCATGAGCTGCAGCAGCTCCACGAAGGCGATATCCTTAAAGGTACCCTTGACAGCCATAATCTCGTCAGTGCTCCTTCTGCCCGGCGGCTCCCCCGCCGGAGAAGTGCGTGCGCGCGAAAAACCGAGGGGGCGACGCCATCGCCGCCCCGGAGGTCCACGCGCGGCCGCCGCCGTCCGCGGGGTCAGGAATGCGTGCGGATGGCGCGCGTTTTACTATAGGCCCGTTCCAGAATGTGGACCACCGCTTCAGCGGTGACTTTCGCCTGCAGGCGCACCAGCGGCGCGCTGGCGTTATAGTCAAACAGCGTCAGCAGCAGGTGACCCTCGCCGACCTGGGAAATGTAGACGTTGCTGCGCACGCCCTGGTGAAAGATGGAGTTGAAACTGTCCTCCCCGGACAGACGCGCGAGGGCTTCCGACGAGGCGTAGGCGCCAACGGAGAGCGCGCACAGGCTTTCGAGGTCCATCTCGCGGGATTCACCCTGCCGGCTGAGCATGTGCCCATCCCGGCCCATGAGGATGGCGATGCGGACGCCGGTATCCTGGATGAAGCGCCCCAAGCACTGCTCCAGCATGGCGCCGTCGTCCTCGCCGAGAATCAGATCGCGAAAATCCACGGTATGCCCCTTTGCTCGCGCGGCGGGCGGCGCCCGGCGCGCTCCGCGCGGGCCGGGTTCCCCGGCGGGCGCGGCACGAGAATGCGATGGTGACCAGTGTTAAAATGCTCCGGTTTCGAACCGATGGACGAGATCGCGGATGACGAACCGACACAGGATATTCAACGTCGAGAAGACTCCGCGTCCATCCAGGGCAACGGCCTCCGTGTAGGGTACCCCGCGCGCGTTCAGCAGGTACTCCATATACCACACGGGCGCAATGTCCGTGAGGTCGCGCTTGTTATACTGAAAGAGATATGGCAAATCCTCCAAATGGACGTTGTAGCCGGCCAGGTTATCCTGGAGATTCTGCCAACTGTCGAGATTTTCCTGCATGACGTCCCACTGGGAATCGGCGACGAAGACGACGCCGTCCGCCCCGCGCAGCACCAGCTTGCGGGTGGCGTTATACAGCACCTGCCCCGGCACGGTGTAGAGGCCGAACTTCACTTTGAAGCCGTTGATCTCCGCCATCTCCACCGGCAGGAAGTCGAAATAGAGCGTGCGCTCGCCCGGCGTGGCCAGCGAGACCATTTCGCCGCGCCGCCCGCGGTTCAGGTGCTGATGCAGGAACTGCAGGTTGGTGGTTTTGCCGCACAACCCGGGCCCGTAGTACACCAGCTTGCAGTTGATCTCTCGTGTCGCGTAATTAATGGACGCCATAATGCTCCACGCATCTATTCGACATCGTCGAATTGCGATTCCTGCGGCACGGCCGGCAGGCGCATCCAGGCTGGCGGGATGCGCTGGATTTCAAAATATTCCCGGGGAACCTGGGTGATGAAATATTTCGGCGAGATCTTCACCCAGCGGTCGCGCACGCCGGCGTCGGCCTGCTCGCCGGTGGGGCGGGCGCCGCCGCCGGGCGCGCTGAAAATCTGCTGCCAGATGAGCCAGGCGGTGCAGCGCTGCAACTGCGGCACCAGGTAGGCCAGGTGAATGGTCACCGGCTTCTCCGCTTCCAGGAAGGGCTGCGCTTCCGGCACCGAGGCGAGAATGACGCTGGCGGGCACCGAAACGGTGCCAAACACGTTGTCGCGCGGGATGGCGGGCGTGAAGTTCTCCGGCGGCTGCACCACCGGGTGGCGCGGCGCGGCGGGCGCGGCGGGCGCCGGCGCGGCGGGCGTGGCCGGCGCGGACCGCACGATCTGATAGTGCCCCGTGCGCGGCGCCTTGCTGGCGAAGGAGAACTGTTTGGCTCGGCTCACGCTCGGCGCCGGCGCGGGCGCGTCAATCAGCCCGTAGCCCGTCTGCAGCATGCGGCGGAAGGGGAGCAGCAGCATGGTGCCGGTGACGAGCATCGCCAGCGCGCGATAGGCCCAGGAGGAGCCATCCATGCCGATCAGCGTCTCGGAGAATTCCACGCCGTTCTGTGAGCTGACGAGGATGCCCATGAGCAGGAAGACGACGAAGCGGGTGATGAAGCCCAGCACCGCGCCGGACAACGCCACGAGCAGATTGCGCGAGAGGAGGCCGGCGATGAGCGCGTACAGGAGGACTTCCAGCAGCCAGAGCAGGCCCACCAGCAGCGGGATGAGCGTGGCCGGCGCGAGATCGCTAATCGTGCGCGCCCAGCCGAATTTCACCATGGGCACGGCCAGCAGCCCGCCCAGGAGCAGCAGCGTGCCCAGACTGAATCCCTGCATGAGGCCGAACATCGGTTCTTGTTCGGCGGATTGGGATGTTGCGGTCATGGACCATCCTTCGCCTCCCGGGGTCGCGCGGTGCCGGCGCGCGTCCGGGCGGTCACGACGATGCGACGTGATACATAACATATATACCATAATTTACCGGTCTCGTCCAAGGGCACGGCGCAAAGGGACGCCGAAAGATGGCCATCACCTGCGACATGACGCCGCACCGCGCCCCCTGCCCGCCGCCGGGTCGCCCCACGGCTGGCCATGCATAGCGCGCCGGTGAAATGGGTACGTGCGAAGGCGGGCACTGCCCGCGCTGAAAGGAGTCCGCCGTGACGGATGTCGTGAAACCCCTGTATCCCCGCTCGCGCTGGGAGCGGCTGGGCGCCGCGCTGCTCTTCCTCTGCGCCCTGCTTGGCGGGCTGGGCCTGCTGATCGGCCTGGTGGTGTTCGCCGCCGTGCGCCGCCGCCGGCCGTTCGCGGCGGCGGCGGGTCTGCAGGTCGCCGGCCTGCAGCTCCTCTTCACGCTGCTGGTCGGGGCGCTCTTCCTCGCCGTTGCCGGCGCCATGGGCGGGATGGCCGGGCTGGCGAACTGGATGGGGCTGGTGAATAATCTCCTGCAGGGGATCCGCGTCTACCTGCTGCCGCTCGATCGCCTCTTCATCGGGGTGTTCGCCGGGATCATCGGCCTGCAGCTGGCGGCGGCGGTGACGGGGGGCATCCTCGCCCTCACCGGGCGCCTGCTGCCGGTGCCGGTGCCGCCGGCGCGACTGCGGCGGTGGGTGGGGAAGCATTGAGGCGATTTAGAAACGGTCTTGACCGTGATCGGCGCCAGATCGCTGCAGGATGGGGCGTGGCTGGCGAGGCGGAGTTCCGCGAGTCCCGATAGCATCGGGATGCCAGGACATCCCACGACGCCAGACGCGATCCAGACCCGCGAGAGGGTGACGAGCACGTTCAAGACAGTTTTTTAGGCCGGCGGCGCGACAGGACGCCCGTACCGGCGGCGCGAAATACGCCGGTAACCGCCGCGCGATCACGCGGGCACCGGCAAAGGAGCGGCATGGCTGTCTTTCAACCGAACGCGGTACTGGGCAACTCGCACACGCTGGTCTCGCTGGGACGGGCGGGCGAGTTGATGACCTTTTTTTACCCCCACCTCGATTACCCGCAGAACCTGCGGGAGGGGATGGTGGCCGTCTACCTCGGCGCGCCGGGTCACGGGCATGTGAGCTGGACCTTCGAAGACGCCTGGCAGAAACGGCAATCCTACCTGCCGCGACGGAATATCCTCGTCACCGACCTGGCCAATCCCGTGCTGGGCCTGGAGGTGCGGATCACCGACCTGGTGCATCCCCGCCGCGACATCCTGGCGCGCCAGTTCCGCGTGCGCAACGCCAGCCCGCAATCCCGCGACGGCGTGCTGATGCAGTACCTGTGCCTGCGGTTGGGCGAGATGCCGAGCAAGAATAGCGCCCGCCGGCTGGATGACGAATGGGCGGTGGTGCAATACTGGCGGCACATCTGTTTTGCCATCGGCGGCGACCGGCCGGATGGCACGCAGATCGGCAAGGCGGAGGGACACAACAGCGCGAAAGCGGACATGCAGGATGGCGCGCTGCAGCACCAGCGCGAGGAGCTGGGCGACGTGGATACCGCCTACGCCTGGAACTTCACGCTGGAGCCCGGCGCGGAGATCACGCGCACGCTGCTCATCTCCGCCGCCCCCACCGAGCCGGCGGCGCTGACGCAGCTCCGCTCCGCGCGCGAGCAGGGCTTTCCGGCGCTGTACGAGCTCACCGATCACTGGTGGGATGCCTGGCTCTCCTCCGCGGTGCCGGTGCACCTGGACGCCGACTTGACGGAGACCTACTACCGGTCGCTGCTCGCGCTGCGCCTGCTCTATGACGAGCGCTATGGCTCGGTGCTCGCGGCGCCGGAATTTGACCCGACGTTCGCGCGCTGCGGCGGCTACGGGTTTGTGTGGCCGCGCGACGCCGCCGAGGTGGTGCTGGCGCTGGAGGAGGCCGGCTACCCCACGATGGTGGAGCGCTTCTTCGAGTGGGCGCGGATGACGCAGCGCAAGGAAGGCTACTGGGAACAGCGCTACTGGGTCAACGGCGACCGCGGGCCGGGATGGTGCAGCTTCCTCGATTCCATCCAGATTGACCAGACCGGCTCGATGGTCTACGCGTTGGGCGTGCATGCCGACCTGCTGCCGGCGCACGAACGTCCGGGATTTCGCGAGCGCTACTGGGCGGTGGTGCGGCTGGCGGCCGAGTATCTCTACGGCACGCTCAACGGCGACGGGCTGCACGGGCCGGCCTTCGACCTCTGGGAAAAATTCCGCGGCAGCTTCACTTACTCCAACGCGGCCATTTATGCCGCCTTCCGCGCCGCGGCGGCGTGGGCAGCGGCGCGCGGCGAGGACGCGCTGGCCGCGCGGTGGGGCGCGGCCGCCGACCGCATCAAGGCCGTGCTGCTGGCGCGGTGCTGGAACGGCGACTATTTCGCCCGCGGCTTCAACGAGCGCGGCGAGGTGGACTGGAGCGTGGATTCCGCCATGCTCGGCGTCTGCGACCCCTTTCAGATGCTCTCGCTGGACGACGTCGCCGAGCGCACGATGATCGCGCGCATGGTGGAGGTCATCCGCGCGCGCCTCACCCGCCAACTGCCGGAAGGCGAAGGCATCATGCGCCACGAGTGGGACGACTACGGCGGCGGCGCCGCCGGCGGGGTGAATACCCTCTGGCTGGCGCGGGTGATGCTGCGGCTGGCACGGTATGACCAGGACCGCGACGCCGCACGATCGCACCGCTACCGCGACGACGCCGTGCGCTACCTGCGCACCGTCATCGCCCGCGGCACCACCACCGGCCTGCTGCCGGAGCTCATCGGCAGCGACACGCTGCACCACTGGGCCGTCCCCCACGGCTGGGCCATGGCCTCCTATCTGCAGTGCGCGCTGCTGCTGGATCAGCTGGGGAAGGGGTAGGGAATCGCGCTCCCGGCGGGCGAGACGCCGGCGTGCGCGGGATGAAACGCACACAACTATTGAGGCTCCCGGTTCGAACCACCGACAGTCTCTGCTGTCGTCCTTTCAGGACTCTTGAAAAATACGGGACCTGTTCCACGGGTTCCGCTGGCGCTCCACCCGTGGCTAACAGCTTTCGGCCCTTCGGGCCTCTGTCACCCCGTCACCCCGTCACCTCTTCACCTTGTCACCTCTTCACCCCGTCATCTTCCTGGTGGAAAAGCGGTCGCGGCGTCACGCGAGATCCAACGCCCCCTGCCCGCAGGCCCGCACCGGGCCGAACGACCGCCGGTGGGCGGGACAGGGGCCGAGGCGGCGGAGGGCGGCGAGATGTTCGGGGGTGGGATAGCCTTTGTGCCGCGCGAAGCCGTAGCCGGGATGCTCGGCATCCAGCGCGCACAGCAGGCGGTCGCGCGTGACCTTCGCCAGGATGGAGGCGGCGGCGATGCTGGCGGAATGGCTGTCGCCTTTGATGACATTCTGCTGCGGCACGGGGGGCTCGGGCAGCGGCAGGCCGTCCACCAGCGCGAGGTCGGGGGCGGGCGTCAGCGCGCGCAGCGCGGCGCGCATGCCCCGGCGGGTGGCCTCCAGGATGTTGATCTCGTCAATGATCTCCGCCGGCACCGCGACAACCGCCCAGGCGACGGCGCCGGCGATGATGCGGTCATACAGGCGCTCCCGCGTCTCGGCCGGCACCTGTTTGGAATCATTGAGGCCGTCCGGACACCACCCCACGGGGAGGATCACCGCCGCCGCCACCACCGGCCCCGCCAATGGCCCGCGCCCGGCCTCATCCACCCCGGCGATGCGCGCCGCGCCCGCGGCGATGAGCGCGCGCTCGATGCGCCACAGCCGCGCCGCGCGGTCCGTCTGTTGCCCGGGAGAAGGTGATGTTGCCATCGGTCACAGCAGCCGCAGCCGGTGCGGAGGCCAGAAGGTGGCCACCGCGCGCCCTTTGATGTCGTCCAGCGGCACCACGCCCCAAAAGCGCCCGTCATAGCTGCCGCCGCGGTTGTCGCCCATCACCAGCACGGCGTTGTCCGGCACCTGGAACTCGCCGCCGTCCACAATGTAGGGTTTTAGGCGCTTTTCATACAGCACGTGATAGTCATACCAGGTTTTCAACCAGGACGGGAAGACGTTGTCCGGCGCGTAGGGATGCAGGTAGCGATGCAGCTGCTCGGCCGTCACCGTGCCGTCTTCCGATGCGGTCAGCAGCGGCATCGGGTCCGGTGCTTGATAGAGACGCTGCGGGAAGTCCATCGTCACCTGCGGCGCCCAGTCGGGGATATAGGGCTCGTCCAGCGGCGTCTTGCTGCCGTTCAGATAGATGGCTTTCTCCGTCATGCTGACACGGATGCGGTCGCCCGGCACGGCGATGACGCGCTTGATGTAGTCGTCACGCAGCTCGGGCAGCGTCTGCAGGGTCGCCAGCAGCTCGTGGACATCCCGCAGCGGGTGCTGCCCGTGCATGACACGCCACGTATTCAATGCCGGCAGGTATTGCTCTTCCGCATCCCGCGGGTTTTCGGTAGCCCAGCGGCGCAGCATCAGCTCGGGATTGAGACCTTCCAGCGTCTCATCCGACGGTTTGAAGATGATGACTTCGCCGCGGCGCGGCGGGCGGAAGTGCAGGATGAAGCGGTTCGCCAACAGTTTGTCGCCGCTGCGCCGTTTGCCGTCCCGGATGAGGACCGCTGAGGTGCCGTCATACGTGGCCGGGTGATACGGGCCGAGCAGCGTGGGCTCCATGCTGGCGGAGGGGATGAAGAAGGTCTGCAGCAGGCAGGGCCGCACAATGCCGAAGACGAGGATGAGGGCGATGAGGAGGGTGTCAATCACCTCCAGCCCGCCGTCTTTCCGCGGCCGTTCTTTCAGCCGCTCGCCCCACCGGCCAATGAGCGTCGCTTTCGCGAAAAAGTCGCGCGCGCCGCCGTAGGCGGCGAAGGCGAAGAGCACGCCGGAGACGATGCCCGGCACGTTGCCCCACTTCATGCCGACGAGCACCGCCACCACGAAGGCGAGGAAAAACAGCAGTCCCTCGATGATGGGCTGAATGCGGTACGGCGCCGGCGCGGGATTCTTCGGCGCCGGCAGCGGATTGGCGCGCCGATACGCCTGGTAGATGAGGCGAATTCCCAGCGTGACGACCACGCAGGTGACGACCACCCAGGGATTTTCCAGGGCGAGCAGTATGCGAGACAGCAGCAGTGCGGCATCGGACATGGTTGGAAGCCTGCTTTCGCGGCGAATGCCGCGTCTATTATAGCGCGGACGGGCGGCGCGGTCATCCTCGGTGATCGCGGGATCGTCTACCGGATGAAGCCGATGCGCTTCAGCGGCAAGAAAATGACCACCGCTTTCCCCACCACGGCATCGCGCTCGAGCAGGCCCCACACGTGGCCGTCGTGGCTTTCGCGGCGGTTGTCGCCCAGCACCAGCAGATAGCCCTCCGGCACCACCAGCGCGTGGTCGTTGATGTAGGGATGCAGCGCGTTGGCGACGCCGGCGCCCAGCCGCGGGGAGAAATCGCCCATGACGGTCAGCGGAAATTCGTAATCGGGCCGGGCGGCGACATAGGGTTCGTGCAGCAGCGTGTCGTTCACGTAGACGCCGTCATACGTGATGCGCACGCGGTCGCCGGGGGTGCCGACCACGCGCTTGACGTAGTCCGTCGGCTGTTTCGGGTTGTAGCGCTGGCCGTTCAATTCCAGCGCCTTGCGCGGGGCGTGGAAGACCACCACGTCGCCCACGCGCGGCTCGCGCAGGCGGTAGGTGAACTTCGTCGCCAGCACCTTATCGCCGATCTGCAGCGTCGGGATCATGCTGCCGGTGGGGATGTAGAACGCCTGGAGCAGGAAGGGCCGGATGAGGAAAAAGACCAGCACGACCGCGATGATGGCGGAATCGAGCAGCTCATGCCAGAGGCGAAATTCGCCGCGCGACCCGTCCTCGCCGCGCGCGTCGGCGGGGGCGTCCGCCTGGTCGGGGGCGCTCTCGGCCGGCACAGCACTCGCGGGTTCCGCGTCCTCGGCCAGCAGCGTCTCATCCACGTGCCGGGGCACCTCCGCGACTTCGGCGGGATCGCGCGGCGGCGCGAAGCGTTCCGCCATGGCCGGCGCCGGCGGCCCGGCGGGCACGGCGTCAGCGGCGGCATCGGGCGCGCCGGGCGGGGAGGGCGCCTCTTCGCGTTCGGCGGGGTCGTCGGGCGCCACTGCCAGGTCATCGCCGGCGGCGGGGGGCGCGGCTGGCGCGGCGGCGAGGCGTTCAATCACGAACGATGCCAGCCGCAATCCCAGCAGGATTGCCAGCAGCGCCCAGGGAAAGCCCGGATCGTCGAAATTGATCATCGTCACGCTTCAGTCCTGTCAACGCGGCGCGGCCGTTTCCCGGTTGCCGATGCGGTCATGAAGATGGGGCGGGTGAAGAGCCACCCGCCCCGGGCGAGAAATCGGCGGAACGTCCCGGCCTTGACCGAATCGTTATACCCGCCCGCGCTCTTTGATACGCGTGGCGCGCGCGCCGATGCGCTTGCGCAGGTAGTACAGCCGGGCGCGGCGCACTTTGCCGAGGCGGATCACTTCGATCTTCTCGATCTTCGGCGAGTGCACCAGGAAGATGCGCTCGACGCCGACGCCGTTGCTGACGCGGCGCACGGTCACGCGCTCGTTGAGCAGGCCCTTCTGATGGCGGATGACCACGCCCTCATACAGCTGAATGCGCTCGCGGTTGCCTTCCTTCACCTTCAGGTGCACGCGCAGCGAGTCGCCCGTGCGGAACCGCGGGCGATCCGGCTGCACCTGTTCGGCTTCCAGCGCGCGGATGAGCCCGTGGTTCAGCTTATTCGACTTCTTCATCATCGTGTCTCCCGGCCGAGCGGTCGGCTGTCTCTGCCTTCTGCCGACTTTCAGCCTTGAGGCGCGCCAACAGGCGCTCATCTTCCTCGGTCAGCGGGGCCGTGGCCAGCAGGTCGGGCCGCCGCTCCAGGGTCCGGCGGAGGGATTGCTCCCGGCGCCAGTGTCGGATCGCCTCATGATGCCCGGAGAGAAGGACCTCCGGCACCGCCCACCCCCGGAACTCGGGTGGGCGCGTATAGTGCGGGTACTCCAGGAGCCCCGTCACAAAGCTTTCGGATTCGGCGGCGCCCGCGCCGCCCAGCACGCCCGGCATCAGCCGGGCCACCGCGTCAATCACCACCAGCGCCGGCAACTCGCCGCCGGTGAGCACGTAGTCGCCGATGGAGATCTCGCGCCCGGCGAGATGCGCGTGCACGCGCTCGTCCATCGCCTCGTAGCGCCCGCAGACGAAGATCAGGTGATCAAACCCGTCCGCCAGCTCCCGCGCCATCGCCTGCGAAAAGCGCTCGCCGGTCGGCGCCATCACGATCACCAGCTCGCGCGGCCCGCCCTCCCGCACGGCGTCCACCGCCTCAAAGATCGGCTCCGGCTTCATCACCATCCCCACACCGCCCCCGTAGGGGTAATCGTCGGTCAGATGATGCTTATCGTGCGTGTAGTCGCGCACCTGGTGCGCGCGGCACGCCAACAGCCCCGCCGCCCGCGCCCGCCCCAGCATGCTCTCCGCCCAGTAGGCCTCGAACACCCGCGGCAGCAGCGTGATCACGTCCACCCGCAGCGGCGATCTGGTCATCGTGTCTTCATTTGTCATCCGACGGTCTTTCGCCCCTTCGGGGCTTGGACGTTTCTTACTCCGCTTTCCACGGGTTCCGCTGCGCTTCACCCGTGGCTAACGGCTTCGATCCCTTCGGGATGCGTCATCCCACATCCCACATCAAGCATCAAACATCCATCATCCACCCGTGGCGGTCGGCGATCTCGCCGTACTGGATGCCCTGCAGCGTTGTATAGAGCTGCGTCAGCACCGCGCCGGCGGTGTCCGGGCTCCCGAAGGTGAAGGTGCGCGCACGGCTCACCACCTCATGCACCGGGGTGATCACCGCGGCGGTGCCGCAGGCGCCCACTTCGCTGAACTGGTCCAGCGCGGCCAGCGGAATCGGCTCGTGCGCCACCGTCAGCCCCATCTCCTCGGCCAGCACCTGCAGCGAGCGGTTCGTCACGCTCTCCAGGATGGAGGTCGAGCGCGGCGTTTTATACACGCCCCCCGGAGTGATGCCGAGGAAGTTCGAGGTGCCGAATTCGTCTACGTATTTATGCTCGACCGGGTCGGTGAAGAGCACGATGGGATAGCCCTGATGCTTGGCGTCGTAATAGGGCTTCAGGCTGGCGGCGTAGTTGCCCGCGCACTTCGCCCGCCCCGTCCCCCGCGCCGCGGCGCGGTCGTAGTCTTCGCACACCACCGCCGAGAGCGGGGTGAACCCATGCTTGTAATACGGCCCCACCGGGGTCACCAGCACCAGGAAGGTATAGGTGGCCGACGCGCTGATGCCCACCATCGGCTCGGTGCCGAACAGCACCGGGCGCACGTACAGGCTGGCGCCGGTGCCATAGGGCGGCACGAAGGCGGCGTTCAGCGCCACCGCCCGGCGGCACGCGGCCACGAAGAGGTCCGCCGGCGGCGCGGCCATGCACAGACGGGCGGCGGATTCCGCCATGCGCCGGGCATTCAGCTCCGGGCGGAACAAGGCGATGGTGCCGTCGTGCCGGGTAAACGCCTTCAGCCCCTCAAAAATGGCCTGGCCGTAGTGCAGGCAGTTGGCGGCGATGTGCAGGGAGATCATCGGCTCCGTCTCGACGGTCGGCTCGTGCCACGCGCCCTCAGCATACTCGACGCGGATGTAGCCGTTCGTCGGCAGATACTGGAAGCCGAGATTCGCCCAATCCAACTGCACTTTCCGCTGTTCCACTGCGCTCATGCTCTCCCCCTACGCGTCATCAGCGCGTCAGCGCCCTTTTCGTACTCGTAGTCGTGCTCGTACTCGTAACTCGAATACGGGCTCCGCTTCTTCACCCCGTGTCTGATCTCCAGGTCCCGGACTGCCCGACGCGCGGCAGCAACGCGCTCGGCTTCAGCAGAACCGTTTCGCGTACGAGTACGAGTCGTGCCCATCGGAGCGCCCACCGGAGCGCGGACATCCTGTCCGCCCGTATCCGATTTCGAGTACGAGTACGACTACGTAAGGATACGCGAACCCTCTCGTGACGCCCGTGCCCCTACGCCCCCGGCTCGCGCTTCTTCAACCCGGGATCCGCCCGCACCACCATGCGGCCATGCGCCAGGTCCACCGCGAGCACAAACGCCTTCACCGCGGGAATCAGCGCCTCCGGCGTTTCATACACGTCATGCGCCCCGGTCTGCAGGATACCCGTGATCGGCCCCAGCGACTCGCCCTCCGTGGTCACCACCGCCAGCCCGAGCAACTGGTGATGAAAATACTCATCCTCGCCCAACGGCGGCAACTGCGACGCCCGCAAGAGCAGGCGCGCGCCGCGCAGCGCGTCCGCCTGCGCGAGGGTCTCCACGCCCGCGAGTTTCAGCGTCACGCGCCGGCCCAGCACCCGCGCCCGCTCCACCGCCGTCACCCGCACCGGGCCGTCGCCCTGCCGGACGCCCACCTCGCGCAGCGCGGCGAAGCGCTCCGGGGCATCGGTATGCGGGAAGACGCGCACCTCGCCCTTCAGCCCTACCGGCGCGGTAATCTCTCCGATGAGCAGCGACCAGGGGTCACTGCTGTCCGGGGAGGACGATCTGTGACTGTGGGAGGATGACATCTTCCGGACTCATCGCCAACTCGCGGATTTCGATCACGACACCGTCTTTCACCACCAACTGGTACCCCGCCAGCTTCGCGAACAGGTTGTCGCCGACCGCGATGTCGGTGAAGCCCTCGATGTTGCCGCGGGGGTATTCGGCGCCGATTTCCAGCGCTTCGATCTCACGGCGGCGGTCCTGCAGCTCGTGCTTGATGGCGGCCAGCCGCTGCTTCTCGGCCTCGATCTGCTGGCGGGCGGCCATCGCGCGGTTCAGGTCGGCGCGCTGCAGCTCGGCCAGCGCGTGGCGGGCGCGAAAATCGAATTGGTCAATCTGCCGCTGCACTTCTTCGGACGCGGCGTTGAACTCCTCGAGGAGCCGGTTTTTCAGCTCCTCGGTGACGATAAAGATCAGCCCAACCTCCTGGCGCAAACGCAAGGTTTCCATACACACTCCTCATCGCCGGCGCGCGCCGGCGCACACAGCCGCGCCGGTCAATGTCCCGGCCGGCGGATGAAATCTACCCAGATGCCTTTGTCGTGCAGGCCGCCGGCGGCGCGCAGCAGGATGCGCAGGGCATTGGCGACGCGGCCGCTCTTGCCGATCACCTTGCCCATGTCCTCCGGATCCACCTGGACCATATAGGCGACGTTTTTTTGCCCCGACGACTCGCGGATGACGATGGCATCGGGATGGTCCACGAGCGATGACACCAGGTAATAGAGTAACTCTTTCACGGCTCACCCTTTCTCCGGGCGCGATGCGCCAGGCGGTCCGTCAGGCGGGCTCTTCGTCCACGGGCGCGGCGTCGTCGGCCGGCGCCTCCGCGACGGCCGCGGCTTCCTCAACGACCGGGGCGGCGTCTTCCGCCGGGGCAGCTTCCGCCGGCGCTGCCTCAACAATCGGCGCGGGGGCCGGGGTTTCCTCGACGAGCGACTCCAGCGTCGCCTCGCCGGTATGGACCGCCCAGATGCCCTTGCGCACGAGCATGGCGCGCACCACGTCGGTGGGCTGGGCGCCCTGCTTCAGCCAGTAGAGGGCGCGGTCGCTCTTGATGACCACCGTCGCCGGATCGGTCAGCGGGTTGTAGTGGCCGATGATCTCGATGAAGCGGCCATCACGCGGGGCGCGCGCATCGGCGATGACGATGCGGTACGCGGGTTGTTTCTTCGCGCCGACACGGCGCAGACGCATTTTCACTGCCACGGTTCGTGGTGCTCCTTTCACGTTTTCCCGCGGGGTGTCTTCCCCGGGCCGGGAAGGCCCTCCTGGGGCCGGGCCGGCCGCTGTTGCGACAAATACATTCACCGACGGGCGGCTCAACCCAAAGGGAGCCCGCGCCCATCGTCATAAAACTCTTCGGCTGTCGGTCGTGCCCCACGCGGCACGGCTTGCAGTGGCGCTGCCCCGCCTTCACCCACCCGCGGCACGGTCCCCGCTACAGCCGGAACGGAAAACCCCCGCCCGGGCCGCCGCAGCCTTTGCCGCCGAGCAGGCCGCCCATCTTCCCGCCGGGCTTGCCCGGCTTCTCCATCGCCATGAACTGGCCCATCATCGCTTTCATCTGCTCGAACTGCTTCAGCAGTTGGTTCACCTCCGCCACGGAGGTGCCGCTGCCGGCGGCGATGCGCTTGCGCCGGCTGGCGTTGATGAGCTCCGGCCGGCGGCGCTCTTTCGGCGTCATCGAAGAAATGATGGCGCGGATGCGCACCAGCCGCTTCGGGTCCACCTGCACCGCCCCGCCCATCTGCGCCTTGATCTGCCCCATGCCGGGGATCATCTCCAGCAACTGGTCCAGCGGCCCGAGCTGGGTGAGCTGATCGAGCTGCTGGGCGAAATCGTCCAGATCGAAGGCGCGGCTGCGGATGCGCTGCTCCATGCGCTCCGCCTGCTCGGCGTCTACCGTCGCCTCCACCTTCTCGATGAGCGACAGTACGTCGCCCATGCCGAGGATGCGCGAGGCCAGCCGGTCCGGATGGAAGACCTCCAGCGCATCGTATTTTTCGCCGGTGCCCAGAAAACGGATCGGCTTGCCCGTCACCTGGCGGATGGAGAGCGCCGCGCCGCCGCGGGTATCGCCGTCCACCTTGGTCAGGATGAAGCCGGTCACATCCAGCCGGGCGTTAAACTGCTCGGCGACGTTCACGGCGTCCTGGCCGGTCATCGCGTCCAGCACCAGCAGCACTTCCTGCGGCGGCACCGCGTCGCGCACCGCGGCCACTTCCGCCATCAAGTCGTCCTGCACGTGCAGGCGGCCCGCGGTATCCACCACCAGGTGGGTGAAGCCGTGCTCCCGCGCGTGGGTCACCGCCGCGCGCACGATGTCCACCGGGGCGTGCGCCGTGCCCAACTGAAAGACGGGCACGTGCACCGCCGCGCCCACCACCTGCAACTGCTGGATGGCCGCCGGGCGCGCGACGTCGGTCGCCACCAGCAGCGGCTGCAATCCCTGCTTGCGCAGCAGGGCCGCCAGCTTGCCGCAGGTGGTGGTTTTCCCGCCGCCCTGCAGCCCCACCACCAGGTAGACCGACGGCGCCTTCGCCGCGGTGGCCAGCGGTCCGCCGTCCTCGCCCAGCAGCGCGATGAGCTCGTCATGGACGATCTTCACCACCTGCTGCGAGGCGTTCAGCCCGCTCAGCACGTCCGTGCCGACCGCGTGCTCCTTGACGCGGGCGACGAACTCCTTGACCACGCGGTAATTGACGTCCGCCTCGAGCAGCGCCAGCCGAATCTGTCGCGCGGCCTCGGCCACGTCCGCCTCGGTCAGCCGGCCTTTGCGGCCCAGCGCCCCGAACAGCGTCTGCAGTTTTTCCGTTAAACTTTCAAACATCGCGGATCACGGTTTCCGCGCCCCCTGCCGGCGGGACGCAACGGATGAGTATACCAGCGCGGTCCGCGCGATGTCAAAGAAAAACCCGACGCCCTCACCCCCCATCCCCCTCTCCCTGAGGAGAGGGGGGCCGGAAATTCATCACGTAAAACACCCCCTCTCCTCCGGGAGAGGGGGCCGGGGGTGAGGGCGAAGCGGCTTACTTCACCTCGACGGTGGCGCCACCCTCTTCGAGGGCTTTCTTCGCGGCGTCGGCGTCGTCCTTCGTCACGCCTTCCTTCACCGCCTTCGGCGCGCCTTCCACCAGGTCTTTCGCTTCCTTCAGCCCGAGGCCGGTCAGCTCGCGGACGACCTTGATGACGTTGATCTTCTTCGCGGCGTCGAAGCCGGTGAGGATCACGTCGAAGGTGGTCTTCTCTTCTTCTTTTTCCGCTTCGGGAGCGGGACCGGCGGCGGCGGCCGGGGCGGCCACGGCGGCGGCCATCGGGGTCACGCCCCACTTGTCCTGCATCGTCTTGTAGAGGTCCACGATGTCCAGCAGGGACATCTGCTCGATGGCCTCGATGATCTGGTCTTTGGTCAATGCCATGGGAATCTCTCCTTCGCAAAATGTGCGGGCAGCGCCCGCGAAATGTCAGCGTGTCGCGGGACGCTTACGCGGCGGCCCCGTCGCGGGATGCATAGTAGGCCTCGAGGGTGCCCACCAGGTTCTGCAGCACCGCGCCCAGCGTAGATACCACGTTGGCCGCCGGCGACTGCACCGTGCCGACCAGGTTGCCGAGGATCTGCTCGCGCGGCGGCAGGGTGGTCAGCGCCTCGACGTCGGCCGCGCTCATCACGCGGGCGCCGAGCAGGCCGCCCTTCACCAGCGGCAGGTTCTTGCGCTCGGCGCGGATATATTCGGCAAGCGCTTTGGCGGCTTCCACCGGATCCCCGTCAATGAAGAGCACGGCGTTCGGCCCTTCCAGCAGGTCATCCACCGCCGGCATGTCCTGCGCGCGCAGGGCGATCTTCAGCAGGGTGTTTTTCACCACCATGAAGCGCGCGCCCAGCGGCCGCAGTTTGTTGCGCAGCTTGTACAGTTGTTCCACCGTCAGGCCGCGATACTCGGCCACGATGGCCGCCTGGCTGTTTCCCAGCGCCTCGGCCAGGCCCTGCACCGTCATCTCTTTCTGTGGCGTTGGCAACGTTGTCACCTCCTTTGGTTCGCAAGATCGGTCCCCCGTCGGCACGCACAAAAAAACGCCGTGTCCTCACGGGACAGCGGCGCGATGTCGTCACGAACGGATCAGCGCGCGAACGCGCGGCGGATCGCGGTCGTCCACAACCTCGGCAGGCGGCCCGGTGGGCCTTACGCGCGCGGCACCTGCTGTCTCCGGCGGGTCTCACCAGCGAGGAAGTATACCCGCGCGCGCCGGCGCTGTCAAGTGACGAGTACCGAGGCATGCCGGACGATTGGGTACCTTGGGCGGGCGCGCGTCCCCGCGAGCCGACGCCGGGGGGAAGTCTAATCCGTCGTGCGCGCCAGATAGCCTATCTCGCGCACACGACATACGATCACTTCCTCCCGGCGTCGGCTCGCGGGGACGCGCGCCCGCCCAAGGCGCGGAAATCACCCCACCCCGCGCGCAGGAAAGACGCGCCGCGGCGGCGAATCCCCCTATAAAGCGCATGACAGAGACGCGGCAGACGTACGATCGCGATCAGGTGCGGGAGCGCACGGATTTAGTGGCGCTCATCGGGCAGACCGTCACGCTGCGGAAACGCGGCGGGCGGTATCTCGGCCTGTGCCCGTTTCACAGCGAAAAAACGCCCTCCTTCAACGTGGACCCGCAGAAGGGGTTCTGGCACTGCTTCGGCTGCGGCAAGGGCGGCGACGCCTTCGATTTCCTCATGCTGCTGGAGCATCTCTCCTTCCCGGAGGCGCTGGAGCGGCTGGCGGAGCGCGCCGGGGTGCCGCCCATCGCGGTGACGCCGCAGCAGCAGATACGCAAGGAAGAGCGCGACTACCTCTACGAGGCGAACGCCGCCGCCGCCCTCGCCTTCAGCAAAGCTCTCGCCGGCAAAGCCGGCGCCGCCGCCCGCGCCTATCTGGAGCGGCGCGGCATGACGCCGGAGATGGCGGCGCGCTTCGGACTGGGCTACGCCCCGCCGGGCTGGGACATGCTGACGGCGCACCTGAAAGGCCGCGGCTTCAGCGAAGAGGTGCTCATCAAGGCGGGATTGAGCCTGCCCCGCCAGCGCGGCGACGGCGCCATTGACCGCTTCCGCAACCGGGTGATGATCCCCATTCACGACCGCCGCGGGCGGGTGGTGGCCTTCGGCGGGCGCGCGATGAGCCCGGACGACCAGCCGAAATACCTGAACACGGCGGAGACGCCCGTCTTCCGCAAAAGCAGCACGCTCTACGCGCTGCACTGGGCGAGCAAGACGATGGGCGAGCGCGGCCGCGCCATCGTCACCGAGGGGTATTTCGACGTCATCGCCTGCCACCTGGCGGGCTTCACCGAGGCGGTGGCGACGTTGGGCACCGCGCTGGGCGAGGAGCACGTGCAGCTCTTGCGGCGCCTGGCCGACCGCGTCTACCTCGTCTACGATGCCGACTCCGCCGGGGTGAACGCCGCGCTGCGCGGGCAGGCGATCTTCCGCGCCGCGGAGGTGGACGTGCGCATCGTACGCCTGCCCGGCGAGCACGACCCGGATTCGCTCATCCGCGCGGCAGGGCCGGAGGCCTTCGAGCGCGGCCTGGCGGAGGCGCTGCCGCCGGTGGCGTTCGAGCTGGAGCGCCTGCTGGCGCAGCACCCCGAGCGCGACACCGAGGGCCGCCTGCGCCTGTTCCGCGCGGCGGCGAAAATCCTCCAGCCGCTGCCCGCGCTGGAGCGCGCCGAATACGCCGAGTGGCTCATCGAGCACTGGGGGGGCGGCGCCCGCGGCGACCTGACGCAACTGCAGCAGGCGGTGATGAGCGAGGTGGCGGCGCTGGACCGCCGCGCGCGGCGCCGGGGCGGGGGCGCGGACGACGCCCCCGCCCCGGCGCCGTTGACGAACCTGCGCGGCTTTCACCTGGAGCTGGAAGCGATCACGGCGATGGTGCAGCACCCGTCCTTCGCCGGCGACGTGCTGCTCAGCCTGCCGGCGGAGGCGTTCACCCACGCGGAATATCGCGCCGTATATGACGCGCTCAACCGACTCGCGGAAGCCGGCGCGGTGCCCGACGCGCGCCAGCTGCGCGGCGACGACGCCCTCACCGCGCTCATCGCCGGCCTCGCCGTGCGCGAGAGGGACCCCTCCATCACCACCTTCGAGCCGCTGCTCGACCGCCTGCGCGACGAGCATGAGAAGCGACAGATTCAGCCCATCGCGCTCGCGCTGGACGACCCCGCCGCCGCCGAGGCGCTGCGCAAGCGCAAACTGCAGGAATCCGAGCGGCAGAAACGCCGCGCCGGCCTGGCCCCGGAGGACGGCGGCGGGCGATCACTGGCCACCGGAGAGCCTCCCCCGGATAGCGCGTCAAAGTGGGCGCGGCGTGAATTGCCGGAAGATGGGTGAGACCGGAGGGCCTCCGGACCCGCCGAGCCCACGGACGCGCCGCGCTGACCGGTGTGCGCTTCCCCCCGGCATCCGGGCGCGTTGTCCGCCCGCGGGGAGGCTTGGCAACATTTTCCTACATCATGTGTGCCGCGTCGGGAAGGAGATTTTCCCGTCGAGCCCGAATCTCCCCATAATGGCGGGGGGACCGCGTGGCGGGGCGCGGCGTTCCGGCGTCTCCGGGCGCGGCGTCGCACTTCCGCCCCAGCGCACTGATACACATCATGATGAGATGGGCACAAGATGCTGAGGTCGGGCCGGAAAGCCCCCCTCAAGGGGTGAGCGAAATTGACAGATCATATGCACGCGAGCCATAGCCAGGAAGTCGAGAAGCTGATTGAACGCGGCCGCGCCGGCGGTGGGGTGCTCACCTACGAGGAGATCAATGATCTGCTCGCGGGCGAGGACCTTGACGCCGACTCCATTGATGAAATCCTGGAAGCGGTGACCGGCGAAGGGATTCAGGTGGTCGAGAAGGTGCCGGAGGCCGCCGAGACGGCGGCGCCGGCGGCGCCCTCGCCCAGCACCCTGGAGCTGCCGGACGAAGAGCTGACCTCGACGGAAGGGATTCCGCCCGATGATTCGGTGCGCATGTACCTGCGCGAGATCGGCCGCGTGCCGCTGCTCACCCCAAAGGAAGAGATCGAATACGCCAAGCAGTTGGAGAAGTACAACCTGCTGCGCAAGCTGCAGAACGTGTGGAACTACTGCACCGACATCCTGGGTTTCGCGCCCGGCGTGGATCAGATCGAGAGCGCGGTAGAGCGCTCCGGCGACCGCGCGCTGCGCGAGATGATGGAAGTGATGGACGACGCCATCAAGCGCCTGCCGCTGGAGCGCGACCCGTCGCAGATGCCGGTGGCGGAGATGCTGGCGTATTACCGCGGCTACCTGACGCTGCGCATGAACGACGCCGCCACCCGCGGCGCCGCGCTGGCGCGCGACACGATCGCCCCGGAGCAGTTCGCCCGCGTGAAGAAGGAATACGAGGCGCGCGAGAAGATGTACCAGGGCCTGCTGGACCAGCTCACCGACGCGAGCATGTGCGATCAGCTCTTCCTGCGCAAGGTGTGGGAGGAGTTCCGCTCCGAGAGCCGCGGCGAAGAGGAAGAGCTGCCCGAAGAGGAAGCGGAGCAACTGCGCTCGCGCTACGCGGTGCGCGATATCCTCGATAAAAAGGAAGAGGAGATCATCTTCGCGCTGCGCGTGGGCCGCGTCTATCAGGAGAAGCGGGCGGCGGGCATGCGCCCGGTGCCGGCGAACGTGGTGCGCGAGGCAGGCGGCTTCCCGGAAGACGAAGCCACGGTGGCGGCCACCATCGCCTGGATTCAGCGCGTCATCACCCGCGGCGAGGCGGCGAAGAAAAAACTCACCGAAGCGAACCTCCGCCTGGTGGTGAGCATCGCGAAGAAATACAGCGGGCGCGGCATGTCCTTCCTCGACCTCATCCAGGAAGGCAACATCGGCCTCATCCGCGCGGTGGAGAAATTCGACTACCGCAAGAAGTTCAAGTTCTCCACCTACGCGACGTGGTGGATTCGCCAGGCGATCACGCGCGCGATCGCCGACCAGGGGCGCACCATCCGCATCCCGGTGCACATGGTGGAGACGATCAACAAGCTCATCAAGGTGCAGCGGCAACTGGTGCAGGAATTTGGGCGCGAGCCGAGCCTGGAAGAGATCGCCGAAGAGATGGAAGGCCCGTTCGCCACCACCGAGGAGAAAGCCAAAGCCGTGCACCGCATGGGCGAGATTTTTAAAATCGCCCCGGAGCCGCTGTCGTTGGAGACGCCCATCGGCGAGGAGGACAACAGCCACCTGGGCGACTTCATCGAGGATCAGGACGCCGTGTCGCCGGCCGACGCCGCCACCATCCTGGTGCTGCGCGAGCAGCTCGAAGCGGTGTTGAACACCCTCACCCCGCGCGAGCGCGACGTGCTGAAGCTGCGTTTCGGGCTGGACGACGGCTACGCCCGCACGCTGGAGGAAGTGGGCCACATCTTCGAGGTGACGCGCGAGCGCATCCGCCAGATCGAGGCGAAAGCGCTGAAGAAGCTGCGCGCGAACAAGAAGCGGCAATTGCTGCGCGATTTCCTGGACTAGGGCGTGTCCCCGCGCGCCCCGCTGTCCCGCCCAGGCCCTCGGCATCCGGTATACCGCACCGCCCGCGCACAGGCCCGTACCGGGGCCGCGGCGTTGTACTCCGCACGAGTGACCTCACCCTTTCGTTTACCTGTAGTGGTCGTTCACGCTGTCCCGTGCTCTGTAGTCCGCGCCCTCCGCGGCGCGTGTTGGCGCATTTTTACCCCGTGCCCGATGATGGTGGTGTCGGACACGGGGGCGCATGTTGGTCACACGCGCCGCGGAGGGCGCGGACTACCCCGGACTGGTTTGCTACACAGAGTACATCGTGACGACCCGCTACACGTGCGGAGTACAACGCCGCGGCCCCAGTGTGTGCGGAGCATCAACTCCGCGACCCCAGGTGCGGCGGCGCGACGGCGTCTCGTCCGCCCGCGCGGGGGGATCCTGCCCCCTACAGCGCCGGGTTCTCCTCCGACACCGGATGATAGTGCACGTGTACCCGCCGCAGGTATTCCACCGCGCGCAGCAGCGCGGCTTCAACCTCCTCGGCGATGGCGTCGCCCTGCGAGACGGTGAGGCCGCCGTCTATGCCCACGGTGACGTTCACCACCAGGAAGGGGCCGAAGCGGTGGGCGTGAATCTCCTCCACCTGGCGCACGCCGGGGAGGGGGCGCACCACGTCGAGGATCTGCTGCTTGAGCACGTCGCCGGGCACGGCGTCCATCAGCTCGCTCACCGCCTCGCGCAGGATGGCCAGCCCGGTGCGGAAGATGACCAGCGCCACCACGGCGCCGGCCAGCGGATCCACCCAGGCATAGCCCGCGCGCCCCAGCGTGATGCCGACCGTCACCGCCAGCGCGGAGAAGACGTCGTTGCGGTGGTCGTGGGCCAGCGCCACCACCGCGGCGTTCTTCGTCTGCCGGCCGATGCGCAGGGTGAAGGTGGTGAGCGCGATCTTCAGCAGCACGGTGAAGAGCGCCACCCAGAGGGTGAAGAGCGCGGCGGGCCGCGCCGCGCCCCGCCCGGTGAGCAGCAGGTAGGTGTCGCTGGCGGTGTTCCAGAAGAGGGCGATGGCGGTGGTGATGACGAAGGCGCCCACGGTGAGCGCGGCGATGCTCTCCAACTGCCGGTGGCCGTAGGGGTGCTCCTCGTCCGGCGGCTTGTGCGCCAGCCGCATGAAGACGCTCACCAGGATATAATAGGTGACGTCCGACACCGAGTTAATGCCGTCCGCCAGCAGCGCCGGGCTGTGCCCCAGCACTCCCGCCGCCGTCTTCACCGCGGCCAGGCCGATATTCGCCACCAGTCCCAGATTGACCGCCAGCAATCCCCGGCGCTCGCGCGGCGTCTCCATGGCCCTAAGCATACGCCGGACGCGAGCGCTTCACAAGACCGGCCTCACCCGCGCCCGCCCCCGGCGCCCGTTTCGTACTCGTACTCGTACTCGTACTCGAATACGGCTTCGCTTCTTCACCGCGCGTCTGATCTCCAGGCACCGGACTGACTGAGGCGCGGTAACAACGCGCTCGGCTGCAGCACAACCGTTTCGAGTACGAGCACGAGTACGAGCCACTTGACGGACCTTCCCCCCACCCCGTACAGTGAGCAGGATGGACCACGCCGTCCCCGGAGGAGAAGGCATGCTCAATCAACTGCTTCGCATCATCGTGCTGGCGCTGCTGTGGCTGCGGTATCGGTTGACCGTGCGCGGGCTGCGGGAGATTCGGGCGCGGGGGACAGGGGGGATCCTCTTTCTCCCCACGCATCCGGCGCTCATTGACCCGGTGATCCTCACCGCCACGCTGCTGAAGGATTTTCAGGCGCGCCCCTTCGCCGATCAGGACGCGGTGGACCTGCCGGGCATCCGCTGGCTGGTGAGCCGCGTGCGCGCGCTGACCATCCCCACCATCGCGAAATACGGGCAGTCGGCGATGGCGCGCATCGAGGCGACGGTGCGGCAGAGCATCGCGGCGCTGCGCGCGGGCGACAATATCATCCTCTACCCCGCCGGCGGGCTGCTGCGCGGGCGCCTGGAAGTGGTGGGCGGCAACAGCGCGGTGGAGACGATCCTGCGCGCGCTGCCCGAGGTGCGGGTGGTGCTGGTGCGCACCCGCGGGCTGTGGGGCAGCAGCTTCAGCCTCATCAACGGCAAGGAAGCGGACGTGGGGGCCATTCTGCTGCGCGGCATCGGGCAGATCCTCGGCAACCTCCTCGTCTTCACCCCGCGCCGCCGCGTGGACCTGTATTTCGCGGAGCCGGCGGACTTCCCCCGCGACGGCGACCGTGCGGCGATCAACGCCTACCTGGAACGCTTTTATAATGAGGACGCCCCCCCGGCGACGTACGTGCCCTACTCTATCTGGCGCGGCGAAAAACGTCGGGAGCTGCCCGACCCGGCGTGGGGCGGCCTGCCCGGCGCGGTGGAGGACGTGCCGGCGGGCACGCGGGAGATCGTCCTCGCCCGCCTGCGCGAGATGACCGGCGCGACGACCATCGCCCTCGACGACCGGCTGGCCAACGAGCTGGGCATGGACAGCCTGGCGCGCGCCGAGCTGCTGGCGTGGCTGGAGGCGGAGTTCGGCTTCCCGCAGGGGAACTCCGACTCGCTGCAGACGGTGGCGGACGTGCTGCTCGCCGCCTTCGGCGAGGCGATGGCGGACGCGCGCGTGACGCTGAAGCCGGCGCCGGACGCGTGGTTCGCCGCCGACAGCGACGCGGTGCTGGCGCCGCCGCCGGGCGAGACGCTGGCGGACTGTTTTCTGGCGATGGCCCGCCGCGAGCCGACCCGCGCCGTGGTGGCCGATCAGCTCAGCGGCATGAAAACCTACCGCGAGCTGGTGATGGGCATCCTCGCGCTGCTGCCGGCGGTGAAGGCGCTGCCCGGCGACCGCCTGGGCATCATGCTGCCCGCCTCCGTCGCCGCCTGCCTCGCCTACCTGACGACGCTGTTTGCCGGCCGCACCCCGGTGATGCTGAACTGGACGGTGGGCCGGCGCAACCTGCGGCACGCGCTGGAGTGCACCGGCACGGAGCGCATCCTCACCGTGAAGCCGCTGGTCGCGCGGCTGGAAAAGGCGGGGATGGACTTGTCGGGCATCGCAGAGCGCTTCGTCTACCTGGAAGAGCTCGGCGCGTCGCTGACTAAGGGGCAGAAGCTGCGCGCGCTGGTGAACAGTTATCTCAACTGGGGCGCGCTCACCTCCGCCGCGGTCACGCCCACCGCGGCGATCCTCTTCACCAGCGGCTCGGAGAGCCTGCCGAAGGCGGTGCCGCTCAGCCACGCGAATATCCTCGCCGACCTGCGCGACGTGCTGCCGATGACGAAACTGCGCCGCAGCGACCGTCTGCTGGCGATGCTGCCGCCCTTCCACTCGTTCGGGCTGACCGGCACCATGGCGGCGCCGCTCTGCGCCGGGCTGCGCGCCGTCTATCACCCGAACCCGACGGAGGGGAGCGTGCTGGCGCGGCTCCTCCACGCCTACCGCGCCACGCTGCTGCTCGGCACCCCCACCTTCCTCAACGGCATCCTGCGCGGGGCGACGCCGGAGCAGCTCGCCTCGCTGCGGCTGGCGGTGGCCGGCGCCGAGGAATGCCCGCCCCGCGTGTACGCGCTGCTGCGCGAGCGCTGTCCGGGGGCGACGCTCATCGAGGGCTACGGCATCACCGAGTGCGCGCCCATCGTGGCGGTGAACGATCCCGACTGCCCCCGTCCGCACACCATCGGCCGGCTGCTGCCCTCGCTGGACTCCGCGCTGCTCGACGTGGAGACGGGCGGCCCCGTCGCCCCCGGCGCCGCCGGCATGCTGCTGGTACGCGGGCCGTCCATCTTCGCCGGCTACCTGGGCGAGGCGGACAGCCCCTTCGTGGAGCACGACGGCAGGGCATGGTATCGCACCGGCGACCTGGTGCGCCGCGAGGCGGACGGCGTCTTCGTCTTCGTCGGGCGGCTGAAACGCTTCGTGAAACTCGGCGGCGAGATGATCTCGCTGCCCGCCATCGAATCCGCGCTGCTGGCCCACTGCGGGTCGGCGGAGGATGATGGCCCCATCCTCGCGGTGACCGCCACGGCCGACGAACGCCCGGAGCTGGTGCTCTTCACCGTGAAACCCATCACCCGCGAGGAGGCGAACGCCATCATCCGCGACGCCGGCCTCTCCGCGCTGCATAACCTTCGCCGCGTGGAGACCATAGACGCCATCCCGGTGCTGGGCACGGGGAAGACGGATTACCGGGCCCTGCAGGGGCTATTGGTCGAGGGATGAATCCATCGCGCGCGACGGACGGAACTGAAGTTTAGAGGGCGCATATGATAACTGAACCCATCACCCGCCTGATCACCCGCTACCCCGCGCTGGCGCCGCTGGAAGGCGCGCTGACGGCGGCGGGGGAGCGCCTGCTCGCCTGTTTCCGCGCCGGCGGCAAGCTGCTGCTCTGCGGCAACGGGGGGAGCGCGGCGGACTGCCTGCATATCGCCGGGGAGTTGTTGAAGGGCTTCACCTCGACGCGGCCATTAGCGGAGGAGGACCGCGCGGCGCTGGCGGCGCTGTACGGTGATGAGGGGACGCGGCTGGGGCGGCGGCTGCAGCGCGGGCTGCCGGCGGTGGCGCTGCCGGGGGCGCTGGCCCTCACCACCGCGATGGCGAACGACGTGGACGCCGACCTCGTCTACGCCCAGGGGGTGATGGCGTTGGGCGTGCCCGGCGACGCCCTCCTCTGCCTGAGCACCTCCGGCACGGCGAAAAACGTCCTCGCCGCCGCCCGCGTGGCGCGCTGGCGCGGGCTGGCGGTCATCGGCCTCACCGGCAACGGCGGCGGCCCGCTGGCCCCCCTCTGCGACCTCGCGATCATCACGCCGGGCGCCACCACCGCGGATATTCAGGAATACCACCTGCCCATCTATCACGCGCTGTGCGAAGTGGTGGAGCGGGGAATGTTCGGCTAACGCGATGAACGCCTGCTCCCTGCAACCTGCAACTCTGCAACCGTGCAACCTGCAACCACACCAACCGCTCCCCCGCGTCGGCACGGCACCGGATGTGGGCATTTTTCGCGCCATGTTTCATCTCGGTGGCGAATTGGGGTATAATCGGGCCGTGTCTGAACAACCCGTCATCGAATTACAACAGGTCTCCGTCGTGTATCCGAACGGGATCCAGGCGTTGCAGGAAGCCGATCTGCGCGTGAACAAAGGCGAGTTCGTCTTTCTCGTCGGCCCCAGCGGCGAGGGGAAATCCACCATCCTGAAGCTGCTCTACCGCGAGGTGAAGGCGACCACGGGGCACGTCTTGGTGGAAGGGCATGACGTGGGCCGGCTCGCGGCGGTGGGGGTGGCGCGGCTGCGCCGCCGCCTCGGCGTGGTCTTCCAGGATTTCCGCCTGCTCGACTACAAAACCGTGCGCGAGAACCTGACCTTCGCCATGCAGGTGCTGAACACTCCGCCGCAGATCATCCGCCGCCGCGTGAACGAGCTGCTGGAGCAGGTCGGCCTGCTGGACCGCCGCCACGACTTCCCGCAGCAGCTCTCCGGCGGCGAGCAGCAGCGGCTGTGCATCGCGCGGGCGCTCATCAATCACCCGCCCATCCTGCTGGCAGACGAGCCCACCGGCAACCTGGACCCCGAGACGTCCGTGGACATTTTCCGGCTGCTGGAGGCGATTAACCTCAAAGGCACGACGGTGATCGTGGCGACGCACGACCACGCCATGGTGGACCGCATGCTGCGGCGCGTGGTGTATATGTGCGGCGGGCGCATCGTCGGCGATCATCCGGCGGGCAGCTACTATCAGCCCGACGAATGCCCGTGCGACGACGCGGCGCCCGCGGCCCGCGGCGCGAGCGCTGAGTGGTAATACCGACGCGAGGCGTCGGCTCCGGGTAGGCATTCATGTTCTCACGACTCGAATTTTTCATCACCGAAACGTTTGTCAGCATGCGCCGGCATCCGGCGATGGCGTTTGCCGCGACGATCTGCATCGCCGCGTCGCTGTTCGTCGCCGGCATCGTCGGCTTAATCGTGCTCAACGTCAACTACGCCACCGACACCACGCTCAACCGCGTGCGCTTCAACGTCTATTTCCAGCCGGAGATCAGTCGGCACGAAGCGTGGGTGGCCTACAAGCGCATCCTCGACATGGCGCGGGTGGAAGAGGCGCAGTTCATCCCCAAGGAAAAGTCGCCCTTCTGGCTGAAGTACCAGCAAAACCACCCGGACACGAAGAACCTGCTGAACCGCAACCCGCTGCCGGACAGCGTGGTGGTGAAGGCGCGCGACCTGGAGGACATCAAGGCGCTGAAGCTGGCGATGCTGGAGTGGGGCGAGGTGCGCTCGGTGCGCGACACCCCGGACCTGATCCAGAAACTCATCAACGTCAGCGAGGCGGTGAAGCAGTCCGGCATCATCATCGGCATCATCCTCATCGCGCTCTCGCTGGTGATCATTCACCACACCATTGAGCTGACGCTGTATGCCCGCCGGCGCGAGATGTTCATCATGGGGCTGGTGGGCGCCACTCCGGCCACCATCGCGCTGCCCTTCCTGCTGGAAGGGATCATCTACGGCCTGTTCGGCGCGGGGGTGGCGCTGGGCATCCTCGTCCCGCTGTACCGCTTCGCCGCGCAAAAGATCGCCGCGAATTTCGGCTTCGCGCTGCTCACGAAAGGGCCGGAAATGACTCACGGTCTCATCGCCGTGCTCATCGCCGGCGTCGCCCTCGGCTTCATCGGCAGCGTGGTCTCCGTCTGCAAATATCTGCGCACGCCGAAATCGCGGCTGACGAACGCCTGACGGGTAAAGCGGTGACAGACACCGCATGACGCCTATGAAGATGCCGGTATCGTTGGGACTGACTGCGCATGGCCCGTTTGGCAATCGGCCCGACCCGCAATATGCCCGTGTCGTGCTCCATGCCGCCCCGCCATGCGTAGTCTGTCCCGTCCAGGGTCCATCGGTGACAGACAGCATGACTGAGCGTTCTCGGTAACGCCCGGACACCTGTCACCCATGTGCCGTGACGTTCCCGGATCTCGGCCTGAAGGGTCACGCGCAGTCAGTCACCGCTTTACTGAGTGCGTCACCGAATTTTTTGCAATCCGAACAAATTTGCCCTTGAAAATTGTCACTTTGCACTTTTCAATGCCCACAGGAGGCTCACATGCTCGCTCGCCTCGGTGTCCTTGCCACGCTGGCCGCGCTCTATATCGTGGGGCAGTCCCTTGCCGCCGCGCACGCCGCCGACCCCGACGCCGCCGCCGTCACCTGGACGATGGCCGGCCTGATGGTGGTCACTTTCCTGGCGCTGGTGGCGCTGATGTATACGAAGGTGCTGCCCGCGCTGCTGGCGCTGCCCATCCTCGCGGTGGCGCTGGCGAGCATCGCCGGGATGAAGTGGGACGTGCTCTTCACGAAAGTGATCGCGGACGGCACCACCCGCCTCTCCGGCGCCATCATCGCCGCCATCCTCGGCGCGGTACTCGCCCAAGTGGTGGAGAAGACGGGCATCGCGCAGACGGCCATCAAGAAGACCGCGGAGCTGGGCGGCGACAAGCCGATGGTGCTCGCCGTGCTGCTCACCCTGGTCATCGCGCTGCTCTTCACCACCCTGGGCGGACTGGGCGCGGTGATCATGGTCGCCACCATCGCCATCCCCATCCTGCTGTCGCTGGGCCTGCGCCCGGTGTATGTGGGGTGTCTCTTCCTGCTCGCCCTCAGCCTGGGCGGCGTCTTCAACCTGGCGAACTGGCAGCTCTACAAGGACGTGCTCGGCCTCGACAACGCCGCCATCGGCCGCTTCGCCTATCCCTTCGCCGGCGCGATGCTGCTGGCCACCGCCGCCTTCATGGTCATCGAGGGCACGCGCCTGGGCAAAAACCGCTTCAAAGCCACTGTCACCGAAACCGAAGACGCCCCGCGGCACACCTTCGTCCCCTGGTACGCCCTGCTCACCCCGGTGATCCCGCTGCTGCCGGTGCTGTTCTTCACGCTGTTGCCGAAATTCACCGCCAGGCCGGCGGAGATCGTCTACAAACCGATGCCGGGCGTCACGGTGAGTTCGGTGACCCAACGCGCATATGATCATGTCCGGCGGGAAAAGGAGCGCGCGCTGGCGCTGCCGATTTCGCCATTGACGCCGGATGTCCCGAGACCGCTCGCGGTCGGCGAAACCTACGTCCTCATGGCGATGCCTGATTCCTTCGAAGGTATTGAAAAGGCGGAAGGCATGACCATCACCCCCAAGCCATGGACGCGATACGAGATTTCTTCTACCTATGACTTGGCGACGAAGACCATCAAACTCCAATCGAAGGAGAGTTCGACAGCGTATGACTTCCCGATTGCGCTGGCCCTCCTCCTCGGCATCCTCTACGGCGCCATCACCACCTGGCGGCGCGGGCAGAGCACGGTGCAGTTGCTCACCAAAGCGTCCTTCGATGGCGTGGCGGCGGTGGGGCCGGCGGTGGTGCTGATGATCGGCATCGGCATGGTCTTTATGGCAACCAAGGAATCTCCCGAAGTCAATGGCATTATCGGGCCGGCCATCGCGAAAATCGTGCCATTGGGCCAGACACCTGCCGCGTTCCTCCACTACGTGCTGCTTTTCGGCGTGCTCACCCCGCTGGCGCTGTATCGCGGCCCGCTGAATACCTGGGGCATGGGCGCAGGCTTGCTCGGTTTAATGCTGAAAGCCGGGATGCCCGCCGGCGCGGTGATGAGCGCCTTCATGTCCGTCGGCATGGTGCAGGGCGTCTGCGACCCGACGAATACGCACAACGTGTGGATCGCCAACTACACCAACACCGACGTGCAGGAGATCCTCAAGCGCACGCTGCCGTACATGTGGGCGCTGGCGTTCGTCGGCCTGCTCATCGCCGGGGCGATGTTTTACCTTGTCAAATAACGTCCCGAAGGGACGGTCAGCCGTTAGCCACGGGTGGAGCGACAGCGGAACCCGTGGAACACATTCGGCAAGACAAATCGAGCCCCGACGGGGCGACAGCAACGATGCTCTGCCGCCCCGTTGGGGCTTTTCCCATTTTCGGACACGGTTCCCACGGGTTGCGCTGTCGCTCCACCCGTGGCTAACGGCTCCTGCCCCGTTGGGGCAGTTTTTTCCCGACACAACCTCCCCTCCCGGCAGGGAATTCGCCCCGCCATCCCGAACCTCCCCTTTCGGCGCCGCATTTCGCAGACTCTGGCGCCGGGAGTAGATGATGACCACCACCACCGCGCGCATCGAGCGCGTCCTGTTCGGTAGTGCCTTCCCCCGCTTTTCCGGCGAAGACCCGGCGACGTACTGGGAGAAAGTGGAGCGGCACGTCGAGAAGCTGCGCCACGGCGGCGCCACCCACGTGATGGTGAATGACGCCCTCGTCTCCATCCCGCAGGTGATGGACCCGGAAAACAGCTACCTGCGCTTCACCACCTACGGGCATACGCCGGAAAAGTTCGTCGAATCGAGCTACAGCCGGGGCATCTATCACCCCAGCATCATGGCGGAGAACCGCAAGCTGCTGCGCTGGAACGCCAAGCTGGCGAAGCAGTACGGCTTCCGCTGCTTCGTGCGCTGCGTGGAGATGACCTTCATGCCGGAGAGTTTCTTCACGCGCTACCCGGCGTTGCGCGGGCCGCGGGTGGACAACCCCGCCTGCAGCCACACCCCGCTTTTCGCCCTCTGCCCGCTGGTGCCGGAGGTGCAGGACCACTACCGCCAGCTCATCATCAACCTGTTGAACCTGGCCCCGGAGATTGACGAGCTGCACATCTTCACCTGCGATTCCGGCGGCGGATTTTGCTACTCGGAGCACCTTTACGCCGGCCCCAACGGCCCGGTGCACTGCCGCCACACCCCCACCGGCAAACAGGCGCAGACCTTCGTGCGCGTGCTGCTGGAGGCCGGGCGCACGGTGAATCCGGAGTTCCGCGTGGTGATGACCAGCGGGCTGATGCCGAAGGAGCGCCGCGATTTCCTGGACGGCGCGCCGGAGGGGTCGGCCGCCTCCGTCTTCGGCGCCTTCGCCTGGGGCGGCGGGCTGGAGGATCGCTGGGCGAACATGGCAGTGGGGCCGGACATCCATCGGCCGGAGGTGCGCGCCGAAGCTCGCGCCTGGCAGGAAGCGGACATGCGGGCGCGCATTGACATGGTCGCGCGATACGGCGGCATGGCGTATTCCTGCTACAATCCCGATTACTACGGCGGCCCCTCCGACGCGCCCTGCCCCTATCAGACGCACGAAGTGATGATGAAGCTGCTCGGCTGGGGCGTGCGCAATATCATCGGCGGCTCCTCCGGGTCGAAGTACCACGCGAATACCGCCATCTTCGTGCAGGCGGCGAAAGACGGGATGATGGAGACCGATGTCGCCGTGCGCAAGCTGGCGGCCTCCTGGGTGGGCGACGCCCTCGCCGACGAGCTCTGCGCGATCTGGAAGCTGTCCGAGCTGGCCGACCGCGAGTGGCCGATGCCGGCGGCGGGCGGACATGCCTTCTACTGCCAGCCGCTCACCATGGCCGGGCCCATGGTGCCGAACGCCGGCCTGCTCGGCGAGGGCGACCTGGACTACTTCATGACGCCGGTCATCCGCGACCAGCAGACGATGAAGAGCCACCAGGGCGGCGTCTGGCGCATCCTCCACTACCGCGATGCGGTGAAGCGCTACGTCATCCGCCAGCTCGAGGAGGTGGTGCTGCCCGCCGATGACGCGGCGCTGGCAGCACTGGAGGCGCTGCTGGCGCGCGCCGACCTGACGGCAGCGCAGCGCGCCTGTCTGGAGGTGCAGCGGCGCGAGATCGGCGTACATCGCTGCTTCATGTCCGGCGTGCGCAACTGGTTCCAGGCGTCCTATCACGTCTGCGCCGGCTCGCTGCCCTACGACGGCCTGCCGGGCCTGCCGGAGATCATCCAGCGGGAGATTGACGACCGCCAGCGCTGGCACGAGTACGAGGGCGGCGTCGGCGAGCGTGACGATGCGCGCCAGCGGCTGATGAAAGCCCACAAGGACGATCCCGTGCGGCAAGTGGACCTGCGCGAGTTCCCCTATCACGAATACGCGGGATTGCATGGCTGGGAAGGCGCGCACCTGACGGCGGGATAGGCGGCCTGCGATGGCGATGCGGCGGATGCTACCGACAGCCGCGGCGACGCGGGCGCTGGGGGCGGCGCTGGGGCGCAGTGCCGTCCCCGGCGACGTGCTGTGGCTGCACGGCGAGCTGGGCGCGGGGAAGACGGAGATGACCAAGGGCATCGCCGCCGGGCTGGCGTGCCGCGAGGCGGTGTCGTCGCCGAGTTTCGCGCTCATCCACGAATACCGCACCTGCCGGCTGCCGCTGTATCACGCCGACCTGTACCGGCTGGAAGACCGGGGCGCGCTCGATCTCGGGCTGGAGGACTACCTGGAGGGTATGGGGGTGACGGTGGTCGAATGGGGCGAGCGCCTGCCGGCGGATTTCTTCCCCGACGGCGTGGACGCGGCGCTGGCGTTCGCCGACGACGGCGATGCCCGCCGCATCACGCTGACCCCGCGCGGCCCGGCGGGGGCGCGCTGGCTGGCGCGACTGGAGGAGTATGATGGGTAACGTGATTCCGCATCCGCTGCCGGCCACGCGTCTCACGCCGGCGAGCGAACACGGCTTCTTCGGATACTACGACGTGCCGGCGTTCAGCGGCGACGGGCGGTTGCACCTGTGCCAGCGCGTGCCGTTCATGGACCGCCTGCCCGCCGGCGATGACGTGGCGACCATCGGCACGGTGTCGCTGGACGACCGCGCCTTCACCCCCATCACCGAGACGAATGCCTGGAATTTTCAGCAGGGGACGATGCTGCAATGGAGCCCGACGGCGCCGAACGACGCCATCCTCTTCAACCGCTTTGCCGATGGGCGCTACGTGGGGGTGATGCGCGATCTCCTCACCGGCGCCGAGCGCGTCCTCGCCATGCCGATCGCGACGGTGGACCCGCGCGGGCACTACGCGCTGGGCATCAACTTCAGCCGCGTCTTCGACTTCCGCCCCGGCTACGGCTATGCCAATAGCCCCGACCCGTTCCGCGAGGAAACATCTCCCGCGGCAGACGGGGTGTATCGCATCGAGCTGGAGACGGGGGCGAGCGAGCTGTTTTTTTCCTACGCGGAGCTGTCGCGCCTGCTGCCGGCCATGCGGGGGCGCAAAATCGTCGTCAATCATATCACCATCAACCCGGACGGCACGCGCTTCCTCATGCTGGTGCGCGATTTCGGCGAGATGACGGCCGCCCGCTGGGGCACCGCGCTGCTGACGGCCGGCCTGGACGGCGGCGACCTGCGGGTGCACGCCGACAACCACCTGGTGTCACACTATCACTGGCGCGACCCGCGGACGGTCCTCGCCTACGCCGCGTTGGACAAGGGCGAGGGGCTGTACCTGCTGGACGACGTCACCGGCGAGACGACGGTGCTCGATCGCGGCTTCTTCACCTTCGACGGCCACTGCAGCTTCTCGCCGGATCGCCAGTGGCTGCTGTATGACACCTACCCGCGGGAGGGGCGGCGCCACCTCTTCCTGTATGATCTCCGGCGCGGCATCCCCTACGAGGTGGGCGCCTTCGCCGACCCTTACCCGCCGGACGACATCCGCTGCGACCTGCACCCGCGCTGGGACCGGACGGGGGCGCGGATCTCCTTCGACGCGGTGCACGAGGGGTTCCGCGGCGTGTATCTGATGGACGTGAGCCCGCTCGTCGGGTAAGATGGGAAGCCCATGCGCATCCTGACGATTGAAACCTGTACCGAGACCAGCACGCTGGGGCTGGCGCGCGACGGCGCGGTGCTGGGGGAGATGGCCTTCCCCAGCCGGCAGGCGCTGGCGCAGCGGCTGACGGCGCGGCTGGAGTGGCTGCTGGCGGAATGCGGGCTGGCGAAGGGCGACCTCGACGGCATCGCCGTCTCCAGCGGGCCGGGCTCCTTCACCGGCGTGCGCATCGGCGCGGCGGCGGCGAAGATGCTGGCGTGGGGGCTGCAGGTGCCGCTGGCGGGCGTCTCGGCGCTGGAGGCGCTGGCGTATCCGTTCCGCGCGCTGCGCGGGCATCTGCTGGTGCCGGTCATCAACGCCCGCCGGCAGCAGGTCTACGCCGCCGGATTCCGTGGGCAGGGGGAGAGCCTCGCGCGCGCCACCCCCGATCTCGCCCTCGCCGCCGCGCCGTTCGCCGACTGGGTGGCCGATCACGCGGCGGATGGCCCGCCGGTGCTCATCGGGCAGTGGGAGGGGCTGCCCGCCGCCTTCCTGGACGCCTCCGCCGCCCTCGCCCCCGTGCGCGCGCTGGTCACCCCGGCGGCGCTGGCCGCGCTGGCGGCGGCGCGCTTCGCCCGCGGCGAGGCGGATGACCCGATGACGATGACGCCGATCTACCTGCGGGGGGCGGCGGATTGACGCGAAGCCCCCGCTCCCGTCAGCGGGGAGGGCGCCGGGGCATCTGCGTCACGATAGGGTTCGCGTATCCGTCGTACTCGTGCTCGTACTCGAAACGACTATGTGTAGTGGGCCGTTACGATATACCGTGCTCTGTAGTCCGCGCCCTCCGCGGCGCGTGTGACCAACATGCGACACCGTGTCCGACAACACCGGCATCGGGCACCAGCCTTCGCTAAAGCTTCGGCTGACAAGCGGTGGAAAACTGCGTCACCACGCGCCGCGGAGGGCGCTCCACTACCAGTCGCGTGTTTGAAGGCACACGGTACAGCGTGACGACCCGCTACAACTATGCTGTAGCCGAGCACGATGATACCGCGCGTCGGTCAATCCGGTGCCTGGCGATCAGACGCGAGGTGAAGAAGCGAAGCCCGTATTCGAGTACGAGTACGATGACGATGACGAGTACGACGGGTTGGGGTGACCCCGGGCCATGACCGATACCATCACCATCCTGCCGATGACGGCGGACCATATCCCGCAAGTGTATGCGCTGGAGCGGGTGTGCTTCACCGCGCCGTGGGCGCTCTCCGCGTACCTGAGCGAGCTGCGCAACCCGTCGGCGTATTACCTGGTGGCGCTGCGGGATCATCACCTGCTGGGCTACGGCGGCATGTGGGTGGTGGAGACGAACGCGCACGTGGTGACGCTGGCGGTGCGGCCGGAGTGCCGCCGCCAGGGATTGGGGCGCAGGCTGATGGCGGAGTTGCTGGCGGAAGCCCGCCGCCGCGGCGCGGACGAGGTGACGCTGGAGGTGCGCGCCGGCAACGCCCCCGCGCAGGGGCTCTACGCCGCGCTGGGCTTTCAGGCCGTCGCCCGCCGCCGCGGCTATTACCCCGACAACAACGAGGACGCGCTGGTGATGCGGCTGGACCTGCGCCGCGCGTGAACGACGACGCCCGGGGCCGGTGCCCCGGGCGTCGGTTATCGCGATAGGCGGAATCGTTATTCCACTCCGTGCAGCCGTTGCCCGGCAGCGGCGCCGCTGACCGGCTATTCGACGTTCACCATCGGCTCGATGCATACCGCGAACGGTGTGAAGAAGGTCCCCGAGGTGCTGTTGGCCTGGGAACGCACGAAAATGTCGAAGTCTTGGTCAACACAGGTTATCATGTAGACCCAGTCTCGATAGTTCCCGCCTGTCGGCAGGGTGAAGGTCGCCTCGGCAAGCAATCCGCTGGTCGTCGGCGTCTTCCCACGGGGCACGATGGCCATTGCCACCGGCAGGCCGGTCGGGCCGTTCGACTGTGAATATACGCCGCCCAGGCAGACCTGGTATTGCTGGCCGGCTTCCGGGAGCTTGACGCTGATGCCGGGCGTGGCGGCATAGCCGCCATTCACGTTGTTATACGTGCTTTTCCAGTACGATTTGCAGATCGGCGTGCCCATGGCATCCGAGATATAGGCCAGGTTGCTGCCGTCGTAATTGTTGTTGGTGCAGGTATAGTTGAAGGTGAACTCGAACCCGTTTTTCGTCAGTGTCGTGGGATAATTGAAGCTCCCGGCGTAGTCCGTACGATACACGGCCGTCTCCCACCCGGACGGCTCGAATATCGTCAGCCCGGCGTCCGCCACGTTCAGGCTGGCGAGTGTCTTGCCGACGTTCGCCAGCAGCTTGGACTCGGCGACCGCGAACAGTCCGAAGCCTTCGGCGCTGGTGGTCCAGCCCTTCGAACTGATCGCGGCCGAGGCGGAGTTCAGCTCGCCGACTTTGAAGCTGGCGTAGGCGACATGGCCGTCCATGAGACCGAAGTTGGCCCCGTTGTTGTGGCGGCCATCCAGGTGCGCGTCCGGATCAATGAACGTGTAATTCGGCAACGGCGCATTGACCCTGGCATCAGCGACCGCCACGGTGGCGTCCGGCTTCTTCATCTCACTGACATTCCGGCTGAACAGCTTCTGATTGAAGGCATATTCCGGCCGGGTACCGGTGCCCTTCACCGCCGCGCTCGGACAGTTGTAGATGGTCGGCTCGTTGTACGGCGCCAGCACGGACGACCAGGCCGACGTCTGGGTGTCCGGCATGATCGTCTGGTTGTTATCCTGTGTATACATCTGGATGGCGATCATGATCTGCCGGATGTTGTTCAGGCAATTGGTGGCGCGCGCCTTCTCCCGCGCCCGCGCGAACACGGGGAAGAGGATCGCGGCCAGGATGGCGATGATCGCGATGACCACCAGGAGTTCGATGAGGGTGAATCCTCGCCGAGATGTACGCATCGTGACGATCTCCTTTCTCAACACATCATGAAGTGATGATGCTTCGGTCCGGGCATCAGTTGTCGAACAGCACCATGCTCAACGCGCCCGCGCCGCAATACACCCCGGTTCCGGCCGTGGCGCGGATGCGGACGGTGCCCGGGCCCCGCACGCAGAATCCCGCATAGTACGCATTGAACGTTGATCGCACGCCGTCAGTCCCGCCGGGCAAGGTGATGGCCGGGGTCACTTTTTTGACGACCCCGCCCGTGTCCGCGACGTCGAAGACCAGCGGGGAGCCGCCGCACACCGGCAGCGCATACAGCGTCACCACGTGCAGCGCGCTGTCGGCGAGGGCGACGTTCACGCTGACGGCACGGCACATATTGCGCGGGTGAGGGCCGCTCGCGGGATTGTCAGCGGTGAAATAGAGGCCGGCTTTGGAGGACAGACCGTTCGGCCCCTGCGCGACCTGCGTGCGCTGATCAGCAACCGCCATGTTTTCCGGCATGGCGGTGAAGGGGGCGGTAAACTCCCGCACCGCGGACGAAAAATGGCCTTGATCCAGGGTAAACCGGAACGAGAGGCCGCTGGCCCAGGCGGGGAGCTGCGTTTTGATGTCCGCCGTGACCGGCGTGCGCCCGGCGGTCTCCCCGGTGTAAATCCAGTAGCCTTGCTCGCCGTAGTTGGAGAGGTCAACGGTGCCCGCCGCGGTGGTCGGGAACGCGAGTTGGGGACCCACCACCACGTCCCACAGGCGGAGCGGCGCGCGCTTGCCCAGCTCGGGCGGATTGAGATACAGGTCATGACGCTTGAGCGCCGCCGTCACATCGTCCTTTTGCAGCGAGATATAGACGGCATGTCCGTCCACGGCGGATACCAGAAATCCCTCGTTATGCCGGGCGTCAATGTCTTCATTGCCCCGCACCAGCGTGTAACTGGCGAGTGAATCCTTGTGCCGTTTCAGATCCGCGGTGAGCACGGTCTGCTCCGGATACGTGATGTCGCCCAACGCCGTGTCGAACAGGAACCAGTTGAATCCGTATTCCGGACGACCGCTGTTGCCCATGCCTTTCGTGCCTGACAACGACGGACAGTCATAGATGTTCGACTCGTTATAGGCGCCGAGCACCGTCGGCCAGGGTATGTCGCCGGTGTTGACGGGAAAGATCTCGCTGTGATCCTGCACGAACATGCTGACGGCAATGGCCTGCTGCCGAACGTTGTTCAGGCATTGGGACTGTTGGGCCTTCTCGCGGGCTTTCGCGAAGACCGGGAAGAGGATGGCGGCCAGAATCGCGATGATCGCGATGACCACCAGGAGTTCAATGAGGGTGAACCCTCGTCTCGCGGAGACCATGTCAATAACCTCCTTTGACAAATTGGGTTATGATGCATGGAAATGCACGGCAGAACGCCCGGCACCCGTTGACGCCACAGCATGCCCCGGTGCCTCTTTCGGTGCCTCTTTGGCCGGCCACAGGCTCCAGGCTCTCGGCCCTTCCGAGAAGCGCGCATTTTCGGAAGTTAGTAGGCGTAAATAATCATGATGTATGGCGCTCCGTCACGCGCGGGAGCGCCTCCGCGGGGCGTGGCGGCGCGGCAATAGTCGCGAAAGTAGAGGGGAACGGGCAACAGTTCAGTCCTGTCAGCATGTCGCCGATTGATGGCAAACCTAACCCCCCGCCCCCCTTCCCTGAGAGGGAAGGGGGAGTGATGGGTGTGCAGCTCCGGTGCTCCCCTCCCCGCTTAGGGGAGAGGTGGGCGGGCAGACGCCACATCACGCTGACAAGACGGAACGGTTACGGGAACGGGGTGCGCTTGACAAAACAGACCCATGATGGGTAGACTAACTTCCGAAAATGCGCGCTTTCCGGAACCTTCCCCCGCACCCACTCCCGCCGGCGCGGCGATGACCCCGACAACAACGAAGGCGCGCTGGTGATGCGCCTCGCGTTGCGCCACGCGTGACGACGCCCGAGGCACGTGCCTCGGGCGTCGCTGTCTCGGCAGGCAAACGAGGGGGGCTATTCCACCCAGAAGGCCATCATCTCCGTACAGCCGTTGCCCTGGGCGCCGGTGTCGAACGGTTTGACGGGATCCACTTCGAATTTGACGCCTTTCACATCGTAGAACTCGGTCTCCGCGGCGCGAATGTCCCAGACGATCTTCGCGCCGCTCTCAACCGGCGCGGTGTCGCGCAGATTGCGCGGGCCGGATTTCGTGCCGAATTCCACCCAGGTGCTCGTGCGGGCGTCCAGCACGTAGACCTGGCAGGGGCCCACGCTGACGGTATCTTTTTCGCCGCCGCGGATTTTTATATAGTTGACGCGCGCCAGCGTCGGCAGAGAGAATTCGCACCAGAACGAAGAATTTCCGTCCCAGCGGCAGCGCGGGGTGGTGTAGCTCACGTATTCGATGCCATCCGAGATGTGCTGGATCGGGTTCCACGAGGTCAGCGGCTGGCTGCTCACCTTCGGCACGATCCCTTTCAGCAGGCTGGAGGCCGCGCTGGTATTGGAGGTGGCGGTCGCCTCGGTCACCGGCGAGTTCGCCGCGCCGCTGGAGGCCAGGGATACTCCCTTCAGCGTCATGCCGTCGGCGACGGTCTGCGGGCTTTTCACCACGATGTTGTCGGCGTGGCCATCCACCGCCACGAAGTTGAAGCTGTTGTTGTGACGGGGGTCAATATCCGTCGTCTGGCTGATGGCGCAGGCGCCGGTGAAGGCGCTTTTCTTCAGGTCGGCGCACAGCACCGCGGAGGTGGGGGACAGCACCTCGCCCATGACTATGGGCGCGTACAGGTTCTTGTTGAAGCCGTATTCCGGCGCGGTGTTGGTGCCGGTGCCGGTGAACGATGGGCAGTCGTAGATGGTCGGCCCGTTGTACGGCGTCAGGTAGGCGCCCCAGGCGCTGCCGCCCGGATCGGGGAAGAAGGTCTGGTTGTTGTCCTGCACGTACATCTGCACGGCGACGGCGATTTGCCGCAGGTTGTTCAGGCAGGAGTTCTGCCGGGCTTTCTCCCGCGCGCGGGCGAACACCGGGAAGAGGATCGCCGCCAGGATGGCAATGATCGCGATCACCACCAGCAGCTCGATTAACGTAAAACCGCGTTTCCGCATCATGAGTTCTCTCCTTTTCTCCACTGTCACGCGCATGGCTTACAGGACGAAGAAGGCCATCATCTCCGTGCCGCCGTTCCCCTGCACATTCGTGTCGTAACCCGCCACCGGGTCCACGACGATCTTGACGCCGGACACGTCATAGTAGTTGGGCGTCATCGCGCGGATGTCCCAGAGCAGCGTGGAGCCGCTGGTGCCGCTGGGGTTCAGGTTGGTGGCGGCCGTCTTCGCGCCGATGTTCACCCATTCCCCGGTCTCTTTGACCTGCAAGGAGAGCTGGCACGGGCCGATGGAGATGGTGTCTTTCTCGCCGCCGCGGAATTTCAGATAGTTCACGCGCAGGCCGTACGGCAGCTCCCAGACCACGGTGAAGCTGCTGTCGCGGGACCAGCGGCAGCGCGGGGTGGTGTAATTGATATAGTCCACGCCATCCGAGAGGTATTGAATCGGATTCCACGACGCCAGCGGCGCGGGGGTCGGTGTGCCGACCAGCCCTTTCAGCAGGTTGTTGATGGCCATGGCCTGGCCTATCGCGATGGGCTCCTCCGTGTTAATGATGGCATCCGGGCCGTAGAGCAGGTATTTGCGCGCGGGGAGCGCCTGCTTGATCGTCTGCCCGGCCAGGTTCTCGGTGGCGACGTGGCCGTCCAGGCAAGCCAGCAGCGCGTTGCCGCCGTGGCGGGGGTCCATGTGCTCGTATTTGGTGAAGGCGTAGTTGTCTTTGAACTGCGTCTTGGCGAGGTCCGTCGCCACGATGTACGTTTCCGGGGGCGTCAGGTCGCCGAGGGCGTAGCCGAAGAGCCAGCCATTAAAACCATACTCCGGGGCGGTGTTGGTGCCTTTGCCCTGCAGCGAGGGACAGTCATAAATGCTCGGCTCGTTGTAGGGGGCGAGATAGGCGGACCAGGGCGACGTCTTCGAATCCGGGAAGAGCATTTCGCCGTGATCCTGGAGATACATGCTGACCGCGATGCCGATCTGCCGCAGGTTGTTCAGGCACGACGTCTGGTTGGCTTTTTCGCGCGCCTTCGCGAAGACGGGGAAGAGGATGGCGGCTAAAATCGCGATGATCGCGATCACCACCAGGAGTTCGATGAGGGTGAAGCCCGCGCGGCGGCGGGTCCCTCTGCTCGGCAGCTGAGACATACCCTACACTCCTTTCAAAAAGAACGTAGTATGGCCAACGCGATAGGTTCCGAAAATCGTATGTTTTCGGAAACCAGCGGGCGAAAATGTTGCTGCCGGGCGCTCTGTGACGCCTGAATGGGGGGTATTTTGCCTCCGAGGGCTGCTGTCCGGGGCGCTACCGGGGGCATTGGCGGGCAAAGGCTCCCGATACTTGACAAGAAAGGTCCTTGTCGCATATATTTAAGTTCCGAAAACATACGATTCCCGGAATTGCCCGTGCAGGCGCGACAGCGGCACGACGCCGACATAGCATACCGGTGTATCACACCACGACCGCTGCCGTACTCGGACCTAGACACCGTTGATGTCCGCGCGCGGCCTCCCGCCGCCCCCAAAGCCCTGCGCCCCCGCCCCGTGCCGGGCAGCCCGCCCGCATCCGGCAGGGGCATCCCATCGCGTGTCCCGCGCTGTTGACGTTGCCCTGCTTCCCGTGGACGCGTGCAGCGGTGAACCGGGGGCGACGTACGCGACGCGCCCGGTGCCAGGGCACCGGGCGCGTCTGTCCAGGGGGCCAGCGGCCCAATCTAGGGTTCGAAGACCAGGTAGGCGGCGCCCCTGTTGCAGCCGGTCGGGCCACTGAGCTGGATGCTCGTGGCTTTCCCCGCCTCGCAGGGTACCAGGAGGAAGCCGACGGAGGCTTTATCCGTGGAATTGGCCGAGGCTTTGATGACCTGGTTCAGGGTGACGGTGTTGGTCCCGGTGGTCACGCTCTGGATGGTGAAGGACGCGTTCGCATTGGTGTCAGCGGAGGTGAAGACCACGCCGACCTTGCGGATGCCGCTGGCATTCGGCACGAAGGTCACTTTCGCGGTGGTGACCCGGCCATCGTAGTCGCCGAATGGCGGCTGGATGTTCGCGCCGTTCCAGTTGAGCCAGGAGTTGCCGTTCCAACTGGACAGGGAGCCGCTCACCAGCGTCCAGGTGCCGTTGTCGCTCCACCAGCCCGGGTTGCCGGTGGGCATGAGCAGCATGCTGCTGGCGCCCCCGGTGCCGGCGGCGACCAGGGAGGCGATCTTCGAGATGCCGACGCCGCCCAGGAGGCCCTGCACGCTGCCGTCCGAGCGCTTCAGGTTCTCCGCCAGCAGCACGAACGGCACGCCGGCCACTTTCGAGCCTTTCGCCAGCGAGTAGGCGAAGGTGGCGGCGGTGATGTTGTCCTTGGTGAGGTAGCCGACGTGGCCGTCCACGTAGCCGAAGACGGCGCCGTTGTTGTGGCGGCCCGTATCGCACTGCGCGAGCGCTTTCGCCAGGTCGCCGGTGTCGCCGTCATCCACGTAGGGCTTGCCGGTGGCCGGGCTCTTCAGCTCGGCGAGCATCACCGCCTCCACCGCGGAGCCGACGTCGTTGAGCGCCGCGCCCGAGAGGAAGGAGCCGGCGACGAAGAAGTAGTCCGGCTGCACTGACTTGCCCATGAAGCTGGTGGTGGGACAGTCGAAGATCTTGTTCTCCGCGCCGTAGTTGGCGGCAAGCTGGCTGTTCCAGCCGGTGGCCGACGGCAGCTTGGAGTCGTGGTCCTGCGCGTACATGGTCATGCCGATGCAGAGCTGCCGGACGTTGTTCATGCAGGTATTCTGCCGGGCCTTCTCACGGGCTTTGGCGAATACCGGGAAGAGGATCGCCGCCAGGATCGCGATGATCGCGATGACGACCAGGAGCTCGATCAATGTAAAGCCTTTTCGCATGGGATGATACCTCCTCTAGGTAATCGGCCTTATTCCTCGAAGGCCAGGCTCATGCCGCTCCAGCCGGGGATGGCGCTGTAATCGAGAGTGATCTCGATGGTCTTGCCGGCTTCGACGGGGATGGCCAGGAATCCGGCCGCCACCTTGCCGCCGCTGGACTGGAGGGATTTGTTGAGCGTATACGTGTCGGCGCCGATCTTGATGGTCGAAAGCCGCGTGATGCCCACGCCCAGGCTGTCCCAGCAGCTATACATCACCACCAGCTTCTTCGTGACGGGCGTGGTCAGGCTGGCGTGCGGGACGATCGTCACCGTCGCGATGCCTGTGCGGCCGTCGCCGTCGCCGCAGATCGGCACGCGGTTCGCCCCGTTCCAGCGCACGCCGTTCCAGTCGTACACGGTATTCGTGCCGACGACCTGGGTGAACGTCGGCATCGCCGACCACCAGGTGGGCGTGCCGGTCGGCTCCACGGCGGTCGCTTTGTTGTACAGCAGTTTCGTCACGCCCAGCGCCTTGCAGGTGGTGTAGAAGGTCTGCGCGGTGTCGCGGGCGGGCGTCATGCCGTCGGCGATCTGCCCCATCCACGTCGGCTCGGTGACGACGACGTTGGGATTCATGCTGGGGGCGAAGAAGCCGGCGTTGATCTCCTCGCGCTTCACCCAGGCCACGTGGCCGTCCAGGAAGGCGAAGACCGCGCCGCCGTTATGGCGGGCGTCCGCGGTGGCGACGGCGGTCAGCGGATTCTGCGTGCCGTTGTCGTTGATGTACGGCGGGTTTTCCCCGGGCCCGGACTGGTCGCCGACGATGGGCGCGAGCTCCGGATACTTCACGTCGCCCAGCGCCATGCTGTCCAGGAAGGAGCCGGCCACGTAGAAGTAGTCCGGCTGGGTGTCGGTGCCCACGTGGGTGATGGAGGGGCAATCCCAGACTTTGCCGGTCATTCCGTAGTGCTGCGCCAGCACGCCGTACCAGGTTTTCGCCGGCGGCAGCCTCTCCTCGTTGTCCTGCACGTACATGCTCACGGCAATGGCAATCTGCCGCTGGTTGTTCATGCAGGTGTTCTGGTTGGCCTTCTCGCGGGCTTTCGCGAAGACGGGGAACAAGATGGAGGCCAGGATGGCGATAATCGCGATCACCACCAGGAGTTCGATGAGGGTGAACCCTCGTTTCGGGGAGACCATGTTCGTAACCTCCTTTACGGATTGATTATGATGCACGGAAATGTGCACGGCAGGGTTCTCGCGCTCATCACGCTGGAGAACGCCTCGTTGCCGCCTGTGCCGACCATACGCTCAAGGGTCTTGGCCCTTCCGAGAATCCCGTATTTCCGGAAATTAATCTACGCATCACGGCCTATTTTGTCAAGTAATCCCACGCGTTCCCCCGCCACTTCCGCGACTATTTCAGCGTCTCCACTCCCACGGGGGCGCTCCCGCGCGCGTGACGGAGCGCCACGCCTCACGATGTACGCCCGCTGACTTCCGGAAATACGGGATTTCCGGAACCTTTCCCCGCGCCCATCCCGCCGGCGGATGAGATGAGGAAGGGCTGTGGTCGCCTCGCGTTGATGCCGGCAAGGCAGCAAATGCTACAGCCCAGGGGTCACCACCCTCGTGCCCCGTCACATGGCATTTGCCGGCGTAGCGGCAGACGCATCGCGGGTGGCTTCCGGCGCGTCCTGCCGCTTCAAGGCCAGCATGAACTCCTCGTCGCTGCAGCCCAACTCCGTGTGCGCCAGCGAGTCCGGGCTCGCGTTGGCGGCCATCGTGGGGGGGGATCCATCCCCAGCGCCCGGTCGGCCCCGGCCTTGTCGGGGGAGACCCCGTTGCTAAAGCGCTTCAAACTCGCGTATACTGAATGCTTGGAAGCATCCGTGCCGGCGGAGAATCGAGTGGTTAAAGCGCTTTAATCAGTATTGATAAAATTATAACACGGACAGATAGCTCTGTCAATGCGACGGCGGCTCTATTACCGAAAAAAGCTGGCGGGGAAAGGAGGCGACGATGACTGATCTGCCCATCGCGGGATTATCCGTCCGCGCCGTCACCCTCAAAGACATCGCCGCGCACTGCGGGGTGTCGCTGGGCACGGTGTCGCTGGCGCTGCGCGACGACCCGCGCATCAGCACGGATACCCGCGCGCGCGTGCTGGCGGCGGCAGCCGAGCTGGGATACGACCCCACGCTGCATCAGGCGGCGCGCCGGCTGGCGCTCAGCAAGCACGGCCGCGACGTGCTCAATCACGTCATCGCGCTGATCGCCCCGTCGGGCTTTCACCGGCCGGGCTATTTCGCCGAGCTGCTGCACGGCATCATGGACGTGCTGGTGCCCGCCGGCTTTTGTGCGCTCATCACCTACATTTACTCGCACGAGGACGCCCAGGAGACGACCATCCCCAGCGCCCTGCGCGCGGGCATTGTGGACGGCCTCATCAGCATGGTGCGCCCGGAGCCGGTCATCGCGCTGCTCGACACGCTGCGCCGGCAGCCGGGATTCGCCCGCCGCCCCACCGCCTCGCTCATCTGGGAGATGCCCGGCAGCTCCTGCGTGCGCGCCGATGACGAGGGCGCCGGATACGCCCTGACGCGGCGCCTGCTCGCGCTGGGGCACCGGCATTTCCTGCAGTTGACCTTCCTGCTGCCCTACAGCAAAACGATGGAACCCCAGAACTACCGCATCGCGGGCGCGCGGCGCGCGCTGGCGGAGGCCGGCCTCGATCCGGACCGCCACCTGCTGCTCGCGGACATGTCGAACTTCAATTGGCTCAACCCGGCGCATATTGACTCGGACCAGCCCGAACTCGCGCAGGTGTGGGTGGGCGACCGGGTGTTGCCGCTGGTGGACGTGCTGCGCGCCCACCCGGCCATCACCGCCATCTTCGGCCTGAACGACGCCAGCGCGCTGCGCGCCTGGCGGCTGCTGGAAGGGGCGGGCTATCGCGTGCCGGCGGACTACAGCATCGTCGGCTTCGACGACACGACGCCCCGTCTCGACGCCGCGGGCGCCAACCAGCTCTCCTCGGCGCGCGTGCCGCTGCAGGAGATCGGCCGCGCCGCCGCAACGCTGATTATCGAACAGGCCACCGCGGCCGTGCCGCGCGCCCCCGCGGAGCTGGTGCTGCCGGTGGCGATGGCCTTCCGGGGATCGGTCGGCCCGGCGCGAGGGTGAAGAGGAATCATCGCGCGGGGCGCGAATTAACGATAGCCGGGCGCATATCGCGGTAAGTGCGCCGTGTGGTTTTTCACGCGCCGCATTCGCGCCCGATCCGCGTGTCAGGAGTCCGAGATGTCGTTGCCCGCAGCGTATCAGCAGGTTGCCGCCGCGTTGAATGCCCCGTCCCGCGATGCGCGGCTGGCGGCCGCCCGCGCGCTGGCCGCCGGGGTGGCGTCCGGCGCCATCCCGCCGGCGCCGCCCCCCGTCGAGGTGAACAACCACGTGCACACCTGCTACTCCTTCAGCCCGCACTCCCCGACGAGCGCGGCGTGGGCGGCGCAGCGCGCGGGCCTGCAGGCGGTGGGCATCATGGACCACGATTCGGTGGCCGGCGTCGAGGAGATGCTGGAGGCCGGGCGCATCCTGGGCATCGCCACCACCGCCGGCTGTGAACTCCGCGTCACCTTCGCCGATACGCCGTTTGCGACACGCCTCATCAACGGTCCCGGCCTCACCGGCATCGCCTACATGGCCATACACGGCATCCCCGCCGGCGCGGTGGCGCGCTGCCGCGACTTCCTCGCCCCCGTGCAGGCGGCGCGCAACGCCCGCAACGCGGCGATGGTGGAGCGGCTGAACGCCCTCCTGCGTGCCCAGGGCGTGCCGGAGGTGGATTTTCGGCGCGACGTATACGACCGGTCCATGGCCGCCGAGGGCGGCGCCATCACCGAGCGGCATATCATCGCCGCCCACTCGCGCAAGCTCATCGCGGCGCACGGCGCGGGGGCGGGGCTGGTGCGCTTCCTGGAGGACGGCCTGCGCCTCGCCATCCCCGGCCGGGTGCGCGGCTACCTGCTCGATCCGGAGAATCCGCATTATCTCTACGACCTCCTCGGCCTGTTGAAGGCCCACTACGCCGACGAATTCTTCATCCACCCGACGATGGCCGAGTGCCCTGACGTGCGCGCGGTGCTGGCCTTCGCGGAGGAGATCGGCGGCATCTCCGCCTATGCCTATCTCGGCGACGTGACCGAATCGCCCACCGGCGACAAGAAGGCCGAGCAGTTCGAAGACGCCTTCCTCGAGGAGCTGATGGCCTGGCTGCGCCGGCTCGGCTTCCGCGCGGTCACCTACATGCCGCCGCGCAACACCCGCCCGCAGCTCGAGCGCATCGCCCGCCTGTGCGAGGCGCACGGCTTCATGCAGATCTCCGGGGTGGATATCAACTCCTCGCGGCAATCCTTCAGCTGCCCGGAGATCCTCGACCCGCGCTTCACAAATCTCATCACCGCCACCTGGGCGCTCATCGGCCACGAAAAGCTCTCCACCGCGCGGCCCGGCGCCGGCCTTTTTGGCGCGCGGGCTCTCGCCGAATACCCCGCCCGCGCCGACCGGCTGGCGTATTTCGCCGCCCTCGGCCGCCGGCTCGACCCGCGCGACCCGACCGCGGTGCCTGTCTGACCGCCCCCATCGCGCAAGTGCCTCCCCCGGCGGGCGCGACAGGCGCGGTCGGCCCGCCCGACGCGTTCGCCGTGCGCCATCACACTCCCGGGCGTCCTGTGGTATACTCCGCGTGATGTCAACCACGCCCGCGCCCGCGTATCCGCATCGCTGGCTCATCCTTGCCGCGCTGGTCACCGTGCTGCTCATGACGCCGCTGGACATGAGCGCGGTGAACGTCATCCTGCCCACGCTGCGCCAGCAGTTCGGCGCCTCGGTGGGCGCGGTGTCGTGGGTATCGCTGGCCTACCTGCTGGTCATCGTCGGCCTGCTGCTGCCCGTCGGGCGGCTGGGCGATCTGTGGGGCTTCCGCCGGCTGTTTCTCATCGGCGTGGCGCTCTTCACCGTCTCCTCGGCCCTGTGCGGGCTGTCGCACACCGTGCCGGCACTCTTTGGCGAGGGCGCGCTGCGCCTCTTCGGCCTGCCGTCGCTCATCGCCGCGCGGGTGCTGCAGGGGGTGGGCGCATGCATGATGATGGCGCTCAGCAGCGGCATCGTCACCGCCGTCTTCCCGCCGGGGGAGCGCGGCCGCGCCATGGGATTTCTCGGCATGGGCATCGCCACCGGGCTGGTGCTCGGCCCCACGCTGGGCGGGCTGCTCACCCATTGGTTCGGCTGGCCGTGGATCTTCTACATCAACGTGCCCATCGGCCTCTTTGGCGGGCTGTGGGTGCGCCGCCTGCTGCCGCCGCTCGCCCCGCACCGCCCCACCCCGGTGGACTGGCCGGGCGCGCTGCTCATCATCGCCACGCTGGCCACCCTCATGCTCGGCGTCACGCTGGTGGAGACCGCCGGCTGGCGGTCGCCGCTGGTGCTCGGCCTCCTCGCCGCCAGCCTCCTCGTCGGCGGCGCGCTCGTCCGGCACGAGCGGCGCAGCCCGCACCCGATGCTCGATTTCGCGCTCTTTGCCCACCCCGTCTTCGCCGGGGCGAACCTGGCGGCGATGATGAATTACCTGGGGCAGTTCACCGCCATCTTCATCACTCCGTTCGCGCTGCGCTACGGCATGGACCGCGACCCGCGGCAGATCGGCCTCACCATGGCGGCGCTGCCGGTGGCGGTGCTGGTGCTGGCGCCCATCAGCGGCGCGCTCTCCGACCGCTTTGGCACACGCGCGCTGGCGGCGCTGGGCGAGACCATCGTCGCCGCCGGCCTGTTCGTGCTGGCGCTGGTCATCGGCCGCGGGCAGCCCGTGCCGATCATCGCCGCGCTGGCGCTGGTGGGCATCGGCGCCGGCCTCTTCCAGTCGCCGAACGCCAGCGCCATCATGGGCAGCCTGCCGCGCACCCACCTGGGCATCGGCGGCAGCGTGCTCGCCGTGGTGCGCAATCTCGGCATGGCCGTCGGCATCGCCACCAGCAGCGCCGCCCTCGCCATCGGCAGCCAGTGGTACCGGGGCGCCCACCCGACCGCCCCCGCCGCCCAAGCCATCCTCTACGCCGCGCAAATCGGCTACGCCATCGGCGCCGCCTTCGCGTTGCTGGGAGCGCTGACCAGCGCGGTGCGGGAGGATCATCCAAGCCAATCGTTGTCGTGATTTTCCTGGCGGGCGAGACTCTGTCAAGCCGCGCGTAGGATAATTGATAATTATCACTGTCACAGTAAAAATGATATCTATAAAATTACACGAATCGCCAATCCATCCTTGCCATTATCAATATAATCACACCCATATTTTTGGGCTTTTAATAAACATTCAGCAATTTCCGTTTTTTCTTCTGTATTAGTACATCCCAGATTAATGAGCGCATAGGCACGGCAAAACCAAGTAAGACCGCTATTCGGAAATAATTTACACAATTCTCTCATAACAACAACGGGTAGTATTGATTTTTCTTCTCCACATCTATCTAGTAATAAGACAAATAATTTTCTACTCATGTCTATGCATTGTCCAATATATGAATCGTCGTATTGATCAAAACTACGTAGACTTGCCACATGCCTCCAAGCATAAAAAGCATCAATAAATTTTTCACAATCTTTGCGCGCAGTTGGATTGCTTGGATAAGCACTTGACGGAATAATGTCTTTAAGAATGTCTGATATTGTGCCTTCTATTCCACATTTTTTACACTTCAAACCATTCCACTTGTGATCACTTGCCCGTGTCTTCCCACAAATATTGCATTTCTCACAATCTTTCGACCAGTCATGCCCTTTATCACGAGTTTGCCCGCAGTTGGTACAGACACACCTGTTCCACCTATGTGCATTTGTGCGCATTGCCCCACACCGCGCGCACTGCTCGCAGTCCTGCGACCAGTCGTGCTCCTGGTCGCGTGTTCGTCCGCAGGCTGTACAGGTGCAACCCGACCAGGTATGCAATCCGAAAAGGCATGTCAGTTTCATGGCTCCTCCTACGTACTGTGGCTTGGACTATGTGAAAAACACATTCCTTGGGCAATATACGGTAGAAAATGGTATCTCTGCGATTTCCGTTAAAATAATGTCTTTAGGGATATTCGTCAATTCATCTATTATCTTGGTTCCGCAATCGCCCCATACAGCTCCGCCCTTCGCACGCAGTACTGTCCGGTGGCGCTGATGGGGGTTTCCCGCACTGTCTGGGCGGCGTTCAGGTCCACTTCCGCCGTCAGGCAGCCGCCGGTGTCCCCCTGGTACTCGGCGAGGAGGGCGCCGGTGTGGTCGCAGAGTTGCGCGTGGCAGGGGAGTGAGGTGGCGCCGGTTTGCGCGCCTTCGGCCATGAGGATGGGGACGATGTTATCGAGCGCGCGCAGGCGGGGCAGGCCGGCGCCGGCGAGGTAGCCACCGCTGCGCGCCGGCCAGAGGATGGCTCGCGCGCCGGAGAGCACCAGGCAGCGCGGCACCTCGGCGAAACAGCCGTCGAAGCAGATCATCACCCCCAACTTGCCGAAGCGCGTCTCCACCAGGCCCAGCCGGTCGCCGGCGATGATGAACTCCGGCTCATTAAAGGGATGCCCGGCGAGATAGGGATGCAGGTGCGTCTTATAATACACTTGCGGTGCCCGTCCCGGCTCCGCCACGGCGTAGGCGTTATACACCTTGCCCGGCACGCCGGACGGCGCGGCGAATCCCCACCCCAGCACGCAGTCGCGCTCCGCGGCCAGCGCCTGGAAAGTCGCGAAGGTGGGGCTGGATACATCTTCGGCCCACGGCGTCAGGTCTCGCGCGCAATAACCGCAAGTAAATATCTCCGGCAGGATGACGAGATCAGCCGGTCCCGCCGCGCGAATAGTCTCACACGCCCGCGCTACGTTGCCGGCGATATCGCCTTCGAGCGAACTGATGTTGACGGAGAGGACGCGCATGGTCCCTCTCCTTTCATCGTAGTCATTTTGGAGGGCGAGACTCCGTCGAGCCGCGTGCGTAGGGACCGTGATTGCATTCGCATATACCTTTGAGCGGGTACTACGCGCCTAGGTATGCAGAGAGTCGCTCCCGGTTCCTACGCACGCGGCTCGACGGAGTCTCGCCCTCCAAAAATCACCCCTTCACAAACTTCACCACCCATGCTTCCTTGCACGGCAGTTCACCCACCGGCAGGCTAATCTCCGCGCCGTCGTCTGTCCGCGTCCAGTCGAGGGCGCCCGCGACGCCGAGCAGCGTGACTTTGCTGCCGGGGGCGGGCCGCAGGTCGCGCAGCGTCACCGTTGCCGGCGGTCGCTCCTGCCCCTCCTCCGCCAGCACGATGGCATACACCGTGTCGCCCTTGCTGGTGTAGCGCACCGGGCCCTCCGCGTAGGGGGCGATGGCGCGGGTGGCGTAGATCGCCTCGCCGTTCACCGCCATCCAGTCGCCGATGGCGCGCAGGCGCGCCAACTGCTCCGGCGCCACCGCGCCGTCGGGCATCGGGCCGATGTTCAGCAGAAAATTGCCGTCTTTGGCCACCGTATCCACCAGCAGGTGGATGAGCGTGCGCACGCTCTTGTAGCGGTCGTTCGGCCGGTACGCCCAACCATCGCCCATCGTCAGGCAGCTTTCCCAGGGGTGGCCCAGCGGGGCGTCGGGAATGACCTGCTCCGGGGTGAGGATGTTTTCGAAGGCGCCGCCCACCGTGCGGTCGGCGATGATGAGCCCCGGCTGGTGGCGGCGCGCCATGGCGGCGATGCGGTCCATGCGGATGTCCTGCCGCGGCGGCCGCACCTGCCCGCCATCCAGCCAGAGGATGTCAATCGGCCCGTAGCCGGTCATCAGCTCCTCGATCTGGTCGTAGACGAACTGCTGGAACCGCGCCCACTGCTCCGGCTTCGCCCGCGTGTCATAATTCGGGTTGCGGTCCGGCGCCGGCAGCGCGGGATCCCAATACGCTGGGTGATGCCAGTCGGACTTGGAAAAATAGCAACTGATCGCCAGCCCCTCGGCGCGGAAGGCGTCGAAAACGTGCTGCGCGATATTCGCCCGCGGGTCGGCGTGGAACGGGCAGTCCGGCGCGGTGATGCGGTAATCGGTGGTCCGCGTGTCGAACATGCAGAAGCCGTCGTGGTGTTTGGTGGTGAAGGCCGCGTATTGCATCCCCGCGTACTTCGCCGCCGCCGCCCAGACGGATGGGTCGAAATTGACCGGATTGAAAGTGCGGTTGAGCGCCCAGTACTCCCGGCGGAAGCGCGACAGGTCTTTGCCGCGCTCCACCCAGCAGGCGAGATCGTCGGGCCGCGCCCAGGTGTCCTCCTCCACCAGCGGCCAGCTCTCGATGCACCCCCACTGGCAATACGGCCCCCAGTGGATGATCATGCCGAACCGCAGGTCCTGAAACCACGCCAGCCGCTGCCACAGCCAGTCCGGGTACTCCACCACCAGGTGATCCGCGGTGGAATGGTTGATGATATCGTCGCGCTCCGCCATGCGTCCGCCTCCCCACAAAGCTGGGAGCATTGTACCTGCGAGGGCGGGCCGCTGCCAACCCCTGTCCCGGCGCACGCCGTGCCCGCGCCGCGGTCAGGACCAGGCTGTGCGGAGTACAACTCCGCGGCCCCAGTATCGGCGGAGTGCAACGAACCAGGAACCAGGCTGTGCCGCCGGGGCATGCGTCGCGTCACCTCAGCACGAGCACGATGAAGCGGATCTTCTGGATCTCGAAGTACTGCTGGGTGTCATCGTAGCAGGTGAGGGGGGTGATCCGGACATATCGCGCCTGCGCCGGGCTGCCGAATTGGTAGTCCTCGCCTCGGTAGTTCGTCACGAACGTCGCCGGAGCGGTGGGGAGGGGCACGGCCAGGACATTCGGCGTGATGGTCACCGGCGTGAAGCTGGTGCCGTTGAGCGACACCGCCACGTTCGCCGTGCGCACGGCGTATTTGGCCGAGTTGGCCGCGTTCGTGTTCCATAAATGGAACGCGGACACGTAATACGCCTGCCCCAGGTCGTAAATCAGATGGACGTCTGTTTTCGTGCTGCTGCACCAGGGATAATGGATTTGATCATAGCCATACGTGTGCCCCGGCCAGATGGCGGGCACCTCCGCGCCGGTCACGATATCGGCGGACAGGCCGGTGGCGTCAAGCGTGTGAGAGGCGGGATAGAGCGCGCTATAGGGCTTGGACGCCGCCTCATCCACCCCGACGGGCTTCACCACCATCCGCTGCGCCCCGGCGGGGACGTCGGGCCCTTTATACGTCCAGGAGGCGCTCTTGTCGGTGGTTTCCACATGCCCATCCACGAAGGCCGCGATGGTCTTTTTACTGTGGCGGGTGGCCGCCGTGGCGAGGTGCTGGCCGTCGGCGGTGCAGAAGGTGGCGGTGGGATCGGACACATCGCCGAGCGCGGTGCCATCCAGCACATTGTTATACACGTAGTCGGGGTTGGTGGCGGCGCCTTTCTTCGAGGTGGTCGGGCAGTCCCACACCTTGCCCGGGGTCTCCGCCGCCTGCGTCCAGGTGGCCGACCGGGGCAGGGTTTCATCGTAGTCCTGCGCGTACAGGGTGATCGCGGTGACGAGCTGGCGCTGATTGTGCATGCAGGTGGTCTGCCGCGCCTTCTCACGGGCGTTCGCAAACACCGGGAAGAGGATGGCCGCCAGGATGGCGATGATCGCGATGACGACGAGCAGCTCGATCAGGGTGAACCCGGAATGCGGCCGCTGATGATGATGAGACATCAGACGCTCCTTTCGCAAACTGATGCATGAAATTATAAGCGGCAGGCACGGCAGCGTCGTTCTCTGATACGGACTTAGTATTTCGCGATCCGGTCACGGGGGAGAATTGGAAACGCTCTCCACGCGTCTCGCCGCCGCGAGATGCGTGGAGAGCGTTTTTAGGCGCCGACGTCAGTGCGGTACTGGCTGGGCGTCATGCCGAAACGGCGTTTGAAGAGCGCGCAGAAGTAGGCGACGTTGGCGATGCCCACCCGGGCACCGATGGCGGAGAGTTTCAGGTCTGTTTCGCGGAGCAGCAAGCAGACCTGGCGCATGCGCAACTGCAGCAGGTATGCCATCGGGCTCAAGCCCGTTTGCGCGCGGAAGAGGCGCGCGAGGTGGCGCGGGCAGTATCCGGCGTGCTGGGCGAGCGTGGCCATGGTGATCGGCTCCGCGAGATGCTGCAGCATGAACTGCTCGACCTGGGGCACCACCTGCGGCACGCGGGGATGGGCCGGCGGCGTCTCCGCAAACCAACCGGCCACGGCCAGCGCGTCGGCGGTCAGAGCACCGCGGCCATGGCGCGCATCGTCCAGCCGGGCCGCCCCTCCGCCGCCTCGGTAAAGATGTGCCGGCACATCGCGATCACCGCCGGGTCGGCAGGCCAGACCGACGGCACGGGGACGGCGACGGCGGGGTCCAGCGTCATCTGTACGGCACAATACACGCAGGTGTGCGCCGCGACAGCCCAGGAATGCTCGGTATACGGCGCATGCAGCATCATGCTGCCCGGCTGCAGCGCCTGCGGCGCGGCGCCCGGATACGCGGCCCCCCCCTGCACGATCACCAGCAACTCGTAATACGAGTGGGAATGGGGCGGAACCGTCGCGCCCGGGCGCATGGAGTGCAGGGCCACGTTCTCCAGCGTCATCGCGTAGTCGCCGACGGTGAACCGCGGCTGGTCGTGGAACAACCGCTCACACCGCTGGCGCAGCCACCACCAGCGCTCGGACGCCGTTTCCTGCACGCCACGCTGCATAAAAAAACACCCCCGGAACATCGGGACAGGCATCACCCCGCGCCAAGCCATTTATCGTCGCCACGGCTATATATCTTCGCCACGGGTAAAAATATCCCTGCGTGGGCACCTGCCGCGGATGCCGGGTACAGCGGAAACACGCTGTCACCGCGCGGCAACCGGTCGGACAGCACGGCGAATCGAAGCAGCACGGCCCGCGCCGCAGGAACCTGATGAGGTCACTTTTGCATTTTCCGAACTTTTCTCTCTTGAGGTTGACAGTGTCGAAATCATCTCTTTATAATGACCCAAGAGATCAGGCGTCTCGCCGGGCGTCATGGCTCGGCTGATCCCCCTTAAGGTAGACATGACGCAATTCCAGTTTGAATTCAGCAGCAGCGCATGCATGGAACCCGCGCGAAGGGAGATAGCAGTGGTTAAGCTACATGATGGCCAGGCGCGTATCAAGGTCGTCGGCGTGGGCGGCGGCGGCAGCAACGCCGTGGACCGCATGATTGACGCCGGCCTGGGCGGCGTGGAATTCATCGTCTGCAACACCGATATGCAGGCGCTGGCGCGCTCCTCCGCCGAACGCAAGGTGCAGCTCGGCGAAGACGTGACCCGCGGGCTGGGCGCGGGCGGCAACCCGGAGATCGGCCGCCAGTCCGCCGAGGAAAGCCGCCAGGAATTGAAAAACATCCTCGACGGCGCGGACATGGTCTTCATCACCGCCGGCATGGGCGGCGGCACCGGCACCGGCGCCGGCCCGGTGATCTCCGAGATCGCCAAAGAGCTGGGCGCCCTCACCGTGGCGGTGGTCACCAAACCCTTCCGCTTTGAAGGCCGCCGCATGATCACCGCCAACGAGGGCATGAACCGCCTCCGCGGCAAGGTGGACGCGCTCATCGCCATCCCGAATGAGCGGCTGCAGGGCGTGGTGCCGAAGAACACCAGCATGCTGGAAGCCTTCCGCTATGCCGACGAAGTGCTGCGCCAGGGCGTGCAGGGCATCTCCGACCTCATCACCGTCGCCGGCGACCTGAACCTGGATTTCGCCGACGTCTGCGCCGTGCTCTCCAATGCCGGCACCGCGCTGATGGGCATCGGCGAAGGCTCCGGCGAGCGCCGCGCCGCCGAAGCCGCGCAGGCCGCCATCTCCAGCCCGCTGCTGGAAACCTCGATGGAAGGCGCCACCCGCATCCTCTTCAACATCACCGGCGGCTGCAACCTCAGCCTCAACGAAGTGGATGAAGCGGCCAGCATCATCGCCAGCGCGTCCGGCGTGGAAGACGCCAACGTCTACTTCGGCATCGTCTTCGACGAACGGCTGGAAGAGCGCGTGCGCATCACCGTCGTCGCCACCGGCTTCACCGCCGACGCCATGGGCGACGCCGCCCGCGCGCTGGCCGGCTCCGCCGTCCCGGCCCCGGTGGCCGCCGAAGGCGACCTGGAAATCCCCACCTTCCTGCGCCGCAAGTAAACGCCCGGAGGATAGCCCACCCGATGACAGCCCGGCGTCTGCCGGGCTGTCATGAGTTTGGGCCTCGTCGCGAAAAAATTTCTCCCCGGAAAATTTCTCTCCAGCAGGAACTGTATGTTTTGGCGGCGTATTCATGCGCATGCAATCCGAAACGAGGTACGTGTGCCATGAACAAGTCCGCAGCGTGCATGACGCTTTTCCTGTGCTTGCTGCTGGCCGCGCGGCTGCCGGCCGCCGACCTGCCTGACCCGAAAACCGGCGGCAAGGACGGCCGCCCGCTGGCCATCCTCTTCCTGAGCTGGGCGCCGAGGCTGGATGCCACCTATGCCGAGAAGCTGACGGCGCGCGGTTTCGTCTGCGGCAGCGCCAACTACCTGGAGCCCATCGCGCTTGAATTTCTCCGGCAGTTCAATGTGTTCGTCCTCGATGAGCTGCCGAACGCGAATTACGACTACCGCGCGGGCATGGAGCATTATCGCGCCACGATGGGGATGCTGCGTCGCTGCGTGGAAGACGGCGCGGGCCTGCTGACCTATGCCGGCTATGGCGCGCACTTCCAGGCGGGATGGAACCGCGAGCTGGCGCCCTACGGCATCACCTCGCTGCATCGCGGCGTCCTCGATCCCTCGGTCGGCGGGCTGGCGCCCTGGAGGGCATACGTGCAGAACAGCTATGGGTGGACGACGAACCTGCATGCCACGCACCCCGTCACCGCCGGGCTGCAGCGCGTCTACTATCCGATGGGCGAGCTGAATGGCACCGCGGTCTTTCCCACCGTGCCGTTGATCTGCGACGCCGCCTGGACGCCGTTGGTGCGGACGATGCCCGGCAGTCACCTGGTGCTCTTCACCCCACCCGACGGCGGCCTGCTGTATGAGCCCGGTCCGCCGGCGCCGCGCACCATCGTCGCCGCGCGCGCCGTCGGCAACGGCCGCATGGCCGCCTGCGGCATCGTGCCGGAGTTCACCCACCGCGGCGGCTACAGCAGCGGCAATACCCGCTACGAGCTGCGCCTGGGCAATCAGGGCGGCACCATGCTGGAGAAAGGCGACGGCATGATCCCCAGCGACGCCGCTGAGCTGCTGCTGCGCCTGTATGCCTGGCTCGCCGGTGATTCGGCGACGGCGGGCTTCGGCGGCTACGTGCCGGGCACGCCGGCTGTCGCCGGCGCGCCGGCGCCGGACCCCAATGCCGGCCTGCCCTGGCGCAGCTACCGCGCCCTCATCGGCGCGCGCTCCAAGTACGGCGGCGGCACGGGCACGGTGGCCGAGTATGCCCAGGCGGCGAAAGACGCGGGCTTCAGCCTGCTCGTCTTCACCGAACGGTTCGCCGCCCTTGATCCCGCCCAATGGGATGCCTACCTCGCCGACTGCGCCGCGAGCAGCGACGAGACGCTCACCGTGCTGCCGGGCTTCGAAATTGACGATGTGGAGGGCAGCCACTTCCTCTACCTCGCGCCGCCATTTTACCCGCACCGCTCCTGGCTCACCGCCGACGGCCGGCGCCTGCTGAGTCCGTATACGCTGAACTTCTATTACGCCAAGCATATGGTGGTGGTGCATCGCCCGGAGAGCAGCCCCATCCCCACCGAGCGATTGAAGCATTTTCAGGGCATCTCCGTCTATACCTATCGGGACGGCGCGCTGGTGGATAACAGTCTGGCCGCATTCCAGTGGCAGGTGCAGAGCGCCTCATTCCCCGTGCCCATCGTCGTCCATGAGCTCAACAGCCCCGCCGAGGTGGCGGCCGCGGCGCGCACCGGGTTTCAGCAGTGGCTGCCCGAAGCGCCCACGCCGGCGGACGCCGTGAATCGCTTCTGCCGTCAGGGATACAACCATCCGACCCACCCGATGATCAGCGAAGGCCCGCGCATCGCGCCCCTTGAAGTGCTGGACCTGCCGGATCCGAACCGGCGCATGGAGGCCAAGGAGGCGCAGACCTTCGAACTCGCGGTGCGCGTCGAGCACACCATCCCGCTGCACACCATCACCCTCTACGACGGGTTCACCCCGGTGCGCCGCTGGCGCACGACGGAGAAAAATTTCGCCGCCACCGCCGTCTTCCCGTTTTCGCATCAGTACGGCTTCTCCGTCATCGCCGAGGACGCCGCCGGCAAGCGCGCCCTGCGCAGCATGTTCTGGATCGCCCCCGGACGCTGGCCGGGACATTTCCGCTGCACGGACCGCCAGAACTGGCTGGGGCACCTCGCCATGTACTATACCGGCGCCTTCCTGCCCTTCGGCGGCGCCTACCACGCGCTGAAGATGCCCATTAAAGGCACCGAAGAAGGGAACGGCCTGTTCACCGCCCTGCCCGGCACCTGCATGGCGGCGAAGCTGCAGACCCCCTTCACCGGCAACGACGTGGTGCTGACCGAGTTCCTCCTCGATGAAAAATACGTGGACGCGACCTTCAAGACGGTCGGACTGGCGGCGACGCCGTCCCGCGCGAGCCGCAGGTCATCCGTGTATGCCGGGCGCGTGCGCCACTACAGCTTCACCCAGTCGCACGAGGCGGAGCCCTGGGTGGCGCTGATCGAGTATGACCTGACGCTCAAGCGCGCCGTGGAGCCCATCAATCCCGCCGGCCTCTTCCCGGCCATTGATCAAGTGCGCGCGGCCAAGTACTGCTGGTGGGATGGCACGCGCTTTATCACCGGCGCCATGAATCCCGCCGCGCGCGATCAGGTGCTGCCCATCCCCCGCGGCGGGCTGGGCGGGGGCGTCATCCCGCTCGATGACGGCTTCGCGCTCTCGGATGGCCGCATCGGCCGCCTGCTGCCCGGCGCCCCGGACTATCTGCCGGCCGGCACGCGTCTCGCCGGGCGTTTCCTGGTTGCCGGCCGCTCCAATCAGGTCGGGGCGTATGACACAGTGACGCGCAACTTCGACGCCGCCCCCGAACGCTGGCTGCGGGCGATGGGTTTTGCCGGCGCAACCCCGTACGCGCTGCGCTTTACCCGCGGCACAGCCGGCCCGGTCGCCTTCTGCGTGCCGGTGACGCCGGAAGCGTATGGCGTAGCCGGCGCGGTGCGCACCTCCGCTGACATTCCGTATGACCTGCCGCTGCAGATCACCGGGCTGAACCCGCGCTGGGTCGCCGGCAGCTGGCGCGAGGGTGAGCGCATTCGCTACACCGGCGTCTTCGAAAACACCGCCTGGCCGCGCCTCAACGTCGGGAAGCCCGGGGCGTTTTATGCCGGCAACCTGCTCACCGCCGATCACCCGCACCTCGTGCTCGCCATCCGCGCCTGGACAGCCGATGCGATCAGCATTGAGGTGCATAACCCCACCGGCGCCGCCATCGAGGCCACCGTGGCCACGCCGCCGGAGATGCGCGGGTATACGGCGCTGCGCGCGAAGGTCGCCGTGCCGGCCGGGGCGACCGTCTGGCTCGAGGCGCCATGAGGCGGCCGGCGCCCCTGGTGGCGTCTCATCTCTCGCCCCCGCGCGAAAAATCTGGTAGACTGGTATCCAGCCTATGACCACGCACCAGTTGGATGCCATGAGCGAGTTCGCGAAGCACGAGCGCAAGAGTCCGATGGACTTCGTCATCGTCACCGGCCTGTCCGGCGCCGGGAAGACGCTGGCCGTGCACGGCCTGGAGGACATGGGCTTTTTCTGCGTGGACAACATGCCGCCCGCGCTGCTGCCGCAGTTCGCCGAGCTCTGCGCGCACTCGCAGGGGCGCATCTCGCGCATCGCCGTGGTGATGGACATCCGCGCCGGACATTTCTTCCAGAACCTGCCGGAGATGGTGCAGACGCTGCGCGGACTGGGCTTCAGCCCAAAACTCATCTTCCTGGAAGCGGAGGAAGCGACGCTGGTGCGCCGCTTCAAGGAGACCCGCCGCCGACACCCGCTGGCCACCCGCCACCGCACGCTGCTCGACAGTATCCGCCTGGAGCGCAAACAGCTCCAGGAGCTGCGCGCGGGCGCCGACAAGGTGATTGACACCACCGAGATGGGCCCGAAAACGCTGAAGGACGAATTCACCATGCTGTTCACCGGCCGCGAGCAGCCGGCGCGCATGCTGGTGAACGTCCGCTCCTTCGGCTACAAACACGGCGTGCCCTCCGACGCCGACCTGATGTTCGACGTGCGCTTCCTGCGCAATCCGCACTACGTGCCGGAGCTGCAGCCGTTCACCGGCGCCGACGCCGCCGTGGAGGCCTACGTGCTGGCCGACCCTGACGCCCGCCCGTACCTGGACAAGCTGAAGGACCTGCTCGCCTTCTCGCTGCCGCGCTACAGCGACGAGGGCAAGTCGTACCTGACGGTGGCGATCGGCTGCACGGGCGGACGCCATCGCTCGGTGGTGTTCGCCCGCCTGCTCGGCGATTTTTTGCGCGCGCAGGGGTACGAAGTCGTGTTGGAACACCGCGACTGGAAACGGTAGCGTATGCTGCGTCTGCTGCAACCCGGGATCCGTCTGAAGCGCTGGCTCCTGATCATGCTGGTCGGGATGCTGGCATTCGCCATCGGCTTCATCCTCCTCACCCATCATGACGGGCCGTTCCACTACGCGCTGTGGGCCGTCACCAACCCGCTGACCGGCGGCGAGATGCCCGTCGCCGTCCCCGCCGCCACCGGCGCGGGCTTTCTCGTCATCAGCCTCTTTCTCGTCTGGTTCAGCCTGCGCAAAGTGGTGCGCGTCTTCGCGCAGGCGGCGGCGGGCAATCCCAACGGCGCCACGAAAGACCTGGTGCAGGTGCTGGTGGACCGCCGGCCCTCGGCGCCGCGGCTGCGCGTGGTGGGCATGGGGGGCGGCACCGGCCTCTCGACGTTATTGCGCGGCTTGAAGGAATACCCGGTGGCGCTCACCGCGGTGGTCACCGTCTCCGACGACGGCGGCTCCTCCGGCCGGCTGCGCGGCGATCTGGACATGCCGCCGCCGGGCGATATCCGCCATTGCCTCACCGCGCTGGCCGAAGCCGAGCCGCTGATGGAGCGCCTCTTCCATCATCGCTTCGCGGTGGACGGCACGGAATTGAACGGCCACTCGCTGGGCAACCTCATCATCGCCGGCCTGCAGGAGATCACCGGCGATTTTCAGCAGGCGATCAGCGAGGCCAGCCGCGTGCTCGCCGTGCGCGGGCGCGTGCTGCCCTCCACCAATCGCCCGCTGGTGCTGAAAGCGGTGATGGCGGACGGGCACGAGGTCGTTGGCGAGACGGCCATCACCGGCTGCGGCGGCGTCATCCGCGAAGTGGCGCTCACCCCGCCGGACGCCGCGCCGCTGCCCGACACGCTGGAGGCGCTGGAAGAGGCGGACGTCATCATCGTCGGCCCCGGCAGCGTGTACACCAGCCTGCTGCCCAATCTGCTCATCCCCGGCGTGGTGGAGGCGCTCATCGCCTCCCCCGCGATCAAAATCTTCGTCTGCAACGTGATGACCCAGCCCGGCGAGACCGACGGCTTCACCGCCGCCCGCCACCTGGACGTGGTGCTGGAGCACCTGCCCTGCGAGAATCCCTTCCATTACGCCGTGGTGAACCTCCAGCGCCCGCCGCAGGAGGTGATGGCCGTCTACGAGCAGCGGGGCCAGCGCTTCGTCGAGCCCGACCTCGCGCGCCTCCGCGCCCTCGGCGTCACCCCGCTCACCGCCGCCCTCCTCGCCGACCTCCACCTCGCCCGCCACGACCCCGACAAACTCGCCCGCTGCATCCTCGAGCACGTCGCCAGGGAAGCCTGCTGGCCCAAACTGCTGAAGCGGCGGAAGTAACGGGCGCGCAGGAAAGCGCGTCATCCCTCATGCGTAACGCGCGCCCGCCGCCTGCCCCGATGGAATCGCGGGTGGCGCGCACTACGAAGAAACCCGGCGCGCCTCAATCCCTACTCCCTGTTTTCCCCAATCCCTAATTGTAGTGGGCCGTCACGCTACAGATAGGAGATAGGAGTACGAGGTAGAGGATATGATGTCATCCCGAAGGGATCACCCCCGCCGGCCACGGGCGGCGCATCAGCGGACCCCGCGGGCAGCACCCGGTCGCTCCCCACCCCCATGTCCCGAAGCTGTCGCCCCTGCGGGGCTGTGGATGTTTTGCGGGGCCGGGGTCCACGGGTTCCGCTGACGCTCCACCCGTGGCTAACGGCTTCGGTCCCTTCGGGACATGGGGATGGGGGGCGACCGGGCGCTATCCGGGGGGGCCGCTGGCGCGCCGCCCGCGTCGGCGCCGGCCGATTCCCGTGGGACGCCCCCGGTCAAGATGGCGAAGCGAGGCGCAACGTGACGAGCCGCTACAATTAGGGATTAGGGGTGAGGGATTGGGGCTTGGGGCGCGCGCTACGGTTTGCATGGCACGGCGCATCGTGACGACCCGCTACACCTAATCCCCGACCCCTAACCCCTCCTCCCGCTTCACGAACACCTGCAGCCCGTTCCGCCCTTCCAGCGCCAGCAGCGCGGTGAATGTTCGATACTCGGCCAGCGTCTCCGGCGGGAAGGTGCCGCGGACGGTGGCGTATTCGCAAGTATAGGTGAGGGTCTGCCCGGCGCGGGTGAGGGCGTCGCCGTAGCTGCCCACTGGGCCGGCGTAGGTGGCCACCGCCGGCAGGTGGGTGATGGTGACGCCGTCGGGGAAGGTGACGCGCGCCTGCATGCGGAAGCTGGAGGCCATCCCCTGCACGAAGGGCAGCGCCCGCGCCGTGGCCGAGCGGAAGCGGTTGGGCTGATACATGAAGACGGGCAGGCCGGCGGAGAGGCCGGCGCCCGCCGGCTGCAAATATCGGTGCGCGGTGAAGTCGGCGGTGATGACCAGCGGCCGCTCCGGCGCGCGCAGGTGCTCCACCTTCAGCGCGGTGATCGTCGCCTCGCCGCCCAGCCGCGCCGCCAGCACCGGCTCCAGCGCCTCGCGATAGCGCTCATCCTCTACCTGCGCCAGCGTCGCGCGCTGCAGCATTGCGGTGAGGCCGGTGAAGCGCAGCACGGCCCGCCCGCCGGCGCTGCCGTCCGCCCGCACCGTCGTCGTCACCGTCACGTCGGTACGGTTGGCCGCCGCCGGGGAGACGGGCAGCGTCACCAGCGCGCCATCCCCGCGCACGATGAGCGCGTCCGCCCCTTCCACGCCTGACGGCAGCAGGTCGGCGGGACACTCGGCCGGCGTGGGGTCCACGAAGCGGTCGCCGGCCGGCGTCCGCACGGCGAGGATGACGTGGTTGAATTCCGCCGGGCTGTAGCAGGCGCGGTCCAGCGCGCCGCGGTCGGTGGTGCGCACCAGCACGTAGTCGCTCGTCACCCCTGCCGCCTTCAGCAGCCCGCGCAGCAGCGTCGCCTTGTCCTTGCAGTCGCCGTACTGGCGCTCCGCCACCTCTTGCGGGGTGTGCGGCAGGTCGCCGAGCGTGCCCAACTCGATGCCGACGTAGGGCAGCTCGCGCACGACGGCATGCAGCGCCGCCAGTTTTTCCTCCGGCGTCCGGCAGCCCTTCGTCTTCGCCTGCGCCAGCTTCGTCAGCTCCGGGGTGAGGGCGTCGCGGCCCTCGGTGAGCTTGGCGTACCACGCCGCCACCGGCGCCCAGCTCGCCAAGGAGCACACGCGGGCGGTGGCCATCAGATCGGCGGCGGGCGGCGTCTGCGCCTCCACCACTTTGAAGGCGGGCACGTCGGCCATCCGCCAGCGGATGACGCGCTGGCCGCCCGCCTCCGTCGTCTCCAACGCGGGCACGAGCAGGCCGGTGAAGCGCACGGTCAGCGGCATCGCCGCCGGCGCGCGCAGCGTGTAGCGCAACTCGCGTACCGGGTAGCTCATCTGCAGCGGCAGCCGCGCGCTGAACTCGCCGGAGATGCGCGGCATGGGGCGTTTGAAGAGCGTTTCCACCTCCAGCGTGGCGCCCACCACCGCGCCGGGCAGCGGAAAACGGCGCAGGGTGAGGGCGTCATACCAGGCCATGCCGGGGTAGACGGCGCTCTCCACCACCTGCGTGGGATTCAGCGCGTACGCCTGCCCCTGCACCAGCGTGCGCGCCGTGCGTACCTCCACCGTCTCGCTCGATTTGTCGTACGGGATGGCCCACTGCGCCAGCGAGAGCCCCTGCGGGGTGAGGATGGTCACCAGCTTGCGGTCGCGCACCACCGTACCGCCAGCCGCGTCCACGGTGATCTCCATCTCGCGCAGCAGGCACACGGCAGGCGCGCCGGGATAATCCTTCGCGGCAGGCGCGGTGTCCAGCAGCGCCCGCAGCGCCGGGTCATCGAGCGGCGCGGCGGCGGCGAGGGACGCGAGCAGCAGGACCAGCGCGACGAGCGATGACTGGCGGACGGCAATACCCATCAATGCGGCCCCTTCTTCCGGACGGATAGACGCGACGCGCGTCAGCCCTCTTGTTCCCGCGGAACGGATCGCTCAAGCGTCGGGGGAACCGCCCGTCACTCCGGCGCGCGCAGCGCCGCGATGAGCTGGGTGGTGGAGAGATCGGGCACCAGCGGACAGAAGACGACGGCGATGCCGTATTGGGCGACCACCGCGCGCTCCGGCAGGTTCTGCGCGTCGTAGTCGCCGCCCTTCACGTAGACGTGGGGGCGCAGGGCGGCGAGCAACGCGCTGGCGGTGGATTCGTCGAAGATGGTGACGGCATCCACGCAGGCGAGGGCGGCAATGACGCGGGCCCGGTTGCCCTCGGCGTTCAGCGGCCGGCCAGGGCCTTTCAATTTCCGCACGGACGCATCGCTGTTCACGCCGACGATGAGCACGTTGCCGTGCGTGCGCGCGGCTTCCAGCGTCTCGATGTGCCCGACATGCAGCAGGTCGAAGCAGCCATTGGTGAGGACAATCGTCTGGCCCTGCGCGCGCCAGATTTCCACCTGGTGGCACAGCGTGTCGCGGGTGAAGACGTTCCCGGCGGTGGTGGTGAAAGCGGTCATCGGTCGTTCCTGTGATGAAAGCGGCGTTCGCGACGGTATTGTACCACAAACCCGCCCGCGTGGCACTAGCAGCCCGCGGATACAGTCGTTATTCGGATTGCGCCGAGATTTTGGCGCCAGGCAAGGCGCAGATATAGTGTGTTACATAGAATGTAAACGCTATATCTGCAACGCGGCATGGCGGCAAAAGATTAAACAAGGCGAGTAACGACTGTATCCGCGGGCTGCTAGCGCGTCAGCACCCGCACCGCGTCGAAGCGCGCCGCCCCTTCCGTCACGAACAGGCCCAGCGCGCCGGCACGGGGCGCATACATGCGGCAGGAGAGCGCCACATCGCCGGCATAGACCACCAGGTTCGTGCCGCTGGCGATGATGCGCAGCGCCACCGGCTCGCCGGGCGTGATCGCCAGCGGGCGCTCGACCATGAAGGGCTGGTCGCCGGGGCGCGGCCAGCGGTCAATCACCAGGCGGCCGGCGCCCGGCTCCAGCCGCACCGGATAATAGCGGTCGCCGGCGTCGTCGGCGCGCAGCACCAGGCCGGCGGCACCGGTGCCCGGCTCGACGGTGACCGTCGCCTCGATGAGGCACTCCTCCGGCATAGCGCCGAGGGCGAGCAGGCTGTGACGGCCCACCGCATCGGCGGCGAGGCCGTGCCACGCGCCGAGTATCGGCTGCGGCGTCAGCGGATGCGCGATCGTGAACGCCTCGCGCACGGTCGCCGGCGGGCGCACGATGAGCGTGCCGTCGGGCTGCTGGATGAGCGCGTGCGCCACCAGCTCGCCCCCCCATTCCCAGCCACCGTCGTCCTGTTCGCCGCCGCGGGTGGGCAGCCAGCCGAAGACGAAGCGGCGCGGGCCGTCGCCGGCGGTCTTCGCCGCGTAGTACGCGCGGCCGTCGAAGGTGTCGTTGGCGGGCGCCCGCCACGGGCCGGCCAGCGAACGGCTCATGCGATAGTGGGTCACGCAGCGCTCGCTGAAGGTCGAGTAGACCAGATACCACCAGTCGCCGATGCGGAAGAGGTCGGGGCACTCGTGGGTGTAATACGCATCCGGCGCCCAGAAGGGCTCGCGCACCGTCCAGCTTCGCAGGTCCGGGCTGGCGGCCAGCGCCACGCAGCCCCGGTTGCGGCTCGGCCCGGTCGTCTTCCGCGCCGCCAGCAACATCCAGTATTCACCCGCCTCATCGTTCCAGAAGACGAAGGGATCGCGCCAGTCATCCCGTTCGTAATCCGCCGGCGGCTCGAGCCAGAAGTCGGCGTCTTTCGTCCACGTCCGCAGATCCGGACTCGTGGCGTGCATCACCCCCTCCATCGGGAAGCCCGCCGCCGTGCGGTGGTGATTATGCCCGGTGTAGAAGATATGGAAGCCCCCCTCCGCCGCGATGACGCTGCCGGTGAAGACGTACAGGTCGCGGTCGTCTCGCGCCCCCCGCGCCAGCGCCTCGCCCCATTCCTCGAAGGTGACGAAATCCTCCGTCACGAGCTGGAACCACGGCGTCCCCTCGCCACGCCCCTCGCGGTCGCGATAATCCTTCAGGTAAAATAGATGGTACTTCCCGTCGTGGTAGAATGGGATAACATCGGCGGCGACGCCGTCGGTGGGGCGATAGAAGATGGGCATGTGCGCCTCCGTGGGAGGAATCGAAAACTGACAATTTAGTTGGTGCTGTCGGTATCCGGTCGGTCTGCCCGCTCCGGCCAGTCCGCGGGGGCGGACTTCGTTGCTCCAGCCCCGGATTGCAATCCGGGGGACCGGGGCCGCGGAGTTGTACTCCGCATGCATTTCTACGCAGGTCTATCAGATAATTATAGCCGGTCGTCACGCTGTACCGTGTCCCGTCGCCGCGCCCTCGGTCGTCCGCGCCCGGAGTCTATCCCGATACCATCGGGACGGTGCGTGGTGCCGACAGTCATCCCTGGGTGTGACTCCCCCCACCCGTGGAGGGCACGGATCGCACCGCACGGCACAGCGTGACGACCCACGACAGATACTCCATGCGCGGATGCGTGCGGAGTACAACTCCGCGGCCCCAACAGCCCTCATCGCGGAAACAATGCGTCATAGCGCATGCATCGGGGCGCTCACCCGCCCCGATGGGCGGCCATCACCGGAATGTGCTCATCGAGGAGGAACTGGTGGCTGAAGAAGACGCAGTTGCGCTGGCCGAGTGACTCGACGAGATCGAGCTGGCGGGCGAGGGCGGCGGCGTCATTGCGGACGGCCGCGTGGCCTTTGTCCGCGCCTTCCCAGTATTCCGCGGCGATGTAATCCAGGCCCAGCCCCACCCAGACGTGCTGGGCGGCGTCGGGGATGAGGCGCTGGCATTCGCGTGTCTGCAGCTCGATCAGCCGTGAGGAGTGGAAGTAACTCATCGGGCAGACGAAGTCCAGGTAGCCTTGCCGCAGCCATGCCGCCCAGTCGGCGCAGAGGTTGTCGCGCGCCGCGCAGAACCCCCACCCGCCGTAGTAGGGAATCTCCTCCCGGTAGGGCGCGTAAAACGCCTGCGCATACGGCACGCGCGCGGCGGTGGAGAAGGGGATGCCGGGACGCAGGCGGCGGATGAGCGCGGCTTCCGCCGCGATCAATGCGGTCATGCGGTCGCGTTTCCACTGGCCCCACTCCGGCGCGCCGATGGGCGCGTGCGCGCGGCAATAGTCGCAATAGCACACGGGGATGAGCCGATACGTCTCCGTGCCGGCGTTGGCCGGATCATAGATCGTGCTGTTGTTGTAGACGTAGCCGTCTTCCAGCCCGATGCCGTCATAGGCGAAGTCGGTGAGGACGCGCTCCAGCTCGCCGAGGATGTAGGCGGCGGCGGCGGGGTTGGCCGGGCACAGCGATTCGGCGACGGAGCCGTCCTCGCGCACCTGGCGGCAGGCATACGCTTCCGCCGGCATCGCCGGGTAGGCGTTGATCTCGTCGAAGCAGGCATGCACCCGCAGCTCCTGGCGATGCGCCTCCGCGGTCAGGGCGCGCAGCCGCTCCTCATACCGCGCGGGCGACTGGACCTCGCCGCCGAAGACCGCGCCGTCCGCCGCGCGCCGCGAGACATAGGGGATGATGATATCCACGCGCGCGGCCCGCAGCCGATCCACAATCCGCGCGGGCTCCTGCCCCCAGATGGCATCCGGCCAGGTCCACATTGCCATGTGCTCAAACATCGTCACGTACCTTTCAGCGACACCGCCTACGGCCGAGGTAGTGTCTGATTCACGGCAATGCGGAGAATCTCCTGCCCCGGCGAAAAAAAAGGGGAGGGCACGCATTCCTGCCTTCGCGGATGCCGGCGGGCGAGACGCCGCCGAGCCGCGCGGAGGGGCCGCGGATTGCTTCCGTGCAGACCCGTGCGCGGGGACGGTCTGTGCGGCTTTACCACGAAGTCAGGAAGAAAGGAAGACACGAAGGGGGGGCGGGAGAGGAATGTCGGTGACAGATCCCTCCCCTGGCGGGGGCCGGCGCTGTCATCGGAAAAATGGTGACCGTCACGCATGAGAACCACCGACATGCTCTGCTGTCGTCCTTTCAGGACTTCCCTTCTCATGGCGGACCCGACCCACGGGTTCCGCTGTCGCTCCACCCGTGGCTAGCATCTTCCGGCCCGTCGGGCCTGTGTCACCCCGTCACCCCGTCACCCCGTCACCTCTTCACCTCTTCACCCCCTCACCTCTTCATCCCCTCACCCCGTCATCCCCCTGGCGGGCGCGACGGCTGCGCTCTTGTCAACATTTCCTCACCCGCGCGGCAGGGAGATGCCCCGCGCGCGTGGAAGACAGGGAAAACACGGGCCGAACACAAGGATGCACGATGGCTGGCATGACACCGTGGGTGCGGCAGTATACCCTGCGCGATCTATTGGACGACAGTTTCGATCTCTTCCGCGAGCGGGCGGCGACGCTGGCGCTGGCCGGGATGATCCCGGCGCTGCTGGTGGTGGCGTATGCCGCGGGCGTGCGCTACTTCCTGCTGCCGGGCAATCTGCTGCGCGAGTTCTCGCTCGAAGCCGTGGGCGAGATGCTCCAGAATTACGAGTTCCTCTTCTACCTCCTCGGCTACTCCCTCGTCAGTTGGCTCGCGCTCAGCTACACCTACATCGCGCAGCTGCGCATCGCGGCGGCGCAGGCGCTGGGGACAACGCTCACCCTCAACGACGCCTACACGCGCATGGGCAAGCCGTTCTGGAGCCTGGTGCTCTACGCCATCATTTTCTCCTTCTTCTCGTCGGTGCTCGCCAGCGCCGTCATGATCGTCGGGGTGATCATCATCGGCATCTGCACCGCGCTCGGTCTCCTGGCGGGCGCCGCCGGCGGGACCATCGGTTCAGCGACGGGCTTCGTCATCACCGCGCTGCTCATGCTGGGCGCCTATACCATTGTCGGCGTATTTTTCCTCTACGCGACGGTGGCGGTGGCGGTGGACCACGAGGGGCCGTTTACCGCGCTGGGAAAAAGCTTCCGCTACGCGTCGGCGAATTTCAAGGCCTACTTCTGGAGCCTCTACGCCTACACGCACCTGCCCATCCTCTTCACGCCGCTCATCGCGTGGCTGGTGGGGCTCATTCTCGGACTGGGCCGCTTCGTGGCGCCCTCGCTGGGCTTCGAGCTGCTCTACTTCATCGGCACCACGCTGGGCGGCATCATCTTCTTCGCCATGCTCGCCAGCCTGCAGGCGCTGGTCTATATTGACAGCCGCTGCCGGATCGAAGGTTTTGACCTGGTGAATCTCGCCCGCCGGGTGGGACTGGGTGACGAAATCGCGCAGGCGCTGACGCAGACGGTGAGCCGCCCGGCGGCAGCCGCCTACCCGAATTACGCCGCCGTGCCGGCCGCGCCCGCGAGCGTGCACGCCGCCCTACCCGGTTTGACCGCCCCGGGGGCTACCGGCGGTTTCCCGGACTATTCCGCCCCGCCGCCGGCAGCGACCCAGGCCGCGCCCGCCGCGCCTGCTGACGCCGCTCCCCTCCCTGCCGCGCCGCAGCAGCCGCCCGACTCCGCCGCGCCCCCGGCGGGTGGCATGTCCCTCCCTCCACCTGACGAAGCGGAGGATGCGCATGCGCGGTAAGGCGGTCATCGGATTCAGCCTGTTCCTGCTGCTCCTCCCGCTGGCCGCCCATGCCGGCGATCCCGCGCTGGCGCGCAAGCTGGCGGAAGCCGATCGCCTGCTGCAGCAGGCGGAGACGATGCCCGCCCACCGCGCGGCACTGGCGCGACAGGCTGCCGACCTGGTGCCGGAAGACGCCTGTCCGAGCGTGCGCGACGCCGCCGGGAAGGACGACCGGCCCTCACTGGCGCGCGCGCGCGGCGAGGTGCAGGCCCTGCGCCGCGCGGTCACGATGACGAGGCCGGCCGGCACGGCGACCGCCGATCCGGCGCAAGCGCTGGATTCCGTGCTGGGGCGCAACGAATTCCGCACGCTGCGGCGCTCGGAAATGCCGCCGCCGGTGAAGAACGCCTTTCAAAAATTCTTCGAGAGCATCGCGCGCGGCTGGGTCGCCTTCTGGCGGGGCGTGGGCAAGATGTTCAAGGCGTTCTTCGACTGGCTGGGCGGCCTCTTCCCGCCGGTGGACCTGCCCGACGCCCCGAAGGTGAATACCAGCTGGTGGGCGCAGCTGAGCACCGGCATGAAGACGCTGCTGTGGGTGGCGCTGGGCGTGGCGGTGCTCTTCCTGGCCGGTTTCCTCACCAGCCATCTCCTCGCCGCGCGCCGCCGCCGCCGCGCGATCGAACACACCGCGCCCGCCGATGGCCTGCCCATCGCCAGCCGCAAGCAGGAGCCGACGTTCTGGGAGCGCTCGCTGATGCAGGCCGAGGAGCGCTGGGCGGCGGGCGACCAGCGCGAGGCGCTGCGCGCGCTCTCGCGCGCCTGCCTGGTGCTGCTCGACGCGCGCGGGATGCTGCGCTACGACGAGGCGCGGGCGAACGGCGAGGTGCTGCGCGAGCTGCGCCGGCAGGGCCGCGGCCCGGCGGTGCTGGAGACGCTGCGCCCGGTGGTGCGTGCCGTTGACCGGAGCTGGTACGGCTTCCTGCCCGTCTCCAATGACGAGTTCACCGCGGTGCTGGACCAGAGCCGGCGCTTCCGCGACGCGGTGGTGGGGGAGCCATGATGCGCAAACGGACGGAAATCCTGCTGCTGCTCGGCCTCATCGCCTTCTTCGTGCTCATCGTGGTGCTCACCCACCGCGAGGGGATTGACGTCACCCAGGCGCATGCCGCCATCGCCCAGCGCAGCAGCTACCGCACCATGCCGGAGGGCTATAAGGCGCTCTACCTCACGCTGCTGGAGCTCGGCTACCCCGCGCGCCGACACACGCACGCCTTCAACATGCTGCCGGAGGACGGCGGGCTGCTCATCGTCGCCGACCCCTTCTTCCGCCGGCCGATGGCGCTGAAGGAAGGCGAGGAGCTCCTGGCGTGGCTGCGCAAGGGCAATACCGCGCTGGTGGCGCTGGAGTACCATGCCGAGTTCCTCTACGGCATCCTCGGCACCACGGATACCGATGATCCCCGCGAGCAGCGCGCGCAATTGGATGCCCTCGACCGGGAGTGGTTCCGCGCGGTATCCATGCCGCCGATGCCGGTGTCGCTGCCAGCGCCCGTTCACCTCGGCAACCCGATGCGCTATGTCACCGCCGAACCCCTCGTCCCCTCCTTCCTCGCGGAGCGGGCGCCGAAGCTGGACACCTACGCGTACCGGCGCTTCGCGGAGCGGATACCGCTCACCGGCGAGCAGCTCGCAAAGATCGGCGGAGTGGTGCCGCTGTACCGCGATGCCGAGGGGGTGGCGGTGGCCTATTCCGCGGTGGGCGACGGAGGCATCGTCTGGTGCGCCAGCCCGTGGTCCTTCTCCAACGCCGGCATCGCCTCCGCCGACAATCTCAACTTCGTGCTGGCGCTGGCGAACCTGAAACCGGGAGCGCCGGTCATCTTCGACGAGTACCACCAGGGCTACGGCGCCCAGATGACGGTGTGGCACCTGCTGCCGAAAGTCTCCAGACTGGGCGTGGTGCAGGTGACGGTCGGACTGCTGCTGCTCTTCATCACGCTGGCCTGGCGCTTCGGCCCGGCGCAGCTCCCGGCGGAAGAGCGCTTTTCGCGCTCGCGGGCGGAGTATCTCACCGCCATGGCCTCGCTGCTGGAGCGCGCCCGCGCCACCCACGTGGTGCGCGAGCGCTTGAGCGTGCACCTGCGGCGCGAGCTGTCCCGGCGGCTCGGCGTGCCGCCGCACGCCCCGCCGGAGCGCTTCCTCGCCGCCAACGCCAGCCACGCGGTGGTGGACCAGGCGCTGCTGGAGCGCGTGCTGCGCCAGCTGCTCCATTTCGAAGGCCAGAAACGCCCCGACGCCGACGCCCTGCTGCGCCTGTCGGGGGAGATGCAGCGGATGCTGCGGACGAACGTGGGGGGATAGGGGCCGACGACAGAACCGGTCGGTGATATCGCGCACATCAAGGAGCACATCATGACAGAGTCAATGCCGCGGATGCGCGGCGCGGTGGAGCAGGTGGCGGAGGCGGTGAAGGCCGAGGTGGGCAAAGCGGTGAAGGGGCAGGAGGCGATCATCGAGGGGATGCTCACCTGCCTGCTGGCGGACGGCCACGTGCTGCTGGAAGGGGTGCCGGGCACGGCCAAAACGCTGATGGCGCGCGCGCTGGCGCAGAGCTTGAGCCTCACCTTCCGCCGCGTGCAGTTCACCCCCGACCTGATGCCCTCGGACATCATCGGCACCACGGTGTATGACATGAAGTCGGCGGAGTTTTTCGTCAAACAGGGGCCGATCTTCACCGCCGTGCTGATGGCGGACGAGATCAACCGCACCCCGCCGAAGACGCAGGCGGCGCTGCTGCAGGCGATGGAGGAGCGGCGGGTGAGCATTGACGGCACGGACCACGCGCTGCCGGTGCCCTTCTTCGTCATCGCCACGCAGAACCCCATCGAATACGAGGGCACCTACCCGCTGCCGGAGGCGCAGCTGGACCGCTTCATGATGAAGCTGCGGGTGGATTACCCCACGCCGGACGAGGAAATCGCCATGCTGCGCCTGCACCAGCAGGGCTTTGACCCGCACCAGCTCGTGGCCGCCGACATCACGCCGGTGATCTCGGCGGAGCTGCTGCACACCGCCATGGCGGAGGTGAAGCGCATCACCGTGGAGGACGGCGTGTTAAAATACCTGGTGGACGTGGTGCTCGCCACCCGCGCCGCGCACCCCGTCATCCTCGGCGGCAGCCCGCGCGCGGCGGTGGCGTTGCTGCGCTGCAGCCAGGCGTGGGCGGCGATGGACGGACGCACCTTCATCACCCCGGACGATGTCAAACTCCTCGCCCGCCCCATCCTCCGCCACCGCATCATCCTGCGCCCGGAGGCGGAGCTGGAGGGCCTCACTACCGACCAGCTCATCGAAAGCGTGATGGCGAGCGTGCCGGTGCCGCGGTGAGCCTCCCGTATCGTGAGGTAGATGGCGCCATGACGCAACCGATATATGTTCCTCCGCAATTCGATGCGGTCCGTGATGCGAACGAGGCGTTTCTGTGGAGCGGGAAGCCGGAACTGCTGCCATACCTGGCCACCGGCTTGCCGCTGCTGTTCGCCGCGGCCGTGATGGTGGGCATCTTCATCTTCTTCACCATCCTGTTCCGCTCCGCACCAGCCGCCGATGCCAATCCCTCGGCAGGACTGTTCATCTTCGCCATCGCCTCCCCGCTGGTCATCATCTTCGGCATCAGCCTGCTGAATCTCGTCCGGCTGCTGGTGGCCTACCAGCAGACCTGGTATGCCGTGACCAATAAGCGCGTCATTCTGCGCACCGGCTTCTGGGGCGCAGAGTTTTCCACGGTTGATTTTGATAACATCCCCGAGCTGCAAGTGACGGTCAGCTTTTTCGAAAGCTTGGTCGGCGCCGGCACCATTTCGGGATTTGCGGCGGCCGAGATGCCGGGACGCGACAGTGCTCTCCAGGCCGCCTTTGCCGCCGGCAACAACCGTTTCATCGCCATTCGCGATCCGTATACAGTGTATCGTCTGCTCAAAGAAACCACCGTTGACGTGAAGACGGACTGGCAATACCCGAATGCCCTGCGCCCGGACGAAAATCCCGGCTATCGAACGCGTTATTCGCCGCGGAGGTAGGGCCGTTGCGCCGCAACGGGCGGCATACCGTGGTATGCTGAATGAGGAGGTCTCTGCCATGCGCTATCTCGTGAGCGCGTCGCTCGGTGTGCTGATGCTCGTCCTGACGCTGCCCGCCGTCGCCCAAACCCGCCCCGAGGCAATGGAGTCCGACGGCGTCATGCTGCTGCCGGTGAAGGTGATGGCGGACCTGGCGGGGGCGGCGGTGATCGCCGAGCGCGGCCGCGCCGGGGTGACGGTGACGAAGGGGGCGCTGGCGGTGTCGCTGACGCCGAACCGGCCGCAGGCGCTGGTGAACGGGCGCGCGCGGCTGCTGCCGGCGCCGGTGGTGATGCACGACGGCCGCCTGTATGCCCCGGCGGGCGAAGTGGGGCGCGCCATCGGCCTGCGCATCGGGTGGGACGCCCGCGCCCGCGCGCTGGCGGTGGCGCCCGCCATCGGCAAGATCGAACGCTTCACCGCCGGGCTGAAACTCTGCTGGATCGCCGGCGACTTTGACGGCGACCGCCACGAAGAGCTCGCCTACGCCGTCACCGGCGTCACCGGCGCCCCCACCACGCGGCTGTGGCTCGCCCGCGGCCCGGAGGCGGGCTGGCAGCGCTTCCTCGCTGGCGCCGCCGTCCAGCGCCTGCTCGTGCGCGACGTCACCGGCGACGGCAAGGATGACCTCCTCGTCTTCGCCACGGTGATGCACGGCAACAAACCCATCCTCATGAAGTTCACCTACACCTGGCGGGCGAACGCGCTGAAAGGCATCAGCGCCGTGCCGGTTGCGGGCGGGGGCTAGCGCCTCCCCGGCCTCGCGTCATTCCGGCGCGGGCGGTTGGCCCTGCGTCAACCGCGCCGCTTCTCGCTTCGCCACCTCGTTCGCGGGGTCGTCGGCGAGCAGCGTGTGCCAGAACGCCCGCGCCTCCGCCGTGCGGCCGACGCGGGCGAGGGTGTGGCCGTAGAGGTGGCGGCGGGGGCCGGCCAGGCCGCGGGCGAGGGCGCCGGCGAGCCAGCGCAGCGCGGCCTCGTCCTGCTGCACGCGGGTGTAGTAGAGGCCCACTTCAAAGTAGGCGTCGGGGCTGTCGGGATTGGCGGCGATCAGGCGGTCGTAGATCGCCAGCGCGCGGTCGTGGTCTTTCGACGACCACGCCAGCCAGGCGGCGCTGGCGTAGGACTGCACGTCGTGCGGGTCGAGGACCACGATGCGCTCCAGCACATCCACCGCTTTCATGAACGCGCCGGCGTGGTAGTAGTTGTCGGAGAGGCTCTGGTTGATCTGCAGGAGCACCTCAACGCACTCCGCCGAGATGGCGCGCGCCTGCGCGGGGGTGACGGCGGGCTCGACAGCCCATGTCAACCCGGCCAGCAGCACGCCGCACGCCGCCAGCAGGATGCGCATCAGCACGCCTTTCGCGGCCACAGCGCCACCGTCGCCGCCGCCAGCACGACCTTGCCCGCGTCAATGGGGATGAAGGGCAGCACGCCCTGCGCCAGCGCCGCGCCCGGCGGGTAGTGCAGCACGCCCACCAGCCACGCCCAGCCGCCCAGGTGTATCACCAGCACGGCCGCCGCGCCCGCCGCGAGGGCGGCGGCGGCGCGCGGCGCATACGCGCCCCCGGCGAAGCGGTCGTAGAGCGCCCCGTAGAGCAGCGCCGCCGGGACGAAGGCCAGCAGGTACCCGCCGGTGAAGACCGGCAGGCTGCCGATGCCGCCGGTGAAGCCCGCGAAGACGGGCAGCCCGACCAGGCCGAGCACCAGGTACTGCGCCACCGCCGCCGGCGCCAGCCGCGGCCCCAGCAGCCCGCCCAGCAGCAGCACCGCCAGCACCGAGCCGGTGAACGGCACCGGCGTCAGCGGCATCAGCGACAGCTTCACCTGCGTCAGCAGCACGAAGAGCAGCGCCCCCGCCGTGGTGAAGAGCAGCGTCATCGCCAGCCCGCGCTGGCGAGGCAGGGTCGCGATATGAGTGTAAAGAGCCATGGTGTCGTCCTTGTCTCGCGGCCGTCGCCGCGGCGCGCATCGTCCCCCTGTTATACCGTTCATCACCCTTCCGGGTCAAGGCCCGCGCTCGACGAAAAAAGTGTATAATACTCTATTAGCCCTCGCCGCGCCCCGCCGGCCCGCCGGGGGCGCGCCCGGCAAAGCACGCTCCATCCACGATGGCCGCGCCGCGCGACATCCCTGCGCCGGGGATGGCCGCCCGCCTCGCATCGCCGCGTCACATGATGGGAATAGCGACAGTACCTTTGCGCGCGCAGGTGAAGAGATGGAACAACAGATCACAGACGACCTGACGATGCTGCTACCGGTGCTGCCGCCGCGCATCCGCGAACCGCTGGAACGCCACCCGGCCGTGCATAACCTGCTGGAGGTGATTCTCGATCTCGGCCGCGAGCCGGAAGCGCGCTTCCCCGGCACGTATGAGCTGGTGTCGGACACGCCCGTCTCCGAGGACGACATCGAGTATGTGGTGTCGCGCGTGGGCGAGTTCGGCGACGACAACCGCGCGGGCATCCCGCGCACGCTGCACCGCATCTCCGCCATCCGCAATCGCCAGGGGCGCATCGTCGGCCTCACCTGCCGCGTGGGGCGCTCGGTGCTCGGCACGGTGGATATCATCCGCGACGTGGTGGAGGACGGCCATTCCCTCCTCATCCTCGGCCGGCCGGGCATCGGCAAAACCACCAAGCTGCGCGAGATGGCGCGCGTGCTCGCCGACGAGCTGCAAAAGCGCGTGGTGGTGGTGGATACCTCCAACGAGATCGCCGGCGACGGCGACATCCCCCACCCCGCCATCGGCCGCGCGCGGCGCATGCAGGTGCCGCGGGTGGCGCAGCAGCACGCGGTGATGATCGAGGCGGTGGAAAACCACATGCCGGAAGTCATCGTCATTGACGAGATCGGCACCACCGACGAGGCGATGGCCTCGCGCACCATCGCCGAGCGCGGCGTGCAGCTCATCGGCACCGCGCACGGCACCACGCTGGACAACCTGCTGCAAAACCCCACGCTCAACGACCTCATCGGCGGCATCCAGGTGGTGACCCTCTCCGATGAAGAAGCTCGCCGGCGCGGCACGCAGAAGACGGTGCTGGAGCGAAAGGCGCCCCCCACCTTCGATGTGGTCATCGAGATGGTGGAGCAGGACAAGCTGGCCGTCTACGCGAACGTCGCCGAGGTGGTGGATCTGCTGCTGCGCGGCGGCTCCCCCACCCCGGAAGTGCGCTTCATGACCGCCGAGGGGGTGATCGAGCGCCTCTCCACCGTCACCCTGCCGACGCTGGAGGCGGAGGCGGAAACGCACGGGGATACCCGCGACGGCCCGCACGTCTCGCCAAAACTGCCGCATGACAAAGCCGTCTACATCTTCCCCTACGGGGTGGCGCGCAACAAGCTGGAGCGCGCCATCCGCGAGATGGGGCTGAACGCGGTGATGGCCCGCCACCTCGAGGACGCCGACGTCATCATCACCGTGAAGCAGCAGGAGCGGCGCGACGCCCACCGGCTGGAGGAAGCGGTGCGCGCCGGCATCCCCGTGCACGTCATCCGCAGCAACACCTATCAGCAGATCGTCGGCGCCCTGCACGACCTCTACCACATGGAGGAGATGGATACCGAGCTAGCCGCCCTGCACGAGGCCCGCGCCGCCATCAGCGAAGTCCTCGCCACCTCGCACCCGGTCGAGCTCACCCCGCGCAACGCCTATCTGCGCCGCCTGCAGCACCAACTCGCCGAGCAGCACCAGCTCTTCAGCGAAAGCGTGGGCAGCGAACCGTACCGGCGCGTGCGAATTATGAAGGAATAGGACGCGGGCGCGAGGGGGAGCGCGCGTCATCCCCGCTGCCGCTGACCATCCCGGTCCCGCTGGGACTGAGTGCGCATGGCCGGACGCGCACTCGGTAGCCTCCCTGCCCTCCGGGCGGCGGAGCCGCAGTCATCCCGGTTGGCCGGATGAGTATCCGCCACCCCCATCAGATCTCCCGTCTCTCCAGCCGGTCGCCGGTGAGGTCGTCGCGCAGCAGCGGGTAGAGCGGCACGAGCTGGTCCGCGGGGCTGTCCGCAAGCTGCTCGGAGACGGCGCGGTCGGGGATGATCCGATGCAGGCCGATGGCCGCGCTGCCCCAGCGCACCAACAGGTGCGGCAGCGCGGTGAGGACCAGCAGCACGCCCACCGGCGCCCACACCCAGGCGGGGGCGCGCGCCTGCAAGCGCGCCAGCCCCATCGCGAGCCAGAGGGCGGCCAGCGGGGCCACGCCGAGGAGGATGCGCAGGCGTATCGGCCCCGGCGAAAGGCCGGCGGCGAGGAGCGTGGCGGTGATGATGAGCGCGGGCAGCGCGGCCTCGCCGTTCACGCGCCAGCGATGGGCGGGGTCGGTGAAGAGCGCCAGCCCGAGCAGCGGCAGCGCCGGCAGCGGCAGCACCCAGGCGTTCAGCAGCAGCAGGTAGCCGAGGAACTGGCCGATGCCCGCCCCGCCGGGCAGGCCCCAGGCGGGATCGCGCGCCGGGGGATAGAGCGCGAGCACGGTGAAACCGACGGCGAGGATGGCGCCGGCGCCCCCCAGCGCCCGCCAGCGCGCGCGCCCGCGCACCCAGCCGGCGGCGTGCAGCGCCAGCCCGAGCGCCAACCCCAGGCCCGCCCACGGATTGGCGAGGCTGAGCGTCACCAGCGCGAGGCCGAGCGCGCACCATGCCCCGGGCAGGCCGGCCAGCACGCGCGTGTAGCACAGCGCGCCGAGCACCACGAAAAACGGCATCACGGCGCAGGTGGTGCAGGCGCGCAGCAGCACCAGCCACGGCACGCTGGCCGCCAGCAGCGCCAGCGCCCAGATCGCCGTGCCGCGCGAGACGCCCAGCCGGCGCGCGAGCGGATAGAGCAGCGGCAGCGCGGCGAAGCCGAAGAGGGTGAGCGGCAGCCGCCGCGCGGCGTCGCGGTCCAGGTCGAGGTTGCCGAAGATGAGGGCCGCCGCCGCGAGGAAGACGACCCCGCCGAGGAGGTACGTCCAGCGCCGGCGCACGCGGTTGCGCTGCCAGGGTGATTTGAGCACCGGGCGCTTCTTGCCGCGCGCCGGCTGCGGCGCCGCATCCTTCCGGGGCGTCTTTGTCGCGTGTGCCATCGGAGCCTCCCACCCGCACGGGGTGCCAGCCGAGAACGTGACCGCTGCTGCATCAGACACCGGCATGTCGTCGCGTGCGCATCAGCGCAACCGTCCGCCGCGCGCGCGAGTTTACTCCACCGTCGTCACCTTGCCGCCGTAGCGGAACGCGCCGGCCACCAGCCCGCGCCGCCGCGCCAGCGCCGCCAGCAGGCGCTCCTGGGTGATGGCCGCCGCCAGCGGGAAGAGCGGCTCGGAGACGGCGGGCACGCGCAGCAGCTGGCAGGTCGCCGCCGGCAGGTCAAGGGCGCCGTCGGTGAAGACGATCACCCGGCTGCCCTTGTCCGCCAGCTCCGCCGCCAGCCCGGCCAGCAGCCCGTGGGTGCGCCCGGACGCCGGCAGGTAGATCAGGCAGCGATGCGCGTCGTCCGCCAGCTCGAACGGCCCGTGGCGGAACGACCCGGCGGGGAAGGCGGTGGCGGAGATGCGCGTCCCCTCCATGAAGGTCAGCGCCGCCTGCCGCGCCCCGGCGACCGACGGCCCGCGGGCGATCACGTGCAGCGCGCGGGCGTCCGCCAGCAGGTCGGCGGCGCGCTCGATGCCCTCGGCATCCACCGCGCCCAGCACCCGCGACACGGCATCGAGTTCATCGAGCAGCGCCCGCGCCGCGTCAACGCCGTCCAGCATGCGCGCCAGCAGCGCGAACAGCGCCAGCGAGTTGGAGTAGGTCTTCGTGGTGATGGTCTCTTCCACCCCGCCGCACAGCGGCAGCACGATGCGGGCGGCGCGGGCGAGCGTGCTCTCGGCATGATTCGTGATGGCGACGAACGGCGTGCCGGCATAGCGCTCCGCCAACCGGCGAATCTCCACGCTCTCGCCGGACTGGCTCACCAGCGCCACCCCGCGCAGGGGACGCGGGTAGTGCAGCAGCTCGCCGGCATCCAGGGCATCGGCGTGGACGCCGGCCTCCGCCATGGCCCCCAGCGCCACGTGCGGCGTATGTTCCGAGGTGCCGCTGCCGATGAAGGTGACCTGGCCGCGCGCCCGCGCCCACTCCCCCCATCCTCCCAGCCGATGCTGGCCGTCCGCGCCGCGGTAATAGGCCACCAGGTCATGCAGCGCCGCCGGCTGCTCGTCAATTTCGCGCAGGAAGGGACTCAGCATCATCGCAATACCTCCACGCGTGCTCTTTCCGCGCCGGCGGGCATCCTTCCTGCGCGCATGTGCGCGCCGGCGGGCCGGCGGGACGCTTCAGCGGCCGGACACGAGACGCGCGCGGTCACGCCACCTCGGACCCATCGCAATAGGGGCAGGCGTCGCGGGAGTGGATGCGGCCGCAGGCGGGGCAGCGCACCCAGCCGTGCTCGCGTTTCCATTCGCGCTCGGCGCGCAGGCGGGCGAAGGCGGGGCCGAGCAGGCCGCGCACTTCCGGGTTGGCGATATCGCTCAGGAGATCGCCGGGCAGCGGCTCGGTGGCCAGGCGCTCGTCGGGGGCGGGGTGCAGCGGCCGCGGCGGGAACACGGGCTCGCCGAGGCCCTTGCGGCGCCGGCCCACGCGGAAGCGCACGTCCTTCAGCGCGGCGCGCCCCAGCAGTTGCCGGTAGCGGGCGAGGATGCGCGGCTTCAACAGCGTCAGCTCCTGCGCCCAGGCATGGGTGGTCACCCCCACCACCAGCACGCCGTCCTCCACCGTCTCCGGCCAGGCTTTGCTCGCCACCGGCGCGCCGACCACGCGCTCCCAGAGCGAGAGGATCATCACCCGGCGCATGTCCGCCACGAGATGCCGGTTCTTCAGCAGCCCGCCCACGATCGCGCCAATTGGTGATTGCCCGTACTGCATGCCATCTGTAGTCTAGCAGGCAAGCGCCCACCCTGTCAGCAGGCGCGCGCCATATTTTGCGCGATTTTGTGCCATTTTCGCCACACGTGTCGCGCGGCGCCGACGTTCGTGCGCGCCGTGCCCCGTGCATCCGCGCGCCGTGCCCCCGGCGGCAGCTCTCCTGATGTTTTCGGTAAAGAATAGGGGTTTCTTGACATTGCCCCGCGGATTTTGTACTGTATGACGCTGGTAGACACCGTCATCTCCCGCGGAAATATTGAGAGCACCATGACGAATCAGGCTATCTCCATCGCCGTGTTCTTCGGACTCGGCCTGCTCTTTTGGATGGTGGCGCTCGCGGCGTCGCACCTCGTGCGCCCGCGCCGCCCCTCCGCCGCCAAAGAAGCCACCTACGAGTGCGGCACCGTGCCCGTCGGCCGCGCCTGGTATCAGGTGCATGTGCGGTATTACATCTACGCGCTGCTGTTCGTGCTCTTCGACGTCGAGGTGGCCTTCCTCTATCCCTGGGCGGCGATTTTCCGCCGGCTGGACGGCTTCACCCTGTTTCTGCTCATTGACGTGCTCATCTTCCTGCTGATCCTCGTCTTCGGGCTGGTCTACGCCTGGCGGAAAGGAGCGCTGGAATGGGAGTGACGGACGACCGCATCGCCGGGCTGCCCGTGGAAGTGGGCGTCACCGGCGCGCAGGTGGTGGACGCCTGCGCGAAAGTGCCGGGCGGCAGCGTGCTGCTCGGCGCGGTGGAAGACCTGCTGAACTGGGCGCGCGAGTCCTCGCAGTGGCCGGTCACCTTCGGCCTCGCCTGCTGCGCGATCGAGATGATGGCCACCGGCGCCTCGCATTACGACCTGGACCGCATGGGCATCATCTTCCGCGCCACCCCGCGCCAGTCGGACATCATGATCGTCTCCGGCACGGTGACGAAGAAGATCGCGCCCATCCTCAAGCGCCTCTACGACCAGATGCCGGACCCGAAATACGTCATCGCCATGGGCAACTGCGCCACCGGCGGCGGGCCGTATTGCTACGATACCTACAGCGTGGTGAAGGGCGCGGACCGCATCGTGCCGGTGGATATCTACATCCCCGGCTGCCCGCCGCGGCCCGAGCAGCTCATTGACGCGCTGCTGGAGCTGGGGCGCACCTACCGGCGCGAGCACCCGATCCGCAACGCGCGCACGGCGCCGTTGAAGCCGGCGCAGACCCCAAAGCGACGATGAACAGCGAGAATAATAGCGTGACGATGACCCGCGACCGGGTGCTGAAACCCGGCATGTTTGACGACGACGCGGCGGCGAATACCCGGCGCGTCGAGTTCGATTACGGCAATGAATCGCTGATGTTGACCGACGTCCGGCCGGATGTCCTCTTCATCGGGGACAGCATCACCCATCTCTGGGAGCTGCAGGCCTATTTCGGCGGCACGGGGCGCATCCTCGTCAACCGGGGCATCGGCGGCGACATCAGCGCGCACGTGCGCCGGCGCTTCGCGGCGGACGCGCTGCAACTGCGGCCGCACGCGATCGTGCTGAAGATCGGCACCAATGACCTGGGCTGGGAGCCGGCGGCGCTGAACGACGCGCTCTCCGACGTGGTGTGCGACAATATCGCCGCCATGACGCGGGAGGCGCGCGCGGCGGACATCCGCATGATGGTCTGCTCCCTCTTGCCGGTGTGGGGGCCGAGCTGGCTGAGCGACGCGGACGCCGCCGTCTTCGCCCCGCGCAAGAACGCGCAGATCGCGGCGATCAACGCCCGCCTGCGCGCGATGGCCGCCGCCGAAGGGGCGATCTACGTGGATTACCACGCCGAGATGGCGGATGCCGACGGCCTGCTCATCCGCGAGCTGGCGGACGATGGCGTACATCCGCACCACGCCGGGTATGCCCTGATGGCCCGCGTGCTGCGCCGGGCGCTGGCCGATGACGGGATGGTGCTCTGACATGACCTACGAACAATTCATCACGACGCACGCCGACCTGCTGGCCGCCGCCGAGCAGCGCGACGGCCTGTGGGCGCTCACCGCCGCGCCGGCGCGGGCCCACGCGCTGCTGGCCGCGCTGCGCCCGCGCTTCGATTACCCGGAGGACCTGACCTGCGTGGACGAGGGCGAGGCGCTGCGTGTCATCTATCGCGTGGCGCGCACCGCGGACGGCGCGGTGGCGCACGTCTTCGTGCGCCTGCCGCGCGACGCCGCCCACCTGCCCACCGCCAGCGATCTGTGGAAAGGGTTCGACTGGCAGGAGCGCGAGGCCTACGACATGTTCGGCGTGATCTTCGACGGCCATCCCGACCTGCGCCGCATCCTCACCTGGGAGGGTTTTCAGGGCCACCCGCTGCGCAAGGATTTCGTGGTGGACGACGACGATCTGAGCTGGCAGATTCCGGAGCAGACGGACTGCGAGATCGTGGATCTGTTGATGCGGGAGTAGCGATGACGCTGGATGAGCTGGCAACCCGCCGCGAAGAGATTTTAGCCATTGCCGCGCACCACGGCGCGCGCAATGTGCGGGTGTTCGGTTCGGTCGCGCGCGGCGAAGCCGACGCCGGCAGTGATATTGACTTTCTCGTCGAATTTGAACCGGGACGCAGCCTGTTCGACCTGGGAAGTATGCAGGTGGAGCTGGAGGCATTGCTGGGCCGGCCCGTAGATGTGGTGACTGACCGGGGATTGCGGGACCGCATCCGGGCGCGCGTGCTGGCGGAAGCGCGGCCATTATGAGAGACGATCGCGAGCGTTTGCGGGATATGCTGGAAGCGCTTGAGCGGATAGAAAAATATACCGCACTTGGGCAGCACGCGTTCGAACAGGACGAATTGATACAGACATGGATAGTGCATCACCTTGAGATCGTGGGGGAGGCGATGCGTGGATTGAGTGCCGCGTTTCGCGAACGGCATCCTGAATTGCCGTGGTCGCCGGTCATCGGCATGAGAAACGTGCTCATCCATGGTTACTTCCAGATTGATCTGGCATTGGTCTGGCGAACCGCCGCGACGGATGCGCCGATGCTCAAACAAAAGATTGCGGCCCTGCTGGCCGAGTGAGACGACGACGCCGCGTTATCGCGAGGGGCAAACCGCCCTATCGCTGAGGTGAAAACCTTGCCGTTACGTGACTTTCGACAACCTGACCTGGAGGCGCCCGAGGTGATCCTGCCGGCGATGCCGGAGGATTACGGGACGACCGTCGTCAGCATGGGCCCGCAGCACCCGTCCACCCACGGCGTGCTCCGCCTGATGCTGAAGATGGACGGCGAGACCGTGCTGCGGCTGGTGCCGGTGATCGGCTACCTGCATCGCGGCACGGAAAAGCTCGCCGAGAGCCGCACCTATACCATGATCATCCCCTACACCGACCGGCTGGACTACCTCTCGGCGATGTATATGAACCTGGGGTACGTGCTGGCGGTGGAGCGGCTGCTCGGACTGGAAGTGCCGGAGCGCGCGCGCTGGCTGCGCACCGCGGTGGCCGAGCTGCAGCGCCTCGCCAGCCACCTCCTCTGGCTGGGCTCCTTCGCGCTGGACCTGGCGGCGACCACCGTCTTCCTGTATACTTTCCGCGAGCGCGAAATCATTCTCGATCTATTCGAGACGCTCTGCGGCGCGCGGCTCACCTACAACTACATGCGCATCGGCGGCGTGATGGCCGACGTGCCGGCGGGCTGGCTCGGGCGCGCCGCCGACTACCTGGACGTGCAGGAGAGGATGCTGGTGGAGTACGAAAACCTGCTCACCGGCAACCCCATCTTCCGCGCCCGCACCGAGGGCATCGGGGTGATCTCCGGCGCGGACGCCGTGAATTTCGGCCTCTCCGGCCCCACCCTGCGCGGCTCCGGCGTGCCCTACGACATCCGCAAGCTCGAGCCGTACGACGCCTACGGCGAGGTGGAGTTCGCCGTCGCCACCCGCGAGGCCGGCGACTGCTTCGCCCGCTACGAGGTGCGCCTGGACGAGATGCGCGAGTCCATCAAGATCGTGCGCCAGTGCCTGGAGAAGCTGGACGGCCTGGCCGGCGAGGTGCAGGGGCGCGCGCCGCGCGTCATCAAGCCGGCCGCCGGCGAGGCGTATGCCCGCGTGGAAGCGCCGCGCGGCCTGTTCGGCGTCTTTTCCGTCTCCGACGGCACCGCCAATCCCGTGCGCGTGCGCTTCCGCTCGCCGAGTTTCGCCAACCTCTGCGCGCTGGATCACATGTGCCGCGGGGTGAAGCTGGCCGACGTGGTGGCCGTGCTGGGCAGCATAGACATCGTGCTGGGGGAGATTGACCGCTAATGGATACCTGGCTGAATAATCTGTGGCACGGCGTCACCCTCGGCGGCAACGAAGTCATGCGCTCGCTGATGGTCGCGCTGCTCTCGCTGGTCATCATGCTGGTGGTGGTGCTGGTGGTCATCTGGCTGGAGCGCAAAGTCTCCGCCGACATCCAGAACCGCATCGGCCCCATCCGCACCGGCGGCGTGCTCGGCTTCGTGCTGCAGAGCCTGGCGGACGCCCTCAAGCTGCTGATGAAGGAAGACCTGCGCCCGGCCGGCGCCGACCGCTGGCCCTTCTACATCGCCCCCTATCTCGTCTTCCTGCCGGCGTTCATGGCCTACATGATCCTCCCCTTCTCCGCCACGTGGATTCCGCAGGACGTGAAGATCGGCATCCTGTATTACTGCGCGGTGAGCGCCGTGCCGGTGCTCGGCATCGCCATCGCCGGCTGGGCGTCGAACAACAAGTGGTCGCTGCTCGGCGCGCTCCGCTCCGCGGCGCAACTCGTCAGCTACGAGATCCCGCTGGGGCTGGCCATCCTCGCCGCCGTGCTGCTGCACGGCACGCTGGAGACGGGGGCCATCGTGCGCAGCCAGTGGCTCAATCCCTGGCTCACGCTGCTCACCCTGCCCGCGCTGCTCATCTTCCTCACCGCCGGCCTCGCCGAGGTGAGCCGCACGCCCTTCGACCTGCCGGAAGCGGAGTCCGAGCTGGTGTCCGGCTTCAACACCGAGTATTCCGGGATGCGCTTCGCCACCTTCTTCCTGGCGGAGTTCTCCGCGTCCTTTTTCATCTCCGCGCTGGCGGTGACGCTGTTTCTCGGCGGCTGGAGCCTGTGGGGGCTGGATCTCGCCTGGGCGCGGCATGTGTTCCACTGGGATACCGCCGCGTGGTTCGTGGACGGCGCGCTGGTGCCCGCCGCCATTCCCTTCGTGATGAAGGCGTTCTGGTTCGCCGTCTTCATGGTGAAGACCTTCGTGGTGCTGTGGATTCTCATGTGGGTGAAGTGGACGCTGCCGCGCCTGCGCATTGACCAGGTGCTCAATTTCGGCTGGAAGGCGCTGCTGCCGGCAGCGCTGGCGAACCTGCTCCTCGTGAGCTTGGTCGGCGCGTGGCTGCAGCCGGCGGGCGGCGATACGCCGGGGCGGCCCGCGGTGGTGAACGCCATCGTGCTGCCCGGCGTCGGGCCGCCGGGCGCCGCCGACGGCGACGCGGCGGGCAGTCCGGCATCCGCGCCGGGCCGCCCATGAGGGAGAGACTGATGAAGCGGCGCGTATGGCAGCTCGCGCTCGTGGCGCTCGCACTGGGCGGCATCTGGTTTTGGATGGTCTACCCGGCGCTGGAGCAGCACGCGCGGCAGGCGCCAATGACGGACGCCCTCGCCGCCGCGCAGCGGGGCGACGTCTACGGGGTGCGCGTGTCCTTCACCGATGACGCGCACGTGCAGGCGGGCGCGACGCGGCTGCCCATCGGCATCGCGCTGGAGGTGGCGCGGCCGCTCATCGAGTCCCGCGCCCGGGGCGCGCGCCTGCGCTTCGACGGCTACCGCGACCCGGTGGTGCGCGGCAACACGATGGACGCGGAATTTTACGTCTGGGTCTACGTGGAGCGCCCGGACGCGCCCGACCGCTGGGTGCCGCTGCACAAGAGCGGCCGCGTGGTGCTGGAGAAAACGGGCATCCTGCGCTGGAAGATCACGGAGCTGCGCTCGGACGACGCCGATTTCGGCGCCGCCCTCGGCGGCGAGGGGCAGGAGTGAGGGGACGAGAGTGACGGTGGAAACGCCAGTACTGGTGGGCGCGACGATCACGCGGGGGCCGCGGCCCTGGCAGGTGCTGCAGCGCGAGGCGGACGGCACGGCGCCGCTGGCGCTGGCAGGCCGCTGGGCCGGCGCGGACGGCAGCGTGGTCGAGGTGCGCGCCGCGCGCGAGTATGACCACGCCGCCGCCGCCGGCTGCGACTGGCAGCCCGCCGAGATGCTGCCGGGCAACGCCTGGCGCGCCACCCTGCGCGTGCCCACCGGCGGCCTGTACAAGGCGGAGACGCGGCTGCGCGCGCCCGGCGTCGAGTGGCGCAGCACCGGCGATAAGATCTGGCACCTGGCGGTGGGCGACCTGTGGGTGATCGCCGGGCAGAGCAACGCCGTCGGCTACGGCCACGGCGCGGTGGTAGATCCGCCGATGCTGGGCGTATCCGTCTTCGGCGGCGATGAGGTGTGGCGGCTGGCCACCCACCCGATTTTCGACCCGACGGAGACGCGGCATCCGGCGAACCGCGACGGCGGCTGGGTGGATGTCTCGCCGTGGCTGGCCTTCGGCACGGGGATTTTCACGGGCGCCGGCGTGCCGGTGGGGCTGATTCCCGCCGCGCTGGGCGGCTCCCCGCTGTCGGCGTGGGATCCGGGCAATCCGGAGGGCGCGTATCTGTATGAGAACATGCTCAGCCTGATTGACGCCGCCGGCGGGCGGGTGGCGGGCATGGCCTGGTATCAGGGCGAGTCGGACGCGAACGCCGAGCTCGCCGCCACCTACCTGGCGCGTTTCACCCGCTTCGTGGCGGCGTTTCGCGCGCGCTGCGGCGCGGGTCTGCCCGTGCTCACCGCGCAGTTGAACCGGTACTTCGACAGCGCGGACCCCGCGCAGGGGCGGGCGTGGTCGGCCATCCGCGAGGCGCAGCGCCGGGCGGCGCGGGCCATCCCCGGCGTCGCGGCGGTGCCCACGCTGGACCTGGGGCTGTCGGACGCCATCCACACCAGCGCGGTGGGCAACGTGGTGCTGGGCGAGCGCTTCGCGCGCGTCGCGCTGGGCATGGTCTACGGACAGGCGCTGAACTGGCGTCCGGCGGACGCCCGTGACGCGCGCTTCCTGGATGACGGGCGCGCGGAGGTGGCGATCACCTTCGATCACGTGCGCGATCACCTGGTGCTGCTCACCCTCTTCGCGGAGGAGTTCACCGTGGAGGACGCCGTCGGCGCGGTGCCGGTGGCGAAAGCCTGGGTGGAAGAGCCGAACGTGGTGCGGCTGACGCTGGGCCGCGCGGCCGGGGCGGGCGCCGTCTGCCACCTCTCGGCCGGCTGCAACCCGCCGAGCACGCTGCGCGACGCGCTGCAGCGGCCGGCGCTGGCCTACTATGGGCTGGAGATACTGGCGTCGTAAGGCGCCGGTGGGAAATGACATCATGGTCACCTTGATTAATAACGTGGTTTCGGGCATCCGCGCCATCCTGGTCGGCATGCGCGTGACGTGGAGAAACAATTTTCGCAAGCCGGTCACCATCCAGTACGGCTACGCGCCGCGCTGGGGGAAGACGGAGACGCGGGCCATGTCACCGCGCTACCGCGGGCGGTTTACGCTCATCCGCGAGCCGGAGACGGGCGAGCTGCGCTGCACCGGCTGCGGCCTCTGCGCGCAGGCCTGTCCGGGCCGCTGCATCACCGTGACGGGCGAGAGCCGCAAGGTGACGTCCTATCAGCTTGACCTGGAAAAGTGCCTCTTCTGCGGGCTGTGCGTGGAAGCGTGCCCCTTCGAGGCGCTGGGCATGATGCAGGAGACGCATCCGCTGCAGTTCAAAACGCGCGAGGCGCTGCACCTGACGATGGAGACGCTGGCGCAGCCGGACGGCGCGGAGATGCCGGGCGTGCTGCCCTCCACCGTGGGCGGCGACCTGCGCCCGGGCAAGAAGCCCTACCAGCCGAAGACGAAGAAGGCGGCCGATGGGGCGGCGGGGCAGACCGCCTGACGAACGACACATGGGCAGGATACGATGATCGAACTCTCGGCCTACAATATCATCCTACTGCTGCTGGCGGCGGTCACGCTGCTGGGCGCGGTCCGGGTCATCGCCACGCGCAGCGTCATCCACGCGGCGTTCTGGCTCTTTCCGGTCTTCGCGGGCATCGCCGGCTTCTACCTGCTGTTGGGGGCGCAGTTCCTCGCCGCCATCCAGGTGCTCATCTACATCGGCGCCATTCTCGTGCTCATCATCTTCGCGGTGACGCTCACCCGCAACGCCATGGACAGCGACGACGCGCCGGCGAATCGCTTCGGCGTGCCGGTCTTCCTCGCCGCGATCATGCTGCTCGCCGCGGTCATCGGCGCGGCGGGGCACACGCGCTGGCCCGCCGCCTTCGCGACGATTGACCATATCGCCCTCGCCCCCGGCCTGGAGGTGACCGGCGTGCCCGCGCTGGGCGTCACGCTGCTGCAGCACTACCTGCTGCCCTTTGAAATCGCCTCCGTGCTGCTCCTCGCCGGCATGATCGGCGCCATCGTGCTGGCGCGCCGGGAACGGCCATCGGCGGACGACGACGCCCCGGCGGACGCGGCGACCGCGGCGGACGCGCCCCAGCGCGAGAAGGTGGGGGTGTAAGCCATGTTCTCAATTACCGGATTACTGACGATCAGCGGCATCCTCTTCGTGGCGGGCGCGGCCGCGCTCATCACCCGGCGGAACGCCGTGGCCGCGCTGATGGGCGTGGAGCTCATGCTCAACGCCGCCAATCTGAACTTCGTCGCCGGCTGGCGCTACTTCTGGCCGGAGCGCCTGGACGCGCACGTCGCGGTGCTGCTGGTCATCACCGTCGCCGCCGCCGAAGCCGCCGTGGGCCTGGCGATCATCCTGAACCTGTATCGCAAGTTCGGCACGGTGGACCTGGAGCAGATTCGGCTGATGCGGGGGTAGGGGGAGGGATTAGGGGTTAGGGATTGGGGGGCGGGACGTCACGTTGTCGTTTGCCAGGCAAACCGGCGCGCGCTACGAAGAAACCCGGCGCGCCTCAATCCCTAATCCCTAACCCCTGACAGGAACTGAAATGACCATATTTCTGACATTCGCGCAACAACAGAGCTGGCTCATCGTGGCCCTGCCGGTGGCGGCGTTCCTCTTCATCGGGTTCGTCATCATCATCGCCGGCCGGGGGCAGGAGCTCGCCAAGCGCCTGGCGCCGTGGGTGCTCATCGTCTGTCTCGCCGCCGCGCTGGCGCTCGCGCTGGGCGCGCTCGCCGGCGGGCTGGCGCGCGGGGCGGGCGGCGAGGTCAGCCACGCGCCGGAGTGGTTCCAACTGGCCCCGGCGGCCGGGGAGCACGGCGCGGCCGCGCCTGGCGCCGCCCTCCGCTTCGTCCCCACCGAGCGAATCGCCGACTGGCTGCCGCTGCCCGCCAGCATGGGCGAGTCGTTCGCGCGCACGCTGAAAATCGGCACGCTGCTCGACCCGCTCAGCGCGGTGATGCTGGTGGTGGTGCTGCTCGTCAGCCTGCTGGTGCAGATCTATTCGCTGAGCTACATCAAGCGCGACGAGCACCCGCGCTTTTACCTGTACATGGCGCTCTTCACCACCGCCATGCTCGGGCTGGTGATCGCCTCGTCGCTGCTGCAGCTCTTCATCTTCTGGGAGCTGGTGGGCGTCTGTTCCTACCTGCTCATCGGTTTTTGGTATCCAAAACCGGAGGCGGCGAAGGCGGCCATCAAGGCCTTCGTGGTCACCCGCTTCGGCGATCTCGGCCTGCTGTTCGCGGTGATCTTCCTCTGGATGGGCTACGGTGATCTCACCTTCAGCCACCTCGCCGCGCAGATCGGCCCGGCGATGGCCGCGCCCGCCGCGCTGCCCGTCTCGCTCACCGTGGTGGCGATCCTGCTCTTCATCGGGGCGTGCGGCAAGTCCGCGCAGTTCCCGCTGCATATCTGGCTGCCCGACGCGATGGAAGGCCCCACCTCGGTCTCCGCGTTGATTCACGCGGCGACGATGGTGGCCGCCGGCATCTACCTGGTGGCGCGCATGTTCTTCCTCTTCGAGGCCGCGCCGATGGCCCTCATCGTCGTCGCGACGGTGGGCGCCTTCACCGCCCTCTTCGCCGCCTCCATCGGGCTGGCGCAGACGGACATGAAGAAGGTGATGGCCTATTCCACCGTCAGCCAGCTCGGCTACATGATGATGGGCCTGGGGCTGGCGGCGCCGGCGGCGGCGTTCTTCCACCTCACCACCCACGCCTTCTTCAAGGCGCTGCTCTTCCTCACCGCCGGCGCGGTCATCCACGCCGCGCACACGCAGAATATCTGGGAGATGGGCGGCCTCTTCAAGAAGATGAAGGTGACGGCCATCACCTGTCTCATCGGCGGGCTGGCGCTGGCCGGCATCTTCCCGCTGGCGGGCTTCTTCTCCAAGGATAAACTGCTGGAATCCGCGCTGGCGGCGGCGATGGGGCTGGGGCCGGAGACGATCAGCGCCGGCCTGGGCGGGCTCATCCTCCTCATGGCGCTGGCCACCGTGCTGATGACCGCCTTCTATACCGCGCGCATGTGGACGCTGGTCTTCCTCGGCGAGCCGCGCAGCGACGGGGCGAAGCACGCGCACGAAGCGCCGCGCTCCATGCAGCTCTCGCTGCTGGTGCTGGCCGCGCTCACGCTGGTGGCCGGCTTCCTGCTGGTGCCGCGGCTCACCGCGCTCATCGCGCCCGCGCATCACGCCGCGCTGGCGCCGTGGATGATCTGGACGCTCACCGGCGGCGCGTCGCTGCTGGCCGTGGTCGGCATCCTCTGGGGCTACGCCGCCTACCGGCGCGCGCCGGCCACTGAGCCGCTCGCGAAACTCGGCTGGGCCTACACCGGCCTGGTGAAGCTGTGGTGGGTGGATGCCTTCTTCACCTGGCTCGCGCATCGCGTGGTGCTGGTGCTCGGCCGGCGGGCGCGCACGTTCGATAAGGGCGTGGTGGACGGCCTCTTCGTGGACGGCACCGCCTGGCTCACCGGCCGCCTGGGCGTGGTGATGCGCCGGGTGTCCGCCGGCCCGCTGCCCGGGCAGTTGCAATACGCCGCGCTGGTGATCTTCCTGCTCGCCGCGCTGGTGATCCTGGGGATGTCCCTCACCGGCCTCCTTCCCCTGCTCGTGAAGACCGCCCAGATAGGGGGGATGCGCTGATGTCACTGCATGATCTGCTCACGCAATACGCCGCGCTGGCCTGGCTGGTGCTGGTGCCGTTTTCCGCGGCGCTCGTCATCATGCTCATCCCGCGCGGCTGGCACCTCACCTACCGCCTGGTGGCGGCCGTCTCCACCGGCTTCACGCTGATCCTGGCCGCGCTGCTGGCGTGGGACTACCTGGCGCTGATTCAGGCCGAGAAGATTCCCGGGACCTTCCAGGGGATCTGGCACTACGCCTTCGCGCCGCAGGCGATGTCCTTCATGGGCGGCAAGATCACCTTCCACCTCGCCACCGACGGCGCGGGGGTGGCGATGTGCCTGCTCACCGCCCTCACCATCTTCACCGGGGTCTTCGCCTCGTGGACGCTGCAAGAGCGCGCGAAGGAATACTACGCGCTGCTGCTGCTGCTGGTGGCGGGCGTCTTCGGCGTCTTCGTCACCGTAGACCTCTTCTTCTTCTTCCTCTTCTACGAGATCGCCGTGCTGCCGATGTACCTGCTCATCGGCATCTGGGGGACGGGGCAGAAGGAATACTCCGCGATGAAGCTGACGCTGATGCTGCTGATGGGGTCCGCGCTCATCATCGTCGGCTTCCTCGCCCTCTTCGTCGCCGCGGACAAGGCGACGATGGGCGGCGGCACCTTCAACCTGCTGCAGTTGGCGGCGGTGGCGAAAGAGGCTTTCGCGGACGCGCAGTTCCAGCGCTGGGTCTTCCTCGCCTTCTACCTCGGCTTCGGCGTGCTGGCGGGCATCTTCCCCATCCACACCTGGTCGCCCGACGGCCACGCGTCCGCGCCCACCGCCACCTCCATGCTGCACGCCGGCGTGCTGATGAAGCTCGGCGGCTTCGGCCTGCTGCGCGTCGCGCTGCCGCTGCTGCCGGAGGGCCTGGCGGACTGGCGCTGGCTCATCGTCATCGTCGCCGCGTGGAATATCGTCTACGGCGCCTTCTCCGCCATGGGCCAGAAGGATCTCAAATACGTCGTCGCCTACTCCTCGGTGAGCCACCTGGGGATGGTGATGATGGGGCTGGCGGCGGGCACGCTCACCTCCATCAACGGCGCGGTCTTTCAGATGTTCGCCCACGGCGTGATGACCGCCCTCTTCTTCGCGCTGGTCGGGCTCGTCTACGGCAAGGCGCATACCCGCGACATTGACGCCATGGGCGGCCTCGCCCGCGTGGCGCCGGGCCTCGCCGTCGCCTTCATGATCGGCGGCCTCTCGTCGGTGGGCCTGCCCGGCACCGGCGGCTTCGTGGCGGAGTTCCTGGTCTTCATGGGCACCTTCCAGGCCAATGTCAGTCACCCGGGGATGTGGATCGTCGCGGCCTTCGCCTGTCTCGGCATCGTCATCACCTCCATCTACGTGCTGCGCCTGCTGAAGCGCGTCTTCTTCGGCGCCCTGCCCCCAAAATACGCGCACATGGAAGACGCGAAAACCACTGAGTGGGTGGCGCTGGCGATGAACGCCGCGGTCATCCTCGCCGTCGGCATCTGGCCCAAACCCATCATCGAGCTCATCACCTCAGCGGTGATGCCGCTGTTGACGATTATGCAATAGGAGAGGGAACCGCAGATTTACGCAGATTGAAAAGAAAACAGGAGGTAGCTCCCTATGTCGGAAACAGCTGCGCGCGATGGAGAGAAACGCGATCCGCAGACGTATGCAATCATCGGCGCGGCCATGGAGGTGCACCGGGTGCTGGGACCCGGATTTCTGGAAGCCGTCTATCAGGAAGCGCTGGCGGTGGAGCTGGATGAGCAGTTGATCCCGTTCAAACGGGAAGTGGCACTGTCGGTCACCTATAAATGGGAAACGCTGGCCTGCGGCTATCGCGCGGATTTCGTCTGTTATGACGAAGTGCTCGTGGAACTCAAAGCCATTGAACGGCTGACGGAAATCGAGATGGCGCAAGTCATCAACTACCTGAAAGCCACCGGGCTGCGGCGCGCGCTGCTGTTGAACTTCGCCGCGCCGAGCCTGGAATGCAAACGCATCGTGCTCTCGGATCACCAGTCTGCATCACCGGTGGACAGGATGCCTGGGATGCATATACCGAAGCGGAACCGCCGGTGAGGCAGAGAAAAGACTTTTCCTTTTCATCTGCGTAAATCTGCGTAATCTGCGGTTCCATACAGAGGTTCGCCGTGAACGTTGAATATCTCGCTATCGCGAAACTGTTTCTGCCGGAGATCGTGCTCACGGTGGGCGCGCTGCTGCTGCTGGGGATAGACCTCTGCCTGGGCAAGCGCGACACCCGCCGGGCGCTGGTCCTTCTCGGCGCCGTCATCAGCCTGGCGGCGGCGTGCGTCGCCCTGCTGCAGTGGGACTGGCGCCCCGCCGAGGCGCAGTACGTCAGACAGGCCGCCGTGACCTCTGCCGTGCAGCGCATGGCGCCCGCCGTGGGGCGGGACGCGCTCACCCATGCCGCGCGCATCTCCGAGCGCGACGCGCGCGCGGTGACCACCGCCTATAAGGCCGCCCGCCACGACAGCCTCGTCGAGAGCGCGGCCACCCCGCCGGCCGACGGCGCGCCGGTGATGGGGATCGCGCCGTATGACGCCGGCCTCTCCAGTCCCAGCTTCAGCGCCTGGTGGCTTTTCACGGCGGACAATTTCGCGCTGATTTTCAAGGCGATCTTCGCGCTGGCGCTGGCGCTGGCGCTGCTGCTCTCCACGCGCTTCCCGGTGGCGCGCTATCGCGGTGAGTTCGCCGCCCTGCTCATGTTCGCCGCCGTCGGCCTGATGGTGATGGTGGGCAGCCTGGACCTGGTGGGCATCTTCCTCGGCCTGGAGCTCGCCTCGCTCTGCTGCTACGCCCTCGCCGCCTGGCACAAGCAGGACGCGCGCTCGGCGGAAGCGGGCACCAAGTACCTGCTGCTCGGTTCGCTGGCCTCGGCGATCTTCATCTACGGCGCCAGCCTCTTCTTCGTGGAGTATGGCTCCACCCACCTGCACGTGCTCGCGCACGGGGCCGCGCAGTCGCCGCTCACCCTCGTCGCGCTGCTCATGGTGCTGGTCAGCTTCCTCTTCAAGGTGGCGGGGGCGCCCTTCCACCTCTGGGCGCCGGACGTCTATCAGGGCGCGCCCACCGCCATGGTCGCCTTCCTCTCCACCGCCGGCAAGGCCGCCGGCTTCGCCGTGCTCGTGCGCGTGCTGTCCGCCCACGGCTTCCAGGCGTTCAGCGAAAAATGGCTGCTGCTCTTCATCGGGGTGGCCGCGCTCAGCATCCTCATCGGGAATCTGGTCGCCATCCACCAAAACAACGTGAAACGGCTGCTGGCCTACTCCGGCGTCGCCCAGGCGGGCTACGTCCTCATCGGGCTGGTGGCGATGGCCGACCCCGCCGGCGGCACGCTGCTGAACGAGGCGCTGCCCCTCACCGCCGTCATCTTCTACCTCGCGGCCTACATGGTGATGAACATCGGCGCCTTCGCCGTCGTCGGCATCGTCGGGCGCGAGAGCGGCGGCGAGGAGCTGTCCGCCTTCGCCGGCCTGCGCGCGCGCGCGCCGGTGCTGGCCTTCGCCTTCACGCTGCTGCTGCTCTCGCTGGGCGGCATCCCGCTGCTCTCCGGCTTCGTCGGCAAGTGGTACCTCTTCCTCGCCGGCGTCTATCAGGGGCAGTACCTGCTGGTGCTCATCGGCACCACCATGAGCGTGGTCTCCATGTACTACTATCTGCTGGTCATCAAGCAGATGTATATCCTGCCCGCCGCCGACGGCGCGCAGCCCATCCGCGTCGGCGCCCTCGCCGCCGCCGGCCTCGCCGCCATCACCCTCGTCACCGTCGCCATCGGCATCTACCCCGGCCCGCTCTACACCCTCGCCCAGGCCGCCGCGAAATCCCTCATGCCATAGACGGAGACGGGATGCGGAAAGAACGACGCCCCTCCCGAGCGGGAGGAGCGTCGTTGTCTGATGTGAATCACCGTGATCCCGCGGAAAGGGTCATCCATAATCCCCATAATAACAGCGGCACCCCAATAACAATACCCAGGATGATGAGCAGTCCGCGCGCAAAATATGGACGCTTCACGTAATACGAAACCCAGATTGCGATGCCATACATCACGATAAAGAGGAACAGGCCATAGATACCGCGTAGAACGGCGCTCAATACGGAACAACCGATTATCATCAGACAACCGATTGAGCCGCCGTTGTTAACGTCATTTTTCGCCTGATTCCTCACGCTTTCCGCATCAACGACCGCAGGTGGTGTCGGCGGAATGCTCGTCTTCGATTCTTGCTGCTCATCTGTCATACATATTCCTGTAGTCCGCGCCCTCCGCGGCGCGTTGGTCTCGCATACCCACACCCTGACCGATACTCGCGCCCTCGCGCCGCGGAGGGCGCGGACTACGCATGACCCCTACGCTAATTGCACCAACGCCATGCACACCCCGAACGCCAGCAGCGGTACCCCAATCGTTATGCCGAGCATGATGAATAACCCACGGGCAACGAGAGGAGCGCCAGCCCGGTAGGCTATGATAATGGCGATGGCATAGAGGATGCCGAGCGTGCCGATCATGCCGAATCCGGCTAAGAAACTGTCTTGAGTGAGCAGCACAATGACGATGACGTCCATCATCATGCCAATAACAACGCCAACGCCCACGCCGCCGTGCCGCTCCGGCTTCGGCGCATACGCCTCCGGCGCCACCGGCGTCGGCGGCACCAGCGGCTCCGGCGGGGTGGCATGGTCCTGTTCATGCGATTCATTCATGAGAACATCTCTATGGCGCCCCGTACTGGCACGACCAGAGCGCGTACAGCGGCAAGGCCAGCAGCAGCGCGGTAAGCACGGCGACGGTGAAAATGCCCGTGCTCACGAGCGGCAGGTGTTTCGCGCGCGCCACCGCAATCCCGGCGGCATTCACCAGCAGCATCCCCGCCACCACCAGCAGCACCACCGGGAAATTCCACTCACCCAGCCCCATCAACAACGCCAGCACGATGGCGCCGTTGAAGAGAAGCGTGGCAAAAAAACCGGCGATGACCTGCGCGGGCGACGATGTTGTAGACGGTTGCCCCGCGGGTGGGATCGGCGGCGGCGGCGCCACCGGTATCGGCATCTCACGCGGTTCTTCATCCATGCTGGTGTCCTTCCCATGCGCGTCAGGGGTGGCCGCTGCTGACGATCGCCACCATGCACAGGCCGAAGAGCAGCAGAATCAACCCGCCGACGACGACCAGCGCGATGAGACAGGCGGAGGTGAGGGTGGTCGGCGCGTATGGGCGCGCCGGCGCGCGCGGCTCCGGCGGCACCGACGGCAGCGGCCGCACGACGGGCGGAATCTTCGGATCGCGCGGCTCCTCACTCATACGCGGCCTCCCGCCGGCCGGCGCGCGGCCGGGCGATAAGGCTATAATACGCCACCACTCCCAACGCGGCAAGCTGCGCCAGCGTCAAGCCGAAGGCGATGGGCGTGTCGGTGCGCAGGAACTCGATGAAGAAGCGAAAGGTGAAATACGCCAGCATGAACGTCCGCCAGAGCGACCCCGGCGGCGGAGAGCGGCGTTCGGCGACCTTCAGGTAGACGAACAGCCCCAGCGCGAAGAGCGACTCGATAATTTGCGTGGGGTAATGCGGCAGCCCGTCGCCCAGCCGCACCCCCAGCGATGGCGCCGTCACCTTGCCGCCACAGCACCCGCCGAAAAAACAACCCCAGCGCCCCACCGCCAGCGCCAGCGCCAGCGCCGGCGCGAAGACGTTGCCGCTGGGCAGCGCCAGGCGCAGCGCCCGCCGCGCCAGCAGCACCGCCAGCGTGCCGCCGATAAGCCCGCCGATGATGGTGCGCCCGGAGAGCCACGCCAGCGGATCGCCGGCGCCGGCGAGCGCCCCCGCGTGCATCACCCACACGGGAATCTTCGCCCCCAGCACGCCCCCGAAAAAAGCGGCGAACACCAGCGTCAGCGTGTGCTCCCCCTGATACCCCTGCCGCCGCGCCGATGCCCACGCCGCCGCCACGCCCACAATGAGCGCCAGCAGCAGCAGCGCCCCATACGCCGGCACCGCCAGCGGGCCAATCTGAAACGTCGGGCAGACACTTAAGGCATCAGGCATAGATCAAACCTGTACAAAGGCACCGCGTAAGCAGTATCCGCGTGTTGGTAGTGCGCCACGCCACGGAGTGGAGTGGCGCCGCTCCAGCGGTAGGTATTATCCAAACGCGGCTTGCTCTGCCGCGCCGCGACTCAAAGCCTGTTGACGAAGAGGTGTGTGTCAGATCGCGCCGAGATCGTCGTGTCAGGCGCGACACGATTTGTCGGCAGTATCCCGGCCCGATACGGCGCACAATCGTGCCACAGCCTGGCGCGATGAGAGCAAGCGAGGTGGCGA
>JAKPKV010000139.1 GCA_029553475.1 Armatimonadota bacterium
AGGGGTGCAGCTCGCCGTTGAATATTAACGAGGCCACCGAGATAGATATCGGGCGGCAGGCGGCGGCGGATCTGGAACGGCAATACGGCGTGGTGAATGACCCAACCGCGACCGCGCGCGTCGCGAATATCGGGCGCGCCATCGCCGCGGTCTCGGCGCGGCCCGCGCTGCCCTGGAGCTTCAAAATCCTCAACATCAGCGAGGTGAACGCGCTGGCGCTGCCCGGCGGGTATATCTATGTCACCCGCGGCCTGCTGGAGCAAGGCGTCAGCAACGCGGAGCTAGCCGGAGTGATGGGGCATGAAATTGCCCACGTCAATCAGCGCCATTCGGTGGACGCCATCGAACGCGCCATGACGTATGATCTGCTCTCCGACCTGGTGCTCGGGCGCAGCAGCCGGGGCGTGCAGGTGGCGGCCGATCTGGCGATTCAGTACGCCGTGCAGCTGCCGCACTCGCGGCAGGATGAGTACGAGGCCGATGACATCGGGATGCGCCTGGCGTATAACGCCGGCTACCCGCCGAACGGCATGGTGCAGTTCCTCACCCGGCTCCAGCAGCTCTCCGGACCGACCCGCACGCCGGAGTGGATGCGGACGCACCCGCTGACGGAGGACCGCATCACCCGCGCCCAGCAGATTGCCACCAGCCTGCAGGGTCAGCGGCGGCCGGTGCCGGTGTCATACCATACCGGAGATGGCGAGGGAGGCGCGGGGGAGGCGACATAAATGCATCCTGGTTTGCCCGGCGACCGTCCGCCCCTCCCCGCGCCGTTTGTCCGCGCGCGGGGAGGGTAGTATAATACGGGGCGGATGGACGTGAATGGGCGGACAGCGATGAGGCGCCGGTGGGCATATCTCCCCTGGATCGTGGCGCTGGCGAGCATGGGGTTCCTGCTTGCCGGCTGCGCGCGCCGGCAAATACATGCTGATCCGCCGCCTCCGTCCCCGCCGCCCGAGGAGAAAGCACCCGATTCATCGCGCTTCGACTTTGAAGGCTACAGCTTCGTCTTCCCGCCGGAGCAGGAGCCGCGCGTGTGGGAAGTGAAGACCCGCCGGGGATCGGGCGGCACCGACGATGGAAAATTGACCCTCGAAGGCGTGGAATGCACCCTGTATCGCGATGGGAAACCGGCGCTGCGGGTGACGGCGCGGACCGGCGTGGCGGCGGTCGAGGGGAAGGCGGCGCGCCTCGCGCTCGCGGGCGGGGTGAAAGCGGTGGAGCTGACGCGCCATCTGGTGCTGCGCGCGGAGCAGTTCACCTGGCTCTCGTCGGAGAACCGCCTCCGCGTCGCGAAGGTACGCTTCATCGGTGACGGCCTTGAGCATGCCGCCGACAGCGCGGACTTTTCCATGGACCTGACCGAAGGCGCCTTCCAGGGGCACGTGATGACCAGATCCGCCCCCGCCGAACCGTAAAGGAGTCTCTCATGCGACGGTTGCTCTACAGTGTGCTCGCGATGTGCGCCTTGCTAACGGCGGGCGCCGGCCTGTTCGCCGACGGCCCGACCGCGCTGCCGAAATTCGAGATCACCGCCGACATCATGCGGCTGGATCTGAAAAAGACGCCGCGCTCCCTCGTCTACGAGCGCAACGTGGTCTACACCTCACCGCTCTATCAGACGCGCATCACCTGCAACCGCCTGGAGACGAACGCCACCTCGACGAACGCCATCAGCGCCGTGACCGCCACCGGCAACGTCGTGTTCGCCATGACGGGCGAAGATGAGAAGGGGAAGCCGACGTATCGCGTCAACGGCGCGGCCCCACTCCTCACCTATTCCATGCAAAACGGGGAGCCGGTCATCAGGCTGGTGAAGCAAAACGACATTCAGCCGTCGCTCATCATCACCGATCTCGCCTCAAAAGCGCAGACGGATCTGACCGGCAGCGGCGACGTGATGGAGTATAATCTGCAGACGCAGACGCTGGAAGTGAAGAAGGTGAAGATGGCGAGTGAAGGGAGCGGCAAGTGAGCGAGCGGGAACAGGCGGGGGCCGCGGTCTCCACGGCGCCGGCACTCGGCATCCTGCGCGCGGAGGCGCTGGTGAAGCGCTACGGGCAGCGCACGGTGGTGGACGAAGTGTCCGTCGCGGTGAAGCCGGGCGAGATCGTCGGCCTGCTGGGCCCGAACGGCGCCGGGAAAACCACCTCCTTCTATATGCTGGTCGGCCTCATCCGACCCAACGCCGGCCGCGTCTGGCTCGGTGAGCGCGACATCACCCGCTGCCCGATGTTCCGCCGCGCCCGGCTGGGCCTGGGCTACCTGCCGCAGGAAGCCTCCGTCTTCCGCAAGCTCACCGTGGAGGAGAACCTGCTGGCGGTGCTGGAGATGCGCGGCCTGCCGCGACGCGTGCGCAAAGAACGGGCGGAGCGGCTGATGGAGGAGTTCCGCGTGGCGCACCGCCGGAAGGCGGAAGGCGGGGTGCTCTCCGGCGGCGAGCGCCGCCGCGTGGAAATCGCGCGCACGCTCGCCTGCGATCCGGGGTATATCCTGCTGGATGAGCCGTTCACCGGCGTGGACCCCATCGCCGTGGACGAGATTCAGGATATCGTCGTCCACCTGCGCGACCGCGGCATCGGCGTGCTCATCACCGACCACAACGTGCGGGAAACCCTCGCCATCACCGAGCGCAGCTACATCATCTTCGAAGGCCGGATTCTCACCCACGGCACGTCGGCGGAGATCGCCAGCGATCCGGTGGCACAGCGCCACTACCTGGGTGATCGCTTCTCGATGTAATCAGGCTCAGGCGGGCGCGGCGTCAACCGGCCGTTCCTCGCGTTCCGCCGGCGTGAAGCCGCTGGCGCGCCCGTTCATCACGGTGAAGGAGTAGATGTAGGCGTAGGTCTTCTCGCGGTCATCAACGGCGATGACGGAGATGGTCTGGACGCCGTCATCCAGCGTGAGGCTGTTCAGCAGATAGGTATGCGGTCCGGCGCCGTCAAAGGTTTTCAGCTCGGCGTTCTTCAGCATCAGGCGCACCTTCGACACCGGCCCGGTGCCGGTGACATCTATGCGGATGAGGCCGCAGAACGGCGGCAAGCCTTTCCCCAGCACGATGGGGCCGCGGTCGGCAAGCTCGATCCCGTTCAGGCTGACCGTCAAGCTCGGCATGATGACCACTTCGACCTTCGGCGGCGGCGGCGCCGCCAGCACAATCGGTTTGCCGGTCTCCAGCCAGCTCTTCGGCGAGCGCACCAGCGGAATCACCACCGCGGGCTGAAACTCGTTCTTTTTCGTCGCTTCGTCAATGAGCGCCGCCATCGCCACCAGCAGCTGCGCGGCGGTCAGCCGGTACCCGCTCTCGAAATTCCACGCGGAGATGAGCTTGTGGCCGGGCGCTTCCGCCTTCGCCAGCCAGAAGGGCGCGTACAGGCCGATATCGGCGTAATGCACCGCGAAGGTCAGCCCGTCGCGTTTGGGCTCGTATTGGGGATCGAAGGCCGGCCCGGCCAGGTCGTGAATCTGGACGGCGAGCGCCTGCGGGAGCGCTTTCGTATCTTTCCAGACGACGATGGCGCGCGAGAGCAGCTCAAAGGCGTTGGCATTGGTGATGACCATGTTGTGGCCGTTTTCCATGGGCATCTGATACGCGGGGGGAAGCTGGTTCGTGCGGCGCGCTTCCGCCGCGATGGTGCGGGCAAGCTGTATGATGACGCTACCGCGAAAGGACAACTCCTGGGCGGAGGCCGGCGTCGCGGCGGACAGCAATCCTATGATGAGCAGCAGGAGCACCGCGATTCTCATCACCTGTACCATACCCGATCTGCATGAAGCGCTAACCACACGGCGAACCAATTGTAGGGTTCACCCGGAGGGCTGTCAAGGAACGGAACAAACGGCGCGGATTCGCTCACTCGTCGCGCGCGAACTGGCATAACAGATACACCGTGCCGGCGGCCAGCGCCGCCGCGAGCACAATGCCGGCGATGGCGATGGAGACGCGGGAGAGGATGGCGATGACGATGATGGCGATCAACACGGGGATGGCGCTGCGGTAGAGCACCTCGCGCAGATGCGCCGGTGTGAAGAGCCAGACGAAAAACGAGGTGTTCAGCGAGGCGCCGCAGCGCGCGCAGGCGCGGCTGCCCCGGGGATTCTCCGCGCGGCACTCGTAGCACCGCGCCACCGGCCCGCGCTCCGCGCGCGTTTTCGCCGCCACCAGTTTTTGCAGGCGATATCGCTCCTGCGTCGCGCGCTCCGGCGCCAGCTCAATCGCGGCCTGCATCTCCGCTATCGCCTCATCGTACTGTCCCAACTCCGCCAGCGACTCGGCGAGAAAGACGTGCGCGGCGGCGTTTTTGGGGTCGCGCGCGATGACGGCGCGGTATTGCAGCATGCGTTCGGCATGCAGGCGCTGTGCCAGGCGGCGCTCATGCGCGACGTGCAGCAGTTGCGCGCCCCCGGCGACGCCGAGCATCACCGCCACGTAGGCGATCATCGCCTGCTGCCCCGCCGCGGACCAGACGAGCGCGAAGAACAGGACTATCAGGAGGATGAGCCCCAACGCCTGCGGCGCCGTGAGGAGTTTATCGGCCAGCCAGGCATTGAGGATGCGGACCACGACAAACGCGAAGGCGGCGCCGCCCAATATCCAGATGAACAGCGTGAACAGCGCCTCGGTCACTTCCGTCAAGTCAACACCTCCGCGCAACGGTTGGGCAGGGGACGTACGTCTTCACTATAAACCGACCGCGCAGGGGTGTCAATCGAGCATCCCAGTTGGCGCGGACGGAAAGAATTTTCGATCAATGGCGTTTAATCCGCGCACGTGGGTGGAATATAGAGAGTGGCCCAGTGCAAAGGGGGCAGTCGGGACTTCGGTCCCGGCTGGCACTGGGTACCTCCTGTAAAGGCCGCCGCGCGCACCGCGCGGCGGCCTTTGGGTTTGGTCGGTTCACGGCAGCGACAGGCGAATGCCGCCCGGCGAATATTCGATGCTGCCGCCCAGTGCCTCCATCACGGAACGTACCGACACGAACAGGGTGTTCAACGCGATAAATGCCTCGTCCCCCGCGGTCACGGCCACTTCCCGTGATGCATGAGTGAGATAGGCCGTCTCTGTGCCGGCATCCCAGCGAACGGCGGCGCGCAGGTAGCCTGCAAGCTGCCGGACGGGCAGGTAACTGCGCCCGCCCCGCAGCGTGGGTCCCACTTCCCCGGCGACCGGCGTGCCCTGCACTTTTATCGCCATCCGCGACCCGAGAATGGGCCGGGCGACACCGTCAGCGCGCCGTATCGCCTGCGCCAATTCTTCCCGGGTGAGCGCCTCCGCCAGACCGTACCCGCGCAGGTGCCGCTGCACGCGGGCGATGTCGTTCGTCGCGCGCCGATAGACGTCGGGAAACACCGCCAGATAGACGATGCCGTCCTCGTGCCCGACGGCCACCGTCTCATAGGTGATGAGCACGGGGTCCCCGACGGCGACGTGCGCGTAGAGGGTACGAATGTGCGCCGGGAAGAGGCGGATACAGCCGTGGCTGACCGTGCGCCCAATGGTGCGAGGGTCATTGGTCCCGTGGATGCCGTACCCCGGACGGCTCAGGCCAATCCAACGGTCGCCCAACGGGTTGCTCGGTCCCGGCGGCACCACGCCGCCGCCCGCCCAGGAGGGCCGGTACCAGGAGGGATTCACCACCTTCGTCTGCACTTGCAGGCGGCCGATCGGCGTGTTCCAGCGCTCGGCGATGCGGCCGATGGAGACCGGATAATGCGCGGCGACGCGGTTATCCACCCACCGGTAGAGCATCAGCTCCGGTACATTCAGCACCACGCCATCCGACAGGTGGTTGATCGCAATGCGCCGGCCTGGCAACAGCGCGTCGCCGGAGAGCCCGCCGGGATTCGCGCGCGTCAGATGCTGATACCCGAGATGCTCCCGGATGCCGAGATCCACCCAAGTGCGCCCGCGTGGCCAGGGCATCGTCGTATTCTCTCCGAAGCTGATCGGCAGCCGCGCCACGCGCTCGCGCCATGTCGTCTGCGCGTGCGTCGGCAGCGCTGACAGCATCAGCAGGCAGAGTGCCACAGCGGTCGGGCCTCGCATGATCACGTCCTCCTGCGTACAACCTGACGACCCGCTACAGGGTCGTCGCGCCCGGACTCTTCTGCAGGAATACGCGCCGTCCCGATGGCATCGGGATAGACGCCGGGCGCGCCACGACCGGTGGCTGTGCAGGGGCGCTCAGTATTCCAGGATGCGCAGATACGGCGGGCTGCTCGTCTCCACGAAGCCGTGCACCAGGGTGCGCGCCGCGTTCAGGGTTTTGAGCACCTGGATATATTCGTAATTGCCTTCCCGCCAGATGCGCACCAGGCCATCGGCCTCCGAGCGGAGTTTCTCCCGCGCGGAGGCGGGCACGGCATTCGGATTCAGGAAGCCCAGACAGACGCCGCCATACTGCTGGATCATATCGAGCGCCGGCGCCAGCGTGGCGAACACGTCCTCCTCATCCATCGCGGTAATCAGCCGCGTGAGATCGAGGAACAGGCGACCGCGCTTCAAGCGCGTCGTCGCCTGAAATGCCTCATCGAGCTGCGCCAGCGCGCGCGGTGCCCCGACGGTCATGTCGTCCCAGATATCGTCCTCCGCGAGGGGATCCGCTCCGGCGCCGGCTTCGTCGGAGACAGTGAACAGGCGCAACGCGTCGGTCGCGATGCCCTGGTCGAAATCCTCCTGCATGCCGTAATTCATCGCGAGCTGCCGCAGCCGGTCCTGGCGCGTCCCGGTGGTGGTCACCTCGAAGAGGTGATCCTCCGCGCGCAGGGTTTCGCGCATGAAGTTCACCTCGAAGATCTCCTGGTGAAGTTCCGAGGACACTTCGAAGAGATAGAACGCGCCATAGGGGATGCCGCCGCCGATCAGCGTGTCCAATTCCGGCACGCCGAGTGAAATCGCCTCCTGATAGCGGAATTGCGGCTCCTGGAAGGGGGGCACAATCTCCAGCCCCTGCTCGCTGAAGAAGAACAGCGATTTCGCCGGCACATGGCGCGAGCCGCGGCTCTTCAGCACTTCGATGAACCGCATGCGCTGGTTGTTGATGCGGTCCATCGACAGGTAGATGACCACATCCGCGGTGTATTCTTCGGCGACGGTGCCGGTCACTTCCCCTTCCATCAGCTCGCGCAGCAGCAGCGGCGTCAAGCCTTCCCGTTTGAGCGCGTTGATCAGGCTGTAGATGATCTTGCGCAGCTCGCCGGGGTTGTCCGCCAGCCGCTGGAAATGCGTCAGGCTGTCCACCACCACCCGCCGCGCGCCGATCTCGCGGATCATCTCCGGGAAGATGCCCTCGTGGCGTTTGATGTCCTGGTACATCAGGTCGGGGGAGGTGAAGAGCACCTTCAGTTTGTCCTCTTCCTCCAGCGCCCGAAAATCCCAGCCGAAATTCATCGCGTCGCGATAAATCTGCTGCGGGAACTCTTCAAAGGTGATGAAAAATCCCGGTTCGTCATACCGCAAGATGCCTTCGTAGAGAAATTGCATGCCAAGCGTGGACTTGCCGGAGCCCGGGGCGCCGGCCACCAGCACGGCATCGCCCTCAAGCAGGCCGCCATGCAGCAGGTTATCCAGTCCGGGCACACCGGTCGGAATGCGTTGCTGAACGTGCATGATCACTCCTCACAATTTGAACTCAAGTATGATGTGGAAGGGGGGAGATGCTAACGCCGTTGGGGGATATAGCGGTAGACATCCGACCCCGGATAACTGATTTTCTGGATGAAATGCTTCTGCTCCAACAGTTGCAGCTCACGTTCCACCTCGCCCATTTCGCGGCCGAGCCGGATGGCGATCTGCCGTGCGGTATTCACCGTATACGGGTTCGCTTCAAAGAACGAGATCAGCCGGTCCACGCCGCTCAAAGACGCCGCCGCGCCTTGCAGCGTGCCGCTCACGCGGAAGGTGCGGATTTCCCGGCGTACCTTATCCGCCAGGCCCTGCAACTGGTTGGCCTGCGTGAGCACATATTGCTCGAGCTCCGCGTCCGGCATCAGATCAATGCGCTTGCGCTCCTGATCGCGCCGCCGGATGAACCCATCCGCCTCTGCGACCGCGCCCTCCAGGCTGAATCCCTGGTCGAGCGCCTGCTTGATCAGCGCCACCTTCTCCAGCGCCGCGTAGTCGTAACACCGGTTTTTTTCCTCATCCACGGGGGTGATAATCCCCTTGTCGGTCCAATAGGATAACTGGCGAATCGAAACATTGCACAGCGAGGCCGCCTGTCCGATCCCTAACCGCAGGCGGGAGACCAGATCGTGGATGTCAACGGGACGCAATCCGATTCGTTTCTTATCCGCACCAGCCATTGATGACTCTCCCTTCCAAAGTGTTGCTGCATGTTGAAAAGATGATACGGCCTGACGAAAACAGCCCCCTCACGTGCGGGGAACGATTCGCGCTGGCGTCTTCTTCACACATGATAGAGCGAATAGCAGACGAAGTGTGTGCGCACAGTCGTACAATCACCGGGGTTGAACAGATGCTCACCGGCGCCGTTGATGGCGCGGGGCGGGATGTCCGGCGCTTTATCCTACCGCATTTTCCGGTATTGCGTCCTGGGGTTATGTCGGAAATACTGTACAAATGCCGGGAAGATCAGCGAATGCGCGCCGACTTGAAGTCGCGCGGAGGCGGTGCTAGAATACCGACGGCGAAGGGAGCGGCATGGCGGTTATCCAAGGGTTACGCGCGCAGATCCTGCCGGCGTCCGTGGTGACGATCGGCATGTTTGACGGGGTGCATCGCGGGCACCAGGCGCTGTTGCACGCGTGCCGGCGCCGTGCCGATGCGCTGCACCTCCCCGCCGTCGCGCTCACCTATGATCCACATCCCGCGCGCGTCCTGCACCCCGATGTCCCGGTGCGCCTGCTCACGCCGCGCGCGGAAAAGCTGCGGCGCCTGCAGGCGTCCGCCATTGACGCGGTGGTCGTCGCGCACTTCACCCACGCATTTTCGCTGCTCTCCGCGGACGAGTACCTCACGCTGGTGGTGGATGCGCTGCACCCGCGCGCGATTGTCGTCGGCTATCGCACCACCTTCGGCCGGGGCCGCGCCGGCACCGCAGACGTGCTGCGCGCATTCGGCGCGCGCGCCGGCATTGCCGTGGAGATCGTGCCGCCCGTGGAGATACGCGGCATGCCCGTCAGCAGCTCGCTCATCCGCCGGACGCTGGACGAGGGGGAGGTGGAGGCGGCGGCCGAGCTGTTGGGCTACCGCTACACCATGACGAGCGCGGTGCGGCGCGGGGACGGTCGCGGGCGAACGCTGGGGATGCCCACCGCGAACCTCGAGCCCGAGCCGGAAAAACTCATCCCGGCGGATGGCGTCTACGCGGTGAGCGCGGCCTTCTGCGCGGGAGCGCGCCGCGGGGTGATGAGCATCGGCGCCCGTCCCACCTTTGACCGCCCGCGCGCCATCGAGGTGCATCTGCTCGATTATGACGGCGATCTCTACGGGCAGACACTGGAGATCACCTTCCTGCGGCGCCTGCGCGATATCTGCGCCTTCCCGACCGCCGAGCTGTTGCTGACGCGGATTCGCGAAGATATCATGGCCGCGCGGGCGCTGTAGGCGCCGGCCATGATGATGGGCCGCGCCGCCGAAAAAATGGGCCAAACAGCCCGCCGCGGCGGCAGGGGGCAGGGTCGCGGCCGCGAAGATTTTATTGAGGCGCGCATTCTCGCTCCGCGGGGAGAGGGAGGGCATAGGCGTCGTCAGCGCGTCAGCGCGCGTTTCGTCCTCGTGCTCGTACTCGTGCTCGAAATCAGATACGGGCGGACAGGATGTCCGCGCTCCGGTGGGCGCTCCGATGGGCACGACTCATACTCGTACTCGTACTCGTAGTCGTAGTCATAATCGAATACGGGCTTCGATGCTTCACAGCGTATCTGATCGCCAGGCGCCGGACTGCCCGACGCGCGGTAACTCAGCGCCCCGCTTCAGCATAACTGTAGCGGGATGTACGATGTGTAGCAAACCAGCCCAGGGTAGTCCGCGCCCTCCGCGGCGCGTGGTGACGCATTGCTGCCTCGTGCCCGATGACGGTGGTGTCGGACACGGGTGCGCATGTTGGTCACACGCGCCGCTACAGAGCACGGTGCAACGTGACAACCCGCTACACACAACCGTTTAGAGTACGACTACGAGTACGAGCCGTGCCCCGTCGGAGCGCCCATCGGAGCGCGGACATCCTGTCCGCCCGTAGCGGAGTACGACTACGAGTACGACTACGACTACGAGTATGAAGGGTACGCGAGCCCTCTCGTGACGCCTCTGCGGGGTGTTGGGGAGGGATCGTGACGCGCGCAATGCGCGCATCCGCCAACGGGGAGCACCTGTCATGGACTTCACCCGCCATAACGAAGAGCAGGCCGCCGTCTGGGCCGCGTTCAATGCCGGCGCGCCCACGCGCGTGCCGATGACCATCGCGTGCAACCCGCGCATGCTCCTGCTCGATCCGCTGCTGAATCCCGGCGGCATCACCTTCGCGCAGGCGTTCAGCGATCCCGCGGTGATGTTCGCGGTGGATTTGCAGTTCGCCCACTGGTTCCGCCATGCGGTGCCCGGCGACATCGAACGCGGCCTGCCCGAGCACTGGGCCATCTGCCCGAATTTTCAGAACGTCGGCGATGCCGCCTGGCTGGGCGCGCCGCTGCACTTCTTCGACGATGGCGTGCCCGACACCCGCCCGCTGCTCACCGACGATAATAAGCGCCTGCTGTTCGACCGCGGCGTCCCCGATCCCTTCGCCAACCTGATGGGCAGGGCGCGCGATTTTCTGGAATATTACCGGGAGCGGGCGGAAACGACGGTCTTCCACGACCGCCCCGTGACCGTCGTCAACGGCTCGCCCGGCCTTGGCTTCGACGGCCCGATGACGCTGGCGTGCAACCTGCGCGGCGCGACGGAGTTCTGCCTCGATCTCTACGAAGACCCCGACTACGCGCAGGAGCTGCTCGCCTTTCTGGTGGAAGCGGTGACGGGGCGGCAGCGCGCCTGGCGGGACTATTTCGGCTATCCCCGGGAGCGCGGCTTCATCTGGTTCGCCGATGACAGCATCGCGCTGCTCTCCTGCGACGCCTACCGGGAGTTGATCCTGCCGCATCACCAGCGCTATCTCTTCACCGACCGCGCGCCGGATGCCCCGCTCACCGTCCACCTGTGCGGCGATGCCAGCCGCCACTTCGTCACCATCCGCGATGAACTGGGCGCTACGCGTTTTGACACCGGCTTCCCCTTCGATCACGGGGCGATGCGCGCCGCGCTGGGGCCGGACATCGTCATCGAGGGCGGCCCGCACGTGGACCTGCTGCTGCACGGCACGCCGGAGGCCGTCGCCGCGGAGACGCGCCGTATTCTGCGCTCCGGGGTGATGGACGGGGGGAAATTCATCCTCAAGGAAGCGAATAACCTCGCGCCGCGCACGCCGATGGCGAACCTGCAGGCGATGTACGATGTCTGCCGGGCGGACGGCGTTTATGCGTCAGCGATGCAGTGACGGAAACCCGCCACCCCCCCGCGCAGACTGGCGACGCGGGTGAATCCCGCCCGCCGCAGCAGCGCCGCCGCGATGCGGCTGCGGGCGCCGGTGGAGCAATACAGCACGATGTCCCGCGCCGAATCCAGCTCCGCCATGCGCCGGGTGAAGGCGGGGTAGGGGATGTGCCGCGCGCCCGGCAAGGGCGCCCGTTCGTCGAGCTCCCACTCCTCGCGTACATCCACCAGGCACAGCGCGGCATCACCCAGGCGGGCGGCGAGCGCGCCCGGCGTGATTTCCGCGCCTACCGCCGGTTCGGGCAGCACCCCGCAGAATGCCTGGTAATCCGCGAGCGCGGTGATGGTCGGCGCCGCGCCGCACAGCGGGCAATCGGGATTTTTCTCGATGGCCAGCTCGCGGAACCGCATCGTCCGCGCATCTACTAGCAGCAGTCGCCCGCGCAGCGATTCCCCGATGCCGAGCAGCAGCTTCAGCGCCTCCGTCGCCTGGATGGTGCCGATCAGTCCCGGCAGCACGCCGAGCACGCCGCCTTCCGTGCAGCTCGGCGCCTGCTCCGGCGCGGGCGGGTGGGGGAAGAGACAGCGATAACACGGCCCGCGGCGGGCGTCAAACACCGTCGCCTGCCCCTGAAAACGGTAGACGCTGCCGAAGACGAGCGGTGTCCCCAGCAGCGCGCAGGCGTCGTTCAGCAGGTAGCGGGCCGGGAAATTGTCGGTGCCGTCAATGACGACGTCATATCCCCGCAGCAGGTCCAGCGCATTGGCGGCGGTGATGCGCGCGCGGATCGGCCGCACCGCCACCAGCGGATTCAACGCGGTGATCGCCTCCGCCGCGGACGCGGTTTTCTCGCGCCCGATATCCGCCGTGCGATGCAGCACCTGCCGCTGCAGATTCGTCACGTCCACCGCGTCGCCGTCGGCGATGCCCAGCGTGCCGACGCCGGCCGCCGCCAGGTACAACGCCGCCGGCGAGCCCAGGCCCCCGGCCCCCACCAGCAGCACGCGCCCGCGCTTCAACCGCTCCTGCCCGGCGACGCCGACTTCCGGCAGGATGAGATGGCGGCTATACCGATGCTCTTCATCGAAGGTTAACGGCATGACAGTGCAGTATAACATCCGCGGAAGCACTCAGCACCCCCCGCCGCGGGTATTGGCTGCGGGGGGGGCGGCAACAGGCGGATCATGCGGACCGACTCAGCGCAGCACGAACTCCACGAGCGTCCGCACCGGCACGCCCGTGCTGCCTTTCGGCTCGTAGGCGCGCGGTTTGTCCAGATACGAGGTGCCGGCGATGTCGAGATGCACCCAGGGATTCCCGCCGGCGAATTCCTGCAGGAACATGCCGCCCTGAATGGCCGAGCCTTCGCGGCTCGCGGAGTTTTTCAGATCGGCCACGTCGCTGTCCAGCAGCGCGCGCACTTCCGGATCGAAGGGGAGCTGCCACATCTTCTCGCCCACGGCGGCGCCGGCGGCGATGACGGCGTCAATCAGTGCCTGGTTGTTGCCCATCACCCCGGTCCAGACGCGCGCCAGCGCGATGATGCAGCCGCCGGTGAGGGTGGCGACGTCAAGCACCGCGTCAAAGGATTCCTCGGCGGCCAGCGAGAGCGCGTCGGCGAGGATGAGGCGGCCTTCCGCGTCGGTATTGTCAATTTCGATGGTGGTGCCGTTCCGCGCGCGCAAGATATCATCCACCTTGTAGGACAGGCCGCTCACCATGTTCTCGCAGGTGGGCACCAGCACGGTGACCGCCACGTCCGGCTTCAACCGCGCGATGGCGCGCAGGGTGCAGAGCACCGCCGCCGCGCCGGCCATGTCCGTCTTCATGTGCTTCATGAATTCCGACGGCTTCAACGAGAGCCCGCCGCTGTCGTAGCAAATCCCCTTGCCGATGAGGCAGACGCGCTTGCGCGGCGTGCCCTCCGGCACGTAGTCCAGGCGGATGAAGCGCGGCGGGTGCGCGCTGGCCCGCCCCACCATCAGCAGGCAGCGCATGCGCTCCTCCGCGAGTCGCTGCTCGTCCCAGATCTCGCACCGCAGGCCGTGCGTCTCGGCCATCTCCCGCGCGATGCGCGCCAGCTCGCCCGGCGTGATCAGGTCCGGCGGCTCATTGGCCAGGTCGCGCGCCAGGTTCGCCGCCTCCGCGATGATCCGCCCGCTGGTCACGCCCGCTTCGATGGCCGGCAGCTTCTCCGCGTCTCGCTCGACGATGACCACGCGCTCGATTTCGGTCGTCGGGTCGTCCGCCGGCGCACGTTTATACTTCGCGAACGCATAGCCGCCGAGCAGCGTGCCCTCCGTCACCGCCCGCGCGCACGCCTCGGCGGGCAGACCGGCGAGGCCCGCGCCGTGCAGCAGGGTCGCCACCGTGCGCGCCTTCACCTCTTTCGCGCGCTTGATGGCGGCCGCGGCCGCCTGACGAATCTGCTCCGCGCCGAACGCGTCCCGCTCGCCCAGTCCGACCACCAGCACGCGCTTCGCCGGAATTTTCCCGAAAGTCGGCACCTCCAGGATGCTGTTGAGCTTGCCGGTGAACCGCTGGTCGGCGATTTGGTCAGCGAGCCATCCATCCAGCGCCCGATTCACCGCGCCGGTCGCGCCACCGGGCTCCGTCACGCCCGCAAAGAGGTTGACGATCACGACGTCACACGCAATTCGGGTGAGATCACCCTGTTGAATCTGTATGTCCATGTGTGCTTACATTCCTCACGCCAGGGGAGAGTCCTTCCTTCGCATGGCGGATATTACGCTCAAACGGGATGGCAGGAGGTTCTGTCGTCGTTGCGGAATATGGTGATGGGAGAATGAACGCATGGAACATGAACGCTGTGTGCCCGCAACCCCGGAAGCGATTGCCCGCGCCGCGCAAATCATCGCCGACGGCGGGGTGATCGCCTTTCCCACCGATACCGTCTACGGCCTCGCCTGCGATCTCTTCAATCCCGCTGCCGTCCGGCGCATTTACACGATCAAAGGTCGCTCCCACGCCATGCCGCTCATTGCCATGATCGCCGATACCTCGCGGTGGGACGCGGTGGCGGCCACCGTGCCGTCCGGCGCGCGCATCCTCTCGGAGCGCTGGTGGCCGGGCCCGCTCACCATCATCGTGCCCGCGCATAGGCAGGTGCCGGCCGAAGCGCTGGGCGGCGGCGCCACCCTGGGCGTCCGCATTCCCGACCACCCCATCGCGCTCGCGCTGCTGCGGGAGGCGAACAGGCCGCTGGCCACGACCAGCGCCAACCGCAGTGGGCATCCGGCCGCCTGCTCCGCGCAGGAAGTGGCCGATACCCTCGGCGACATGGTGGACCTGATCCTCGACGCCGGCCCCGGCGCCCAGGGCGTCCCCTCCACCGTCGTGGACTGCACCGTGACCCCGCCCCGCATCCTCCGCGAAGGCAAACTCACCGCCGCCATGCTCGGCCTGCTGCGATAACGCGTAAAACGGAAGGGAGCCGGAAACGTCGTTCCCGGCCCCATCGTGCGCAAACCACACCGGCATCAGCGTCAGACCGCCACGACCGTCTCCGGCCGCAGCGCGTCGAACCCCGGCGGCGTCATCGCGGTGAGCAGGTCGCCGTCGGGCACCATCCGGCGCGCGAGGGCTTCCGCTTCCGCCGTTACGGCCAGCATGTCGCGGAGAATCATCCCCGCGGGATCGAAGAAGTAGCTGCTGTGTCCGCCCAGGATGAGCTCCGCCTTCGCGGCGAGGACGCGCTGATACGTCACGGCGTAACCGCGCGCCGGCCAGGCGGTGTCGTTGTAGCTGAACGGCAGCCACTGCGACACCGGGCCGCCGCCATATTGCAGCGTATCGCCGGTGCAGGCGGTGCGCATGCCCTGCCAGGGAATGAGGAAGCCGGCGTGCGCGAAGCAATGCCCCGGCGTGTGGATGGGCGTCACCGGCACGTCATTCCACATGACCGTCTCTTCATAGGCCCATCGCCGGTCCACTCGCACGCTGGCAAAGGGGAAGTTGTACCAGTCCACCGTGCAGGGATAGCGGAAGCGCTTCGGCTCTTCCAGCAGGATCGCCACGTCCGGCGTCGCGCAGACTGCCGCGCCGTAGCGCTCGCGCACCAGGTCGCTGAACTGGCAGTGGTCGCCGTGGTAGTGGGTGATGAGCACCAGCTCGATGCGCCGCAGCCCCGTCTCCGCTTCCAGCAGGTTCAGGTCGGCGTGCACCGCCGTCACGCTCTCCTCCCACGGCAGCCAGACGCACGGGTCGGGGTCCACCAGCAGCCCGCGCCCCCGCGCATCCACGAAGAGGATCATGTTGCCGAAATTGTTGTTCTGGTAGATGCCCGGCACGATTTCCTTATACCGGCCGAACTCGCGGAGCGGCGCGCGCTTCCATGTCGTGCGCTCCGGCCGGCGCGGCGACTGCTTGAACCACGCCATGCGCTCGAGCAGCGCGGCGAGGTCCGCGGCGGGGTCGCTGATGACCGGACCCGTGGTGGGCAGCATGCGGGCGGGGGAGAGCGCCGCCGCCCGCTGCAGCGACTCCCGCAACTGCCGGTAGCCGTCCGGCGTCCCGTAGCCGCGCTCCAGATCGAAGAAGTTCACCAGGTAGCCGCCCGCGTGCAGCAGGTCGCCGGAGAAGAGGATGCCCGCCTCGCGCCAGAAAAAGCCGATGGCGCGCTTCCCGGACCCCGGCAGCGCCACCACCTCCAGCGTGACATCCTCCCAGGTGAAACTCTCACCGGCGTTCAGCGTGCCGGCGACGTTCAGCGCCCGTTGCGGCGGCCGCTCGGTGGTGCAGCCGGCGATGCCGTACAGCTCTTCGCCGCGGTATTCCCACTCGCGCGATGCCGGCCACACGGTCTCACAGGCGGCGAAAAACGCCGCGGACCGCTTCGCCACCTCGGCACTCGCGTCCGCCACATAGACTTTCGCGTCCGGAAACGACTGCCACTCGCCGCAGTGCTCCGCCTGCACCTGGGTGTGCAGCACGACGGACGGCGCGGGCAGGCCGGCCTCCGCCAGCAGCGCGGAGCAATCCTCCTCCGGACAGTCAACGAGCAGGCTGGCGCCGTTGCGCACCAATACGTAACCGTTCGTCCCAGAAACGACGGCCCAGAGGCCGGGAATAGCATCAATGCGAGCGAGGTGTGCCATGAAGTGAAACCGCTTTACCGAAAAGATTTGCGCGGTGGATTGCCCAGCGCTGTCATCCGTACTATACCAGACTGGCGGTTTCGGGGCAAGGCAAGGGTAATGCGGTGACAGACACCGCTTACTAATCGTCATCGTCATCGTCGTCGTATTCGGAGGGTAATAGTCACCACATTACTGAGAAACTGTTTCGAAAGTATTCGCCGCCGCCTCGCGGGTCTCGCTCGCGCCTGGCCGCGGCGGATGGCCTGGCATGTACGCCCCAGTACACTCTCGGCCATCCGCCTTGCCAGCCACGAGCGATCCTCCGCGATCCGACGACGCCTACTTCCGAAACAGTTTCTGAGTAGATAGGGCGGGCGAGCGTCCCCGCGAGCCGACTCCGGGGGGAAGTCTAATCCGTCGTGTGCGCCAGATAGCCTATCTCGCGAACACGACATACCATCATTTCCCCCGGAGTCGGCTCGCGAGGACGCTCGCCCGCCCATAGAGCGCGAGGGCGCCCGCCCGGGAATTATTCCGCCGCTTCAGATGGCGCTTCTTGCGATGCGGCGCGCCGCCGCAGCAGCACCACCGGCGCGACGATCAGCGCCACCAGCGCGAACAGCGTCGCCACCGCCGCCAGCGCCACCAGCAGGGTGACGAGCACCGCGCGCATGAGGGCGAAGAACTGCGCCAGGCCGAAACTTTCCTTCGGACGGCCCTCGGCGAAGGTTGCGGTGATCTCCACCAGGCTGCTTTTGGTCACCACGTCGAGCATGGCGCGCTTGTTCTGCGCCGCCTGCTGCTCGGCCCAGTGGCGGGCCTGCTCGGCGCTCAGCGTCTCCCAGTAGCGGTTGCGGTCGCTGATCTTGCCCAGATTCTCCGCCGTTTTGATCTTCTTCTCCATCTCCTCCATGTACTGCCGGAACTGCGGGGTCAGGTCTTCGCCGTTCAGCGTGATGCCGGTGACGCGCCCCATCTTCTCCAGCGCGTCCAGCGCCGCCTTCGCCTCATTCGCCGGCACTTTTCCGCGCACGGTGGCGGCGGGAATCTGCCCCTCGTCGCCGGCGTAGGTGAAGTCAATCACGAAGCCGCCGTGTTTGCGGATCAGCGCGCTGCCTTCCCGCGCCGCCTGCAGCGCGTTGCGCACCTGCAGCGCGTAGCCCACGTCATACACCATCTTCAATCCGCCGGCGATGCCGTAGTTGCGCCCGGTGGTCGGGTTGTAGAGCATGTCGCCGGCGCCTGACAGATCGCTTAGCGGTGGTCGTGGCGCCGGTCGTGATGCCACTGCGTCCGGCGAAGCTATTGCGAAAGCACCAAACGTTGCTGGCCTTTTTTTCGCAACCAGGTCATTGGCGCTATACAGGTCATTGTCGCTATACAGTTTATGACCAACAGCACGAGCATCACCTGAGCGCCGCCCATGCACGCTGCTCCCCTGCGCGTCTGCCCCGTATTCATACACCGCGCTGCCGTCCGGCGCATACACCACCATCGGCGTCTCGCGCGGGGCGGTGGAGACGGCGATGATGAGGGCGAGGCAGACGAGCACGGCGGCGGCGCTGAAGCCGACCAGCCAGCGCAGCAGCGGGGTGGGGACGTTGGTCTGTTGCTGTCGGGACATGGCGCGAACCTCCGGTAATACGTTCTCGGACACATCGGGATAGGGGCCGGCATACGCTTCAGTGAAGCGGTCGCGATCGGCGTCGAGCCGCGCCAGCGCCGCGCGGCAGGCGGCGCAGCCGGCCAGATGCGCCGCCACCGCCGTGCGCTCGCGCGGGGTCGCTTCGCCATCCTGGTACGCGGAGAGCCGCGCCTCCCATTCCGGGCAGGGGATATCGCGTGTCACGGCTCCACCTCCTTCTCCGCCCCGGCCAGCAGCGCGCGCAGGCGGCCCTTCGCCCGGCAGACCCGCACGCGCGCCGCCTGATTGCTGATCTTCAGCAGCGCGGCGATCTCGTCGTAGGACAGCTCGAGCAGGTAGCGGGCGGCCAGCACGTCGCGGTCGTCATCGGGGAGCCGGGCGAGGAGGGCGGTCGGGTCCATCCGTTCCTCGGGCCCATCGGCGCGGTACCATTCCTCGGCGCCCTCCTCGTCCCAGCTCACCGTCGGCCGCCGGCTGGCGAGCCAGGCGAACGCGCGATGCCGCAGAATGCCGTACAGCCAGCTACCGAGCCGGGAGGGGTCGCGCAATTGGTCGAGGTGGCGGTAGGCTTCGATGAAGGTCTCCTGCACCGCGTCCCGCGCCGCCTCCTCCTCGCCGAGCAGGTGGCGGGCAGCCGCGTGCAGCCGGCCCTGATGCCGCGCGATGATCGCGCCATACGCATTCAGGTCGCCCCGGCGCACCCGCCCAACCAGTACCATATCCGTCTCCGGCACAATGGCTCCTTGCTGTCACTCCTTAGTGGGGTGGGGCGGGCGATGTGTTACAGGGAAATGGAAAAAGTTTACTGTTATATGGTGATTTGTTCGTAGTAGCGCCGCAGCCGCAGCAAGGCGCGTGCGGATAGGCAAACCGGTGTAGATAACCGCACGCGCCTTGCTGCGGCTGCGGCGCTACTACGAACAAAGAGAGCATGTACCGGTTATTCCCCCAGCGCCAGCCGCCCTTCCAGATCATCCACGAACTGCCGCGCCGCGCGCCCCGACCGCCCGGTATAGGCGCGCGCCCAGCGCAGGGCGTCACGTTCGAGGAGGTCGGGATCCACCGCCAGCCCGCGCTGCGCGACGAGATGCCCGACGATGGCGAGGTAGTCAGCCTGGTCGAGCGCGTAAAACCCCAGGCGGATGCCGAAACGGTCGGCGAGGGAGAGCTGTTCGCTGATGGCGTCCCCCGGATGCGCTTCCTCGGCGGCCGGCTGCCGGCTGGCGAAGCGTTCAGGGATGAGGTGGCGGCGGTTGGAGGTGGCGTAGATGAGCATGTTGGCCGGGCGCGCGTACAGGCCGCCTTCCAGCATCGCTTTCAATTCCTTGTACTCGGCGTCATCGTCCTCGAACGAGAGGTCGTCACAGAAGAGGATGAATTTCTCCGCCCGCTCCCACAGCCGATCCATGATCTCCGGCAGGTCGAGCAGGTCGCCGCGCCGCACCTGCACCAGTCGCAGGCCGTCACGAGAAAACTCGTGCAGCAGCGCCTTCACCGCCGAGGATTTCCCGGTGCCGCGCTCGCCCCACAGCAGCACGTGGTTCGCGGGCGTCCCGCGCAGGAACTGCCGCGTATTGCGGACCAGCACCCGCAGTTGGCGATCAATCCCCCGCAAATCGGCCAGCCGAATCGTATCAAGATGGCGTACCGGCCGAAAACGGGCGATGCCGTCGCGCCGCTGCCAAATGAAGGCAAGGGCATCGTTGAGGGGGGTATCGTCGTGCGAGGGCGGGGTGAGCATTCCTTCGATACGGTCCAGGATGCGTTCAATACGCGCCAGCATATGCGATATGGTGATTGGCTCATCAATTTGCATGTCATAACAATTCGTGAAGACGCGTGAGTTCCCTTCACGGGAACAAAGCCGCCACCTTCAGCGTCAAAGATACCAATGGATAGTTGAGGGGAGGATATCCACTGATGGTTTCTGCATCCCGTTTTCTGTTCATGCTCGTCGTGATGGCGCTGCTGCTTCCGGCATGGAGTGGCGACAATATTACGACCGCAGAGCAGGCCATCAAACGCGCGCAGCTCTTCGTATCGAAGGTCGGCTGGACGACCACCGCGAAGCCGGTTGCGGCATTTCCCGCGCCGCACGGTTTTACACATGCCTGGAGTGTCGAATACCCGAAGCGCGGCGAATGCAACGAAACGGTTATGCTGCGGATTGACCGAAAGAGCGGCCAGATTGAAAGCGCGGTCAATTTCGGGGCATTAAATCGCCTGCCCGCCGGCGACAAGGTAACCATCACCACAGCACAGGCCAATGCGGCAGCGGAAAAGGTGCTGGCGCTGGCCGGCATTTCGATGCAATCGCTCAAGCTCTCCCAGAGCCAGCCGGAATGTCACACGGCACCGCCGCAGGATCAGCAATGGTCCGTGCGTTATCAGCGCATTCATGCCGGGTATGCGTTCGCGCATGATTCGGTGGTGGTTAACCTCCATCCACTCAATGCATCACTTCTTAGTTATAAAGCCTCTCTTCGATCACCTGTACCGAAATCGCTAAAGGTTGTGATCACGGAAATGGATGCGAAAAAGATCGCTGAAAATTATCTCGCGGGGAAGGGGCATGCCATCCGGCGCATCGCTTCGGCGAAGTTGTTGATCGTACAGCCGAATCACTACTACGAGAAAACGAAACCGGCAGCCAGGGAGACCGTCACGCGGCTGGCGTGGGTCATACACTGTATCCGGCAACATGAGCCGATACGACTGCCTGATGGCACGACAAAAGCGGTTGAAGGCGATGACCACTTTGCCGATGTTTGGATTGACGCCGAAACCGGTAAGGTGCTGGGCGGCATGGCCTGCCGGTAGTAGTGGCATAAACGCGCCATTTGCGGCTCCACGAGACACGCGCTAGAATAAGCGCACCGATTCATTCGTGGAGTCAACATGGATATCCTTACCACCGTCAACGACCTGCGCGAAGCGATCCGCGCGCGCCGCACCTATCTCAAACGCATCGGTTTCGTGCCGACGATGGGCTACCTGCACGCCGGCCACGAGGCGCTGATGCGCCAGGCGAAGGAGGAGTGCGATCTGGTGGTCGCCTCCATCTTCGTCAATCCCACGCAGTTCGGCCCGGCGGAAGACCTGGAAAAATATCCACGCGACCTCGCGCGCGACAGCGAGCTCTGCGCGCGCGCCGGCGTGGATTTCCTCTTCCATCCGGACGCGCGCGACATGTATCCCCTCGGCAGCAGCACCTGGGTGGACGTGGACGGCCTCACCGCCATCGCCTGCGGCGCCGCCCGCCCCGGCCATTTTCGCGGCGTCTGCACCGTCTGCGCCAAGCTCTTCAACATCGTCCGCCCCGACCGCGCCTATTTCGGGGAGAAGGATTTCCAGCAGCTCATGGTCATCAAGCGCATGGTGCGCGACCTTTTCATGCCGCTCACCATCGTCGGCGTGCCCACCGTCCGCGAGCCGGACGGCCTCGCCATGAGCTCGCGCAACAGCTACCTGTCGCTCAGCGAGCGCCAGGCCGCGCGCGTTGTGCCGAAAACGCTGCAGCGCGCGCGGGAGATGATTGACGCCGGCGAGCACGAGGGCGCCGCCATCACCGCCGCCATCGAGGAGCTGGTCGCCGCGCAGCCGCTGGCGAAGCTGCAATACGCCGTCATCGTGGACCCGGACACCCTGACCCCCATGCGGGCCCTCACCCACGAGGCGCGCCTGCTCGTCGCCATCTTCGTGGGCGCTACGCGCCTCATTGATAACTGCGCGCTGGTGCCGAAAGCGGTCGCGCCCCCCGCCTGAACCGTCTTGTCCCGCCGGCCGGGTTCGGGTAGAATACGTGCGGTATGTATCTCACGCTCTGCAAATCGAAGATCCACCGCGCGACGGTGACCGAAGCGGACCTGCATTACGTCGGCAGCATCACCATTGACGCCGCGTTGATGACGGCGGCGAATATCCTGCCGTATGAGCGCGTGCAGGTGCTGAACCTGGACAGCGGCGCGCGCATCGAAACCTACGTCATCGCCGGCGAGGCGGGCAGCGGCGTCATCTGCCTCAACGGCCCCGCCGCTCACCACTTTCACCCCGGTCAGCTGGCCATCGTCATCGCCTACGCGCAGATGACCCCCGAAGAAGCGCGGGACTGGCATCCCACCGTCGTCTTCGTGGATGACGCCAACGCGATCACCCGCATCTCCAATCAGGAACTCCCGTTCAGCACGGAATAACACGCCACCGTTGCAGGGAATTACCCGGGGCTCCACGAAGTAACCTTTCGGACACCACCGGGAGGTCTTCTCATGGCTCAGGATATCGTCTTCGACATCGGCGGGATGCACTTTCGCAGCGGGCTGGTGGATGAAAACGGCCGCGTCTCGGCACAGGTCGCCTTCGAGTCGCCGGGCGATCCGGACGAATTAGTGGAGCATATCCGGCGCGTGGTGGATAGCTTTTCGGTCAGCACCGTGAATCCCGCCGTCGGCATCGCCATCGGCGGGCTGGTGACCAAAGACGGCCTGGTCACCGCCGGCGCCATCAACATGGTGGATTACCCGCTGATCCAGCGCTTAGCCTTGCGGCACCCCGCGGTCGTGCTGAACGACGCCCGCGCCGCCGCCCTCGCCGAAGCGCATTTCAATCCCCGCCTTTCCGGGCGCTCCAGCTTCCTGCTCCTCACCGTCTCCGCCGGCATCGGCGGGGGCGTTGTCATCGGCGGCGAGCTGTACGAGGGCCATCACAATATCGCCGGCGAGGTCGGCCACCTCATCATTGACCGCGGGCAGGATTGCTACTGCCGCCTGGGCCACCGCGGCTGCCTGGATGCGCTCGCCAGCGGGCGCGCGCTCAATCACCGCATGCGCAAGCTCTGGCGCGAGGGCCACTGGACCCACCTGGAAGAGGTCGCCACCCTCAAGGACCTGCCGCAGCTCCTCGCCGATGGCGACGGCATGGCGCTGCGCCTGGTCGCGGAAGCCGGCAAGTGGATCGGCGAGGGGATGATGCAGACCGTCCGCGTCTTCGACCCCTGCGAGGTCGTCTTCAAAGGCTACCTCATCACCGCGCTGTGGGAGTATCTCCACCCGCACATCTCCGCGGTGATTCGCGCCTACGGCTATGATCTCCCGCTCTCCCGCTCCGCCCTCGGCGAGCATGTCGGCCTCATCGGCGCGGGCCTGGCGGCGCAAAGGCTGCGCGCGCAGCTCGCGCCGGCCGCGGGGAGCGCGCCATGACCCGGCCGCTGCGCTTCATCCAGATCGGCACCGGCGGTTTTGGCGGCTACTGGTGCGCGTCGGTGATGCCGCGCCTGCTCGCGCTGGGGAAGGCGGAAGTCGCCGCCGTGGCGGACGTCAACCCGGAGAATTTCGCCGCCGCCATGGCCCACTACGGCATCGGTCCGAACCAGTGCTACACGACGGCGGAAGCAGCCTGTGCGCGCACCCGCGCCGATTTCGTCATCATTGTCGTGCCGCCCGCGCACCATGAAGCGATGGTAGACCTGGCGCTGGCGCACGGGATGCATATCCTTTCAGAAAAACCCATCGCCGATACCATGGCGGCCTGCGTGCGCATTTACCGTAACGTGCGCGCCGCCGGGGTGAAAATGGGCGTCACGATGAGCCATCGCTTCGATCAGGATAAACAGACGCTGCAGCGGCTGATCCATTCCGGTGAGCTGGGACGCCTGAACTACCTCATCTGCCGCTTCACGCACAATTGCCGGGCCTTCGGCTCCTGGGGCGACTTCCGCCATCGCATCGCCGATCCGCTGCTCATCGAAGGCGCGGTGCATCATTTCGACATCGTCCGCGCGCTGGCCGGCGGCAATGCGCACACCGTCTATGCCCGCAGTTGGAATCCCCCCTGGGGCGAATATGCCGGCGATTCCACCGCCCTCGCCACCATGGAGATGGAACACGGCGTGCACGCGTGTTATGAGGGCGCGAAGGCGAACGCCTCGACCATGAATGGTTGGACCAATGAGTATTTCCGCGCGGAATGCGAGCACGGCACGGCGGTCCTTGACCGCCGCCGGGTTTCCGTGCTGCGCGGCGGCGCCTGGGAGACGCCGGCGGTCGAGGACATCCCGCTGCTCGATGAGCCCGCGTGGATGAATCCGCGGCTGGCGGAAGAGTTTATTGACTGGTTGAACGGCGGACCGCCCATGGCAACGCGCCTGGAGGACAACATCCAGTGCGCCGCGCTCCTCTTCGCCGCCATTGAGAGCGCGCATACCGGCCAGCCCGTGGATGTGCCGGCGTTCCTGCGGCGCCATCTGGATGCGATCCCCGCGTGAAAGGGTGCTGACATGCCCGTCCTGAAACGCATCAACGCGCAGACCCGCCCGGACTGGTGCCGGGTTACCAGCGCCGGCGTGTTCACACTGCCGGTGGACGGTACCTTCGATAACCACTATCACGACTGCCACGAGTACTGGCTGATCTACAAAGGCCGCGCATTGGTGCGCAGCGAAGGCGTGGAGTATCTGGTCGGACCCGGCGATATCGTGCTGACGCGGGCGGGGGAAGAGCACGACGTGGTTGAAGTCTACGAAGAGCTGGAGGCGTTCTGGTTTGAGGATGCCACTCCCGACGGCGGCCGCATCGGTCATCTTCACCGGACCGACGCCGACGCGCACGGCCATGCCGTCACCCCGCGGTCTGGCGGATGCGCCGCGCCCCCCGGTAGAGTATAATGGGCCGGTGAATATCGCCGCCGAAACCGCCTGGATGCTGCGGCGCGCGGGGGAGTTGGGCTTCGCCGCGGCCGGCATCGCCGCCGTTGAACCGATGGACCCGGCGCCGCTGCGCGCCTGGCTCGCGGCGGGCTATCACGCGGAGATGGCCTTTCTCGCGCGCCACCTGCCGCTCCGCGCCGACCTGCGCCGGCTGCTGCCCGCCGCCCGCTCGGTCATCGTCACCGCGCTCGCGTATCCCGCGCCGAATGTCCACGAGCCGGTGGCTGATTGCCTCGCGCGTTACGCCCGCGGCCGCGATTACCATGACGTCGTCGCGGAGATGCTCACCCGGCTCTGGGCGGAGATCCGCGCGCGGCATCCGGACGCCGCGGGCCGCGTCTTCGTGGACGGCGGGCCATTGCCGGAGCGCGAGCTGGCCCGTCGCGCGGGCATCGGCTGGCCGGGGCGGCATGGCTGCCTGATTCACCCCACCCTCGGCACCCGCTTCGTCCTCGGCGAAATCCTCACCACGCTGCCGCTGGCGCCCTCCGAGCCGGCCGCCGGCGCATGCGGCAGTTGCCGTCGCTGCGCGGACGCCTGTCCCACCGGCGCCATCGTCGCCCCCGGCGTGCTGGATGCCCGCCGCTGCATCTCTTATCTCACTATCGAGCATAAAGGGGGGATTCCCGCCGCATTGCGCCCGCTCATCGGCGGCCGCCTCTTCGGCTGCGACGCCTGCCAGGATGCCTGCCCGCATAACCGTGGGATGGGGGAGCCTGCGCCCGCCCCCCGCGATGCGCTGCTCGCCCTGCTCGCCCTCACGCCGGAGGAGTTTCATCGGCGCTTCCAGGGCACCCCGCTCCGCCGCGCCAAACGCCGCGGCCTGTTGCGCAACGTCTGCGTCGTCCTCGGCAACCTTGGCGGCCCCGACGCTTTGCCGGCGCTTCGCCGCGCGCTGGACGATGCAGAGCCGCTGGTGCGCGAACATGCGGCGTGGGCCATCGCCCACATCCGGGAACGCGGGTGAATGGGCGGGCGAGCGTCCCCGCGAGCCGCGTTGCCCGCAGGAACGCCCGCGCGCGCGGGCGCTTCAGGCCGACTTCGCCGCAATCCGCTGCTTCAGCTCCTTATCCAGGCTGCGCTGCATCGCCTCGATGGCGAGCACGCTCTCGTAAGGATAATCCAGCTCCTTGCAGGCCGCCTGCAAACTCTCAAATCCCGCGCGCGTGGACTGCGACTCCAGCCATTCGATGGTGTCGGCGGGCTTGCGCATCTCGCCGGCCGCCATCGGCTTGGGCTCGGGGATGAAGAGCGGGGCGCTCGGACGCTCGCCGCGCGGTTTTCGGCCTTTGCGTTCGCGCGGGGCATCCACCACACGGCCTTCGTCCAGCTCTTGGTCCAGCTCGGTGCCGAAGCCGGCTGCCGCCAGCGCGCGGCCAATGGCCCCGGTCTCCGCCTTTTCCACGTAGTCGAAGAAGTTGGCGGCCGTCTCCGTCTTTGTGCCCTGGCCGAGGAGCCGGCCATCGCCGTCCCGCACGGTCGCGCGGAAACGCGCGTAGCCATATACCTTGCCGTTGCCCTTCGGGAAGGGCCGGTCGAGCTCCACCGCCACTTCTTCCGTCTCGATGCTGCCGTTCGGATGGAGGCTGCGGAACCACTTCACGCGGGCCGCGACGGGGAGGTACTCCTTGCCGTTGAGATCAATGGTGAAATCGCCGGGCTTGAACTCACGCTTCTCACTCATGCCGAATCCTCTCGCTTTCTTGATGCAAACGCACCCAAATGATCGAATCGTCCCCAATGCGCATGTTGGCAGAGGATGCCGCGAGCCTCGCCTGCCACCTCACCGGTGAAAACGCCGTATCCGGTACGGCGAGAGGCTCTGCGGATGAGGGGAGCATACCCGACGACACGCGATGGCAAACATTTATTCCTATCTCCGCGTGCCGTGGTGCAATCGCGCGCCCATCTTACGGCACCAAGAAGATCACCCAGAGTAATAAGAGCAGCATGAGCAGAATCGGCAGGCTGAACGCCCACGACGAGCGCGCGGCAAAGGCCACGATCAGGCTGCCCAGCATGGCCAGCAGTATCACGATGAGCATCAGCATCACGATCCTCTTGCCCGATGGCGCGGCGCACGGCATCTCCCCGCCGTCACTCATGCCATACCCCGCGGCGGCGCGTGCGGCGAGCGAATTTTTCGACAGGACCATACCGCCGTCATCGCGTTGACGAGGGGGCAAGCCTGCGCTATACTGCCGCCATGGCACGAGAAATCTTCGCATCGGCGCCCACCCGCATTGACTTCGGCGGTGGCACGCTGGACATTCACCCCATTTATCTCTACTTTGACGGCGGCATCACCATCAACGCCGCCATCAATCTGGATTCCCAGGTGTGGCTGACGGGACGCGCGGATGACACCATCACCATCCGCTCCATAGATACCGGCCATACGCTGGAGTGCGACGGGGGGGTGGCTGCGCTCCCGCTCACCGGCCCGCTGGCGCTCATCACGCGCATGCTGCGCTACTATCGGCCCGCCGGCGGCCTCGACGTGGCGACGAAACTGCTCCCGCCGCATGGCTCCGGCCTGGGCGCCTCCTCCGCGCTCATCATCACCCTGGCGCATGCGCTGCTGGCGTATCACGGCAAATCCGATGACCCGCAGCGCATCATCCGCATCTGCAATAACCTGGAAGCGCAGTTGATGGGCATGCCCGCCGGCCAGCAGGATTATTACCCGCCCACCTATGGGGGCATCAACGCCGTACATTACGACATCGAGGGTGTCCGGGTGGAATCGCTCGATCCCGACGGCGCCTTCCTGCCCGTCCTGCAGGAGCACGTGCTGGTCACCTATACCAATATCACGCATCACTCCGGGATGACGAACTGGCAGAAAATTCGCAACTACTTTGACGGCGTGGAGCGCACGGTGGAGAGTTTTCGACGGATCAAAGCCACCGTCAGCCTGTTCTATGACGCCTTCAAGACCCGCGACATCGCGCGCATCGCCGAGCTGCTCAACACCGAGTGGGAGAACCGCAAGGGCCTCTCCGACGGCGTGACGAATCCCGACATTGACCGCATGGTCGCCGCCGCGCGCGCGGCCGGCGCCTGGGCCAGCAAACTGTGCGGTGCCGGCGGCGGCGGCTGCATGATGACCATCGTCCCGCCGGACCGGCGCGCCGCCGTCCTCGCCGCGCTGGAAGCGGAAGGCGCCAGCGCCCTGGACGTGCGGCTCGTGCGCGACGGCGTGAGCGTCACCGTCAACGCGTAGCCTTACGCGGCGCGCTTGATATGATACACCCCGCCCTCCTCCATCGCCGTGTAATTCGGCGGCAGGAGGAGGGCGAGGGCATCGCGGAAGCCCAGGTCGTCCGCCCGCACCGATATCGTTTCAGGCAGCGGATCCTCCACCAGAAACGCCCGCCCCGCCTGCGCGAAGAGATCATCCAGCGCCCGCTCCAGCTTCGCGTCCTTCAGGTCGAGGTGAAACAGCATATCGGGATCAGCCATATCTCCCTCCCTCCATCGCCATCATCCCCATCCGCGCCCACCGCGACATCCCAATAATCGTCATCGTCATCGTCATCGTCGTCGTCATCGTAAGCGATAGTGCCAATACTCGGTCTTCCCGGCGGAGGAGTTAACGCCGGCACGTTTACCGCATGACGAAGATGAGCAGATTGAAGTAGGCTCCGCGGGTTGGGACGGGATTGATGCGTCGCTTCGGGAGGGCACAATCGCTGACGTGAACACGCCGGCGGGACTGCGATGCGCCGTCCGCGCGAAAAGTACTGGAGGGGGATATGCGGCAACGTCTCTGCGTGATACTGCTCGCGCTCTGGTCGCTGGCGGCGCTGGCCGCGCCGCCGGAGGGCTTTACTGCCGCCATGGAGCGCCTGCAGGGCGACCCCGCGCTCAACGGGGCGAAAATCGGCATCCTGGTCCAGTCGCTGGATGACGGCGCGGTGTGGTACGCCAAAAATGAGGGTCTGCCCCTCATTCCCGCTTCAACCGCGAAACTCGTCACCGCCGCGCTGGCGTTGGAGTACCTGGCGCCTGACTATCGCTTCACCACCACCCTGGCCGTTGACGGCCCGGTGAACGACGGCGTGCTGCACGGCAATCTGTACCTGAAGGGTGGGGGAGACCCCGTCCTCACTCCCGCGACCTTCCGCGCCTGGGCGCAGCAGTTGTACGACGGCGACGACAGCGCGAACCGCCCCGCGCTGCGCGAGATTCGCGGCCGCATCGTCATTGACAACGCTTTTTTCCCGAATCCCGACCCGCTGCGCGGTCCCGGCTGGGAAAAAGCCGACTTGCCCTGGTATTATGCCGCTCCGCCGACCGCGCTCGCCTGCAATCAGAACGCCGTGCGCCTCACCGTGCGCGGCACGGCGCCCGGCGCTCCCCCCAGCGTCACGTTCGATCCCCCCACCGCGCTGTTCACCGTCGTCAATCAGGCGAAAACGGCGAACGCCGTCCGAAAACCCCTGGAGGTGCTTCCCAACGGGACGACCGTGCGCATCATCGGCGGCATCGCCCCGGGGAAAGAGGTGGTGGAGCGCTTGAGCGTTCCCGCGCCCGACCGCTTTGCCGTCGAGCAATTCACCGCCGCGCTGCGCGACGCCGGCATCACCGTCACCAATGACCCGGCATTGAAAGGGACGGCGGAACCAGCGGTATTGCTCACGCACCACTCGCCCACCTTGCGCGAGATCATCTACCCGATGCTGAAGGACAGCGACAACCACACGGCCGAGCAGGTGCGCCTGACGCTGCTCGCGCTCTACAGCCTGGAGCCGCCCGTGGCGGGACGGTATCCGATCATGGTGACGAATTACTGCGAGCTCTCCGACATCGTCACCGGGAACTTTTTCCTGGTGGATGGCTCCGGGCTGTCGCGCCAGGATCGCATGAGCCCGCGCGGCGCCGTGCGCATCCTCACACATATGGCGCTCTCCGCGCATTTTGCGGTCTGGTACCACAGCCTGCCGGTCGCCGGGCGCGACGGGACGCTGAAAACGCGCATGGCGGATACGCGCGCCGCCGGCAATGCCCGCGCGAAAACGGGCACCATGACCGGCGTTTCCAGCCTGGCGGGCTATGTCACCTCGCAGGCGGGTGAGCGGCTGGTCTATGCCGTCATGCTGAATGATTATCGCGGGAGCTCCGCCGCGGCGCGGCGCCTGCAGGACAGCATCGTCGGGCTGCTCGCGGATCAGTGACCGATGGCCAGATCGCGCAGCACGGCCAGCGTTTCGCGCGCCGTCCACTGCACGCGCAACGGCCATTCCCGGTTGCGCCGACACGCCCGCGCCGGGCTGGGATACGCGGTGATGCCTGCCTGCCGCAGGTTGCGCTGCCCGCGCCAGAGGTGGTATGGGTCGCTGACGACGATGGCCGTCGTCCAGCCCTGCTCGCGGCAGATATCCGCCGCGAAGCGCGCGTTCTCCCGCGTGCTGGTCGAGGCGGTTTCCAGGGAGGTGGCGCGCGCCGGCACGCCCAGGTTGATCGCCAGCTCGCGCGCCGCGACGGATTCGGGCCGCGGCTCATCCGCGCCCTGCCCGCCGGTGAAGAGCAGCGCCGGCGCGAACCCGCGCCGATAGAGCGTGACGGCGTGCCGCACGCGCGCCTGTAAGCTATCCCCGGGCTGGCCGTCAGGCGACAGGCGCGCCCCCAGGACGATGATGACCTGCGCGGGCCGCGCGCGCTCCCGCTGCCCGTAGGCATCGAGAAAGCCGCCCAAGCCGAGGACGGCGAGGACGGCGCACGCGGCAAGGAGACCGACGACGCGGAGCAGGCGGCGCGTGCGTGGGGGGAGAGGGGATGCCATCGGGCTGTCATCCATGCCGGGACCTCGAACAAACACGGAGCGCGCCCCGCACACTCGGAACGCGCTCCGCGAAAATGGTGCCGAAGAGAGGAGTCGAACCTCCACACCCGTACGGGTACTTGGTCCTGAACCAAGCGCGTCTGCCATTCCGCCACTTCGGCCGGCGAGGGTAATCATACGAAAAACCTCACCCGCTGTCAAGGGGATTTGGCCGGGAAACGGGAAATTCCGCCTGATTTGCGGCGAGCAGGCGTATATATGGCGTATAATAACGGTGGGCGCGGCATAGCGGATGCTATTTCCTCGCCGGCGGAAAACCCGTACAATGGTGGGAACGCGGCCATGCCGCGGCGCGGTACCTGTTGTCGTGTGTGAAGCGGCGGTAAGGCGGTCAAGTCTATGCTACCACATGGTTGGGAATGGGTGATCATCATCATCGCGGCCTTCTTGCTCTTCGGGCCGAAGAAGCTGCCGGAGCTGGCGAAATCGGTTGGCCAGGCCATCCGCGAATTCAAGAAGAATCTCTCACAGACCGGCGACGAGGATGACGCCGGCAAGCCCGCGAGTGACGCGCCGCGCGAAGCCCAATAACACGCGTCGGGAGGAGAGGCGCTCGTCATGAAACGTTTGCTGGTCTTTCTGCTGGTCCTCGGCGTCGCCGTCGCCGGGCTCTACGTCTGGTGGCAGCGCAACGCCCGCCAGGTGATTACCCGCACCGTGCGCGAACGCGCCGCGGCCTTCGTGCTCAACCCGGATCATCTGACGGTGGAGAACGCGCCGGTGCAGATGATCGGGCTGCGCGAAGCCCGCGTACCGAAGCTGGTCATCGCCGGGAATGAGCTGCAATTACGGGACGGTCCCACCCTCGCCGCCGCGAAGCTGGTGGTGTACGATCTCGACGTCTCCGGGCCGCCCTTCAATTTCTCCCGGCTCAACGCGGGCAATTTCACCGTGACCGTCACCGATACCGCCGTCACGGATTTCCTGCGCAAGCGCGGGGTGAACATCGCCTCCGTGGTGCGCATTCCCCTGGATACGCTGTCCGTCACCTTCCCGCCGTCCGGCGATGTCCGCCTGCGCGGGGTGGTCAGGCTGCCCATCGGCAAAGAGGTCGCCCTGACCGCCACCGGCGCGCTCGTGCCCGCCGCCACGCCCGGCAAGGTGGATTTCATGGTGAAGCAGGTGAACGTGCCGCTGGTGGGCAAACAGGTGGCCGCGGCACTCGAAAAACTGAATCCGATAGTGGATTTAACGGAGTGGCCCGTGGTCTGCACCGTGCGTACCATCACCAGCGGCAAAGGCACGGTCACCTTCACCGGCGCGATCACCGGCATCCGCACCAGGTCATTGATCCCGTAAGAGCCTGTTGACGAAGAGGTGTGTGTCAGATCGCGCCGAGATCGTCGTGTCAGGCGCGACACGATTTGTCGGCAGTATCCCGGCCCGATACGGCGCACAATCGTGCCACAGCCTGGCGCGATGAGAGCAAGCGAGGTGGCGA
>JAKPKV010000178.1 GCA_029553475.1 Armatimonadota bacterium
CAAAGGCAATCGCCGCAAAAAACGCCTCAAGGCCGCGCCGCCGCCCTTTCGATCCGTAGTTCACGCAATTCCGACAGGCAAGTCTCCCCTGCCGTCACCTCCATCCGCAGGCGGGCGAAGGCTTTGCCATCGGCTTCGGGGGGGATGGTGAAGAAGTTGTAGGCTTCGCTCGGCAACAGCACCGGCGCGAAGGAAGCGGTGCTCAGCACCTTGCCGCCGCCCGCGACGGTTTCCAGCACAAAGCGCGGCGCGGCGCAACCGGACGCCACCGCCATGCCAAGCCGATAGTCCCCCGCCGCCAAGGGCCGGTCAAACAGCAGGCTCATATCCCGCCGCGCCGCGTCGAAAACCGCCGTCACCTGCGTCAGGCCGCGATCATCGGAGCGGATGGAAACGCCACGCGGTTGCCGCCACGCCACCCAATCCTGCGCCGCGCCAGCGGCAATGGCGCGGATGGAGGCCAGCGCCGGACGCAGCGTGTCCGGCGTCCAAGCGTCGCGCCGCCAGATATGCGCCACCACGCCATCCTCCAGCGTGAATGTCTGCGCGTCGCGGTGGAACAATGCGGCACGTTCAGGCGGCGGCGGAAATTGCCGCGCCGCCGCCGTCACGACCGTCTGTCCGGCGGGGTCAAGGTGATATTGCGCCGGTTCCGGCACGACATAGACATTGGACGAGGCATAAACATCAAGCGGCGGCGGTTGCTCGCCATCGATTTCCGGCCCCCATTGGAAACGCGCCGCCATCGCCGGTTCACGCAGCGCATCGGCAAAGACCCGCGCCAGCAAATCCTGATTGAGATAGAAAGACGACGCGACGACATAAATGCGGTCGTCCGGTTGTGTGCTTGCCATCAAGGCGCGGCCCAGCGCCGTCAGCGCGTCGTAATCCGTCCGCACCACCGGCGGACGCGGCGCGGAAAGCAGTCCCACGCCGCCATTGCTATTCGGCTTCACCCCCATACCCGAAAACCACAACGCATAGGCGCTGTTGCCCATCAGGAGGAGCAGCAACACAAAAGGAAGCCAAAGCACAGGCCTAATTCCTCCCCCCTCGAGAGGGAGGTTAGGTGGGGGGGC
>JAKPKV010000018.1 GCA_029553475.1 Armatimonadota bacterium
AAGCAATTAAAGTGACAACGTCCCCTTTCAGAAAACCTTTGGGGTGTAGGCCTATTACGGCTCTTATAGGGCCCGGACGGCGCGGGCCAGACGGGTGAGCGAGTCGAGCAGGACGACCACATCCTTGCCCATCTCCACCAGGCGCTTGGCGCGTTCCAGCACCATTTCTTGCACCACCATGTGGTTTTCCGGCATCTCGTCGAAGGTGGAGGCGGCCACCTGCGCGTTCGGCACCGAGCGGCGGATGTCCGTCACCTCTTCCGGGCGCTCATCCACCAGCAGGATGATCATGTTGATATCCGGATTGTTGGCGATGATGCTGTTGGCGATGGTCTTCAGCAGCGTGGTCTTGCCCGCTTTCGGCGGGGCGACGATGAGGCCGCGCTGGCCCTTGCCGATGGGGGCGACGAGATCAATCACGCGCGCGGAGATATTGCGCGGCTCCGTCTCCAGCCGCAGGCGCTCATCGGGGAAGACCGGCGTCAGGTCATCGAAATTGATGCGGTGCTTGGCCATCTCCGGGTTCATGCCGTTGATGCCCTCGATGCGCAGCAGGCTGAAGTAGCGCTCGCTGTCTTTCGGCGGGCGGACGGCGCCGGCCACGGTGTCGCCGGTGCGCAGGTTGAAGCGCTTGATCTGCGATTGCGAGACGTAAATGTCCTCCGTGCTGGAGAGGAAGCCCTTCACGCGCAGGAAGCCGAACCCTTCCGGCAGGATTTCCAGGATGCCCTCGCTGATCTTCAGCCCGCTTTTTTCCGCCTGCGCGGCCTTGATCTTGATCACCAGGTCCTGTTTTTTCATCCGGTAGAACTCGGGGATGCCGAGCTCCTTGGCCACGCGCTGCAGCTGCGGCAGCGTCATGCTCTCCAGATCGGGAGCGGCGTCCGTCTCAACCGGGCGTTCTTTTGTCTGCATCTCTTCCACGGGTTGTACCACCTTCTTCGCGCGGCACGCGTCAGGCGCGGCCGGCGGATTCAAGTCGGGAATCAAGTTATCCTCGGGGGCTCCCGGCGCGGGAACATCCCCAGTCTAGCGCAACGGCGGGGTGGGCGCGAGGCGCCTCGCGCGACAGAGCCCGTCCGATGTCGGCTGACCCATACATGCGCGGTCACCGCGTGGCACCGTGGCACTGCGCTGCCACCTGTGCCCTCCCCGCTGTCGGCGGCCGGGGGGTGACCGCATCGAACACCAACGTACGCGGCATGCCGCCGCGGTGCTACAGCGTCGGCGGCGTATCGGGGCCGGCGTAAATTTCCGGCTTCAGCACGGCGATGCAGGGCAGGTTGCGGTAGCGCTGGGCGAAGTCCAGCCCGTAGCCCACCACGAATTCGTCCGGCACCTCGAAGCCGAGGTAATCCACCTGCACCTTCACCCGATGCTGGCTGGGCTTGCTCAGCATGGCCGCCACCTTCACGCTGGCGGGGTTGCGCGCGCGCATGTAATCCACCAGGTAGTTCAGCGTGAGGCCGGTATCCACGATATCCTCGACGATGAGCACGTGCTGGCTTTCCACGCTGTTGTCCAGGTCCTTCATGATGCGCGCCACGCCGCTGGTGCTGGAATAAGAGCCGTAGCTGGAAATCGCCACCATATCCACATGCACCGGGACGGTGATCGCGCGCATGAGATCGGCCAGGAAGACCACCGCGCCGTTGAGCACGCCGACCAGCGCGATGGATTTTCCCTCGTAATCCCGCGAGATCCGCGCGCCCAACTCGGCGACGCGCGCGGCGATCTCCGCTTCCGTATACAGCACCGTTTTCAAGTCGTCTTGGTACATGACAGTCATACCACGCTCCACGAGGAGGGGGCACATCCCCGCTCGTATTACTCCCACTCGATGGTGCCGGGCGGCTTGCTGGTCACGTCGTAGACCAGCCGGTTCACGCCCTCCACCTCGTTAATCAGGCGATTGCTGATGCGTTCCAGCACTTCAAAGGGCAGGCGCGCCCAGTCCGCCGTCATGGCGTCTTCGCTGGTGACCGCGCGCAGCACCACGGGATAGGCGTAAGTGCGGTGGTCGCCCATCACCCCCACGCTGCGCACCAACGGCAGCACGGCGAACGCCTGCCAAAGCTTGCGGTAGAGACCGGCGCGCTTGATCTCGTCCACGATCACGTGGTCGGCTTCGCGCAGGATCTCCAGCCGCTCCTTCGTCACCTCGCCGATGATGCGGATGGCCAGCCCCGGGCCGGGGAAGGGCATGCGCCAGACGATATTGTCCGGCAGGCCCAGCTCCTCGCCCAGCCGGCGCACCTCGTCCTTGAACAGGTTGCGCAGCGGCTCCAGCAGGCGCAGGTTCATCGTCGCCGGCAGGCCGCCCACGTTATGGTGCGACTTGATCACCGCGGCTTTCTTGCCGCTGCCGGTGGTGCCGCTCTCCACGATGTCCGGGTAGAGCGTGCCCTGCGCCAGGAAGGTGACGTCGCCGATGCGCGACGCCTCCTCGGTGAAGACGGCGATGAACTCGCCGCCGATGATTTTTCGCTTCTGCTCCGGGTCGGTCACCCCGGCGAGCAGCGTCAGGAAGCGCTCCTCCGCCTTCACGTGCACCAGGTTCGCGTGAAAATGGTCGCGGAACGCCCGCTCCACCTGCGCGCCCTCGTCCTTGCGCAGGAAGCCGTGGTCCACGAAGATACAGGTGAGCTGCTCGCCGATGGCGCGATGCACCAGCGCGCCGGTCACCGCGGAGTCAATGCCCCCGCTCAGCCCGCAGACCACCCGCGCCCCGCCCACCATCGCCTGGATGTCGCTGATGGCTTGGCGGACGAAATTCGCCATCGTCCACGTGCCGGCGCAGCCGCAGAAGCGGGTGACGAAGGTGCGCAGAATTTCAATGCCCCACGGGGTGTGCACCACCTCCGGGTGAAACTGCACGCCGAACCAGGCGCGGTCGGTGTTGGACATCGCCGCCACCGGCGTGTTCTCCGTGCGCGCCGTCACCGTGAACCCCGGCGGCGCCGTCGTCACCACGTCGCCGTGGCTCATCCAGCAGATCAACTGCGGGTTCAAATCCGCGAAGAGGTCGCTGCCATCCAGCACGTGCAGCTCGGTGCGGCCGTACTCGCGCTTGTCGCCGGGCAGCACCGTGCCGCCCAGGCAGTGGGCCATATACTGCATGCCGTAGCAGATGCCGAGCACCGGGATGCCCAGGTCAAAGATCGCCGGGTCGCAGCCGGGCGCCTCCGGCGCATACACGCTGTCCGGGCCGCCGCTGAGCACGATGCCCTTCGGCTTGAGCGCGGCAAGCTCCGCCGCCGGCGTGTCGTGCGGCAGCAGCTCGCAGTACACTTTGCACTCGCGAATACGGCGGGCGATGAGCTGGCTGTATTGCGCCCCAAAGTCCAGCACGATGACGAATTCGTCAGGCCGTGTGACCTGGGGAGTTGCGGACGAGGAACTCATTCCGGTTGCCACCTAACGATGCGCGGCTCGCGGCCGGCGCGCACAACTCGTGGGATCGCACTCACCGCTCCGCGCCGCGTCCCCTGCTCGGCGGAGTCAGGATTCCCGCCCCGCGCCCGTCGGTCACGGCTGTCCCGGTGAATGGGTACGCCGGCACGCTGGCCATGCGTCACCTGGGAAAGAACTGAAGAACCACGCGGGGAATCCATTACTATATACCATATCCGTGGCGAGAGATCAAGAGCGGGCGAAAAAATTTTTCCGCGGATGCGCAAAATGTCGCATGATGGGAAACCGGCGGCGCAACATCCGCGGTTCACTCCACCTTCACCACCTGCACATTATCCACCCACGCCGCCCCGGGGCCGTCGAGGTGGAGGCGGAGGGTGGCGCCGATGATGGGGCCGGGGAAGCGGGCGCAGAGGGGGGTCCAGTCGGCCGTGCCGGCCACTGCTTCTGAGGTGAAGGTGTCCGGCAGCGGCCAGTTCTGCACGCTCAGCCAGGCGCCTTTGCCCGTCGCGCCCCGCGTTTTCACCACGGCGCGCAGCTCGTAGGTGCCCGCTGGGAACACGCCGTAGTAGCCGCCGGCGCCGAAATTCTTCGTCAGGTAGACGCCGGGGGTGTCCAGCCGCAGCGAGAAGGTATCGTCCACCCCCGTCGTCTGGTCCCAGTTCTTCGCGGTCAGCCCCTCCCAGATCCAGGCGTCGAAGGGGTCGGTGGCCTTCACCCAGCTCCCCGGGCCGAAGCGGTTGAGCACCTGCCCGGTATTGATGGGCACCACCATCTCCCCGTAGACCGTCTGGAAGAAATCGAGGAATTTTGCGCCGGCGAGCAGCGCCTCCGCGTCCTGCCGGGCATACGTCGTCACGCGGAAGCGCGCGGCGAGCTCTTTGCCCTTCGGCAGCGGCAGCTGCTCTGTGGCGAACTGGAGCTGCAGGTGCAGGTCCAGCCCCCAGTTGCACAGGCCGCCGGAGAGCGTGTGCCCGTCCGTGAGCAGCTCGAAGGCGGGGTTCACCTCGTTGTCGGAGACGAAGACCGCCGCCGTGCCGGGCTTGAAGACATACGCGGTCGGCCAGTGGTGGTTCAGCGGGATTTTTCGCGCCGCGCCGGCCTCGTCGGTATACACGAAGTACCGCAGCCGCCGCGGCCACGTCTTCATGTCCTCCGTCGCCGGGCCGACTGCCCAGTAGGGCCAGGGGTCGGCGAACTGCATCACCTGTTCCGTCCACGGCGCGTCCAGGATGCGCGCCGTCGCGCAGTCGTAGACGTAGCGATTCGCCCGCGCGTCGTAGCGCACCGTCATCGTGCCGCGCCCCGTCGTCTCGCCGGTGGCCCGCAGCGCGGATTCCCACGCGAAACGCAGCGCGTCGCGCGCGGGATGGGTCACCTCGAAGCGCGTGAGGGTCTTATAGCGCGCCGTGCCGACCCCGGCCAGCGGGCACTCCCAATCGAGCTGCCAGGGCGTGGCCGGCGGCGTGCGGGGACGCAGCTTGGCGTCGGAGATGCCGAAGTAGCGATACGGCCCGCCGGTGTCGGTCGGCCCATTGCGGTGATTGCCCACGTCGTACCGCATGAAACGGGCGATGGGCTCGTCGCCGTCGAAGATCCACAGCCAGCGGTGCCAGTGGCGCGCGGTCAGCGGGTGGTCGCGCCGCGGGGGCTTTGACAGCGAATCCGGCAGCGTTTCGATGAAGATATCCGCGTAATCACCCCGGGCGTGCAACGCGAAGACGCCCACCTTCCCCACGCGCGGCAGGCCCGCCGGCCCGTCAATCGCCTCCAGCGCCACCGCGCCGTCAATGCGCACGGTGACGCGGTTGGCGATCGCCTCCACGACGACGGCGTAGCTCTTCCCCTCCTCCAGCGCGCAGGGCCGCGCCGCGAGGAAACCCACGCCATCGCGATAGAGCGCGATATCTTGCGACACGGTGGAAAACAGCACGCGATAGCCGTTCCCCGTGCCGTCCTGGCGCAGCAGCAGGCCGGTGTGGTAGAACAGCAGGCCGGGATCAGTGTAGCGGGTGTGGAAGGCCACGTCATAGGGCGGGTAATCCGCGACCACGCCGTCAATGCGCAGCGTGCAGGACAGCCGCAGGTTGCCGTAGCGCTCGGCGCTCAGCGCGGTATCCGTGTAGCGGATGGGGTGGAAATCCCAGTTGTCCGCCGGAAAGACCCACGGCTCGTCCGGCGCGCCGACGATGATCGCCGTCTCGCCGGCCCAGCAGCGGCCCGTGGTGACGAACGGCGCGGCGAAGGCCGCCGTCGCCAGCAAGCCACACACGAATAGGAGGATGCGCGCCATGAACGGCTCCCCTCGATCCACCTCTCCCCCCGCCCCCCTCTCCTGAGCGGGGAGGGGGAGCACCGGAGTTGAATGGCGGCACTGGTTACAGATTCACACCCACTCCCCCTCCCCATGTAGGGGAGGGGGCCGGGGGGAGAGGTGAACTCTCCATACTCTCCATACTATTAGAGCGTCCCCGCCGCGATTCGTGGCGTCAGCGCCCCACAAAGAAGAACCCAATCCCCAGCACCAGGTACACACGGAGAGCGCGAGGGCGACGACTTCGAAGGCCGAGCAGCAGGAGTTTCCCGCGTCCGGCTGGAAGAGAACCGGTAGCGCCGGACATCGTGCCAGCGCGAGTCAGGAGGAGCAGATGCGGAAATTGACGATGGTCATCATGGGAGTGGCGCTGGCGGGCGCCCTGTTGATGGGCGCGGCGCCGGCGCGCGCCGAGGAAACGGCGACGTTCCGCTTCTCCCCGCTGGCGCGCACGGTCACCGTGACGCACACCACTGCCGTCACGAAGATGGACGGCGCGGAGATGGAGCGCTCCGAGGCAACGGAGATGGTGCGCACCGTCGCCCGGCGCACGGCGACGGGCTTCACGCTGACTGAGACGCTGTTTTCCGCCTCAAAAACGACGGACGGCGAAGACGATGAGATTGACGACACCACCCGCTGCTTCCTGAACGTGGCGATCAGCGTGGATACCGACGCGGCCGGCAAGCTCCTCGCGATCCGCGGGCTGGACAAGCTGAGCGCGCGCGCGAAGACGGTGTTCGACGCCGACGCGTATAAGATCTACGGCCCGCTGTTCGCCGAGAAGGCGCTGAAACAGGTCGTCAGCGACGACTGGCAGGTGCAGTACGGCGCGATGGTCGGCAAAACGGTGAAGGTGGGCGATAGCTGGAAGACGAAAGGCAGCATGCCGCTGCCGGACGGCAAGTCCTCCCCGGTCACCGTCACCACCACCGTGGCCGGCTTCAAAACGGTGAATGGCAAGCGCTGCGTGCACCTGGTCTCCGAGAGCGACGTGGACCTGAAAGCCGTGTCGAAAGCGCTCACCTACGTGCTGCGCACGCTGCCGCGCCCCGACGGCATGAAGCCGCCCACCGTCACCGCCACCCGCTATACCCGCCGGAGCGAGCGTGTGGTGGATCCGGACACCATGGAAGACCTGCAGGAACGCGTTGCGGAAGTGCGCGAAAGCACCATCAGCGTCGCCGGCCAGGGGTCGTTCGTCCTCACGGAAACCGAAGACCGGGTGAGCCGCCAGGAAGCGGACACCGTGTGGAAAGCGCCGGGGCTGGAGACGTAACTGCACCCGGCTGTTGGTAGTGCGCCACGCAGCGCAGCGGAGTGGCGCGAAAGGGGTGCAGGTATAGACCGGCGTGGCGCCACTCCGCTGCGCTGCGTGGCGCACTACCAACAGCCGGGGTGCAGAAAAAACGGGGCGGGCCATGCGGCCCGCCCCGTGGCGTTTGGTCGGGGTGATATCACTTCGCGATTTCCACCTGCCGGGTCTCGCGGATGACCGTCACCTTGATCTGCCCCGGGTACTGCATGTGCTGCTCGATCTCGTGGGCGACGTCGCGGGCGATGAGATAGGCGCCCTGGTCGTCCACCTGGTCGGGCTTGACCATGATGCGGATTTCGCGGCCGGCCTGGATGGCGAAGCAGCGCTCCACACCGGGCCGCGAGGTGGCGATCTCCTCCAGCTTCTGCAGGCGCTTGATGTAGTTCTCCAGCGACTCGCGGCGGGCGCCGGGGCGGGCGGCGGAGATGGCGTCGGCGGCCATCACCAGCACCGCCTCCACCGTCTCCGGGTGCGGCTCGCCATGGTGGGCGGCGATGGCGTGCACCACTTCCGCCTGCTCGCGGCATTTCCGCGCCAGCTCGGCGGAAAGCTGATGGTGGGCGCCTTCGCTCTCGCTGTCGGCGGCCTTGCCGATGTCGTGCAGCAGGCCGGCGCGACGGGCGATCTCCACGTTCGCGCCCAGCTCCTCCGCCATCATGCGCGCCAGGTGGCACACTTCGATGGAGTGGTCGAGCACGTTCTGGCCGTAGCTGGTGCGGTAGCGCAGGCGGCCCAGCGCGCGCACCAGGTCGGGCTGCAGGCCGCTGATGCCGGCGGCCATCACCGCGCGCTCGCCGGCGAGCTTGATCTGCCGTTCCACCTCGGCCTGCGCGCGCTCCACCGCTTCCTCGATGCGCGCGGGGTGGATGCGGCCATCTTCGATGAGCGCGGTGAGCGCCTGGCGGGCGATTTCGCGCCGCACGGGATCGAAGCCGGAGATCACCACCGCTTCCGGGGTATCGTCAATGATGAGGTCAATGCCGGTGAGCGTCTCGAAGGTGCGGATGTTGCGCCCCTCGCGACCGATGATGCGCCCCTTCAGCTCATCGCTGGTGATCGGCACCACCGAGACCG